>JBGUPU010000019.1:0-69969 GCA_045130475.1 Lachnospiraceae bacterium
TGGTTTTCGCGCTAAACGAGCGGATTCCGAATGGGTGGAGCGCTGTGGGAGTGCGGTACGCACGTAGCAGCGCGTAGTTTTATTCATTATTGATAAGAAGAATGGAGGTAATCTATGATCCGCAGAGGAAATGAATGTCAGATTGAGTATCGCGAACATATGCGTGACGGCGACGGCACTGTCCAGCTCACAAATTTCATCACCGGTCCTGACGAGCTTTGCGGCAAGGGCAGGCTGTTCTCCAAGATCACTCTGAATCCCGGCTGCGGCATCGGCTATCATGTACATGAAGGTGATGCGGAGCTTTTCTATATTCTGAAGGGCACAGCGGAATACAGTGACAACGGCACCATCAAAACCGTTTCCGCAGGCGATGTCACGATCTGCCCTCCCAATACCGGCCACAGCATTGCGAACAGGACCGACGAGGTCGTTGAGCTGGTAGCGGTCATCGTTTACGAATAAGAAAATGGCAAAAGCAAGCAATCAGAAACTGAAGCTCCTGTATCTGATGCAGATCTTCATGCGTGAGACCGATGATGAGCATATGCTGACCATGCAGGAGATCATCAGTCTTCTGTCCAACGCGGGTATCAAAGCGGACCGGAAAACGCTGTATCTGGATTTTGAGGAACTGCGGCATTTCGGACTGGATATCATCGGTCAGGCGGACGGGCGCAACTACTACTATTATCTCGGAGCGCGCGATTTCGAGCTGCCGGAGCTCAAGCTCCTGGTGGATTCTGTTCAGTCCGCTAAATTTATCACAGACCGGAAATCTAAAGATCTGATCAAAAAGCTCGAGTCCCTGGTCAGCAAATACCAGGCGACCAAACTGCAGCGTCAGGTTTCCATTACAGGCCGTGTCAAGACCATGAACGAGAGCATCTACTATAATGTAGACAAGCTCCATGACGCGATCGGAAGAGACCGGCAGATCCGTTTTCAATATTATCGCTGGAACATCAAAAAAGAGATGGAGCTGCGCAAAGACGGTGACTGGTATGTGGTAAGCCCCTGGGGGCTTATGTGGGATGATGAGAATTACTACCTCGTCGCATATGATGCAGAGGAATCAAAGATCAAGCATTATCGTGTCGACAAGATGCTGAAAATCTCTCTCCTGCGCGATCGAAGACAAGGCTGGGCCGAATTCCAGGCTTTTGACCTGCCCCGCTACACAAGGAGTCTCTTCGGCATGTACGGCGGAGAAGAGATGAGGGTCACAATGGAAGCTGCCAATGAGATGGTCGGTGTGCTGATCGACCGCTTCGGCAAGGACATCCCTATCATGCCTGTGGATGAAGGTCACTTCCGCACAGTTGTAAATGTTGCAGTCAGTAACCAGTTTCTCGGCTGGATCATGGCAGTCGGCAGTGATGTCCGTATCACGGCTCCGGAATCTGTCGTCGAAAAAATGCGTGAAGAAATACGACGCCTTTCCGAACAATACAAATAGATCATTGAAAATGCTCCCTTCGGGTCCGGCAGGAGTTGATCTGCTCCTGCAGCCCTGAAGGGAGCATCGTTTTTTGATTTTGACAGGATTTACTGCAGAGACAGTTTCCCTTTTACAGCAGTATTTTGTCCTGAATCTCTTCCATAAATCTGCGCAGGCCATCAGGCCCCTGCGCCGCGTTCCAGCAGCCGCTTTCTCCGAGGCGGACACTTTTGTTGCCGCCGTGGTAATCGCTGCCTGCTGTGATGAGCAGTTTCTTTTCTTCCGCAAAAGCCAGCATTTCTTCCCGGATTATTTCTGTATTTTTCGAATAATATGCTTCCACACCCCTTAGTCCGAAACCGATCAGACGATCAAGGCGTCTGCTCATCTCCTGACCGAGGATCATTTCCTCCCCGTTTCCGAAGGCAGGATGCGCCAATATGGAAATTCCGCCGCCCTCACGGATCCCCTCAATCGCTTCTTTAGGGGTCAAATATTTACTCTTGTATGAGCATTTATTGACAAAGCGGTCGATGGCGGTGTCTTTTGACTTGGCATAGCCGTATTTGACCATAAGGTTTCCGATATGCGGCTTTCCCGGATTATCAAGAGCAAGGAGCTTTTCGATGACCTTTTCCGGGAATGTAAATCCGAATTCATTCCGGAGGAAATCCAGACGGGCAATGACTTTATCCATCCTGTATCCGTGAGACTTTTTGACCAGGGCGCGGATAGCCGGGGACTCCAAATCATAGCCATATCCAAGGATATGGTACTTCCCGTGCTCGTCTTTGCATGAAAACTCTGTCCCCGTGACGAAAGCAGGATCTCCTTCTTTCCGGATTTTCCGGATCACAGCTCCGGCTTTCACTGCGTCGTGATCTGTTATAGAGAAAAGCTGTATACCGGCATTTTTAACCAGGCAGAGGATCTCTTCCGGAGTATCCGTTCCGTCAGAAACAGTTGTATGTATATGCAGGTCTATTTTTTCCGGTAAAAACATCCTGTTCCCTCTTTGCATAATCCTTCCCGTAAAGATGATTTAGAAAAACTTTGCTTACGATCTTAGTTTAGATATAGCTTACAGTTTCAGACAGATCCTTCCTGCTGCTGTGGTTAGGGAGCGGACCGACGCCCTCTGCCGCGTAGCCGAGATCCATTGCCATCAGGATCTCTTCGTTCTCCGGAAGACCCAGATCCGCTGCCAGCTGATCGGGATCGAGATTGTTGATCCAGCAGCTGTCCACGCCCTCATCGGCCGCCGCAAGGATCATATGCGTCGCAACGATCGTCGCATCCTCAATGCCGGAATTTCTCTTGCCGCCGGGATAGGTGAAGACATTGTACTTGTCGAAGGCAACGACGAGCACTGTGGGGGCGCCATAGCGGCAGGGTGTCACGGCATCAAACTTTGCAAGTGCCTCTGCAGACTGAAGCACATACACGTGCTGCTCCTGCAGGTTCTTTGCTGTGGGTGCCAGCCGTCCCGCCTTCAGAATGGCGTTCAGCTTTTCGGGTTCCACCTTGCGGTCACCATATTTTTTGCAGGAATAACGGGCTTTGATCACTTCTTTGAATTCCATATACATACCTCTCGATTTTCCCGGCAGATACTGCCGATGATGTTTCCAATCAGAGTTCCTGTCTTTATGGTAAGAATTAATGATTTTCTTGTCAATATGATTGTGTTTCTCTGTATCACTCTGACCTGAAATTGAAAACAGCGCCGCAGGACCTCATTCCCGGGGCGCTGTTTCTGTCATACCGGAAGAAGTTCCCGGCTTTTCATTTTTGTTTTTCAGTTCTGATTATCGATCACCCACTGCCTGATCGTCTGTTCGCTGTCCGATACGCTTCCGCCCTGGACCTCAAGCCCTTCCCGGACCTCCGCGCCCGGTTCCAATTCCGCGATCGTACCGACGGTATTGGAGAAGCGGCTTCCTTCATGAGTGACAAAGACGTTGACAGTCTTTCCTGTGAGATCGTGCGCATCCAGGAAAGAATAGACAGGCATGGGCAGGTCGCCCCACCAGTTGGGGAAGACAAGATAGATCGTGTCGTAATCCTCAACTGTCTTTCCTTCAGCCTTCAAAGCCGGTCTGAAACCTTCATTCTGCTCCTGTTTTGCCTGATTGACCGTCTCGTTGTAATCTGCCGGATAGACATTCTCTGTCAGGATCTCCATCGTCTCGCAGCTTGCCTCATCCGCAATCCACGCCGCGATCTGACCTGCATTTCCCATAAGGCCGTTGTCATCAATCCGGATACTTGCGCTTGAATCCGCATCAATGTCCTCCGGAAAATCCGTATTGCCCACTCTACTGAAATAGACCGCCAGGGCATTGCTCTTCGGAGCGCTTTCCTCTGCCGCCGCGACATTGTCAACAGCACTTTCCTGTTCTGTACTATCCTGCACTGCCTGCTCCGCCTCCTGGCTGACTGTCGCTTCTTCTGTTTTTTCCTCCTCGGCGGTGCCTGCTTCCTGTGCCTCCTCAACGGCTTGCTGCGGCACCGGTGTATCCTGTCCGGCTGCTGCATCTTTGCTTCCGCAGGCCGGGAGTCCGAGGAGTAAACCGACCAGCACTATACTCATGGGCAACAATTTCTTTTTCATAAATACCTCCTTGTCTGTCCCGAGTTGTTCATATAAAAATATTTACTGCTATACCTGCCGCAAGCGAAAAAATCATCACAAAGGCAAAATATAGTAAAAAGCGTTTCAGACCAAACACAATCTTCAGAGCACCGAGATTGGTGATCTTTGTTGCCGGTCCTGTGATCATAAAGGCCGCTGCGGATCCCATGCTCATTCCGTCCGCGAGCCAGCTCTGCAGAAGCGGGATCGTCCCTCCTCCGCAGGCATACAGCGGAACTCCGATGGTCGCTGCCATCAGGATGCCCCACACCTCATTGCCGCCAAAGACATTTATCATAAGATCCTGCGGCACATATCTCTGAAAAAGAGCGGATAAAAGGATTCCGAGCAGAAAATACGGACCCGTTGCTTTTACATTGCGTCCGAAATTCAGCACATAGCGGATCAGGAGATTCGGATGTGTGTCGCGGCCTGCTCTCTCAGCAAATCCTTCAAAGTTGAAAAAGTCTTTGTCCCGGTAAAACAGGAACACCAAGAGCCCTGCCGCGCATCCGCACAAAAAACACGACGCAATCCGCACTGCAAGGGCTGTCCGGCCAAGGGCGGCGCTGTAGATGATCAGCTGCGGATTCAGGAGAATGGACGCCATCATAAACGATGCCAGCCAGTCCTCCCTCATTCCCTGCCTGTGAAAGGAAGCTGCGATCGGGATCGTGCCATACATACACAGAGGGGAGGCGATTCCCAGAAGGCATGCCGGGATAATACCGGACAGCCCCCACTTTTTTCCCTTCATCCCTGCAAAAAGGCCGTGTATCCTGTCTTTTGCAAAAACAGAGATCAAAGAGCCGATCGCCATGCCGAGTATCCAATACCAGAAAATCTGCCTCAGCTGCAGCTCAAAATAGTAGCAGAGATAGATACATTCCCTCTGCATGACAGAAAACAGATCAGTCATCGATTTTTACCAGCTTATAGGTCCGGCTCCCGAGCCCTATTTCTTCAGCATGTTCTAATGTGTGTACTCCATGCAGGGATTCAATACGGTTGACAAGCGCCTCATTTCCTTCCGCCTGGTAAACCAGATCCAGACAGGCCTGATCAAGTGCCACCGGATCATATCCTGCAAGTATACCGATATCGTGGATATCTGGTTCTGCAGGGTTTCCGTCACAGTCGCAGTCAACAGAGAGCCGGTTCATCACATTGATGTAAATCACATGTTCCGGACCCACATGATCGCTGAAACCCTTCACCATCTCCGCGAGTGCTTCCAGCCAGGCATCCTGATCATCATACCAGATACTGCCGCTGGTCTTTGTTCCGGCAGTATGGACATACACTTTGCCGCTGGGTGAAGAAATGCCTATGCCTACATTCTTGATCGCCCCGCCGTACCCTGCCATGGCATGCCCTTTAAAGTGAGACAGGATGATCCAGTCCTGATAGTTCTCCGCATGACTTCCGACAATAATCTTATCGAGCCTGCTTCCGCCTGACATCGGCCATTCCGCTTCGCCGTCTTCATCCATCAGATCAAAATCAGCGATTGCAGTAAAGCCATGGTCCTCTGCCACCTGTCTGTGCATTGCCGAGCTTGCACGGGACCCCCCGTAGGCCGTATTGCACTCCACTATGGTTCCGTCCGCCTTCTTTACCAGATCTCCGATCAGTTCAGGGCGGAGATAGTTGCTGGCAGGCGGCTCTCCTGTCGAGATCTTGACCGCTGTTTTTCCTGCAGGTTCCCATCCGAGTGCCTCATAGATCTTCACCAGCCCCTCCGCCGAGATATCGGAAGTAAAGTACACTGCCGGTGTCTGTTCTCCCGGCTTGTCCTCTCCTGACGCAGACTGGTCTGGCTGGTTTGTTTGAGAAGGAGCAGAGGATGCCGGAGAACCCGCCGGTTCAGCTGCTTCTGCTGTTTCTGTATCCTGCTCTCCTGCTGCTTCCATATCCTGCGTTTCTGTTTCTTCGGAAATCTCCGCTTTTACTTCTTCTGTTTGTCTGCTCTCTGCCGCCTTGGATGCGCTGCAGGCTGCAAGGAGCAGCGGCATAGTCAGGCACAGGACTCCGGCCGCAATCATCTTTTTCACGACAGCCTCCTTTCTGCTTACAGATCTTTTTTTGCAAAGCTTTCTTACAGACCTTTTCCAAGCCTGTATGCTTTCTCCGGACAGCTGCTCCTTTTCGTCATGGCCGGCGTTCCGCAGCCATAGCCAAGGACCATCCCCTTATCATCAAAATTGATATAGCGGACAAGGGTCTTGTAATGCGCTGTAAGTGCGTCGAATGTCCAGTCATCTGCATTCCAGGCAACTGTCAGAAGTGCGGATTTGAGATGTCTGCTGTTCAAACTGCTGTTAAAGGCACAGAATCGGTCAATAACGGTTTTCATCTGCGCACTCATTCCGTAGTAATAAAGAGGTGTTGCAAAGACAATCATATCCGATCGAAGAATCTTTCCCCGGATCTGCTCCATATCATCTTTCTGCACACAGGGTCCTTCATATCCGCAATGGACACATCCGGTGCAGGGATGAAGATTGGCATGACATACGTCGATCACTTCACATGTATGCCCGGCTTCTTCAGCACCCCTCTTAAACTCCTCCACCAATATATTCGTAGAGCCTTTCCGATTGGGACTGCCTGTAAGAATCGTTATTCTCACTGTGTATCACCTCCGTCTCAACGATTGATCCCATTGGCGTCAAGCCAGTCAGAGATCTCATCCGGGGTTGCCGAGTCTCCCGAGTAGTGAACCGATAACCCCTCGCCGATCACCGCATCCGGCGCAAGCTTGGCAATCGCTGTCAGGCTCTGTCCGAATCTGCCGCCGCCGTGGGAACAGAAAGGAATGATTCGTTTTCCGGCAAAGTCATATTCCTCCAGGAAGGATGCGATCGGCATTGGGATGGATGCCCACCAGTTTGGATACCCCAGGATAACTGTGTCATATTCATCCATATTTTCCACATGTCCAGACAGCTCCGGCCGGGCCTGTCTGTGCTGGTCCTCCTGGGCTTCCATCAGGACCGTATTGTAATCTGAGGAATATGGGTCGACCGGTGATATCTCAAAAAGATCCGCTCCTGTCTGCCGCTCTATCTCCTGTGCAATGCCTCTGGTATTGCCGCTCCATGAAAAATACGCGATCAGGACTTTGCCTGCTTTACCTTCACTGTCTGTCTGAACTTCCGCTCCTGTTTCTGAAGCCGTCACAATCCCGCTGCGCTCGTTGTCACCATTTCTTACAAGGCGGACACCCAGGTTGTAGCTTGTCAGATCTGCCTGTCCTGCCGCCCTGTATGCACTGCGCATATTCTTGGCAAAATCGTTCCAGCCCCCGCCCCTGTACACATGCCTTGTGCCGGATGCCGGTCCGGTCGGATCAGATGTTGCAGCAGGGTCATATTTCCCGTAGTAATCCCAGCACCATTCATTTACATTTCCGTGGCAGTCATAGAGTCCCCAGGCATTGGGCTGAAAACTTCCCACCTCTGCCGTTGTCTGGCGGTACTCCCCGGGTCTTGCCTCCAGACCGGAATTATCGAAATAGTTTTCTTCAATCTCATAGGGATAATGTCCGTAGAAGTTTGCCTCCGAGGCATCCGGGGACTTCTCTGTATTAAAAGGTGTCGTGGTGGCTGCACGGCAGGCATATTCCCATTCCGCTTCCGTCGGCAGGCGGTATCCGTTTGCGGCGGTATCCCAGCTGACGCCTTCTGCTGTCACTGTATAGACAGGAGTCAGCCCGGCATCCTTACTCTTTGCATTGGCAAAGGCAATCGCATCCAGCCATGAGATATTATCAACCGGAAGCTTTTCTCCGGTAAAAGAGCTCGGATTACTGCCCATCAGGCGCTCATACTCTTCCTGCTTGGTCTCATACGCGTCTGCGTAGAAAGAAGAGACAGTGACCTCATGCTGAGTCTCATCATCGATGCGCCTGCTCTCCGATTCCGGGCTGCCCATCAGGAAAGTTCCCCCCTCAATCAGAAGAAAACCATCCTCAACTTCTGCAGGATCCTGCTGTTCGGACATATCCGGATTCTGCTCCCCGGCTGTTTTCGCAGCCTGCTTATCCCGCTCTTCAGCAGCCTCTGTTATATCTTCCTTTGCTGTATCATTCTCCTGCGGAGCGCTCCAGCCGGCACTTCCAAAGCCCTGCCCGTTCCCTGCAGGAAATACCATGTTCAGCACCAATCCCAGAATCACTGCTGCCATCACGAAGACCGCCGGCAGCAGCGGATTTTTCTTTTCGCTATCCTTTCCATAAGTTTTTCTGCAAAGGACTGCTGCCTGAGCACCGGCGAACCCCAAGAACAGGATCATCAGGATATTCTCCATAAATACCCATGCCGCCGGCTTTTCATAGTCCAGAAAAGCAAACTGAACGCGGAAGAACAGATAGTCCTGCATTCCGTTCCGAAGAAAGAGAAACAGACCGATTCCCGCTATACCGCAAAAGAGGATGGAGATCAAAGATTTTGTTCTGTCCGACAGCTTCCACTTTACTGCCATCACCGAGACATGCAGGCCAAGGTGCAGTCCCATCAGGACAAAGGACCAGTGCGACATGGAAAGGTGTATTTTTCTGGCAAGGGCGACGTCCGTCAGTCCGTACATGAAAGGCACCGAATATCCGCTCATCGACATCCCGGAAAAAGCCGTCAGCATAAACGACAGGAGCAGCAGCAGATTCACTGCAGTGGACAAAACCCGATAAGCTGTGTACCTGCCCTTGAAAAGCCCCCCGTACCATCTTCTGTTTAAGATCTGATGGATGATGACAAGCACAGTCATACCCATTCCGATCCATTCATGCGCCTGCTCACCGGTCACCTGATAGGCCATGAGACAGAGCAGGAGGACGGTCATGCAGACATCTACGATTCTTTTTACCATGCTGCTATTCTTTTTTCCCTGCATAAAAAACTCCATGCCCTCGCATTTTTCAAATAGATGCTTTTATTTTTCTGCGGCCGAAGTGATCTTCTGGTCTCCTGTTGACCAGACATGTTTCTCCTGCGCGTTTGCGGGCTTGTTCTGCGCCATCACGCCTGCAAGGGGGTGCGGCACATACAGCTCTTCCAGATAAGTAAGCTCTTCTCCGGTCAGCTCCAGATCAACGGCCTTTGCCGCGCCTTCGATATGATGGGATTTTGTCGCGCCGACGACAGGTGACGTCACTTTTGTCAGCAGCCATGCCAGAGAAATCTCTGTCATGGTCACGCCGTGCTTTTCGGCAAGCTCCGCAACACGGCTGATGATCAGATTGTCCTGTTCCGCAGTCGCGTCATATTTGAACTTTGCGTAGCTGTCCTCTGCAGCCCGCTTAGTTGTACCTTCTCCCGGCTTTCTGGAGAGACGCCCGCTCGCCAGTGCGCTGTAGGGTGTGAGCGCGATATTTTCCTCCTGACAATAGGGAACCATTTCTCTTTCTTCCTCGCGGAAGATCAGGTTGTAGTGTCCCTGGATGGAAACAAACTTGGCAAAACCTTCCTTTTCGGCAATGGCGTTTGCCTTGGCAAGCTGCCAGGCAAAACAATTGGAAATACCGATATACCTTGCTTTGCCTGCCTTCACAAGGCGGTTCAGCCCGTCCAGAATATCGTAGATCGGTGTGTTCCAGTCCCACATATGATAGATATAGAGATCCACGTAATCCATACCGAGATTCTGCAGACTTGTATTGATCATGTTCTCGATGTGCTGCTGCCCGCTGATTCCGCTCTCGATCTCCTCCTGCGTCCGCGGAAGGAATTTCGTTGCCACGACGACATCTTCACGCTTTGCAAAATCCCGGAGCGCCCTGCCGACATACTGCTCGCTGGTGCCGCTCTGATAGGCTATGGCCGTATCATAAAAATTGACCCCCAGGTCCAGTCCCCGCTTAATGATCTCTCTGGTATGCTCCTCATCGATCGTCCAGCTGTGCTGGCCCCTTCCGGAGTCACCAAAACCCATACAGCCCATGCAGATGCGGGAAACATTCAAGTCTGAATTTCCAAGCTTCGTGTATTTCATTTTTTCTTTCCTTTTTGTGCGTTACTCCGTTGTCACTCGTTTATTTAACACCCAGCAGCCTTGCAAGGCATCTGAAAGTGATCTCATAGACGGTTTGATAGGCATATTCCACACCGGCTTCTTTCATTGCCTCCCTCTGCTTCTCTGTTACTGCAGAGTAAGGATAAATGCCGAACATGAAGGGATAAAATACATAGATAAAGTTCTGCTTATCGTCCGCGCTCATCTCAGGGCAGAATTTGTCGAGTATACTGCCTATGTTCCTCATGGATTTTCCGTAGGAAGCCTTAAAGCCTGTCAGCATCTCCTGCCGGCTGTTTGCCTCCATATCGAAATTATTCATGGACAAAAGTTTTAAGAGCTGTTCTCTGTTCTCCAGAGAATGGGCAATCTTTTCCGCGACCTGGACTCTTGTGAGCCTGTCATTCTCTTCGATGATGGCTTCAAGCTCTTCATTCCAGCGGTCATACTCTCTCTCAAACAGAGCCAGGAAAATCTCTTCTCTGGTTTGAAAATAGTTGTAGATGGTCGGCCGGGAGAAAGAAGTCACTTTTCCGATTTCCTTTAATGTGATTTCCTTGAAGCTCATAGTTTGATAGAGCTGTTCGCATGCATTAACTATCTCTTCTCTTCTTTCTGCTATAAGCTCGGGCGTTCCTTTGATCATCGTCCTTACCTCCTGATTCTGGACACAGGTCTATTGACACTGTGTCAATAACTGCATTATATACATGCGCTGACACCGTGTCAATACTGTTGCTTTCTTTTTTTCACACTCTCTTCGCCTCTTTTCTCTTCGGCACTATTGTCTTTACGTGTATTTCATTTATTTGTTAAAATGATAAAAACTGCACGAAAATCAATCCACAATACAAAAAATATTATTCTTTGGAATCAGAACCCGATTTTCACAAATGAACAAAAAAGGAGGTTTGCGATGTCACAGGCAGGTAATTCAAACAAGATCACGAGAGATTATCTGGACTCTCTGCTGATTGAAACACGCTACATGAATTCAGACAATCCTGATACAGGGTTCACTCTGTACGGAGAGACCTTCTCCTCCCCGATCATGACAGCAGCTCTTTCCCACCTGGAACAGCTTGGAGAGGGCGGCATGGCCCGCGGGATCGCCCTCGGCGCAAAGAAAGCCGGCTGCGTCATGTGGTACGGAGCAGCTGAGGAAGAGGAAATCGAAATGCTGGCAGGGACCGGTGTGCGCCTGATTGAGATCATCAAGCCCTATGCAAACCGCGACCTCATCTACAAAAAGATCGAACATGCACAGAAACTGGGACTGCTGGCAGCAGGCATTGATATCGACCATCCTTTTGCAGAAGACGGGGGTCCTGATATTGTGGACGATGAGGAGATGAAGGCCCTGACAACAGAGGAACTCACTCAGATCGTGAACTCCACAGAGCTTCCCCTCATTGCAAAAGGCGTACTGAGCCTGTATGACGCGGACCAGTCGCTCAAGGCAGGCGTCAAGGGAATGGTAATTTCGCACCACAATAACAGGATCGAATATGCACTGCCGCCGCTCTATCTCCTGCCGGAGATCGCAAAGATGGCGGGGGATGATGTCCCTGTATTTGCGGACTGTATGATCCAGACCGGGATGGATGGTTTTAAAGCGATTGCGCTGGGCGCAAAGGGTGTCTGTATCGGCAGACCCCTGATGGCAGCCTATACCAAGGACAGGGAGAACGGCGTCTTCACTTATCTCACTAAAGCGAGAGACGAACTGGCCAAGGCAATGGCATTTACCGGTTGTACGGATCTAAGCCGGATGGATCCCGCTGTGATCCACAAAAGTCCCTTCTGAGGCTGACCGCTGAAGCTTAGCAGCGACAATATATATGGGCTTTGAAGATCTCGCTGGATTCAACACTTTTTTTCAGAAGATTTTCTTTATCATACAGCGCTTCTATAAAGACAATAACGCTATGCATTTTCCCATATACATGCGGCTTCCCGCAGCTTTATAATTATATTACATTTAAGATAAACACTATGAAATCCGGGAGGAAGCGTCATGAAGGAACTCACACAACTTAAAATGGAAATCCGCCGTCAGAGCGGTGAGACTGCCGTCGGTATGGTTCCTGTCAATCAGGAGGACTTTATTCTGGGGAGCACCCGTGTCTGTCTAAAGGAGCACAGGTCCGGACAGCTTCAGTCTGTCTCCCTCCATCTGAATCTGCTGCAGGAAGACCATTGGATATTCGACGGTCTGGATCAGAAAGCACCGATTCGCGTTTTCGTGCCCCTGGATCCGAAGCCTGAAAAAATGACAGCACTGTATATGTTTGCGGAATGGTGGACCCGTCCCGCATTCGTGGAGCGCTTCGAGGATATTCCTCCACGGACACAGGTCCTCCTGCTCAAAGGGAAAGACAAATTCGCCTGCCTTATCCCTATGGTAGGTGAGCATTGGAAGGCCGCCGTCAACGGAGGGACAGAGACAGAGCTCTGTCTGGAACTGAGCGCCGGTGTGGGCGGCTATATGAGCGTAGAGGAACCCCTCTATGTCCTGGCCGAAGGCGGCACTGTCCTGGAAGCGGTGCACTGCGCCTTTTCCTGGCTGGCACGTGAAAAGGGAATTCCCATGCGTCAGGAGCGGCGCCTTCCGGAGCAATACCGAAGCCTTGGCTGGTGCAGCTGGAATGCTTTCTACACCGATGTGGATGAGACTGGTCTGCGGCAGAAGGCTGAGGAATTCACCAAAAAGTCTGTCCCTGTCCGTTGGATGATCATCGACGATGGCTGGATGAGCACCCGGGACACCTTCCTGACAGATTTCGTTCCTGACAGAAAAAAATTCCCCAACGGCTTCTCTCAAATGGTAAAAGACATCCGCCGGAACTCCACCATACAGAAATTCGGAGTCTGGCACGCTCTGGGGGGCTACTGGAGCGGTGTTCACAAAGATTCTGTTCTGGCGGAACAGGAGGCGGAGCACCTTAAAGCGTGCACCAACGGTCTGCTTGTTCCCAGTCCGGAACAGGGCGGGGCTTTTTATCAGCACTGGTATCAGCTGCTGCGGAGTCAGGGCATCGAATTTGTAAAAGTAGACGGGCAGAGCACCGCAGCAAGATACTTTGAGAATACTCTTCCTGTCAGTTCTGCCGTCCGCGGCATGAATGAGGCGCTGGAGAGCGGCGCTTCCCTGATGGACAACAACATCCTCAACTGCATGGGTATGGCTATGGAAAATATCCTTGCACGCCCCGCTTCCGCCGTATCCCGCAACAGCGACGATTTTTTCCCCGACCGGGAGGGCAGCTTCACCGAACACCTTCTGGAAAATGCCTATAACGCAATCTACCACAATGAGCTCTATTGCTGCGACTGGGACATGTTCTGGACCAGCCACCCCGATGGCAGAAAACACAGTCTGCTCAGAGCCATCAGCGGCGGTCCTGTCTACTTCAGCGACCGGGTGGGTGAGACAAATCCCGATGTACTCAAGCCCCTGGCATATCTGGACGGTTCACTGCCCATGATGGTCCGCTCGGCAAAACCCACAGAGGACTGTATTTTCACTGACCCTCGTTCGGGCAGTGTACTCAAACTCCACAATGCCGCTCCCTGGGGCAGCGGCATGGCCGGAGGAATCGCCGTCTATAACCTGACCGGGGAACAGCAGAGTTTTTCCTTTGCCCCCTGTGATATTCCCGAGCTGGAGAAGTCCCGGAGGTATTGGGTCTATGACTGGTTTGCAAAGCGGGCCTGTTCGATCGGGACAGAAGAACGCTTTGAGGGAAGGCTGGATGCACAGGGCTTCGGCTGGTATGTCATTCTCCCGGAAAAGGATTCTCTTTCCTGTCTGGGTCTCACGGAAAAATACGTGGGCTTTTCCGCAGTGGAGTATATGTCGGAAGCCCCGGGCTGTACTGCACTGGTACTTCGGGAGACCGGCACCGTCTCCTGGCTGTCGCATCGGGAATTAAAGAATGTGGAACTCAACGGAGCGGATATCACGTCAAAGGTTGTCACAGAGAATTCTGTGAACGCACTTACAAGCCTGTCTCCTGAAGAAGATAAAAATACCGCGTCTGCATCCATGTTCACTTTACACTTGGAAGAAAAGCCGGAAAAAGCGATTTTGTGTATCAGGTGGTGAAGAGATAACACCGGCGCGGCACAGGACATGCAGGCAGATTCTGACTCATAAATAATGTTAAAAAAAGCAGGGACCTTTTCCTTTAAGAGGAAACAGTCCCTGCGTTCTTTTTTTGCTTCTTAAGATTGTGCTATACTTGGGCTGCAGATGTAATTTTTAAAAGGAGATCTCATAATGATGAATCAGACAGGTGAAGCCGCCGGATTATACGGAGATAATATCGTAAAAAAGAAGCTGTTTTCCGAAATACCCTGTCTGAAGGGGGAAAGACTCACCTTGAGGCGCCTGACCCGTGCAGACAGGGCCGGTCTGCAGGAGCTGGTGGACAGTCCCCGTGTCTATCGATATCTGCCGACATTCCTGTTCGAGCAGAAATATCCGGATGTCGGATATGTGATCGACCATCTTTATGACGAATGCTGGAAGGAATCGATCATCCTGGGCGTCTTCCTGGGAGATGAATTCTGCGGTCTTGCGGAAATGTACGGATATAGGGATCCGATCCACAAAATCAGTGTAGGTTACAGGCTCCTGGAGCGATTCTGGGGAAAAGGGATCGCGGGAGAAGCCCTGGCCATGATGATCGACTATCTCTATGACGAGACAGACATTGAGATCATCACTGCCAGCACCATGGTCGAAAACCGGGCATCTGCCCATGTACTGCAAAAGAACGACTTCCAAATGGTCGTTCATGCAGCGGATGAGGACTGGGGATACGACAAGCCGACCGTCACAGACAAGTGGGTCAGATAGCTACTACTAATGACCTCTGTGTTCCGGGCCTGCCGGCTGTCACAGACAAATGGATCGATCGGACGGCTGCTTACCGCAGGCCCTTGTACTCCAGACAGAGCATGGTCAGATCGTCAAACTGTTCCGCTCTGCCGACGAATGTATCTATGGCACGGCGGACATCGGTCAGGATTTCAGCGGGGCTGTTGTCTTTGCTCCTGTTCAGGACATCAAGCATCCGGTCGATCCCAAAGAGCTGGCCGTCCGCATCTGTGGCTTCAGGAACGCCGTCCGTGTATACAAACAGCTTGGCGCCGGGCGACAGCGTAAGTTCGTATTCTCTGTATTTCGAGCCGTCCATAGCGCCAACCACCAGGCCGTGCTTATCATTATAGAGCATAAACTCTCCATCCAGCCTTTTCAGCACGGGATACTCATGACCGGCATTCGCCGCGATGAGCTTTCCGCTTGAAATCTCAAGCACTCCCAGCCATACCGTGACAAACATCTCCTCCTGATTGTTCTCACAGATCTGCCTGTTGACTGCCTCCAGGGTCCTGGCCGGTGACAGGCCGGCCAAAGCGCTGTTCTTGATCAGTGTTTTTGAGACCATCATGAACAGGGCCGCAGGAATTCCTTTTCCGGAGACATCCGCAATGACAAGGCCCAGGTGGTCGTCATCGATCAGGAAACAATCAAAGAAATCTCCGCCGATGTTCCTGGCCGGATCCATGTGCGCAAAAATGTCGAATTCCCCGCGCTCAGAGAAGGAGGAAAAATCCGACGGAAGCATACTTACCTGGATCTGGGCTGCCATCTCCAGCTCGTTCTCAAGCTGTGCCCGTTCGGCTTCCTGTTTGTGCTTTTTCTCCATGTCGGACATCTTGCGGCGGACATAAGACCTCACCAGAGCAATCAGAAGAAGCAGCGAACAAAGGCCGGCTGCAATATAGAACCACGGCTGTTCAAAGAGGGTTTTCCCCTTCGTGATCGGAACGGAAAGCTTGTTGCTCCCCCTGCCCATGGCGTCCTTGATCTCCATGACGAAACTATAGGAGCCTCCGGGAAGGTTCGTATAGGACACCGGATCCAGCTCGCTGCGCCTGACTGTCACCGGTTCCCTGTCAAAGCCTTTCAGACAGTAGGATACCTGCGGATCTGTCAGCCTGTAGTTGAAAACAAAGCCATAAACCGTCAGTTTTTGGACATTGGAGGGAATCGTGAAGCCGCCTGTCTCATCGGCATGAATGCGCTCGCCGTCCGCTTCGACATAGGGCACAGCCTGCTTGAGGTCGCTGATGATCTCGAGGGGATCTTCCACATTAACTTTTGCCACACCGGAACTGCCGGCAATGTACAGGTCTCCCTGCGGTGTCAGCTCACTGTAGGAGTTGCTGGTGGCAATACATGGAAGGCCGTTGGCAATACCGTAGTGCACAGGGTCGATCTCCTCATTTTTCAGCAGCTTTGAAGCCGGAGAGATATAGATTCCGTTGCTGCTCAGGATCCATATATCCCCCTTGCTGTTTTCATAGAGGTCAAAATTATTGGAATAGGGGAAGTTCTGTACGGTGGTCACCTGATAGTCTTCACTCATCCATGCCAGGGAATTGCTGGTCACGATCCAGAAGACCTGATGGTCAGGATCGTATTTGACGCGCATGACAATCCCGGAGGTCAGACCGTCCCGGGTGCCGATACACCGTACTCCTTCATCATTGATAATATAGATACCTCCGCCGTTGGAGCCCAGAACGATATCGCCGTTCGGTGCCGCAGCCACGGTCAGACTCTCGGAATTGGAGATCCCGTCGGCTTCTCCGTAGGCGCCGATGACGCGGTCATCTTTGATCACATTGAGACCGCCGGTGACGACCACAAGCATGGAACCATCGTCCATTTCACACACAACCCGGATATGATCGGAAATCAGTCCGTCATCTACAGTAAAGGCTGTCACCGAATCTCCGTCATAGCACAGAAGTCCCATGGACCGCCAGGTCGAAATCCACAGCCGGCCGCGGCTGTCCTCGACCATGGAACGGATACGGCATCCGTCCAGCATTTCCAGCAGATCCGATTCTCCAAGCTCTTTCCCCGAGGCCGCCCTGGCGGAGGACAGAGGCAGAGAGCGGACCTGTTCTTTGTCATTCAGAACCGTCAGTCCCGTATCTGAACCGATAAACAGCCGATCCTTATAGACGCAGGTGGCATTGACCACAGCCTGCGGCAGATTGTAGCGCGCAAAGATATCCAGAAACTGGTTGGACACAAGTTTCATAACGCCCTGCCGCGAGGAGGCAAACCAGAGGTTTCCTTCGTAATCCGTCATGATCTTGCATATGGAATTATCCATAGGCAGGTCCGTCAGCTGATGAAATCCCCGGCTGTCCAGTACGCCGATGCCGTTGATGGCGCTGATCCAGATCCTGTCTCCGTACTGCTGGATGTCAAAAACATCATACAGGGGAGTAATATCCACAATTTCCATCTGATCAGTGTCCTGCGTCAGATCACCGTGGTAAAACTCTGAATCCGCTGTACCGATATACAGCTTGCCGGGAGCATCGGGATCCGGCAGTATGCTGGTGATCTTTTTGTCGCGGATCTGGGTATGGTCCATGTAATCCACCACTTCGCCTCCGCGAAGCGTGAAGTATTCTTCCTCGTTGGTGATACAGTGGAGCAGACCGTCGCTTCCGGGACAGATCTGTTGGATGTATGCGTTGGCGATCCTGGGATCATCCACAGAGCTAAGTTCCAGATTCTCATCGATCATGGAGATTCCGCCTGTGGTGCCGACATAGATCGTACCTTTGTCATCCTCTGTGATCATGCTGATCTTGGCAGAACCAAGGCCGTCTTCTTCCTTCCACATCCGAAACTGACTGTGCTCCATCAGAGCCAGGCCGTTGTCATTGGTGCCAACCCAGAGCCTGTCCTTTTGATCTACATACAGGACTGTGACGCTGGCAATGCCGGTGGTGGAATCCACGCGCTCAAAAGTATTTCCGTCATAACGGATCAGGCCGCTGTAGCTGCCGATCCAGATAAATCCCTCTCTGGTCTGGACAATGTCATTGGCTTCGGAAGTCGGCAGACCATTGGTATTGTTGTACAGCACTGCCGAGTAGTTGTCCCTCTCATACACAGGATCTACGGACAGTGTATTTTCATTGGTCTGTGTCTCTGCAGCGTCTGCCGCTTCTTCAGCATCTGCTGCCTCTGCTGCTTCTGCTGTCATTGCAGTCTCTGCCGCCTCTGCAGCTTCTTCTGTCTCTGCAGTCATTGCAGCCTCTGAGGCTGCTGCGGGAATTGTCAGCAGCGGAAATAAAAATACAAGACATAGAGCAAACAAAGCACTCAGCTTCTTATTGCTAAGCAGCCTGTGTGTTATCAGCATCTGTCCTCCTCCTGTCCGGGATCTGCATGTAAACCTTTCTCTATTTAATACTGCACCTATAATCGTGAAAGGTCAAAGATTTTTTCATAAGAAAGGGGCCTTTTCCCATGAAAGGGAAAAGGCCCCTGTTTTGTTTTGGAATCAATGTTTGCGGCGGGATCTTCAGATCAGGCCTTGCCGTCGGATCCGAGCACCTTGGTGATCTTGTGGGCAACGATGTCCTTGACATACTTGCGGCCGTCGCCGATGTACTGTCTGGGATCGAAATGATCCGGATGTGCCACGAAATGTTCGCGGATACCGGCTGTCATGCCGAGACGAAGATCCGAGTCGATATTGATCTTGCAGACTGCGCCTGCAGCAGCTTTACGAAGCTGATCCTCGGGAACGCCAATGGCATCCTTCAGAGCGCCGCCGTGCGCATTGATGATCTTTACATACTCCTGCGGAACAGAGGAGGAGCCATGAAGAACGATCGGGAATCCGGGCAGCCTTCTCGCCACTTCCTCCAGAACATCAAAGCGGAGTTTGGGATCGGTGCCGGGTTTGAATTTGTATGCGCCGTGGCTGGTGCCGATCGCGATCGCGAGGGAATCCACGCCGGTCCTCTTGACGAATTCCTCGACTTCGTCGGGATCCGTGAACATTGCCTTGTCGGCATCTACCTTGACGGCATCCTCGATGCCTGCAAGTGTTCCGAGCTCAGCCTCTACGACTACGCCGTGCTCGTGCGCATACTCCGCAACACGTCTGGACTCCTCGATATTCTCCTCGAAGGAATGGCTGGAATAGTCGATCATGACGGAAGTAAAGCCGCCGTCTACGCACTCCTTGCATACATTAAAGTCTGCGCCGTGATCCAGATGCAGAGCGATCGGGATATCCGGATAGAGCTCTACCGCTGCCTCTACCAGCTTTTTCAGATATACGGAATTAGCATACTTTCTGGCGCCCGCGGAAGCCTGCAGGATCACGGGGGACTTCAGCTCGGCTGCAGCCTCGGTGATCGCCTGGACGATCTCCATGTTGTTGACGTTGAAAGCGCCGATCGCATATCCACCGTCATAAGCTTTTTTGAACATCTCTGTTGTGGTTACAAGTGCCATTTCTTTTTCCTCCTTTTCTGAATAGTCGAATGACCATGTACCTGCATTTCCCATTGGACAAAATCTGCTGGCAGGCCGGCACGGCAGAGGAAGCCGTCAGGGAAACCGCGGGAGCACGATCTGATGAAAGTCTGTATATATAATAGCACATTTCGCGAAAAACTACATTTGATAATCCGGTGCTCCCGCAATATATTTCCCATAGTCGACGCGGATGATATTCCCGGCGGCATTTCTGAAAAGGATATGCCCTGCCCATCCGGTAAAGGAGATGGTAAGGTCGTCATGCAGGGAATAAATATCATCATATTCTTTTTCTGAAGGTCTTTTCCCGTCCCCGAAGGTGAAGCCTTCCGCCTCCGCATCTGCAAGGAATCTTGCGGCGATGTTCCGGCTCCGGCAGTAAATAAAAGTGTGGCGCGGCAGATTCCTGCAGCGGATCCTGCTGAGAAGGCACTTGTTTTTCACAGCCAGCAGCTCTGTCACTGTTCTTTTCGTTCTCATTGTCTTCTTCATAAATGTCGTCCTCCTGTAAAGACAAAATGTAAAAGTTTTTCCCGGGAGTGCAGGCAGGAGCCGAAGCTTACCAATGAGAATACAATGAGTATACTATTATAGTAAAAAAAAGCACCCATCGTTACGACAGGTGCAGCAAAAACCACTATTTACACCCATCGCTCAAGCATTAGCACCTTACTGCAGAGATCAGCAGGTTGCTGTGCGGTCATCGAGCTTGTCTCTCGCGCACTCCATATAGGCAGAGACTATATTACAGGAAAGATGGTTTTTCTGTCAACAGAGAATCGCCTCTATTTACCTATTGATTTGATAGGTTGATTAGTGTATGATTATTCTCATATCCTGAGCTGTGGAATAATACTGATGTAGAATATTACTGAATGACATGCAATGCGGCAGGGGGTAAGGAAATGAAATCTCCTCTTCGGTATCAGGTCACGCAGTACGACTGCGGACCCACAACTATGACCAACGCGATCCTGTACCTGTTTGAACGGGAAGAGATTCCTCCGGATCTTGTCCGTCACATCGGCCTGTGTACGCTGGACAGCTATGACCGGAACGGACACTGCGGCATGTGCGGGACAACGGGCGCTGCAATACGGTATTTCGGCACCTGGCTGAACGAGCTGCGTTTCGCCGGCCTTCTGCCCACAGAAAGTCTGTATCTGGAAAAAGAAGAAGTGCGGTTCGGGGCCGGGAGCAGGCTCTCGGAGGCTCTCCGCGCAGGCGCCGCCATCGTCCTGCATGTCTTTCATGATGTCGGCCATTATATTCTGGTCACAGCAGAACAGCAGGACAGGATTTTTGCATTTGATCCCTACTATCGCGGAAACGAAGTCCATCGTGAAGGCGTTCTTCCAGTCTTTGACCATCCTTTCTCCCACAATATCCTCATCCCCCGGGATGTCATCAACGACACCTGCAGAGGCTTCTATTCAATGGGAGAAACAGAGACAAGGGAGGCACTGATCATCCGCCGGGAAGCTGTGGAGAACCTGTATATTATCTGATCATTTCTGTCAGGAAGGGACAGAAGGCTTTGAGAGGAACTTGAATAGAAAATGTGCGAACTGTTTGGAATCAGTGCCTTAAATGAAATAGATACCAGTCCATGGCTGCAGATGTTTTTTACCCACTGCGACAAAAACCCGCACGGGTGGGGTATTGCCCGCTTTCAGCAGAATCCTTCAGGCAGGGCGGGATACGGCACACTGGAAAAAGAACCTGTAAAGGCGGACCGGAGCAGATATCTCAAGGAGAGACTGCGGCAGGGCATGCGGGCTTTCACTCTGCTGGCCCACATCCGGCAGGCCACCATCGGCTCCCTGGATTACAACAATACACACCCCTTCCAGAAAACGGACGACAGCGGACGCTGCTGGACACTGGCGCACAACGGAACCGTCTTTGAAGAGGCTGCGCTGCGCAGATATATAGGGCTTCAGGAAGGCCAGACTGACAGCGAGCGGATCCTGCTCTATCTCGTCGACCGGATCAATCTGGCGCTGGAAAAAAAGCAGCAGCAAATGCCGTCTCCCAAAGACAGCCCGGACCCGGGCTGCAGTCATCTTCCTTCGCTCACTGTGCAGGAACGGTGCAGGATCATAGATGAGACAGTTTCTTCCCTGGCTCCCGGAAATAAGCTGAACCTGCTGCTGTTCGACGGAGAGGTCCTCTATGCCCATACCAACCAGCCGGATACGCTCCATCGCTGTGTGATCGGGGATGCTGTCCTGTTTGCGACCGTCCCCTTTATGACCGGGTACAGCGCCCGCTGGGAGAATCTGCCCTTCACATCACTCTGCGCATGGAAGGACGGCAGGCAGATCTACCAGGGCCTGCCGCATAATCATGCCTACGTGGAAGATCCTGAAAAGATCCGCTCACTGATGATGGTCTACGCAGCACTCTGACCTTAGGATCGTCCCTTATGATCTCCCATACTGTAAATATTCTGTCAGTAAGAAGGACTGAAAAGAGCCATACACAGCCTGCAGATGCTGTGTATGGCTCTTTTGAATGCATTTTTCTATATGCCTATATGCCGACAGGCACGCAAATGCCCTGTCTGCTTTGTGCCATGTCCTGCGTCGTGTCTGCGTCCTGCTTACAGTTCGCAGTTTCCAACGGTGCGGGGGAAGGGCAGGACGTCGCGGATGTTGCCCATGCCGGTCAGGTACATGACGCAGCGCTCGAAACCGAGTCCGAAGCCGGCGTGGCGGACGCTGCCGTAACGGCGAAGGTCAAGGTAGAACTGGTAGCCCTCTTTTTCGAGGCCGAGCTCATCCATGCGCTTCTCGAGCTTCTCGAGATCCTCTTCACGCTGGCTGCCGCCGATGATCTCTCCGATGCCGGGAACGAGGCAGTCCATGGCGGCGACGGTCTTTCCGTCGTCGTTGAGCTTCATATAGAAAGCCTTGATCTCCTTGGGATAGTCTGTGACGAAGACAGGGCGCTTGAACTCCTTCTCGGTGAGATAGCGCTCGTGCTCGGTCTGCAGATCGCAGCCCCAGGATACCTTGTAATCGAATTCGTCGTTGTGCTTTTCAAGGATCTTGATGGCCTCGGTATAGGTCACATGGCCGAAATCGGAGTTGAGGACGTGGTTGAGGCGGTCCAGAAGGCCCTTGTCGATGAACTGGTTGAAGAAGTTCATCTCTTCGGGGGCGTTCTCCAGCACGTAGCGGATGATGTATTTGAGCATATCCTCAGCGAGCTGCATGTTGTCCTTGAGATCTGCAAAGCAGAACTCGGGCTCGATCATCCAGAACTCGGCTGCGTGGCGGGTGGTGTTGGATACCTCGGCACGGAAGGTCGGTCCGAAGGTATAGACATTGCGGAAAGCAAATGCATAAGTCTCGACGTCCAGCTGGCCGCTTACAGTCAGGTTGACGGGCTTTCCGAAGAAGTCCTGAGAATAGTCGACCTTGCCGTCCTCTGTCCTGGGAAGCTCCTCCATGGGAAGAGTGGTCACCTGGAACATCTCTCCTGCGCCCTCGGCGTCACTGCCGGTGATAATGGGAGAATGGACATAGACAAAGCCGCGCTCCTGGAAGAATTTGTGGATCGCGTAGGCGATCAGGGAGCGGACACGAAACACAGCAGTAAAAGTGTTCGCGCGGACACGCAGATGAGGAATGGTGCGCAGATATTCAAAGCTGTGACGCTTTTTCTGCAGCGGATAATCGGGAGAGGACGCACCCTCGACCTCGATCTTTGCCACCTGCATCTCGAAGGGCTGTTTCGCATTCGGTGTCAGGACGATCGTTCCTGTCGCGATGACTGCGGAGCCGATATTGAGCTTGGCGGCCTGTGCGAAATTCTCCAGATCGCTTGAATAAACAAGCTGCAGGGTCTGGAAGCAGCTTCCGTCGTTGAGCGTGATGAAGCCAATCTTCTTGGAGTCGCGGTTGGAGCGGATCCATCCGCCAACCGTAACGGTCTTGTCAGCAAACGCTTCTTTTGCCGCAAAGAGATCCTTGATCTCTGTCAGGCTGTATTCCTGTCTCATACTGTTTTCCCCTTTCAAGTGTCTTAGCGATCCGCATTGTCAGAAGTATTTCCGGAGGAGGCACCCTCATCGGAGCTCTCCCCGGGCTCATTCACCTTGCAGTTGTCATAGAGCCAGCTGCGCACGCGGTTGCTCAGCAGCTCGTCGCGGATGTACTCCTTGATGAAGCGGTCCAGATCCTCCGCCTTTAATCCGGTGGTGTCTGTCTTGACATACTCACCGACTGCGGCCTGGATCTCCTCCTCGGTGGGGTTGAGATCCCTCTCATCTGCGATCGCCTGATAGATGATGCCGAGCTGGGCGCCCTGTGTCGCAAAATCGCTGATCATCGTCTCGTAGTTATCCTGCGTGGCGCCGTACTGTCTCTGCATATATGTAGCCAGATCCATGTAGCTGGCGGACGCCGCATTATTCAGATAATTCTGATACTGGAAATTGTAGCTCTCCAACATCTGCTCGGGAGGATCCTGCTTAAAGGTGCATTCTTCCAGAAGCTTATTGTCAATCTGGTGCTTTACAGTCCATGTATAAGCCGCCTCGTTCTCTTCGATCATATTGCTGCGGACATATTCCTGGAAAGAATACACATCCGTGACAGCCTGTCCGAAGGCATTGGTCAGGTTCAGGCTCTTGACGAAATCATCTGTGAGCTCGTAATCGGAAATCTTATTGACAGTGACTGTAAAAGTGACATCCTTGCCTGCGACATCTGCGGCCGGATAATCATCGGGGAATTTCAGATCCAGGTCAACTTTTTCGCCTTTTTTGGCGCCGATCAGTCCATCCTCGAATCCTTCAATGAAAGCGCCGGAGCCGATCACAAGATCATAGCTTCCGCTGCCGCCTGTAAACTCTTCTCCGTCGATCTTTCCGACATAATCGATGCTGACAGTATCCCAGGCTTCGACACGGCGGTCCACTTCCTTGAGGGTCCCGTTGCTCTGCAGGACAGCCTCGATCCTCTGTTCCACTTCCTCGTCTGTGGGATCCGCCGGTTTCCCTGCCTCTACGGTCTGATGCTTGTAACCATCAGGCAGCTCGACATAATCCGCAGCTTTGATGCCGGAGAGAAATGCGCTGTCATCGTTCTGCCAGCCGGCTTCCTCTGCGGCAGCTTCTGTTGCAGCTGTTGCCGCAGCAGATGTCGCTGATGTTGACGCTGCTGTTGAAGTACTGACTGATGACTGCGATCCGCAGCCCGCTGCCATAATGCACAGCGCTGCGGTCCCGGCGATCAGGGCGATCACGTTCTTCTTCATGCTTACCTCCATTTGAAAAAATTGAAAAGAGCAGATTCCCGACTGCTTTTTCGGATGATCTACTGCTCTCTCTGCTTCTGTATTGTTCTCTGGAAAAAGATACTAACTGATATAGTGTAGCACAGGACCCGAAAACTGAAAAGGGAAGATTTCTTAAAAAACTATGTACACGCCTGTCAGGAGAATCCATGGTCCGGCTTTTCACTTCTGTCTTGTTTTGACAGGAAAAGAATGTTAGAATGTTAAACAGTCCAAAAAAGAGCGCCGGTTTCCGGCGGATACAGATAATATTTCATATAAGACACAGAATAGATGGAGGGGTTAATTTTGAGCCGTGTAACAATCGTATTGATCATCATAGCCGTCATCCTGCTGGCAGTACTGGTAGCGCTTTATTTTATCGGAAAACGCCTGCAGGCCCGACAGGAACAGTCAAACGAACAGATCCAGGCTATGAAGCAGCCGATGACGATGCTGGTCATTGACAAGAAACGGCTGAAGCTGAAGGAATCGGGGCTTCCCGATCAGGTCATCCAGCAGACGCCATGGTATGCCAAGCGTTCCAAGGTCCCGGTAGTCAAGGCAAAGGTCGGACCTCAGTTCATCAACTTCATCTGTGATGAGAAGATTTTCGACAGCATCCCGGTCAAGAAACAGATCAAGGCCATGGTAAGCGGCATCTACATCGTCGAAGTCAAGGGAATCCGCGGACGCCTGCAGACCGACACGACCCCCAGGAAAAAGAGCTGGGTCGAAAAGCTTCAGGAAAAAGCCGGTGCCAAGCCCGTCAAATAAACAGCACAAAGGTGAACAAAATAAAGTTTAACAATATAAAACGCAGCAGATCATTTACATCTGCTGCGTTTTTATTGTGACAGAACAGGAAAGTTCGTAATCTGCTCCCATGATCAAAGTGTAGCGGATCCGGGCCTGAAGGCCGCGGCAGACGAAGCCTGCGCCTCCTTCCCCCTGCTTTCCTGATCCCCCTGCCAGTACAGAAATGCCTTCGGTGCGGACCTCCATGGGGATTGTCCCGTAGGCAGTCTCATAGTCACACCTGGTCACCGCGCCGGAAGGATCAAATACCATCCGGGCATCAATGCCGCCTCTCTGCATCCAGGCAAGGCTGCGGGACAGGAAGAGGGTGACCGGCGTGTCTTCCGCAAGATAGGAAAAAAGAAGCCCTTCCCCGCTGTTTCTGCAGACTGCCCTGTATACAGCGGCAGTCTCCCGGGTACTCCCCTCGGGATCCGTCTGTTTCCCGGTGACGGTCAGCAGAACAGGGACTTCCTCTTCCGGCTTCCTCTTTTCCGCGTCCTTCATTCCGTGCCGGTTCCCGGCACCGGAGAGCGTGTCCATCAGACTCCCCCCTTTGCAGACAGGGGAGCGGAGGAATAGGTATGAATATCTATTTTTTCCGAAGCAAGGATCCCGTATTTGATGATGGAATTGGCAAATTGCTGGAACTGATCCGCCATGTCGCTGACATAGAAGCGGTACTGGGGAACGCCTTGGCCCAGGGCGGGTCGGTGGTCGGACAGAAGATGCAGTTCATCAAGCATGCTGCGAAGCTCCATGGCTGTTTCATAGGCGGGATTGATCAGAGAGATCTTTTCGCCCGCAGCCCTTCCGATCGTTTTGCGGATCAAAGGATAATGCGTGCAGCCCATGATCAGCGTGTCAATGCCGTGATGGAGCAGGGAAGCCATGTATCTCCTCGTGATCTCATCCGTCACGGGATCCTCCCACAGCCCTTCCTCCACAATAGGGACCAGAAGCGGACAGGCCTGGGCAAAAACCTCGGCCTCAGGCATGATCTGGTGGATAAATTCTGTATAGGAACCGCTGGATACCGTCGCCCTTGTTCCGATGACACCTATCCTTCCGTTTTTGGTGCAGTCACAGGCGGTGCGGGCTCCGGGGCGGATCACACCGATCACCGGAACCGGGCACTCCCTCTCGATCTCCGGAAGCGCGTATGCGCTGGCCGTGTTGCAGGCGATCGCGATCGCCTTCACTTTCCTTTCCAGAAGGAAGCGGACGATCTGTCTGGAATAACGCGTCACCGTCTCCCTGGATTTGCTGCCGTAGGGGACCCGCGCTGTGTCTCCGAAATAGACGATCTTTTCATTGGGCATCTGGCGCATGATCTCCCTGGCGACCGTGAGGCCGCCGATTCCGGAATCAAAGACGCCGATGGGCATATCAGAGCTCAAGTCACTGTATTGTTTCATTGTCATCTATAGTAATCTTTTCCACTTGTTCAGGGATGAAAATCTTTTCATCCTTTGACTTTGCGAAGCTGCCCCAGAATGAACTCGTGCTGACGGTCGATGTGGTTCCTGGCCGCCGCAGCTGCCTGCTCAGAATCGCCGTCCATGATGGCACGGCAGATCGCACGGTGCTCCATGATCAATTCCTCATAGTGCAGGTCATCCCGGATATATTCATAGCGGAAGCGGTAGATCGTATCCGCCATTCCGTTCATCACCTGGACCAGACGTCTGTTTCTCGCCGCCCTGGTAATGACCTCGTGAAAACGGACATCACTCTCCGCAATCTCCTGCTCATTGCCGAATCTGGTACTGTACTCAAAGGCATCGTTGGCCCTGAGCAGTTCCTTTTTTTCTTCCTCGGTAATCCTCTGGCTTGCCAGCGAAGCACAGAGCTGGTCAAGCGTGCTCCTGACCTCCATGACATCCTGCAGATCACTCTCAGTGATCCGGGCAACCCTTGCCCCGCTTCCGGGTGTGATGGTGACCAGTCCTTCAATCTCCAGTTTTCGTATTGCTTCACGGATCGGTGTCCTGCTGGTACCCAGGATTTTTCCCAGACGGACCTCCGTCAGCCTCTCTCCAGGATCAAGCTTTCCCGTCAGGATCAGTTTTCGAAGAGTCAGAAAAACCGTTTCTCTGAGGGGGATAGACTGCTGGTCATCCGGTGCCGGCATTGCATCGGGGATCACAGACAGGAACTCTTTTTCGTTGTATTTCTTCTTTTTCTGTTCTGACATCATTACCTCCATGCATCCGCAGGGCCCTTGGCCTGCAGATTGCAAGATCACATCCCAGAATCAGATACGGGGGTGCAGACGAAGCTGCGGCATCCCGATGCAGATTCTGTATGCAGAAATGCCTCTCGGGCACTTTCTGCCTGCTCCCGGGTTTCAAAAATACCAAAGACACTGGGTCCGCTGCCGCTCATGCAGGCGGCGAGAGCCCCTTGTTCCACGAGAAAGTCCTCGATCCTTCTGATCAAAGGAAGATTCCTTCCCGTTACAAGCTCCAGGACATTTTCGCATCTCTGTGCCAGACCGCGCAGATCCCCGGCACGCAGTGCCTCGATCTGTCCGTCAATATCGGGATGATGATATCCGCCGAGTTCGTCCACCGCCTTATAGACATGTGCCGTTGAGGCGGATGCCTCCGGCTTGATAAGGACAATGGCGCATTCCGGCATCGGCGGAAGCGGTGTGAGGATCTCCCCGATTCCCTCGGAGAGTTTGATCCCCCCTGAGATGCAGTATGGAATATCCGCACCAAGACGAACGCCGAGCTCCATTAACTCCCGGTCTGTCACGTGCGGTACCAGAAGATCCCTTACCGCGGTAAAAGCCGCTGCGGCGTCGGTACTGCCGCCGGCAAGGCCGGCTGCCACCGGAATCCGCTTGACAAGACGCACTTCGATATCCGCGCACAGATGATACTTTTCCTCCATCATGCGTATGGCGCGGCAGATCAGATTGTCTTCTCCGAGCGGTGAAAGGCCGCTCTCGTCGATCAGACGGATCTTTCCTGTCCCCTGCACATCTGTGACAGTAAATGTCAGAGTGTCATACAGGTCGATCTGCTGCATGATCATGCGCAGCAAATGATAGCCGTCCTCCCGGACGCCTACAACATCAAGACCCAGATTGATTTTCGCGCAGGCATTTCTGGTAATTGTTTTTTTTGTGTCCATACTTTCATTCCATGGCTCTGTGTCACAATCGATACAGGAAGAAAATGCATACCCCCAAACTGTATTTCTTCTGTACCGGCGTGTTCTCATTTCACTGTTCCAGTCAGCGATGCCGCACGTTCCACACCGTGGGACGCGCACCATTTCTCCATTCCTTCCGCAACCCGCACAGTCGTATAGGGATCATGGAAATTCATTGCGCCGACAGCAATCGCGGAAGCGCCCGCCATCATAAATTCAATGGCATCCTCCGCTGTCGCGATCCCGCCCATGCCTATGACGGGGATCGAAACTGCCTGTGCCGCCTGCCAGACCATGCGGACCGCGACCGGTTTGATTGCGGGACCGGACAGGCCGCCTGTCTTGTTGGCGAGCACGAACTGTCTCTTTTCAATATCTATCTTCGCTCCCGTGATCGTATTGATCAGGGAAATCGCATCCGCTCCGCCCGCCTCGGCCGCGCGGGCCATCTGTGTGATATCGGTCACATTGGGCGTGAGCTTCATGATGACTGGCTGTGCCGCTTCTTTTTTGATCCTGCAGGTGATGTCATAGAGCGCATCAGGATTCTGCCCGAAAGCGATAGCCCCCTCCTTGACGTTGGGACAGGAGACATTGATCTCGAGCATATCCACCGCTTCATTCTGCAGGCGCCGGACAACGTCCAGGTAATCCTCGACGCTCCTGCCGCAGACATTGACGATCACTTTTGTATCAACCTCTTTCAAAAAAGCAAGATCCCGCTCAATAAAGACTTCCATACCCGGGTTCTGCAGGCCGATCGCATTGAGCATACCGGCGCTGACCTCCGCAACACGCGGTGTCGGATTACCCGTCCACGGAACATTGGATACGCCCTTGGTCACGACACCGCCCAGCCGGGCAAGGTCGATGAATTCCGCGTACTCCATACCGGACCCGAACGTTCCCGATGCCGTCAGAACGGGGTTTTTAAAGGTCACTCCCGCGATGGTCACGGACATATCCGGTTTCTGCAGCGATACTGTAGGTAAAGAATTGAATGTGTTCAATGGAGTTTCCTCTGAAATTATTAGTTGTTTATAAGTAAGGGAAAGCCGATAATGACAGTTTTTTAAAGAAAGGCAGGGCTGTCAGGGCACTCTGCCCGAAGATACTTTTTTGTCAGTCCAGATCCACCTCATCTGCTGAAAAGACCGGTCCCTCCACACAGACACGGGCATTGCGGACTTTTGAATGCTCATCTGTACTGGTTGTCTTTGCCACGCAGCCCAGACAGACGCCGACGCCGCAGGCCATCCTCTCCTCAAGGGACAGGTAAGCGGGAATGTTTTTCTCCTGCGCAAAGCGCTTGACGGCGCGCAGCATGGGGAGCGGACCGCAGGCACAGAGGACATCCGCCTCAAGAGCGTGCTCCTGGACCGCATCCAGGACGTTGCCCTTCGTTCCGGCGCTGCCGTCCTCAGTGGCTGTGTAAACCTTCGCAAACGCTTCCATCTCCTCTTTGAGGAAAAGTTCCTTGTTTCGGTAGCCCATCACAGCGGTGCATTTGGTTCCCGCATCGGCCGTGCCGTTCAGTGCAGCCGCCAGTTCCAGCATGGGCGGCACACCGATTCCGCCTCCCAGTAGAAGGACATGTTTTCCGCGGAGCGCTTCCAGATCATATCCATTTCCCAGAATGCCCAGCATGTCAATTTTGTCCCCCGCCTTCAGCGCAGTAAAGGAACGCGTGCCCTTTCCTGCTGCGCGGTAGACAAACCGCAGCGCGCCGCGGGCACTGTCCCAGCGGCAGATACTGATGGGCCGCATGAGAAGCAGATCGCCCCCGGCGGGATAAAGTCCCGCAAACTGACCCGGGCGAACTTCTTCCGGAAGATCCTCCGGTGCATAAGCTAATTCCAGAGACCAGATATCCTGTGCCAGCATGCGGCTGTCAAGGACCGTCATCGTTGTCTTTTTTTTCATCAGTCAGAAAGTCTCCTGTTCAGGTCCGGTCCATTCATTTAGGCTGCTCCGGACCGCAGCCGGGATTTACAGCAGTTTGCGGTTGCGTTCATAAGTCTCCATGATCAGATTGCGGACCCGTTCCGGCAGTTCCTTCTGCTCGTCACGGCCCATGGATGCAGTCTCGATCGGATCACCGAATTCAACGACCACAGGTGCCGCCTTAATCCTGGGAAAATGATCTTCCAGGATATCCCCTGTTCCCACGATCGTGACAGGCACGACCGGCGCCTTTGCCTTCGTGGCAATCTTGAAGCTTCCCGCATGGAAAGGAAGGAATACACCCTCTTCCTTGGAACGTGTTCCCTCCGGGAAGATAAACATAGACTGTCCGCCCTTGACCAGCTCGATGGCTCTGAGGATGACCTTCAGCGCTTTCCTGTCATCCTTTCTGTCAAGGAAGAGACAGTTGATATCCCGCATCTGCATCCGCAGCAGAGGGATTTTCTCCAGTTCAATTTTCGAAATAAATCCGACAGGGAAGGGGATTACGGACAGACAGATCACAACATCCAGCATGCTGCGATGGTTGCCGACGAACAGGACCGGCCTGTCAGTCGGGATCTTTTCCTTCCCGATCACGGTCGTTTTTCCGGCAGCGATCAGCCAGACCAGTTTTGTTCCGCAGCGGACGTAACTGCTTCTCATCCGAAGGCACAGGTCAGGATTGAACTTCCCGACCGTCCATGTGATCACATGCTCAACAACACCTATCAAAAGAACCAGCACCAGGACAATAGCTGTCAGTGCCAGACGAAATATCCACATAATAAAATTTTCAACCTTTCTAAAGCTTTTAGGAACCCGCCGCTTTCTTCTCCGGCAGATTGTACATTATCAAATACCATTTATTCTTGAATAGTATACCACACCGTTACAGGTTTTCAAAACACTAACGTCTATGTTTAAGGCGCTGAATGTACAAATGATTGCAATTGCCTGTAATCCACGCCGCTTCAATTCCCGCTCAACTCACGCCCTTTACAGGTGTGAACCTGCAGCGCTGCCTTTTGTGCTATACTGATTACAGACACTCTTTTTAATATGCCATATGCCGCTCGAAAGAGCGGAGTTCTGCCGCGGCAGACTTTAACAGGGAGGAACAACATGCTGCTGATCAAAAAAATATTTCTGTACGATCCCGCCTCCGGTACGGAGCAGAAGACAGATCTGCTCATTGAAAACGGAAAGTTCTCCCGCATCGCGCCGGATATTTCCATAGATTCCGAAGCCTGTGCCTCTGCTCTGCGGGTCCTCGACGGCAGGGGGCTCTGCGCAGCTCCGGGTCTGATCGACACCCACTCGCACTTCCGTGATCCGGGATACACACACAAAGAAAACCTGCACACCGGCTCCCTGGCAGCGGCGAAAGGAGGATACACGAGCATCATCCTCATGGCCAATACCAATCCGGTCGTAGACAGCGTACCTGTCCTCTCCGATATCCTGACCCGGGCAAAAGAGGAAAAAATCCATATCTACAGCTGCGCAAATGTCACAGAGGGAATGAAGGGAAAAAAGACCGTGGATTTCGACGCTCTGGCAGCTGCCGGCGCCGCGGGCTTTACTGACGACGGCGTTCCCGTGATGGACGCCTCCGTCCTGGAACAGGCCCTGCTGGCTGCAAAACGTCTTGGACTGCCTGTCAGCCTCCACGAGGAGGACAAGACACTCATCTCCCAGAACGGGGTCAACGGCGGCGGCAGAGCCGCGCAGTCCCTGGGGCTTGCGGGTTCTCCCCGCGAAGCGGAGATCACCCTGATCCGCAGGGATGTGGACATAGCCGTGAAGACCGGGGCGCCGCTCTGCATACAGCATATTTCCACAGCGGAAGGCGTCGAGCTCGTCCGGCAGGCCAGAAAACAAAATCCCCGGATCCACGCGGAGGCAACACCCCACCACTTTTCCCTGACGGAGGACGCCGTGCTCCGGTGCGGCACCCTCGCCAAAGTCAATCCGCCGCTGCGGACAGAAGAAGACCGCCTCGCCATCATTGCCGGCCTGGCGGACGGCACGATCGACCTGATCGCCACCGACCACGCACCCCACGCGGACAATGAAAAAGCACAGGATTTCCCCAAGGCCCCCAGCGGGATGATCGGTCTGGAGACCGCCTTCTCCCTGGGCCTGAAAAACCTGGTCAGGCCCGGATACCTGACCATGCGGCAGTTTCTGGCCTGCCTGACCTGCTGTCCCGCGGACTTCTATCACCTCGATGCCGGCCGTGTCCGCCAAGGAGCCCCGGCCGACCTCGTGCTCTTTGACCCCGAAGCCATGTGGACAGTGCAGAAGCCCTTCGCTTCCCGCTCCTCCAACTCCCCCTTCCTGGGCATGGAGCTGCCCGGCGTGATCCGCTGTACGATCGCGGCGGGAGAGATCGTCTACGAAAACTTCTCCTGAATGTCCTGACGTCCCGATATCCTGCGGCCCGGAAGAAGGCCTGAAGGCATCCCCTTACCGCAGAAGTTTGGACATATTTACCAGCAGGTCCTCGGTCACCTGCAGGAGCGTGTCCTCGTCCTTGATGACACTTCCCGAGACCGGATACTCCAGCTGGAACTGCGGTGTTCCCTTGGCTGTAAAAGAGAGATGCCCGCGGTAGATCTTCAGGAGCCGGGGTATATTCTCCACTTTCAGACCTTTCGCTTCTGCATCCGGTATGATACGAAGGGAACCGCTGTTTCCGGTGATCTCCGCCAGATCCAGGCGGGAAGCGACAGACCGGATCAGGGCCACGCGCAGAAGGTTCTGCGTCGGAAGGGGCAGATCTCCGAATCGATCCATCAGTTCATCGCGGACATCCTCGGCGTCGGAGGCGCTGTCGATGGCCGCGATTCTTTTATAGATCTCCAGTTTCTGCTCTTCATTGACGATATAGTTCTCCGGCAGGAAAGCGTCCACAAGGAGGTTGACAGTGACCGTCTTCTCCTCTTCGATTTCCTCTCCTTTTGCTTTCCTGACTGCGCCCTCCAGGAGCTTGCAGTACAGATCATAGCCGACCGCCTGCATATTTCCGTGCTGGACACGGCCCAGGATACTGCCCGCGCCGCGGATCTCCAGGTCGCGCATGGCAATGCGGAATCCGCTGCCCAGATCGGTGAACTCGCGGATCGCCGCGAGACGCTTCTCCGCGATCTCCTTGAGGACCTGTCCCCGGCGGTACATGAGGAAGGCATAGGCAGTCCTGCCTGTGCGGCCGACACGCCCGCGCAGCTGGTAGAGCTGGGAGAGCCCCATTTTGTCCGCGTCACTGATAATGATCGTGTTGACGTTGGAAATATCCAGACCGGTCTCTATGATGGTCGTAGAGACCAGTATATCGATCCCACCGCTGATGAAATCGTACATGATCTGCTCCAGCTCGGATTCCTTCATCTTTCCGTGGGCAAAAGTCACGCGCGCCTCAGGCACCATATTCTGGACCTCCAGGGCGGCCTGCCCGATATCATTCACACGGTTGTGGACATAATAGACCTGTCCCTTTCGGGAGAGTTCCCGCACGATCGCCTCCCGGACCATCTCCTCGTTGTATTCCATGACATAGGTCTGGATGGGAACGCGGTCCCCGGGCGCCTGCTCCAGAACGCTCATATCCCGGATCCCCACCATGCTCATGTGGAGAGTGCGGGGGATAGGCGTCGCGGAGAGTGTCAGGACATCCACATTCTCCTTCATCTGCTTGATCTTTTCCTTGTGCGTGACACCGAAGCGCTGTTCCTCGTCCACGACCAGAAGCCCCAGATTTTTGAACTTTACATCCTTGGACAGGAGACGATGGGTTCCGATGACGATGTCCACGATTCCCCTCTCCAGGTCATGGATGGTTTTTTTCTGTTCCTTTGAAGTGCGGAAACGGGAAAGCACTTCAATATTGACAGGGAAATTGTGCATTCTCTCGGAAAAAGTATTGTAGTGCTGCTGGGCCAGGATGGTGGTCGGCACCAGTACGGCGACCTGCATGCCCTCCTGGACAGCCTTAAACGCTGCCCGGATGGCGATCTCCGTCTTGCCGTATCCCACGTCGCCGCAGATCAGACGGTCCATGATCTTGCTGCTCTCCATGTCCCGCTTGGTGTCCTCAATGGCCGCCAGCTGGTCGTCGGTCTCCTGATAGGGAAAGGTCTCCTCCAGCTCTCTCTGCCAGACTGTGTCCTTGCCGTACACATGCCCGGTCCTGGCCAGACGCTTTGCATACAGCTCGACAAGGTCCTGGGCAACAAGCTCTACCGCCTTCCTGACTTTGCCGCGTGTGCTGCTCCATTCCTGGGTCCCCAGTTTATTGAGCCTGGGTTTGCGGGCGCCCTCTGCCGCCGCATATTTCTGCAGGACTGTCAGGTCTGTAGGCATGACAAAAAGCACACCGCCCGCGCCGTACTCGATCTTGAGATAGTCTCTGGCGATATGATCCACTTCGATCTTCTCGACGCCCCTGTAAATACCGATCCCGTAGTGCTCGTGCACCACATAGTCTCCGACACGCAGATCGGCGAAATTCCGGATCTGCTCACCGCCTTCATAGCGCCGGACCTTCTTTTTCTTCTTTTTTTCCTCTCCGAAAATATCCGACTCGGAAAAGACCGTAAAGCCCAGATCCGGATAGGCAAAGCCCTTTCTCATGCGTCCCACATAAGTCATGACATCCCCCGGCTTCATGGCCCTTGCGGGGTTGTCCCGGAAATAGGCGGTAACATCGTCTGCCGTCAGATCCTCCGCCAGACGCTTTGCCCGCGTGCGGGAGGGGGACACGATGATGACCCGTTCTTTCTTTCTGCGCAGCCTCGCCAGCTCCTCGCGGAGTGTCTCGTAGCTCATGCCGGACAGGGAGGCATCCCTGGCGTGCATCTGTACAGTCTTTTCAAAGGACAGGGAAAAGGACTCTTCTTCATCCGGAAGAGAGAACTGCGCGCTGCCGCTCAGCTGAGCCCCGGCGAGGACGGAAAAGCCGACGCGGGAGTACTGCTCCAGCTCCCCGAGCACACTGTCCGTCTTCCGTATCAGTTCCATCTGCCCGGGAAGGACATAGCCCTTTTCCGACCGGCTGATCATGCTCTCCCGAAACTCGGTCTCCACCCCTTTCGCATGCTGCAGGATCCGAAGGGGCTCGTCCAGAAACAGCAGGGACTTTTCCGGTGTGAACAGGTCCAGTAGTCCCTCTGTCATCGGATAAAAATAATGGATAAAGCTCTCCAGCCCCGTGTAGACATGAAGCTCCCGGGCTTCTTCCACGATCCGCGCGATCTCCGTCCCGATCCTGTTTGCCGCCTCAAGGTTCCCCTGATCGCGGAACTGTCCGCTGACCCGCTCCGCCTCCTGCTTCATCCTCTTGAGGCCGTCGTGCAGGCGCAGGTCGTCCAGGATCATCTCCGAGGCCGGAAAGATCTGCACGTATTCCAGCTGCTCGACAGAGCGCTGGCTCAGGACATCGAAACTGCGGATCGTCTCCACCTCGTCGTCCCAGAGCTCTATGCGGATAGGGTTCTCCTGTGTGAGATCAAAAATATCCAGGATGTCACCGCGGACCGCAAACTGCCCGGGGCGCTCCACCTGATAATTCTTCTCATAGCCCATCGTGACAAGGCGGTTCACCACACCTGTCAGGTCCACCCTGTCCCGTCTGCCGATCCCGAGGACACTTCCCTTTAAAATGCGCACCGGGATCTGCGGTGTCAAAAGAGCAGAGAAGGTGGTCACCACAGTCACGGGCTTTCCTTCCATGATCCTGCGGAGACACTGCAGACGTTCCTTGTCGATCTCATTGCCGCGCAGATCCGCCTGGTAAAAGATCAGGTCCCTGGCCGGAAACACCGTGACATTCCTGTCATAAAACATACAGTCCTGGGCGATCTCTCTCGCCCGCAGATCACTGTAGGTCAGCACCAGCCGCAGCCGCGCATGCTCCGCGATGGTCTCCTCCCGGCAGAGCGCATACAGCAGATGTACCTTCTGGGAATCCACACAGCTGTCTGCCAGCAAACCCGGACGGTAATCCGCGTCTTTTGCGGACTCCAGCTGCTCTTTCAGTATATTGTAAGCTTCCAGCTCTCTAAGCGGTTCTGAAAAAACGTTCATCTGGATTAAAGACCTCCCACTCAGGCGTCCACTCTCTTCTCCTCTGCCGGACCCTCTGCCGCTGCCGGGACTTTCCCCTCTGAGGACACGTCCTCCTCTTTGAGGGCATCCGTCCCTTTGGGCGCCTCTTCCTGCTTCGTCTTCGGCGCCTTCTTTTTCTTCTTTTTCGGTGTGTTGAACCTGTTCATGGCCAGATCGATTCCGTCCGTGACTGCGCAGGCAGCTGCTTCCGCAGCCTTTGCCACAGCTTCGTCCATGATCTTTCTTTCCTCGCCGGAAAAGTGCCCCAACACATAGTCCGCGAGGTCAAAGTCGGGATCCGGCTTTGCACCCACACCCACACGGATCCTGGCGAACTCCTCTGTTCCCAGGTGCTGTACGATGTTCTTGAGGCCGTTATGTCCTCCGGCACTGCCTTTTTTGCGGATGCGCAGGCGTCCGGCCTCGAGATCTATATCATCCGAGATGACCAGCAGATCCTCCCGGGGATCCACCTTGTAAAAATGGACAATCTCCTGGACGGCCTCGCCGCTCAGATTCATATAGGTCAGGGGTTTGACCAGAATCACTTTCCGGTCCCCGATCCTCCCTTTTCCGATCATGGACTTCCCAAAGCGCTCAGGGCCGCCGATGTGATAGCGGTCCACGAGCTCATCGATCACATCAAATCCCGCATTGTGCCTGGAACCGTCGTATTTTCTGCCCGGATTGCCCAGGCCGACAATGATAAAAAATGAATCCATTGTGTTTTCCCTCTGATGTCCTGCTTTCCCTTTGCTGTCCTGTTTTCCCTCTGTTCTTAAAATGCCGAAGCGGAGAAGGTCCGCTGCTTTTCGGCTGTCAGTGAAAGAAGGAGGCGCTCATGACGCCCCCTTCTGAATACTTGAATCTTATAATCTGTCATGGTGCATGATGTAATTGCTATGCTGTCGAAACTGCTGCTCCATTTTAGTCCTGAGCACCCTCGTCCTGGAGTGCGCTTTCTTCGTAACTCTTCAAAATGATCTCTTCCAGCATACTCCTGGTTTCGGAGTTGATCGGATGAGCAATGTCTCTGTACTCGCCATCTGCCGACTTCTTGCTGGGCATAGCGATAAAAAGCCCTTTTTCTCCTTCGATCACTTTGATATCGTGGACGACGAACACATTGTCGATTGTGATAGAAACGACTGCTCTCATCTTGCCTTCTCTGGCAATCCTTCTCACTCTAACGTCTGTAACATGCATAGCGTTCTCCATTTCTAAATGGTATAACGTTCGCCTTTCTCAATGACGATCTTTATACCATTTTCACCTCTGTAACAGGAATTAGCCTGAATGGTGTCGCCGCTTTCCACGATGCAGTTTTCGATAATAGTATTGTCTCCGATGTACACATCATTCAAAATTAAAGAATTCCTAATTACGCAATTGTTGCCCACATAAACCTGGTGGAACAGTATGGAATTCTCTACCGTGCCGTTGACAATGCAGCCGCTCGAAAGAAGACTGTTTTTGATGTTGACGCCGACATTGTATTTTGCAGGGGGCAGATCTGCGGCGCGCGAATGTACCTCCGGGTACTGTCTGAAAAAGAAGTCCCTGATCGGCGCCTTCAGAAAGTCCATATTTGTCCGGTAGTAATCTTCTACGGAAGCGATGTTGCTCCAGTAGTCTTCCATACGGTATCCGTAGATCCGCTTCAGGCCTCTGTACCGGATCAGAACATCCTGTACGAAGTCATAGCGGTTTTCATCCATGCTTTTTTCAAGAAGCTCAATCAGGAGCCTCCTGCGGATGACGTAGATGCCGCACGAAATCGTGCGGTATTGTGCTACCACGGGTTTTTCAATGAAATCCTGGATCCTGTTGTCTTCATCCATGTGGACAATGCCGTATCGTTCCACGCTGAACTCCTCCGGCATTTCCTTGACCACAACCGTGATGTCCGCACGCTTGTCCACGTGATAGGACAGGATCTCATTGTAATCCATCTTGTAAACACAATCGCCCGATGTGATCACCACATAGGGCTCATGCGATGTCTTGAGAAAATGAATATTCTGAGCCATCGCGTCTGCCGTTCCGCGGTACCAGTTGCTGTCTGCATCCGCGAAAGAAGGAGTGAACAAAAACAGCCCTCCCTGTTTCCGTCCGAAATTCCACCATTTTGAGGATGCAAGATGCTCATTGAGACTTCTTGAGTTGTATTGTGCCAGTACCGCAACCTTCTGGATACGGGAATATTCCATGTTGCTGAGCGCGAAATCTATGCTGCGGTAGCTACCTGCGACCGGCATCGCACAGACTGCCCGCCCTCTGGACAACTCTTTTAATCGTTTACTGTTTCCGCCTGCCAGTATAATGCCTATTGCTCTCATGCCCCGACCTCCTTTTTATGAGGCTTTCTTGTGTCATTCCATGTAGTAAGGTCTCGAGGGACTCCTGTGCGCCGGGGCACAGAGGAATCCGAGTCAATCAGCGTCCGGATCCATACAGCGCAGAGCCGTAAGAACCTGATCCGGGCGCAGCCGCTTATGTCACGGCTCCTGTGCCGCGACCTGCAGCGTTCTGCCGCTGGCAAGCCATCCGCCGGGATAATCCGCTTCCGTCGTATGTCCGGAAATCATAGTGTTTTTACCGATGTGGACGCCGTCCGGAATCACTGTACCCTCTCCTACAGTGACAAGTCCCGCGCAATAAATATCCGGTCTCGTGTCATTCGGTGCTTCCTCCCCCTCTCCGAGAACAGCGCCATTGCCGATCACCGCATTTTCAGCGCAGATGACCTTGTCCAGAACACATCCGTCACCGATCACCGCTCCGTTCATTATGATGGAATTGCGTACAACACTCCCTGCTCCGATAGTGACATCACACCCGATCACGGAGCTGTAAACCTTTCCGTAGATTTCCGTACCTTCTCCGGCAATCGTCCTTTCAATGGCGCTGTCGGGCCCGAAAAACTGCGGCGTGATCGAAGTGCTCTTGGTATAGATCTTCCAGTACTCTTCGTACAGGTTGAACTCAGGTACAATGTCGATGAGCTCCATGTTGGCTTCCCAATAAGAAGTCAGCGTACCGACATCTTTCCAGTAACCGTTAAATTCATACGCGTACAGAGGAGCTCCCTTTTCCCTGCAATAGGGAATGATGTGCTTTCCAAAGTCCATTCCGGGCTCATTTCTGTTGGCGATCAGAGCCTCTTTCAGCGTACTCCAGTTGAAGATATAGATTCCCATGGATGCCAGGGTACTGCGAGGATGAGCAGGCTTTTCCTCGAAATCCGTGATTCTTCCGTTTTCATCGGTGATCATGATACCGAAGCGGCTCGCTTCCTCCAGAGAAACCGGCATAACGGCAATGGTCACTGCCGCCCCGTTCTCCTTGTGTGCTTCAAGCATCGCTTCGTAATCCATCTTGTAGATATGGTCACCTGACAGAATCAGAACATATTCCGGATTAAAGCCTTCCATGTAAGCCATGTTCTGATAAATCGCGTTTGCAGTGCCTGTATACCACTCGGTATTCTGGATCTTCTCATAAGGCGAAAGAACACTGACTCCGCCCAGATTCTTATCCAGATCCCACGGGATACCGATACCTACGTGTGCATTAAGACGAAGCGGCATATACTGGGTCAGGACACCCACTGTATCGATACCTGAATTGATACAGTTGCTGAGCGGGAAATCTATAATCCTGTATTTACCGCCAAAGGAAACGGCGGGCTTTGCCACATCAGAAGTAAGAATACCAAGCCGGCTGCCCTGTCCACCTGCCAGGAGCATGGCAATCATTTCCTTCTTTACTATCATCTTAACCTTCCTCCCGTTAGTCCGTCTGATGCGGACCATGACTGAATATTAGCAGAATTTTGCCGTGTCCTTTCGGACGCGGCTGATAAGAAAATACATATTGCGAACACATACACAAAATATCGTTAATATATTCGCAAATAAATTATAACACAGTGTGAAGGGAAATGAAACTGCACATTGCTGTATATATCACGCTTTATGTCTGGACATCCATTGTCAAACGCAATAAAATTAAGCCTTCCGGCGGCAGTACAGTTTCTGAATAAGTCCCGAAATCATTGCGTTTTTTGCAGAAATCCAATCTCCAAATCCCCCTTACGGGGATTTGTACACTTTTTTTAAACAACCCGCATCCGGCATTTGCACCCTCTTCCTAAATGGCTGAAAAGACCGCCGGCACTTGCGAAACCGGACCTTGTGGTGTACATTACTGTAAAAGCCGGTTAACATATGTAAAGCCGCGTGCTTTCATTTTCAGAGACGCACCGGCACCATCAAACGGCTTAAAAAAAATAAGGAGACAGACTTGCAATGTATCAGATAGATTTTAAAAATCCGGTCCGAGTCTATTTCGTCGGAATCGGCGGAATATCCATGAGCGGCCTGGCCCAGATCCTGGCAAGTGAAGGGTTCACCGTATCCGGTTCAGACAGAAGCGAATCCGCGGCCACACAGGAGCTGAGAGCTTCCGGCATCAAGGTTTTTATCGGACAGAGAGCCGAAAACATCACGGATGATATTGATCTCGCCGTCTTCACGGCCGCCATTCACCCCGACAACCCGGAATATATCGCCGTGCATGAAAAAGGCATCCCTTCCCTGAGCAGGGCGGAACTGCTGGGTCAGCTGATGAAGAATTACCGCCTGCCTGTCGCTGTCAGCGGCACACACGGAAAGACCACGACGACCTCCATGCTCTCAGATATTCTTCTCTGCGCGAATGTGGATCCCACACTGTCGATCGGCGGTGTCCTCCCGGATATCGGGAGCAATGTCCGTGTCGGCAACAGCGGATATTTTGTCGCTGAAGCATGTGAATACACCAACAGCTTTCTTCACATGTTCCCCGGAATCGGGATCATTTTAAATATAGAAGAAGACCATCTCGACTTCTTCAAGGATCTTGATGATATCCGCAATTCTTTCCGCCGCTTTGCGCAGCTGATCCCCGCGGAAGGCACACTGATCATCAATGCGGAAATCGACAACTGGGAGGAGATCGCGCAAGACCTTCCCTGCAAAGTCGTGACCTTCTCCACAAAACCGGGCTCCGACTACTATCCCTCCGACATCACCTTCGACCGTCTGGGACATCCTTCCTTCACACTGCACGGATCCGATTCCTTCGACGCCGGCACCAGGATCTCCCTGCACGTCCCGGGCATGCACAATGTCGGCAATGCGCTCGCCGCGATCGCGGCCGCGGACCGGCTGGGCATCCGGCCGAAGGACATTGCAAAAGGCTTGTCCGTCTTTTCCGGCACGGAGCGGCGTTTCCAGTACAAGGGAGAGAAAAACGGTTTCACCGTCATCGACGACTACGCACACCATCCGACTGAGATCGAAGCGACCCTGCATGCTGCAAAAGCCTGTCCCTATGACAGGATCATCTGCATCTTCCAGCCCCACACCTACACCAGGACCAAGTCCCTCCTGCCGGGATTTGCCAAGGCGCTCTCACTGGCAGACGTCGTAATCCTCGCGGACATCTATGCCGCGCGCGAGACCGACACCCTGGGGATCAGCTCCCGGACCCTGCAGGAAGAGATCAAAAAACTCGGTCACGATTGTCTCTACTTCCCGACTTTTTCGGAAATTGAAAAATACCTGTTGGCAAATTGCCGAAATAATGATCTGGTGATAACCATGGGTGCCGGAAATGTCTATGAGATCGGGGAAAACCTGCTTTCCTGACAAACTTATCAACATAATCCACATTAATCCCCATCCCGCAGCCCGTTTTTCTTTGTGGAAATCGGCCTGCGGGATGTATGCGTTTTTCACGACTTATCCACATTTTCAACGTTATCCACAATTTTTCGGGATCTGCCCGGCACCCCCAGAAGCAGAAAATTTATCGTCAAATTGTCCATTCCATACCCGGCTCCCGCTATGTTATTATGAGATTCCACAAATCAGCGCCGGCTCAGCCAACACACATGTAACTGCGGAGGAATGACAGTGTTCACCATTTACAACGACAGCGGATCCGATTCCACCATGGTGTCGAATCTCTTTATAGACGAATATATGAAAAGCGCCAATGATGCGCAGATCAAGGTCTATCTCTATCTGCTGCGTATGATGGGTGCTCACCGCGCTGCCAGTGTGTCTGAAATGGCGGACCAGTTCAATCACACGGAAAAGGATGTCGTGCGCTCGCTCCGCTACTGGGAGAAGAAGGGACTTCTCAATCTGGACTATGACAGCAGGAATACCCTGATCTCCATACGTCTGTGCCGGCCCGGAACCATGCCGGGCATCGTCTCCGACACCGGCAGGACGCCGGATGCGGGAAGGGTACTTCCCTTTTCCCAGCCGGCCGGAAATCTGCTCGCCGACTCTGCACGGGAGAATCCCTGCCTCCGCATGGCAGCCGGCGCGGCTTATCCCCCGCAGTCTTCCATGCCCCTGAACACACTCCCTGCATCTGCCTCCGACAATCTTCCGGAGCCAGCGGTTTCAGGCGCGATTCTGCCGGGCGCCCCGGCTGCGGCCGCCGCAGGAACCGGGACAGACCGTCCCGCTCCTACTTCCGAGCTGGAAGCCCTGGAGAATTTCCGCCGCAACGCGGACCGCGCGCAGCTTCTCTTCGTGATCGAACAGTATATCGGAAAACCTCTTTCCCTTAACGAGATCAGGATCATTTATCATATTTCCGAGCAGCTTCATTTTTCCGACGACATGATTGACTATCTGCTGCAATATTGTGTCGACCGCGGCAAAAAGGATTTCCGCTATATTAAAAAAGTGGCGAAAAACTGGGCGGAATCAGGGATCTTCACCCCCCTGCAGGCCGAACAGGCTGCCGCCCGCGAAACTGTATCCGTACGGAAAAGGAAACTGCCGGAAACAGGCGGCACTGCTGCCGCAGAAGCCGACATCGATCCTTTGTCCGGCACTGACCCCGGCGCTCCCCGCCCTGGGGAGAAGAGAAGGGGCAGGACCAAAAGACAGGTCCGCTCCGCAAACAGCTTCAATCAGTTTGAACAGAACGACTATGATTTTGATGCCCTCGAAAAAGAGCTTCTGGAGTCCTGAAGAGGCACCGGCTCCCTCCCGGAAGACGCAGAGGCAGCCGGACTCCAAGGATCCGGAGCAGCTGCAGGGGGCTCACAGCACCCTATCAGGTATACAACGTGTCTTTAAAAAAAGAGCAGTACGACCAGATCATGATTGAATATGCAGGCATCCGTGACAGGCACCGCCGCGAGCTCGACAAGCGCCGTCTCCGCGCCTATGCGAGGATTCCGGCCCTGCAGGAGCTGGAGCAGCAGACGCCTTCCCTTGCTATGGATCTGCTTCGGAAGCGCCTCTCAGGCGCCCCCTCCGGCGAGTCCTCTTTTCGGGAGACCGCCGCACAGATCAGCCGCAGGCGCAGACAGCTTCTGACAGAAAACGGCTTTCCCCCGGATTATCTGGAGATGACCTGGGACTGTGCCGACTGTCACGATACCGGTTATATCGGCCGGGAAAAGTGCCGCTGCCTGCGCAGAAGAGAAACGGCAGTTCTGTATGACCAGTCTCATCTGGAACAGCTGGCAGAGGGCGCTGTTTTCGCCGCTCTCTCGGAAAAATACTACGCAGGAGAGGATCTGGAACACTTCCGTCAGGCGCGCAGCGCCTGCGAGCGCTTTGTGGAGGAATTCGACCAGGTCTACCGCAACCTCTATCTCTACGGCACAGTGGGGACCGGCAAGACCATGCTTTCTGTCTGCGCCGCCCGCGCACTGATCGAGAGAGGCAAGTCCGTCCTCTACTTCAGCGCCGCCTCCCTTTTTGACAGACTGGCCGACTGCACTTTCGGCAGCGGTACAAGGGACGCGCTCAGGGAGTTTACCGCTGACCTCTACGGCTGTGACCTTCTGATCATTGACGACCTGGGAACAGAATTTACAAATGCCTTTGTCGCCTCCCAGCTCTTTTCCTGCATCAGCGAGCGCGGACTGAACCGGCATTCGACCATCATCTCCACCAATCTCTCACTGAAAGAAATGCAGGCACGCTACTCCGACCGGGTATTTTCCCGCATCACCAGCACCTACGAGCTCTGCAAACTGACTGGAAAAGATATCCGCCTTCAGCGCAGACGCCGCGGGCGCTATGCGGGCTCCTGACCGGATATCCTGCCGCAGCACAGTCCGCCGGTATGCAATTTCCTGCCGCAGCACAGTCCGCCGGTATGCAGATTCCGCAAAATGCTCATTTTTATATCATTATGATTTAGAATTTGCATAATATTAACTTGTAATAAGGAAATGATTCTGTTAGAGTAGGCGGGAAGAAAAAGAAAAGAAGAAAAAAGAAAAAGAAATAAGAAAACGGCTCTATAAATCCACTACAGGTATCCTTCAGACACCATTTCATATTCAGAAAGGACATGACCCCTGATGGAAGACACCAAAAAACACGATAAACGAAGACTTGACAACGCCCCTTTCGGTCAGCTCGCACTGATCACCGTTTCCGGATGTGAAGCAATGGGGAAAGAAATCGATGCATATCTGCAGGACTGGCGCGCAGAGCGTCAGCATGAACATGAAGACAGCCCCGCATTCGCAGGATATCTTCGTCCTACTTATATCATCGAAACCAAAGAGCCCCGTTTCGGTACCGGTGAGGGAAAGGGTGTCGTAGCAGAGTCCGTGCGCGGCATGGACCTCTACATTCTTGTGGATGTAGTCAACTACAACGAGACCTACCGCATGTTCGGATTTGACAATCACATGTCTCCGGACGACCATTTTGCGAATCTTAAGCGTGTGATCGCCGCAGTCGGCGGAAAAGCACGCCGCATCACGGTCATTATGCCCTATCTGTATGAGAGTCTTCAGTCCAAGAGAACCGCCCGCGAATCCCTGGACTGCGCGATCGCTCTGCAGGAACTCACCCGTATGGGCGTGGACAATATCATCACCTTTGATGCCCATGACCCCCGCGTACAGAACGCAATCCCGCTCAACGGGTTTGACACCGTTCAGCCCGCTTACCAGTTCATCAAGGGACTTCTGAATTCCGTGGATGACCTGCAGATTGACAGCGACCACATGCTGATCATCAGCCCTGATGAAGGCGGCATGAAGCGCGCCGTATATTTTGCCAACGTCCTTGGCCTCGACATGGGTATGTTCTATAAGCGCCGCGACTATACCCGCCTGGTGGACGGAGACAATCCCATCGTTGCCTTTGAGTTTCTCGGTTCCAGCGTCAAGGATAAAGACATGGTCGTCATCGACGACATGCTCTCCTCCGGCGACAGTGCTCTTGAAGTCGCGCAGGCCCTCAAGAAACGCGGTGCAAAGCGTGTATTTCTCTTTGCCACCTTCGGCCTGTTCACAAACGGTCTGGACAAATTCGACAAGGCCTATGAAGAGGGCATTATTGACAAGATTTTTACTACCAACCTGATCTATCAGCCCCAGGAACTGCTGGACAGGCCCTGGCACTACAGCTGTGAGATGAGTAAGTTTATCGCCTATATCATCGATACTCTCAACCACGACAGTTCCATCAGCGATTTGCTCATCCCTTCCGAGCGTATCTGGAGTATCGTTGCCAAATACAAAGAAAATAACGGCTCTAAATTAGAAGCTGAATAAGAAAACCGGAAAAGGCCAAAAGGAGCGGCGTACCTCAAGGGAGATACGCCGCTCTTTTTTCTTTATACCTGTCTCTTTACAGTCCCTGTCTCTTTGCACCGGACAGGGTCCGCTGCCTTTACAGTTCGATCTCGATTTTCCTTCCTGACCGCTCATATTGCCGATAAGTCACGCCGGCAGCATCAAACATCCGCTTGCTGGCGATGGTGCTGTCCGCCTCTGCATACTTGTCGCTGTCGTAGACGACATTGCGGATTCCGGACTGGATGATCGCCTTGGCGCATTCATTGCAGGGAAAGAGGGTAACGTAGATCGTAGCCCCCTCCAGGGTCCCGCCGCGATAGTTGAGGATGGCATTCAGTTCACTGTGGGTCACGTAGGGATATTTGGTCATCAGCGGCTTTCCTTCCCTCTCCCAGGGAAAGTCATCGTCCGAGCATCCGACCGGCAGGCCGTTATATCCCATGGACAAAATCTTGTGCTCGTCACTGACAATACAGGACCCGACCTGAGTACTCGGATCTTTAGAGCGCATGCCCGCAAGCTGCGCAACTGCCATAAAATATTCATCCCAGGAAATATATCCGCTTCTTTTTCCGGCCATCGTTACCCCCTTTCCATTCCGGTCACAAATCCTGCTCTCGTGCCATACCGGAACGCAGTGTACGCAAAATTATTTGGTGCCGAAAATCCTGTCGCCCGCGTCTCCGAGGCCGGGTACAATATAGCCGTGCTCATTCAGATGATCATCGAGCGCACCGATATACAGATCCACATCCGGGTGTGCTTCCGTGAAAGCCTTGACACCTTCGGGCGCCGCGATAATGCAGAGGAAGGTGAGTTTCTTGCATCCGTGATTCTTGAGCATCTGCACGGCCGAGATGGCAGAACCGCCGGTCGCAAACATGGGATCCACTACGAAGATCTGCCTCTCTTCACAGTCAGCGGGCAGTTTGCAGTAATATTCCACCGGAAGAAGTGTCTCGGGATCGCGGTACAGACCGATGTGTCCTACCTTTGCGGCGGGGATCATGGCCAGCATGCCGTCAACCATTCCAAGCCCTGCTCTGAGGATAGGAATGACCGCCAGCTTTTTGCCCTTCAGTTCCTTGGTGACGGTCGTGCAGATCGGTGTCTCGATCTCCACATCCTCGAGTTCCAGATCCCTTGTCGCCTCATAGCAGAGAAGCATGGCGATTTCCGAAATAATATCGCGGAATTCCCTTGTGCCGGTCTCCTTTTTCCTGATGATGCCGATCTTGTGAGCGATCAAAGGATGATCCATTACAACTACTTTTCCCATTTTTTTCCTCCTGAACCAAAAAATTTGCGCTGTTCTTTCAAGACTTGCTCTCTATAACTTTAAAACCGGGCTGTCTCCTTCTGTTTCGGAGCTGATGTGCCGGTTTTGTTCCGGATGAACGGCTTTTTGCCCGGCCGGTCTTATTCCAGATGGACGACTCTCTGCCCGGCTGCTTTCAGCAGACGGTTCATCACCGCCCTGCCGATTCCGGTGCTGTCAAAGGACTCCGCGTACATTTCACCTGCTCCCTCGTCGTCAAATTCCCGCAGGATCCGGAACAGCTCTCTGGCCACACTCTCCTCGTTCTCCCTGGAGCCTGCGCTCTTGACCAGATCGGCTGTGTAGGCGTTCTTTGTCTCCTCGGTACAGATCACGCCTGTACGGATCCCTGCCGCTCTGTGGGCGCGGATCTTCTCATTGATGAAAGCGGTGACTTTTTCCGGCGGCCCGTCTACAATGGTCAGATTTCCCCTGGGAGCATAGTGGCGGTATTTCATTCCCGGTGCCTTGGGTACACTGTCATCATTCATGTCGGGCACCAGACTCCCTGCATTCACATCGCCCAGGACCTCCTGCAGCTTCTCCCAGGTCACAAAACCGGGGCGCAGGATCACAGGTGTCGTATCTGTCAGGTCGATGATCGTCGATTCGAGCCCCAGTCCGACCTGTCCTCCGTCGATGATCATGTCCACGCGTCCGTCCAGGTCCTCGCGGCAATACTGGGCGAGAGTCGGGCTGGGGCGCCCGGAACGGTTGGCGCTCGGCGCGGCTATGAAGCCGCCGCCTGCATCGATCATGGCCATCGCGATCCTGTTTGAGGGAAAGCGGATCGCAACCGTATCAAGTCCTCCGGTCGTCTCTTTCGGAAGTTCCGGCCTTTTGGGCAGGATCATCGTGAGGGGACCGGGCCAGAAAGCCTCTGCCAGAAGGCGCGCCTCACGGGATACCCGCGCCGCCACCTTCTCCATGTCCTGGATCCTGCAGATATGCACGATCAGAGGATTGTCGGAAGGCCTTCCCTTGGCCGCATAGATCTTTTTTGAGGATTCAGGATTGAACGCATCCCCGCCGAGCCCGTAAACGGTCTCAGTGGGAAAGGCAACCAGACCGCCGCTGCGCAGAATCTCTCCTGCGCGCCGGATCTGTGCCTCGTCTATTTCCTCTTCTGTCATTTTCGCATATATAGTATTCATCAGATCATCCATTCCGGGATCTGCCTTCATTCATCCCGGGATCACTCCACGTAGTCGTCAATTTCATCCCATACATCGTTCGTCTCAAGGCCCAGGCGCCACACGGCGACGCCCGCCAGATCGTACCCTTTCATCAGGTCCAGTTTGGTCTTGATGGATTTTTTATCTTCCAGCCAGATCTGGTAGAGCTTGGAGCCGGACTCTTTCTCGGCATAGTTCTGCCCCGCCGTGCTGTTCCACTCCTTTTTCATGCTGTGGTCTTTCATGAAATTCTTTGCTTCGACCATATCCAGGACCCTGCCCGACACTTCGCCGTTCTCCGTCGTCCAGCCGATGGTGTAGAAGGGAACGCCGTTGATCAGACGCTCGGCGGGCACATCCTGCAGAGCCTCGGTAATACCGTATTCTACATAGCCGATCGAGGCGACGCTTCCGGCCTCCGGGCTGCCCACGATATGCTCGTCATAGCCCATGATGATGACATAGTCCGCAAAGGCGGACTGCTCCGCCAGGTCATAGTGGTCGTTGTAATTGTAGGGCACGTAATTGTTGATGGAAATATAAAGTCCGGCGCGGCGGCAGGCAATACAGATCTCCCGCACAAACTCGATAAAATCATAGACATCCGTCGGTTCCGCAAGACCCTCAATATCCACATTGATGCCGTCCAGGTCAAAGGACTCCGCCTCCTCAATGAGGTTCTTGATCACCTTCTGCCTGCCCTCGAGCGTGTTGAGGAATTTGGTATAGACAAAGAGGTCGTCATTCTGGAAGTTGTCCAGCACTCCCCAGACCTGGATGCCTTTATCATGCGCCTTTTTCACATAGGAACGGGAAGCCTTTACATTGATATCCCCGTCCTCGCTCTGCATGGTGAACCATGTCGGGGCCAGCACATTGATCCCCTTGGTACCCACAAGCATACCGTCGATCTCTTTGTTGCTGTCCGCAAAATAGGTCAGGTTCCAGGCGATGCAGATGCTCTTGCCCAGACTTCTGTACTGGGGCACATATTCCGGGACATCTGTCACCGGCTCCATCTCCTTTTCCCTCGTCTCGGACAGATACTTGTTCTCAACATATCCGTAATAGCCATCCGCTGTTTCGATCCGCGTCCAGTCATCCAGAGGATCCAGGATCAGGACTTCCGTCCCCTCCTCCACTGCAGCGATGATCGGGGCCTTCACCCCGCCGAGGGTACGCATATTGGTGCTGCCCTTGACCGTCGCCATCTTTTCCGTTCCCCACTTGTCACGCAGGACGACACGGTTGGGTCCCTCGTAAACACCGTAATAGAAATTGGTGAATTTACGTATATAGGGGAGGGCCACATAAACGGTATCCCCTTCCTTGACAACCGGCGCATAGTCTTCCTTTGTCACGCCGTTCACATCGCTCTCCCAGCTCTTTTCTCCGAGCCTGGCGACAAACATTTCCTCCGGGAGACAGTAGATCAGAGTGTCGTCCTGGGTCCCGTAGTAGAACCTGCTGTTGAGCAGACTCCGGACAGTCTCGAGATCCATGTAGCACTCCCCGTCAAAGCGGCGCGCATGCATCTCCGAAACAAGATTCTCATAAATGATCGGAAAATCATCTTCGTCCTGGACACCGTAATACTCGTCGAGATCCGCTCTCTTATCGGTGTACATATAGTGGTCGTAATAAAGCTTGAAAAAAACACCTCCCATGACAAGAAGTAAAAGAATCGTGATAAAATAGGGAACCGCTTTTTTCATTCGTGGCCTCTTTTCTGATGTGATGCTTACTTTCCGACCGGGATGACACTTCATTGTCACTTATACCCGCTGACAGTTTCAGAGCCTGTCTCCCCAGGTCTCCCTCTGTACAGTGCTGAAGGCATAATACAAAGTAATTATATCACAAGCATGGAACATAGAAAAGACAGGCAGCAGGGACTTCCAAATCCCAAATCCTGAGCCTTCGCGGTTACGTCTCTGCACCGGTGCCGGTCTGCCGGCCCTTTGCGGCTGTCCCTGCACAGACGTAAAAGCCTGCCTGCCGTGCGTCTCCCGCACAGGGCAAAGCGCGCCGGTCTGTAACGCTCTGCAGACCGGACGGCAGGACAGGCTCTCCCGGAGATATGTTATTATGATCTGACTGATAGAGTTTATTTCAGAGACAGTCGGTCCTGTTCCCCGGAGGGAACTGCAGGATCGCATGACAGAAATGGTCAAATCGGGGCTTGAGAACACAGGAGTATACTCCGTGGAATTATATCCCTTTCTTCCTCCCCCGGCCCTGCAGGACTGTATCGAAACCTCTTTTAGGAATAGTTATTCATTCTGACAGAACAATGTGTTCTGTGCGTTCTGTATACAGTTAAGTACACCATCTTCATGAACAGTCGGATTTAAGTCATATACTGTGTGTATTTACGCGGGTTTAAACCAGGAAAGTACTGTACCTGTCAAGGCAAAGTACATAACTCAGATTGATTCTTCACTATGAAAATATTTAAATATTCAAAACCTGAAAAACAAAAATCCTTCTGCCGATCGTCAAGTCTGCCCTCCTTTCTGATACTTTCACGCGTCCCTTGCAGGACAGGAATATTTTAAAAGATGAATTTATTCATTTCAATAGTATCAAAACTCTAAAATACTAAACTTGCTATTCTTGTCGAATTCGCATAACCCCCGGATGCGATTAGTGAAATGAGGGCTTGACGCTTTGCCCCGCACAGTTATACCATGAACTCAGACAGCGGAAAACGGAGTCCGGAGCAGCTGTGTAATACGGCTGCCCGCAGATTCAGGAGAGGTTCGGAAACAGGTATGAGAATAGAAAAAGTCAGTGACAGTCAGATCCGGTGCTACCTCTCCAAAGAGGAAATGGAAAGCCGGCAGATAAAACTCAAAGAGCTGGCCTACGGAACGGAAAAGGCCAGGCGTCTCTTTCATGATCTGATGCAGGAGGCCTACAAGCGCTTCGGATTCGAGGCAGAGAATATTCCGGTCATGGTCGAGGCGGTTCCTCTTCATGACGACAGCCTTGTGCTGATCGTCACCAAGGTTGATAATCCCGAAGAGCTCGACACCCGCTTTTCCAGCTTCGCGCCCTCCGTCAAAAGCGGATCTTCCGATTCCGGACAGTCATCCTCCGCACTGGGACAGCTTCTGGACGCCATCCGCAGGGAGATCGGAGATGACGGGCAGTCCTCCGCAGCAAAGAAGCCTGCCGGGAGCAGCGCTGCCTCTTCCGGTTCCGGGAAACCCGGCGCCATCCTTCCCGCCGCCGTCCATCTCTACACCTTCACAGCCCTTGGTCCCGCAGCGGACGCCGCCTGCCTTGCCGCCCCCTTCTTCAGCGGAAAGAGCGCGCTCTACCGGGATCCCGCGGATTCAAAATACTATCTGTTTCTCACTCCTGCGGAGGATACGGATTCCGCCGGTTTTACCAGAGCCCTGTCGACCTTTTCCGAATTCGGCAGCTCCGAGCCGATCACTCCTGCCCGAGAACAGTTTCTCCGCGAGCACTGCGAAGTCATCTGTGCCAAAAACGCCGTACAGAGCCTCGCGGAACTCGGCGCCTGACAGTCTCTTCAGCCCTGCTTTTATGCAGGGCTTTTTCTATTCTTTATCACAAAGTACCCGCGGCTCCTGTCATGAGATACGCGCGCCGAAAAAGAAACCTGTCTCATCGCAGGGCACAGGACCTGCAGACAGGTGCCGGATATCCTTTTCAGAAATAATAACGAATAAAAGCCATATATAATGGAAACTTTTTTATTAATATCTCCCAAAAGTTAGTTACTATTAACCTTGTTTTTCGTACATTTTAAATGAATATTTTTGTGTACAATCCGCCAAATCACATTGCAATTTTTATAGTGCAATGTTAACATTAATATGCTGGATCCACTCACGGAGCATGTATTCTGCGCACGTGTGTGTCTTTAGGCTGTTTATAATTCTCAGTCTCATGATGTCGCAGAAGGCTTCCCGAAGGAGGCCGGAGTGCACAGGATCTGAGGGGGATTCGTAAGCCAGACCATGTTTTGGGCGGCAGGGGAACATCTGTATCCCAGTAGTTTCTCAGGTGGTACCAGCAAATCCGGAACATGCGTTTGCTGCTTCTTCACAAGTTTATGAACAATGCGGTAACCGCTTCACAAGTATAGGAGGACAATGTAATGGCAAGAAAGTTTCTCACCATGGATGGTAACGAAGCTGCTGCACACGCCGCGTATGCGTATACAGAAGTAGCTACCATCTATCCCATCACTCCTTCATCTGTCATGCCTGAGCATGTCGATGAGTGGGCAACAGCAGGAAGAAAGAACATTTTCGGTCAGAAGGTTCAGGTTACAGAGATGCAGTCTGAAGCAGGCGCAGCAGGCGCTGTTCACGGCTCCATCGCAGCCGGTGCTATGACCTCTACTTTCACAGCATCCCAGGGTCTTCTGCTGATGATCCCGAACCTTTACAAGATCGCCGGTGAAGGTCTTCCGGCTGTCTGCAATGTCGCAGCACGTGCTGTCTGTTCCCACGCGCTGAACATCTTCGGTGATCACTCCGACGTCTACGCTGCCCGTCAGTCCGGATGTGCAATGCTCTGCGAGTCCAGCGTACAGGAAGTTATGGACCTGACCCCCGTTGCATATTGTGCAGCAGTCAAGGGCAAACTTCCTTTCATCAACTTCTTTGATGGTTTCCGTACCTCTCACGAGATCCAGAAGATCCAGATCTGGGATTATGAAGATCTCAACGACCTGATCGACCATGAGGCGATTGCCGAGTTCCGCCGCAACTGCCTGAACCCGACACATCCCCGTCAGATGGGTTCCGCTCAGAACCCCGACATCTTCTTCCAGACCCGTGAGGCCTGCAACCCTTACTACGATGCAATGCCCGCGATCGTCCAGGAGTACATGGACAAAGTCAATGCCAAGATCGGCACAGACTACAAGCTGTTCAACTACTACGGCGCTCCCGATGCTGAGAAGATCATCATCGCTATGGGTTCCGTCAACGAGACCATTGAAGAGACCATCGATTACCTCGCTGCCAAGGGCGAGAAAGTCGGCGTAGTCAAGGTCCGTCTGTACAGACCTTTCTGCACCGAGGCATTCCTCGCAGCTATCCCCGACAGCGTGAAGCAGATCTCCGTCCTCGACAGGACCAAAGAGCCCGGCTCCATCGGCGAGCCTCTGGCACTGGATGTCAAGGCTGCTCTGGCTGATTCCAAGTTCAAGGATGTTCCCGTGTTCTCCGGCCGTTATGGTCTTGGTTCCAAGGACACCACTCCTGCTCAGATCATCGCAGTCTACAACAACAATACCAAGAAGACCTTCACCATCGGTATCACGGACGATGTCACAAATCTGTCCCTCGATTCCGGCAAGGAAATCGTCACAACTCCCGAAGGCACAATCTGCTGCAAGTTCTGGGGTCTGGGCGCAGACGGTACTGTCGGTGCCAACAAGAACTCCATCAAGATCATCGGCGACAACACCGACATGTATGCACAGGCATACTTTGATTATGACTCCAAGAAGTCCGGCGGTGTCACAATGTCTCACCTCCGCTTCGGCAAGAAGCCCATTAAGTCCACCTATCTGGTACGCCAGGCGAACTTCGTTGCATGCCACAACCCTGCATACATCCGCAAGTTCAACATGTCCCAGGAGCTGGTCGACGGCGGCACATTCCTGCTGAACTGCAGCTGGGGCGATCCGGAAGGCCTTGAGACCCACCTTCCTCCTCAGGTCAAGCGCTTCATCCACGACCACAACATTCAGTTCTACACCATCGACGGTGTCAAGATCGGTATCGAGACCGGCATGGGCCCGACCAGGATCAACACCATCCTTCAGTCCGCATTCTTCAAACTCGCCAACATCATCCCTGAGGAAGAGGCGATCAAGTTCATGAAGGCTGCTGCTCAGAAGACCTACGGCCGCAAGGGTCAGGACGTTGTCGAGAAGAACTGGAAAGCTATCGATGCCGGCGCTCAGAACGTCGTCAAGGTAGATGTTCCCGACAGCTGGGGCCAGGCTGAAGGCGAAGAGTATGATATCTCCATCGCTTCCGGCGATCGTCAGGACGTCGTTGATTTCGTCAACAACATCCAGGCTAAGGTCAACGGCCAGGAAGGCAACAAGATTCCTGTATCCGTTGTTTCCACATACTATGAAGGATCCACTCCTTCCGGCGCTGCTGCATTCGAGAAGCGCGGTATCGCTGTCAACGTTCCCGTATGGGCAGCAGACAACTGCATCCAGTGCACATTCTGCTCTTATGTATGCCCTCACGCTGCAATCCGTCCTATGGCTCTGACCGAGGAAGAGGCTGCCAAGCTTCCTGAAGGCACAGTTACTCTTGACCTCATGGGCATGCCCGGATACAAGTTCGCGATCGTTGTTTCCTCTCTCGACTGCACAGGCTGCGGAAGCTGCGCAAATGTCTGCCCTGGCAAGAAGGGCAACAAGGCTCTGAACATGACCCGTCTGGAAGAGGGCATGGCACAGCCCAACGAGCAGGAAGCTTTCAACGTCGCTGTCAAGTTCCCGATCAAGAAGGACGTCGTTGCGAAGTTCAAAGAGACCACTGTCAAGGGCTCCCAGTTCAAGCAGCCCCTGCTTGAGTTCTCCGGCGCTTGCGCAGGCTGCGGTGAGACACCTTATGCTAAGCTCATCACTCAGCTGTTCGGTGACAGAATGTACATCGCAAACGCAACAGGCTGCTCCTCCATCTGGGGCAACTCCTCTCCTTCTACTCCTTACACCGTGGATGAGAACGGAAATGGTCCTGCATGGTCCAACTCCCTGTTCGAAGATGCCGCTGAGTTCGGTTATGGTATGCTCCTTGCAAACCAGGCACTCCGTGACAACCTGAAAGCCAAGGTTGAGGCTGTTGCTGAGACCGCTGGCGATGCTGTCAAGGCAGCCGCTGACAAGTGGATCGAGACCTTCTCCATCGGTGCCGAGAACGGCTCCGCAACAGACGCTCTGGTCGCTGCTCTCGAGGCAGACGGCTCTGACGCTGCAAAGGATATCCTTGAGCAGAAGCAGTTCCTGGCCAAGAAGTCCCAGTGGGTCTTCGGTGGTGACGGCTGGGCATTCGATATCGGCTACGGCGGTGTCGACCACATCCTCGCTTCCGGCAAGGACATCAACGTATTCTGCTTCAACACAGAAGTTTACTCCAACACAGGCGGTCAGTCCTCCAAGGCTACTCCTATCGGCGCAGTCGCACAGTTCGCTGCAGGCGGTAAGGAAGTCAAGCAGAAAGACCTGGCTGCAATGGCTATGAGCTATGGCTATGTATATGTCGCACAGATCTCCATGGGCGCTGACAGAAATCAGTGCATCAAGGCGATCGCTGAGGCTGAGGCATATCCCGGACCTTCGCTCATCATCGCATACGCACCTTGCATCAACCACGGTATCAAGAAGGGCATGAACAAGGTTCAGGACGAAGAGAAACTGGCTGTTACAACCGGTTACTGGAACCTGTTCCGCTTCAACCCTGCAGGCGGCGCGAAGAAGTTCTTCCTCGACAGCAAGCCCGCTACTGATGATTACCAGGCATTCCTGAACGGCGAAGTTCGTTACATGTCCCTGAAGAAGGCTAATCCGGCCAACGCAGAGAGAATGTATGCAGAGAACGAAGCCAATGCGAAGGCTCACTACGAGTACCTGAGCAAACTGGGCGCTCTGTACAACGAAGAGTAATTCAGGCCGGATCACAGACAGCTTAATGCTGTTGGCTGACGGCAGAATGCCGCGGGATTGAGAGGATGTGCCGGTAAAAACGATTTTATCGCTATATCGCAGAGGAGTTAATCCTGTATAATTAATTTCATATCATACAGGAAAATCCTCTTGACGCATTCTTAAAAAACCGCTATCATATTACCTATAACAAGCCACAGATCTGCACTTCGGTGTGGTCTGTGGCTTGTGTCAGGATTAGGATATTTAGTTTGTACTAACCCCTAAATTCATTATTTGTTGTATTTTAATACTCGAAAGGAGAACTACAAAATGGCACGTGTTATTAATGATACCTGCATCAGCTGCGGCACTTGCGCTGCTTCCTGCCCCGTCGAAGCTATCTCCCAGGGCGACGCTCAGTACGAGATCGACGCAGATGCTTGCATCGATTGCGGTGCTTGCGAGGGTACATGTCCTGTCGGCGCTATCAGCGAGGCTTAATTAATCAGAGCTGACTGATGGTGACTGTCTGTTTAACCTGCCTTCGTGCGGGTTAGGCAGAGGTGACATAAACGAACAAAAAACAGCAGTCGGGAATTCATTTCCCGGCTGCTGTCTTTTTTTGTTGTTTTACTGCAAAAAGTCCTGCAGGCATATGACATGCCCGTCAGACATCATTACTTGAACATACCTTCCATGTCTTCATGGCAAAGGGGACGCAGGCCGTTGGCTGTGAGGATCCTGATCGCGGCTTCGTTGTCCGCGACACGGAAGATCATGCATGCGCTGTTGGCCTTTTTGGCCAGGAAGGCATAGGAATACTCAAGATTGATCCCATTGTCTCCAAGCAGGTTCAAAACGTTGACCAGGGCTCCGGGCTTGTCCTCAAAGACGATCGCAAGCACCGGAGTGAGGGAGCATACATATCCCTCCTCCTTCAGGATCTGAACTGTCTTAAAGGGATCGTCAACGATCACACGGACAATGCCGAAATCCTCCGTCTCCGCAAGAGACAGAGCACGCAGATCAATCTCGTTGTTCTGCAGGATTTTCGTAAAAGCTGCAAGTGCGCCCGGCTTGTTTTCCAGGAAAGCCGAAATCTGTTTTACTGTCATCTCCTACCTCCCTTTTAAAAACTATTATCTGTTTGTACTGTTCTGCTACATTATTTTGTTCTGTTCTGCTGCATTATGATGCTCATCCCTGATAGAGATTTCGTTTGTCGATGACACGCTTTGCCTTTCCCTCGCTTCTGGGAATGGATCTGGGAGCGACAAGCTTGACGACACAGAAAATGCCCAGCATTGCCTTGAGGTCATTAACAAGCTGTTTCTCGCGCTTGGTGATATCCTTGAGGGAGTCGGAGAACATCTCCGGTGTCATCTCGACCTGGACCTCGATCCGGTCGCTGTGGTGCTCTCTCGTCACGATGATCTGGTAGTTGGCCGGATATCCGTCGTTCATCAGGACGGTCTCGATCTGGCTCGGGAATACGTTGACGCCCTTGACGATCAGCATATCGTCGCTGCGGCCCATCGGCTTGGCCATACGGACATGAGTCCTTCCGCATGCACAGGGCTCGGCATTCAGGACACAGATATCTTTCGTGCGGTAGCGGAGGAGCGGGAAGGCTTCTTTGGTGATACTGGTGAACACCAGCTCACCCTTTTCACCATAGGGAAGGACCTCGCCGGTCTGCGGATTGATGATCTCGGCGATGAAGTTGTCCTCATTGATGTGCATACCGTTCTGGCAGGAACACTCATAGGCAACACCGGGGCCGGAGATCTCCGTCAGGCCGTAGATATCATAAGCTTTGATACCGAGCTTGTCTTCGATGTCGTGACGCATTTCCTCTGTCCACGCTTCCGCTCCGAAAATGCCTGCTTTGAGCTTGATCTGATTGCGCAGCCCGCGCTCTGTAACCGTCTCAGCAAGGTAAGCCGCATAGGAAGGCGTACAGCACAGGACTGTGGATCCGAGATCCGTCATGAACTGGAGCTGACGGTCTGTATTGCCGGATGACATGGGGAGCGTCAGAGAACCCAGTTTGTGTGAGCCGCCGTGTAGGCCGGCGCCGCCAGTAAAGAGGCCGTAACCATAGCAGACCTGTACAATATCATCTTTGGTGGCACCTGCTGCCGCAAGAGCCCTGGCAACACAGCCTTCCCACATATCGACATCATTCTGCGTATAGCACGCTACAACCCGCCTGCCGGTGGTACCGCTGGTCGAATGGATGCGGACACAGTCAGAGAGCGGCACTGCCAGCAGTCCGTAGGGATACTGCTTGCGCAGATCATCCTTGCTTAAAAAGGGCAGCTTGTGGAGATCCTTGATGCCTTCAATATCCTCCGGTTTCACACCGTGCTCATCCATCTTCTGTCTGTAATAAGGAACCGCTTCGTATACGCGCTTTACGGTCCTGACCAGGCGCTCATCCTGCCAGGCAGTGATCTGTTCCCGTGAAGCGCATTCAATCTGCGGCTCGAAATAATGTTCCATTATGTATACCTCCTGATGCTATTGTAACGGTTTATGCCTTATTATGTTTGCTGCATAAATGCTGCACAAAACCGGTATTCCTTCTTCCAATCGTCCCTGTCACAAAAGCGGGAGCCTGTTTCGTATCTCCTACCTTGCAAGATTGGCAAATCTGGTCAGGGATGGCTGCCAGCTCAATTCAACGGTGCCGATCGGGCCGTTTCTCTGTTTGGCAATAATGATCTCCGCAATTCCCTTTTTTTCGGAATCTTCATTGTAATAATCGTCCCGGTAAATGAACATGACCAGGTCCGCGTCCTGCTCGATGGCGCCGGACTCACGGAGGTCTGACAGCATGGGACGGTGGTTTGGTCTCGATTCCACGGCGCGGGAAAGCTGGGAGAGCGCCACGACAGGCACATTCAGCTCTCTGGCGAGCGCCTTGAGGGAGCGCGAAATATCCGAAATCTCCTGCTGGCGGGAATCGCCGCTCCTGCCCGAGCCGCTCATCAGCTGCAGGTAGTCGATGATCACGATCTCCATCCCGAATTCCAGCTTGTATTTGCGGCATTTCGAACGCAGTTCCGCCACTGTGATCGCCGGTGTGTCGTCGATGATCAGCCTGCTGTCGCCGATATTGCCGGCACTCTCGATCACCTCGGCCCACTCATTCTCAGTCATATCGCCGGTGCGGATCTTCTGGGCCTCCACATGGGACTGCATGGCCAGAAGACGGTTGACCAGCTGTTCTTTGGACATTTCCAGAGAAAAAATCCCCACACAGCGGTTTTCCCGCATAGTCAGGTAGTCCGCAATATTGAGGACAAGGGCGGTCTTTCCCATGGAGGGACGCGCCGCGATCAAAATAAAATCCGCGGGCTGCAGCCCGGCCGTCCGGTTGTCCAGATCAGTAAAACCGGTGGACAAGCCGGTGACGTTTCCCTTGATCCGGGAAGCCTGCTCGATCTTGTCCATGGCGTTGAGGACGATCTCCCTGATGGGAACAAAATTGTTGGCTGTGCGCCGCTGTGATATCTCAAAGATGCGTTTTTCCGCCTTGTCGAGAAGGGACTCCATTTCCTCATTCTCGGCATAGCAGTTTCCCGCGATCTCCTCATTGGCGCGTATCATACTGCGCAGAAGGGATTTTTCCGCGACAATATTCGCATAGGATTTAATATTGGCCGATGTGGGGACTGTGGTGATCAGTTCCCGGATCAGCTCATCAGAATAAAGCTCCGGGGGGAGATTCTTCTCCCGGAGCCTGGCCTGCAGTGTCACGGGATCGATCGCTGTACCCTTTCGCTGCAACTCCAGCATGGTCTGATACAGGATCCCGTTCTGCCGTGAATAGAAATCCTCTTCTTTTATGATCTCGGACGCAGTCTCCACTGCCTCCGGGTCAATCAGCATGGATCCGAGCACAGACCGCTCCGCCTCCAGATTGTGGGGCATGACTCTGCTGATCACATCATCCTGTGCCATTGTCTTCTCCGCCGCTCAGTTTAAATTGATTATGCCTCTGTGACCTTGAGGGTGAACCTTCCGGTTACCTGGGGATGCAGGCGGATCGGAATCTCAAAACTGCCGAAGGATTTGATGGGCTCTGACAGCTGGATCTTCTTCTTGTCGAGATCGAGGTTGTGCTGCTTTTTGGCCTCCTGGGCGATCTCCTTGGCGCTGACGGAACCGAATACGCGGCCGCCTTCGCCTGCTTTCATGGTGACCACGACAGTGACCTTCTCGAGATCCTGCGCCAGCTTCTGAGCCTCTGCAAGACGCTGCGCCGCCTCTTTTGCCTCGCGCTGCTTTTTGAGCTTCAGATCGTTTTTGTTTTTATCGTTGGCTTCGACACCCAGCTTTTTGGGGATGACGAAGTTTCTTGCATATCCGTCGCTGACATTGACGATATCGCCCTCTTTGCCGAGAGATTTCACATCCTGTAAAAGAATTACCTTCATTTCCTGTTCCTCCTGAATGATTGATTGATCCGGTTATCACGCGTCGATCTGGCCTTCCTCGATCATCTGGTCAATGACTCTCTTGACTGTCTCAATGGCCTCCTCGGATGTGGTTCCGGACATCTGGCAGCCCGCCATATTGATGTGGCCGCCGCCGCCCATCCGCTCCATGATCAGCTGTACATTGACCTCATCAATAGACCGCGCGCTGATAAAGATCTGACCGTTATACCGGGTCATGACAAAGCTTGCCTTGACCCCGTCGATGTTGAGCAGTTCGTTTGCCGCCTGGGCGCCGACTACGGTCGGGCTCCGGAGGCCTTCGCTCTTGCAGACTGAAAAAGCAAAACACTCGCGGTAGATCTCCGCCTGGGAGACCGCGTCCGCTCTCGCCTTGTATTCCACGGCTTCTTCGCGGAAAATCTTCCTGACGCGGACCACATCCGCGCCGCTCCGGCGCAAAAAGGCCGCCGCCTCGAAGGTTCTGACGCCCGCTTTATTGACAAATCCGTCCGTATCCACGACGATACCGCCGTAAATGGCATCCGCCTCCTCGGGCCGCAGACGGATATTTTCACCGGTGTACTGGACGATCTCCGCCACCATTTCACAGGCGGAGGAAGCATAGCCTTCCACATAGGAAAGGGTCGCGCCCTCGATGACATCCTTGCCCGCGCGGTGGTGGTCCAGCACAACAATGGATTTACATCTGGTAAGAAGTTCCGGGCACTCCGTGCGCGCGGGTGTGTTTACATCGACGACCACGACACAGGCATTGTCTGTGACCATCTCCAGTGCCTGCTGACTGTTTATGATGAACCCGTTCCCGTATTCCGGATTGTGCTCAAACAGCCGCAGAATCTGTTCAATGGAGATCGTGCGCTCGTTGATCACGATATAGGCCTGTTTGCCCAGGGTCTTTGCGATCCTGTAGATGCCTACCGAGGCTCCGAAGCTGTCCGGATCGCCCAGCTTGTGTCCCATGATGAAGACGGCATCGCGCACACGGATGATCTCCTTGAGGGCCTGGGCTTTGACACGGGCTTTGACACGGGTATTCTTCTCTACCTGCCGTGTCTTTCCGCCGTAATACACAACATTGTCGGGGTATTTGATGACCGCCTGGTCACCACCTCTTCCAAGCGCCAGGTCCACGGCGTTGCGGGCAAATTCATAATTCTGCGTGTAGGCGAGGCCGTCCAGGCCGAATCCCAGGCTCAGCGTGACCGCCATCTCATTGCCGACACTGACTTTTTTGACATCCTCCAGGATGTCAAAATGACCGTCCTGAAGCTCCCGCAGGGATTTTTTGCGCAGAATGATCAGATATTTGTCCTTCTCGATCTTGCTGCAGAGACCGTCGATGGCACTGATATACTGGGTCACCTTCCGGTCGATCAGGGCGGTCAGCAGCGCCTTGCGCACCTCTTCTACCGTATCAATAACTTCGTCGTAATTGTCAATATAGAACAGACCGACCGCAAGACTCTGGTCATCTACTTCCCGGACCGCGAGACGCATGGCTGTATTGTCCACCAGATTCAGGGCGATGATGCTGTCACTGGCGGTGTTGTCCAGCAGTTCTGAGCCGATCGACAGGTGCGACACGGATACCCTGTGCATCTGGGCACTGTAGCTGTTTCCGACGAGGTCCACGGGGACTTTCACCAGCTTATCATCCGTGGGAAATACATCCCTGGTCAGCGCGGGGATCAGCGTCGAGATCGGCCTGCGATAGGTCCTGTCCCGATGAACCACCTTCTCAAATGCGGGGTTCATCCAGATGAACCGGCCTCCTTCATCCATAAGAGCATAGGGCAGTTCCAGTTCCTGCAGGAGCAGATCCTCCAGGCTGTGGAATTCCTCGGCATAGGCCGACATCTCTTTCAGATAGATCGCACGGCTGTTGATAAAAGCCGCCGCCATGACACAGGTGTAGATCAGGCATACCACTGTGGACGCCACAAAAGACCATCTGTCGAGAAAAAAGATCAGGAAATCCGTGACCCAGAGAATGATGCCAAGGATAATGGCGATCCGAAAATATCCGGATATACGTCCTTTTTTCTTTTTTCCCGTAATATGTGCTGCCTTTTCGGGCTCGACATCAGGCGCAAATGGATCCTGTGCGTCTGTTTCATTTACTTTTTGCATGAATGATTCTCCGTTCCACCCTCTCGCAAAACATTCCGGCTGAAGTGTATTATACACTGTTTTCCCGGGATCACGCAAAGAGGGATCCTGCAGATGAATTCTTTAGAATATACAGTAACTACTTTACCACATTATACCTGACTGTCCAGCCAGTCAGCTGCCTGCTGCATTCCCTCTTCCGTAAAGGGGAAATCCCTGATGGTTTTCAAAGAGTCGTCCGTGGCCGCGTATCCATAGGGGCCGCGCCAGCAGACCGCCCGCAGCGTCGCCTCTCCGCGTTTCTCAGGGGGCGTATAGTGCACATTCTGCAGCGGTTCGCGGGCGATCCTGTAGCGGAGGTCTCCGCAGCTGCCGTAATAGGCCTCCCCGTATTCATAATGCAGGAAAGGAAAGAGCTCTTCTCTCCTTATATGACGCTCCGAATTCTCCATATTTTTCCGTCTGTCTCTTTCTGTTTCTTCCGATGATTTTTACGGATCTTAAGGGACTGCCCTGTCTGTACTGAACAGGTTCCTGCATGAGGAAAGAGCCGGGTCAGCCTGCCAGTTCGGGCTTAATGCCCGTGTACAGCTGATAATACCTCTGTCCGAGTTCGATCAGCTGCTCATGGGTTCCCTGCTCGACGATCCTGCCCTGCTCCAGGACGATGATAAGGTCGCTGTTGCGGATCGTGGAGAGCCGGTGGGCGATGACAAAGGTCGTCCTGTCTTTCATCAGACTGTCCATGCCTGCCTGCACGATCTTCTCTGTGCGGGTGTCGATGGAACTGGTCGCCTCGTCGAGAATGAGGGCCGGCGGATCCGCGATGGCCGCGCGGGCAATAGCGAGCAGCTGACGCTGTCCCTGGGAGAGATTGGCTCCGTCTCCCGTGAGCATGGTGTCATATCCCTGGGGCAGACGGCGGATAAAGCCGTCTGCATTGGCAAGCCTGGCGGCGCGGATAACTTCCGCGTCCGTCGCATCCAGCTTACCGTAGCGGATATTCTCCCGGACGGTGCCGGAAAACAGGTGCGTATCCTGCAGGACAATGCCCAGTGACCGGCGCAGGTCGCCTTTTTTGATCTTGTTTACATTGATATTGTCGAAACGGATCTTGCCGTCCTGGATATCATAAAAGCGGTTGATCAGGTTGGTGATCGTGGTCTTGCCCGCACCGGTGGAACCGACAAGGGCGATCTTCATGCCGGGTCTTGCATGGATCCAGATATCATGCAGCACCATCTTGTCATCCCGGTATCCGAAATCGACACCGTTGAAGGTAATGTCGCCCTCCAGAGCTTGATAGGTGGTCGTATCCTCCGCCTTGTGATAATGCTTCCAGGCCCACTGACCCGTGTGCCTGTCGGTCTCGATGATCTCGCCGTCCGGCCCCCGCTCGCAGTTGACCAGCATGACATAGCCGTCGTCTGTCTCGGGCTCCGCGTCCATGAGCTTGAAAATACGCTCGGCGCCCGCAAGAGCCATGATGATGCTGTTGAACTGCATGCTGACCTGGTTGATCGGCATGGAAAAGCTCCGGTTCAGAGTCAGGAAGCTGGCAAGAGCGCCGACTGTAAAGCCGGCATAGTGATTGATCGCCAGAATGCCGCCCACGATCGCACAGATCACATAGTTGGTATTTCCCAGCTGGCCGTTGACCGGACCGATGATATTGGCGAAGCCGTTGGCCCTGGCCGCGCTCTGATACAGCTCCTCGTTGAGCTGGTCAAACTCGCGGATGGCCTGTTCTTCATGACAGAAGACCTTGACGACCTTTTCGCCGGTCATGGTCTCCTCGATAAATCCGTTCAGCCTGCCCAGATTCCTCTGCTGGGCAACGAAATTGCGCCCGGACATAGAGGTGACTTTTCCGGATGCAAGCAGCATGACACCCACCATCATCAGAGATACCACTGTCAGCGGAATACTGAGCACCAGCATCATGGAAAGGATGGACACCACGGTGATCAGACTGTTGAGAAGCTGGGGCATACTCTGGCTGACCATCTGACGCAGCGTGTCGATATCGTTGGTATAGACACTCATGATATCGCCGTGCGCATGTGTGTCAAAATATTTGATCGGAAGGCTCTCCATGTGCTCAAAGAGCTCCGTGCGCAGCCGTTTCATGGTACCCTGGGTGACAAAGGCCATGGTGCGGGCCTGGGTATATGCTGCCGCAATGCCGATCAGATAAAAGCACGCCACACGGGACATGGCATGCAGAAGCGGCGAGAAATCAGGATTTGCCTGCCCCGCCTTCACCTGCTCCACCATGGGCGTGATATAGCTGTCGATCAGGGTCCGGGTAAACATGGTTCCCTGCACGTTGGCCAGGACGGAGATCACGATACAGACCGCCACCACGGCCAGATGAAAACCATAAAACCGGACTACATAGGAGATAATCCTGCAGAAGATTTTCCCGGGATTTTCCACTTTGGGACGCGGACGTCCCCGCATTCCTCTCGGGCCGCCCCCTACTTCTTTAACCTTTTCCGCCATTTCCCTCAACTACCTCTTACTAACATGTCGAATCGCTTCGACGTAAACCTCCGGAGTGAAAAAATCATGTGTCAACATGATTTTTCACACTTTATGCCGGCTTGTCGAAGTCTGCATCCGCACCCATGCCTGTCTGGGACTCATAGACTTCTCTGTAAATCTGATTGTTGCGCAGGAGCTCCTCATGAGTGCCGAATCCGCTCACGCGGCCATTGTCCATGACAATGATGCGGTCGCACTCCTGCACGCTGGAAATACGCTGGGCGATGATCAGTCTTGTGGTTTCCGGAATCTCCTCCCGGAAGGCGCGGCGGATCTTTGCGTCCGTGGCCGTGTCCACAGCACTGGTACTGTCGTCCAGGATCAGAATCTTCGGTTTTCTCAGGAGGGCACGGGCAATGCACAGGCGCTGTTTCTGGCCGCCGGAGACATTGGTGCCGCCTTGTTCAATAATGGTATTGTAGCCCTCGGGCATTTTTTCAATAAATTCATCCGCGCAGGCGAGCTTACAGGCATGTCTGCACTCCTCGTCGGTCGCATTCTCGTCGCCCCAGCGAAGGTTGTCATAAATCGTGCCGGAAAAGAGCACATTTTTCTGCAGGACGACGGAGACCTGTCTGCGCAGAACGTCCATATCGTAGTCCCGGACATCGTGGCCCCCCACCAGGACGCGCCCCTGGGTGACGTCATACAGACGGCTGACCAGGTTGACCAGGCTCGATTTGGCACTGCCTGTGCCGCCGATGATCCCGATGCTCTCGCCGGAATGAATATCAAGGTCGACATCCTTGAGGACCGGCTCGGCGCTGCCGGGTCTGTAGGAAAAGTCCACATCCTCGAAGCGGATGCTGCCGTCCGGGACCGCCATAACCGGGTTCTCCGGATTGGTCAGGGAGCTCTTCTCATTGATTACTTCAGAGATGCGCCGGGCACTGGCCTCGGACATTGTCATCATAATGAATATCATGGAGAGCATCATCAGGCTCATCAGGATATTCATGCAGTAGGTCAGAAGGCTCATCAGGTTACCGGTCGTCAGGGTATCCGAGACGATCATGTTGGCGCCGAACCAGCTGATGGTCAGGATACAGCCGTAGACGACGCCCATCATAACGGGGGAAATACTCACCACACGCATCTCGGCGCGGATGAACATCTCGTAGATATTCTCCGCCGCCCTGCGGAATTTGCTGTTTTCATAATCTTCGCGCACATAGGCCTTGACCACGCGGATCGCGGAGACATTTTCCTGCACGCTCTCGTTCAGAGCATCGTAGCGCTCAAAGACCTGTTTGAAGTAGCGGGTCGTCGTGCGCATCATGAAAAACATGAACAGGGCCAGGAAAAAAACAGCGATAAAATAGATGCTGGCCAGACGCGGGCTGATGATGAAGGACATGACCATGGCCACGATCATGGTAGAGGGGGCGCGCATGGCCATCCTCAGCATCATCATGTAGGCGTTCTGGATATTGGTGACATCCGTCGTCAGCCTGGTCACCAGACTCGAGGTCGAAAAATGGTCGATGTTGGCAAAGGAGAAGGTCTGTATATTGTCGTGCATGGCCTTGCGCAGATTCCTGGCAAGTCCGGCTCCTGCCCGCGCGGCAAAAAAGCCGCCCATAATACCGGTCGTAAGACCCAGCAGGGCCACCACGATCATCACGGCCCCCGTCCGTATAATGAAATTTACATTTCCCGCCATAACACCGCGGTCTACAATCTGACCCATCAGGACAGGAATGATCATCTCACAGATGACCTCACCGATCATGCAGACCGGAGTGAGGATCGAGATCAGACGAAATTCCTTCACCTGTGACAGAATCGTTTTGATCATACAAAAAATCCTTTACCGGCGGTCAATCGTTCTCCGCCGCTGAACCATCGTCTGCTAAGATACAGGGGACAGGTTTCCCCGGGTTCCCCTGCCCGGCAGAACAGAAAAAAGCATATCTACTAATCTTAAAAACCCGGTCTTATTATGTCAACGGGTTTCAACGATCTCCACATCCTGCGCGCTGTCGGCACCGCCCTGGGCAGCGCCGGCATCCTGCGTCCCTTCCGCTGCGCCGGCATTTTCCGCGCCCTGTGCATCGCCGGTATTTTCCGCGCCTTCCGCACCTTCTGCGCCTGCCGCTTCAGTGCCTTCAGCGCTGTCCATGTACAAGGTCTCGATCGCCATGCCGTCGACGCCGGCATACTTTTCGATCGGGTTGCCCCGCAGATCGAGGTATTCCAGGTTGGTCAGCCCCGCAAGAGGTGTCAGATCACGGATGGAATTGTTCTGCAGCTCCACTGCCTTCAGAAGAGACAATCCTGCAAGGGATCCGATGTCTTCAACGAGATTATCCGACAGATACAGGTACTCCATGGAAGGAGTTTTCTCAAGTGCCTTGAGATCCTTCACGCGGTTGCTGCCGATCATCAGGAGCGAGAGATCCGGCATGCCGGCGAGAACGCTGATATCCCCGATCTCATTGTCCCAGAGATTGAGCTGGTGCATCTTTACAAGTCCGGACAGGGGTGTCAGGTCGGAGATGCCGTCACTGTAGAGTGTGAGCACTTCCAGATTCGTCAGCCCGGACAGGGTGTTGATCTCCTGCAGCCGGTTGCCGCCCAGGTGCAGAATGCCGAGATTCTTCAAATTGGCAAGCGGCGTTATATCCGAGATCTGGTTATTATCCAGATAAAGCTGCGTCATGGAAGTCAAGGCGGTAAGCGGCTTCAGATTCGTGATCTGATTGTCATTCAGATACAGACGCTGCAGGGAGGTCATGTTGCGCAGGGGCATCAGATCCGTGATCTGGTTCTCATCCAGGCACAGACCCTCCAGCTGTGTCAGATTCGCGATCGGTGTCAGGTCGCTGATCCCGTTTCCGGTCAGATCCACACTGACCAGGTTGGGGAACTTCTCCAGCACGGAAAAATCCTTCATCCCCGCATTGGAGAAATCAAGATAGGTGACCGCTTCGAGGTCCTTTGAAGTAAGGTCCCCGGACGCCGCATTGGCCGCCTGACGGACAGCCTGTTCCACCGCGGCGTTTTCCCACGTCAGAGCCGCGGGTTTGGCAGGCTCCGGTTTTTCAGCATCTTTCTGCTCTTCTTCCGCAGGGGCTGCTTCTTCCGATTCTTTCTCTTCAACCTTTACCTCCTCCTTATCGCTGAGGAAAGGCAGTCCTCCGCCGAGAGAAGGATCCGGCAGGGCTTTTGCGATCCGCGGGATCAGCAGGCACAGCAGAATGACCGGAATCGCAGCCAGTGCGAGCACTGTGAGGATGCCGGAACGCTTCTCTTCCTCTTCGTCATAGCCATCCTCTTCCGCGGCGCGTCTGCTGCTTTTGCGGGCCCCTGCCTTTGCGGATTTTGAGGATTTCGAGGAACTGCTTCGAGTCTTTCCTCCCGGCTCAGGTCCGGCTGCGGCACTCTTTTTACGTTTCTTTTTCTTCTTTTTCTTCTGTACGGGCTGCTCCGGGCTCACTGCGCTGTCATCCTCAGGGCTGTCTGCTGTCTTCCGGGGGCTCTTCCTTTCACGGCGCTCCCTGAAATCAGTCTCAGCTTCCCCGGAATCAGAGAAAGTGTCCTGATCCTGATCACCGGGATCATAGTCTGCCTTCTCATCCGCATCATATTCGTCTTCATATCCGACACTGTCATCCGGATCATACTTGTTTTCATAGCGGTCAAAACGGTCTGCACGGCTGTCCCTGTCTTCATAGCCGCCGTAGACACTTTCTGTATTCTCCTGTCCGGCTTTTTTCCTGCCGGCATATCCGCCTTTTTTCCCGCCGAGCATAGGAACACTGTTGTCCCTGCCGCAGCGCGGGCAGACAGGGATCCCATCGGTCAGTTCTGTTCCGCAATATCCGCAGTACTGAATGTTTTCAGCCATCTTTAACTCCTTTCGGCACAGAGCTCTGCGCCTGTTTTTCGGATTGTACCCGGTATCTTTACATTATAAATGCTGGGGAAACATATGGCAAATAAAACGAGCGATGCTGTCTGCTTTGCCGCCTTCTACGGAGAAGGCGCTTCTACGAGCGATGCATTCGCAAGCTGCAGAGCAGCTTGCTCATGTCGCGCTGTCGCGCCTTCTCCGGAGAAATTGCCTTTCTACGAGCGATGCATTCGCAAGCTGCAGAGCAGCTTGCTCATGTCGCGCTGTCGCGCTATATGTCAAAACAGGCAGATACGAGACTGGAAGCGAGCTTCCGTCTCGTATCTGCCTGTTTTGACATGCATCGCTCGTAGAAACGCGCAGAAAAACACCCGGCAGCGGGATAAACTGCCGGGTGTTTTTCAAGGGATGTTACAAGATGCTTAGGGGGGTAATATATTAGCAGAGTACT
>JBGUPU010000020.1:0-5749 GCA_045130475.1 Lachnospiraceae bacterium
CGAGGCGGCCAAAGAAGCCGGAAAATTTGCCATCGGCGTCGACCGCGACCAGGCCTATCTTGCTCCCGAAAATGTGCTGACATCCTCTCTCAAAAACGTGGATGTCGCTGTGGACCTTGTCTCCAGGCAGCACATCGCAGGACGCGAGATCGGCGGTCAGAACATGGGATTCGGCCTCACCGACGATGCAGTAGGCATTCCTGAACACCATGAGAACTATTCCGACGAGATCTATGAAGCGGCCATTGAGATCGGAGAGCAGATCAAGCGCGGCGCGATCGTCCCGCCTGCGACTGCTGATGAACTGAAGGCCTACAAGGAAACGTTGAAATAAAGGGAGGTAATTATGGCGGCTGAAGTCAGCAGCAAATATGCTGTACAGATGCATGGAATCACCAAGCGGTTCGGTTCCTTCTATGCACTGACCGACGTCGATCTCGACGTGGAGCGCGGAACGATCCACTCCATCCTGGGCGAGAACGGCGCCGGCAAAAGTACGCTGATGAATGTCCTCTATGGTCTTTATCAGGCGGATGAGGGCGAGATCTTCATCAACGGAAAAAAAGTCAATATCAAAAATCCCACCGCAGCCATTGAAAACGGCATCGGTATGGTGCATCAGCATTTCATGCTGGTGGAGAATTTTACAGTCACACAGAATATCGTTCTGGGTTCCGAGCCCACCAGAGGCCCGATCGGCCTGAATATGAGAAAGGCCCGTCAGAACGTTCTGGACATTGTCAAAAAGTACGGACTGGAAGTCGAGCCGGACAAGCTTGTCAGGGATATTTCCGTCGGCATGCAGCAGCGTGTCGAGATCCTCAAAGCCCTCTACCGCGGGGCGGAGATCCTGATCCTGGATGAGCCCACCGCGGTCCTGACAGAGCAGGAGATCGACGAGCTTCTGGGGATCATGAAGAATCTGATCAACGACGGCAAGACCATCATTATCATCACCCACAAGCTCAAGGAGATCCAGGCTTCTTCGGATACCTGCACCATTATCCGCCGCGGAGAGTATATCGGCACTGTTCCGGTAAAGGGTGTCAGCGAGGACGAACTTGCGACCCTGATGGTCGGACATGCTGTTCAGCTGGTGGTCGATAAGCCGCCGGCAAACCCCGGAGAGGTCGTGCTGGATATCCAGAACCTGTACGTAAAGAACGAGCAGGGAATCAACGCGGTCAAGGACCTGAGCCTGCAGGTACGGGCCGGCGAGATCGTCGGCATTGCAGGTATCGACGGCAACGGCCAGCATGAACTCATGGAGGCGGTCAACAACCTCAAGAGGTGCAAGGGCAAAATCCTTTTGTGCGGCGAGGAGATCCAGAACAAAAATCCCAAATACGGTATAGACCGCGGCATGGCGACCATTCCCGCGGACCGGCACAAGGACGGCCTGGTGCTGGGATTTACTGTTTATGAAAACACGATCATGCAGAAATACCGCACAGATGAGTTCTCTCCCCGCGGACGCATCAACCGCAAAAGGATGCGAAGCTTTGCCGAGGAACTGATCAAGGCCTACGATGTCCGCCCCGAGGACTGCGGCCCCAAACTCGCAGGCGGTCTGTCCGGCGGCAATCAGCAGAAGATCATCATCGGACGTGAGATTGCCCAGGAGCCCAAGCTCCTGATCGCCATCCAGCCTACCCGCGGTCTGGACGTCGGCGCCATCGAAAATGTACACAAGATGCTGATCCGGGAGAGGGACAAGGGCGTTGCCGTCCTGCTGATCTCCTTTGAACTGGATGAAGTCATGAATGTCTCCGACAGGATCGCAGTCATATATGACGGACATATCCAGCAGATCTTCCCGCACGGAACAGTTGACAACCGCACCCTCGGCCGCGTGATGGCAGGCGGTGCCCTGGAAGAATCCGAACTGCAGGAGATTCAGAAGAAAGCTGCCGGAAACGCTGCTGCAGAAGCAGCGGCAGCGGCTCCCGCAGAGGAAGCACCCGCAGAGGAGGCACCCGCAGCAGTCGAGGTGTCTGAGGCAGAAGAAGTTACTTCAGAAAAGATGCCGGCAGCAGAAGAAGCGCCTGCGGAGGAAGCACCCGCAGCCGGCGTAGCTGTAACGGAGATTCCTGAGGAAGAGACCCTTCCGGAACCCGCGACGGCGGTGCCCGCGGCAGCAGCGGCCGGAATCATGGCTGCGGCGCAGGAAAATCTTGTTTCCGCGGAAAAGCCTGAAGAAGCAGCCGGGCAGGCACAGGAGTACGAAGAAGCACAGGAGTCCCAAGCAGCAGAGGTTGTAGAGGAGCCCGCGGAACCTGCAGAGGAGACCCCGGAAACCGAAGAGACGGAAGAAGAGGCAGAAGAGGCAGCAGACAAGGCTGCTGAAGCCGCGGAAGCGGCGGCAGAAGCACCGGAGCAGCCTTTGCCCGATGACGATGCTCCGCAGACCATGGAACAGATGAAAGAAACGCTCGCACAGATGCAGCAGCGTCTTGTCGATCTGCAGAAGCAGATCGAGGAGATGCAGAAAGCACTTGCGGGCAGGCAATAATCAGGAGAAAGGAGGTAGTATAAATGTCTCTCAGAAAGAAATTTTTCAGTAATCCCTTTGTCCTGACTATTATTGCGATTGTGCTTGGATTTTGCGTTGCAGGCCTGATCCTGCTTGCGGCGGGCTATCCTCCCGTGGAATCGATCAGAACCCTGGTGGAGAGCATGATCGGCAGGCCCAAGGATATCTCCAGTGTGATCATCCGGTCTACGCCCATTATCTTCACGGGTCTGGGTGTTGCCTTTGCGATCAAGACCGGTCTTTTCAATATCGGCGCAGAGGGACAGTACGTCATGGGCTGTGTCGTCGCCACTATGGTGGGCAGTATGCTCGACTTTCCCAAGCCTGTGGCAATTCTGATGGTTGTGATCTCCGCAATGCTGGTTTCCGCCTTGTATGCCGGCTTTGTAGGTCTTCTCAAGGCCCGTCTGGGTATCCACGAGGTCATCAGCGGAATCATGCTCAACTGGATCTCCCTGTATTTCTCCAACTGGATCTGCAGTCTGGACTTTTTCCACAAGCCCGGAACTATCGGAATGTATCCCGTCAATCCCTGTACTTACACGATGATCCTTCCCTTCTGGAAGCGCACGGAAACCGGGCAGGCTTTTCTGGAGCAGTATCCTGTTCTCAAGGAAACCCTCGGCAGGACAGATGTCAATGCGGGCTTTATCGTGGCCGTCATTGCAGCCTTTATCATCACCCATCTGCTGAACAGGACCCGCAAGGGCTATGAGCTTCGTGCGGTCGGTCAGAACATCCACGCCGCCCGTTTCGCCGGTATCAATGTCAACAGGAGCATCGTGCATGCCATGATGATCTCCGGCGCCCTGTGCGGTCTCGGCGCAGCCTTCTATGTGACCGGTCAGTCTCCGCACACTGTCGCAACACTCTCCGCATTTGAAAATGTCGGTTTCAACGGTCTCTCGGTAGCCTTCATCGCCTTCAGTTCCCCGATCGGATGCCTCTTCGCAGGCCTGCTTTTCGGCGGACTTCTCTATGGCGGCGCGGGCCTTCAGTCCAAAGTCGGCGCCCCGACCGAGATCATCAATATCGTCATCGGTGTCATCGTATTCTTCTGTGCTCTTTCCTATCTGATCCCCCGCTTTGTGGAACGCAGAGATGCCGCGCGGATCAATAAAAAGAGAAAGAAACAGATGCAGAAAGCGATGAAGAAGGGAGGGTCAAATGTCAATTAATACAGATACTGTTCTGCTCCTTCTGGGCATCACTTTGATGTATTCCACGCCGATGGTCTTTGCCGCGCAGGGCAGTGTCATTTCCGAGGTCTCCGGTGTTGTCAACATCGGAATCGAGGGTATGATGACAATCGGTGCCTTTACCGGCGCTGCAGTCGGCTATTTCTCCGGCAGCCCGTGGCTCGGCTTTATCTGCGCCGGTATCGCAGGTGCATTCTTCGGACTGATCCACGCTTTTGCCTCCGTGACCTGCAAAGCGGACCAGACCGTCTGCGGAATTGCCATGAACCTGATCGGCCCGGGTCTTGCGCTCTTCCTGTCGAGGGTATTCTTCGACGGCGCGACACAGACCCATCCCGTCACCAACAAAATTCCCAAGCTTTTCGGCAGCAGCGGACTCGAGGGAAGCCTCAACAACCTCAATGTGGACATGACCACCGTACTCGCACTGATCCTGACGATCATTATGATCTGGATCTTCTACGGCACCACATGGGGGCTGCATCTGCGCGCGGTCGGTGAGCATCCCGCTGCAGCGGATACTCTGGGCATCAATGTCTACAAGGTCCGCTACATCTGTGTCATCATCTCCGGACTTCTCGCAGGTCTGGGCGGCGCAGCCATGACCCTCGCCATTGTTCCCCAGTTCATGCCGACTGCGATCAGCGGCCAGGGCTTCATTGCCATTGCTGCTGTCATCTTCGGTAAATGGACCCCTCACGGCGGTTATCTAGCCTGCCTGCTCTTCGGTTTTGCGCAGGCGCTCACGGTCGCTCTGGGCGGCGGCAGCTTCGCGGTTCCTTCCGAGATCCTCGCCATGCTTCCCTACGTCCTTACCATCATCATTCTGATCCTCTTCGTAGGACGTGCCTCCGCCCCCAAGGCCAACGGTGTGCCCTACAACAAGGGTTCCAGGGTATAAGGTTTTCGGGCTCATTCCAGAACATTTGTGTTAACGAAAAAACAGTCTCCGGCAGCATGCAGCTATGCCTGCCGGTGACTGTTTTGTATATATAAAGGTATTCGTATCAGGATATTAATATCCGGGAACTGAGATCCAGAATGAAGATATTACAACTATTGCAGCTCCTGAAAATGTACTGGCCTGTTTTTCCCCTGGTGTTTTTGGCCGGACTCATCGATGCAATCGCCGGAGGCGGGGGACTCATATCCCTTCCTGCTTATATGATTGCAGGACTGCCGCCCCATCAGGCAATTGCCACGAACAAGATGAGTTCCAGTCTTGGGACAGGCCTCTCAACGATCCGTTTTGCAATTTCCGGCTATATACACCTGCAGACAGCCTTGTTTGCAGTACCTTGTGCGCTTGCAGGTTCATGGGCGGGCTCCAGTCTGAATCTGATGATCAGCAATGATGTATTCAAAAAACTCATGCTGGTGATCCTGCCTGTGACAGCAGTCATTGTTCTACGCAAAAAAGATTTTGAGGATGGTAAAGAACCCTGCGGGATGAAAAAGACTATTATCCTGAGCTGCCTGATTGCGCTGGGAATTGGTGTCTATGACGGGTTTTACGGACCGGGAACAGGAACCTTCCTGATTCTGCTGCTGACAGGTCTGGCACATATGTCGCTGCAGGACGCGAACGGACTTACAAAGGTGATCAACATCTCCACGAATCTGGCTTCGCTGACGGTTTACCTGCTTCATGGGCAGGTCTTGATTCCCCTTGGCTTACTGGCCGGAATCTGCGGGATTGCCGGCAACTATCTGGGAGTGTCCTTTTTTGAGAACAGGGGATCGAAGATTGTACGTCCGGTCATGCTGAGTGTTCTTGTCATCTTTATGTGCCGCACTATCTATGATCTCTTGTCCGCATGACTGTCCGTGCGAGCACGTCCATTCCTGCGTCCGCTTGGCTCACTGCTTCTGTCAATTCATGAAGAAGCCTGCATTGCTCCGCTCTGACGAGCTCTCGCACTGCTGCAAACATTCGGAAATCGCGGGGCCCCTGCCCCGCTTTTTTCCTCATGTTTGGCGCTCGCCAAATGTCCGCATGACTGTCCGTGCGAGCACG
>JBGUPU010000021.1:0-3349 GCA_045130475.1 Lachnospiraceae bacterium
ATTTTTTGCCAGCTTATGCCGCGTTTTGCCTTATTTTATGCGGGTTTCCGCGATTTTCGATTTCATTGAAATCCGGCATAAACTGGCATCTCCTTGCATATCCTGGACTTCAATGTTGATAAAATGTTGATAAAACGGGCCGAAAAACAGGCCGAAAACCGCGTTTTATCAACATTGGATTTTTGCGGTTTCACCGGTTTTCCATCCCTTTTCATTCCCCTGAGGACTTTCTGCGCTGCTTCCGACGCTCGATCTTCTCACTCATTTTGACTTCTCTCTGCATGCGTTCCAGCTCCTGCTCCGCATCGATCAGTCCCAGATGCGTGTAGGTATTCAGGGTGACGCTGATATCCGTATGCCCCATCAGATACTTGAGGGTATTCGGATTCATTCCCTTCTTGGCCTTCTCGCTGCAGTAGGTATGCCGGCAGACATGGGGCGTGACCTTGGGCATCTGCACCCGGTAGATCTTGTTGTACTTCTCAGTGATGTGCTGAAAATACTTTTCCCAGTGCATCGCCACCATGGGCATCCCGTTCTTATCCATGTAAAGGAAGCCAATCCTTCCATCCACCATTGGCTCAACTTTCGGCTTTTTCCTCTCTGCAAGGATTCTGCTGAAACACTCGTACACATCATCCTCCATGGGAAGGATCCGCGTACCGGCATCCGTCTTCGCCGAATCAACTATGATATATTGCATGTCCGAAGTGCGCTGAAGCTGATGATCGATATTGATGGTACGTCTGTCCAGATCAATATCCTGAATGGTGAGTCCACAGAATTCCGAAATTCTCATTCCGGTATGAAATAGGATGTAGATGCCGTCGTAATACCTGGAGAAATGTCTGTCTTCCCGAACGAACCGGAGAAACTCTCTCATCTGGGCGGCCGTGATGGCTTCCCTCCTGACGCTGTCATTCACGATCACATCACAGAGCATAAAGTCGAATGGATTCTTGACCAGCAGGTCATCCTCCACCGCCATCGCAAATGCCGGTCTTAAGACGCCGCGTATCGTCTGAATGGACGAATAGCCTCTGTGTTCCTCCTGCTGGAGTTTCACGAGCCAGGCCTTCGCATCCATGGTTCTCACTTTATCGATCCGTTTGGTTCCGAAGGGATCCTGGTACAGGATCTTCAGGACTGTCTTGTATCCGGCCCTTGTCGTATGCTTTACGTTCTGCTTCAGATCGACATATCTCCGCGTCAGTTCATAGACCGTGTAATCATCGCCCCGAAAGGCAACGCCTCTGTCATGCTGCCGTTTGTAGTCGGCTATCTGATCCCGAAGGGCTACACAGTCCCTCTTGCCCGCAGGCAGCCGGTCCGTCGGTTCCAGTTTCCATGAGTAGAAAGCTCTCTGCTTTCCGCCCTCATAAAATGTGTATTTATATCTTCCATCTTGTGTCTGGCTCTCTCCGCTGCGCAAGATCCGGTTCTTCTTATCCCGCCGCTTTGCACTCATCGCCTTCCCTCCTTCGCAGGAGAGCCTTTCGTTACGACATGGTGAGTATACCATATATCACTCTCCCATATCAAACTTCTGAACTCCTGTCAATAAAATTCTCAAACTTTTTTCGCTTGATCAAAACCTTCACTCCGACGTGCAGAATGAAGTCATCGTTTTCATGTGTCTGTACAAGGCTCCGGATCTTTTTCTGCCCGATTCCGAAATAAGCCGCCGCTTCCTCAATCGTCAGTGTATATTTGTCACAGAGATTGACATAGCGCATCAGAATCGGAGCCGGCGGATCACTCGCCCGCTCTTCCGCTTCTGTTGTCATGATTGGTTCCAATGCATTCACCTCTTCTGTCAAAACCTTTTATCCCGAGGCTGATCAACATACCCTCCTCGACCTTTTTCATCATGCTCCGGTCTATTCTTCCGAAATACCGGATCACCCGTTGCTTGTCTATGGTCCGTATCTGTTCGAGCTGAACCACAGACAGAACATGGTTATAACCGATCCTGCCGATATTTACATGCGTCGGCTGCCTGTTGTTCTTTTCGACCCGGGACGTGATCGGCGCTATTATCAGGGTGGAACTGTGCCGGTTGCCGATATTGTTCTGAAGAACGACGACCGGTCTTTTGCCTCCCTGCTCTGAGCCCTTGAACGGATTCAGATTTGCCAGGTAGATATCTCCCCGGCGGTATACCCAGTCTGCTTTCATGAAGCTCTGCCTCCTGTGTAAAAGCAGGCCTCTGCCCAGGTATTTCTGCCCATGCAGCAGGCCCGCTGTCATTTTAACTATGATCGCCCTCCTATTTGTCCACGACACCCCGGAGAACACAGGCTATCTGCCTGTATGGGAAATTCATCAGGCGGCAGATCTGCTTTTCTGCGCTCATGGGAGTCTCACCCCTCCGCGGTTCTCGCCGAGCCGTCCTTCGACGGAAGTATCATTATCCCCTTCTCCAGGTCATGGCCGCCGCCGAGTGCAGCCCCGGCATTTGCAGTGGATTTGTACCGCTCCAGACAGGAAAATGCTCTCTCTTAAAAGTGCTTCATTCCCTGGCTCTCATGGCGAATCCCTCGCAGGCTCTCTGGAAAAATCAAGAATCAGAATGTGCCTGATGAAATGTATATTCGGTTGTCAAGGTGCGTATAGCAGCTATCTCACTGCTCTGAAGTTAGTATAATAAGAAGCGACTGGCTCTTTTAGAGCCTTGGAGGCACGGTTTACCGATCCAATCAGGCACGGTTCCTGTCTTTTCTTTACAGCATGGCCGTGATCCGCTTCAGCTGCTTTTGTACCTCCCGCAATTCCGCTCTCACTTTCCCGGACTGATCCACCTTTCCGAGAAGGAGATAATCCATCGATACCTCAAAATAAGCTGCGATATCGATCAGCAGATCTATAGAGCCGGCCCTTGTGCCGTTCTCCAGCCGCCGAAGATGGCTGTCGGTTATGTTCAATTCCTCTGCCAGTTTTTCCTGTGTCAGTTTATTTCCTTTGCGGAGCTCTCTGATTCTGGCCCCGCAGGCTTCTGTATCAAAGCTCATTGTCTTTCCTCCGGATCTCTGAAATTTGGTTTTGGGGCAAATCTCAGTTCCGGAGGAGCCCGAGCTCTCTGACTTTTTGAGTACAAAAAAAGGAGGCGGCTGCTTCTGCAATTTTCTGCAAAAACAACCGCCTCCGGTTGGTTACCTTGTTCCAATTCAGTCACCCGTCCATTTCGTCTACAATGCTGTCTGTTGCTTTTGCACTGCAGACTCTAATGGTCGGCTGTGACTGGCCCTACTTCAGAGCCTGTGACAATCCTGTAACAGTGAAACTTTTCATGATTATTTATTCTGGTGCTGTGACAGGGCTGTCACCATAGCTGTGACAATCCTGTGAC
>JBGUPU010000022.1:0-111200 GCA_045130475.1 Lachnospiraceae bacterium
CAGACTTACTCCCGGAAGGTGGACACCAGGGTGCTGAATGTTCTGGCCGGCATCGCCCAGAGCGCCCACAAGTTCTCCAACGACATCCGTCTGCTGCAGCATCTGAAGGAAGTGGAAGAGCCCTTTGAAAAGACCCAGATCGGTTCCTCCGCCATGGCGTACAAGCGGAATCCCATGCGCTGCGAGAGAATGGCGAGTCTGGCGGATTATGTGATGTGCGACGTGATGAACCCCATGATCGTCGCCTCCACCCAGTGGTTCGAGCGCACCCTGGACGATTCCGCCAACAAGCGGATCTCCGTTCCCGAAGGCTTCCTGGCTGTGGACGGCATTCTTGATCTGTGCCTGAATGTCACGGACGGCCTCAAGGTCTATCCCAAGGTCATTGAGAAGCGTCTTCGCTCTGAGCTCCCCTTTATGGCGACTGAAAATATCATGATGGATGCCGTCAAGGCCGGCGGCGACCGTCAGGAGCTTCATGAGCGCATCCGCACCCTGTCCATGCAGGCCGGCCGCCGCGTCAAGGAAGAGGGTCTGGACAACAATCTCCTTGAACTCATCGCGGCAGATCCCGCCTTCGGCATGTCGCTCGAAGACCTGGAAAAGACCATGGATCCTGCCCGTTATATCGGCTGTGCGCCCCATCAGGTGGAGCGCTACCTCAATGAAGTCATCCGTCCGATACTGGATGCAAACAGGGACATCCTCGGGGTTGAGGCGCAGATCAATGTCTGATTTACCTGATTAGAATGGACGGAGAAACTTATTGTCTTCTAGATTCACCACGGAGGAAAAAGAAAGAATTATGGTAAAAGCAGTAGTAGGAGCAAATTGGGGAGACGAGGGCAAGGGAAAGATCACCGATACACTTGCTGACGGCGCAGATGTTGTCATTCGTTTCCAGGGAGGCGCAAATGCGGGCCATACCATCGTCAATGATTATGGTAAATTTGCCCTGCACACTCTTCCTTCGGGTGTTTTTCATCAGAGCGTCATGAATATCATCGGAAACGGCGTGGCACTCAACATCCCGATCCTGATGAATGAGCTGAAAAGTATCGAGGACCGCGGCGTACCCGCACCTCAGCTGATGATTTCCGACCGCTGCCAGGTCGTCATGCCCTATCACATCCTCTTTGACAAATGTGAGGAAGAGCGTCTGGCCGGCAAATCCTTCGGCTCCACCCAGTCCGGCATCGCACCTTTTTATTCCGATAAATACGCAAAGGTCGGCTGGCAGGTCAACGAGCTCTTTATGAGCGACGATGAGCTGATGGAGAAAATCGAGCGCATCTGTGTCCAGAAGGATATTCTCCTGACACACCTCTATCATAAAGATCCCATCAACCGTGAGGAGCTCATGGAGACGATCCGCAGCTATCGCGATATGATCGCTCCCTATATCGGAAATGTCAGCGAGTACCTGGAACAGGCCATCAAAGAAGACAAGACCATCCTTCTCGAAGGCCAGCTCGGGACACTCAAAGATCCCGACCACGGAATCTATCCCATGGTCACTTCTTCTTCGACACTTGCTGCTTTCGGAGCGATCGGCGCAGGCATCCCTCCCTATGAGATCAAGCAGGTTGTCGTGGTCAACAAGGCTTATTCCTCCGCAGTCGGCGCGGGTGAATTCGTCTCCGAAATCTTCGGCGAAGAGGCAAATGAGCTGCGCATGCGCGGCGGCGACGGCGGCGAATTCGGCGCAACCACCGGCAGGCCCCGCCGCATGGGCTGGTACGACTGTGTCGCATCCCGCTACGGCTGCCGTCTGCAGGGAGCAACCGATGTCGCCCTCACTGTTCTCGATGTTCTGGGCTATCTCGATGAGATTCCGGTCTGTGTCGCCTATGAGATCGACGGCGTCCGGACAAAGGAATTCCCCGTGACCAGACTCCTCGCCAAGGCGAAACCCGTCTATGTCAACCTTCCCGGATGGAAGTGTGATATCCGCGGCATTAAGAAATACGAAGATCTTCCCGAGAACTGCCGTAATTACATCGAGTTTATCGAAAAAGAGATCGGATATCCCATCACGATCGTGTCCAACGGACCCGAGAGGCATGACATCATCTACCGTTAAAGCCGATCAAGCGGCCGGACGTCCTGGCCGAGTATGAGACAAAAGGCCGGAACAGTATAATCCTTTGGAGTCCGGGCGTACTTCGCATAGATGTACTAAAGCTTGCATAAACTGCGGGCGGGCAACGTTCAAACTCGTGACGCGGTCTGAAGGATCGCGTCACTCAGACAGGTGAATGACAAACGCCCGGCTGTGAGAGCCGTGCGTTTGACCCGCCCGCAGCATATGCTTCGCTAAGTACATCTAAATGCTCAGTACAACGGCCTCCGCCAGGATAAATACTGTTCCGGCTCGAGGTGCGCGCACGCCGTACGGCCTCCGCCAGGATAAATACTGTTCCGGCTCCAGCTGTGTGCATCCCGGAGGACTTCAGGCCGCGACTATGCCAGGAATTTTTGAAAAGATTGGAATAGGATGTATAATTTGCGGTAGTGATAGAGATTCATATTTTAATATAAGGTAGAAGCATGGCTGCAGAGGAAAAAAGGAACAATTCCGGAAAAGAGAATATTGCTGACCGGGTCCGGCGCCTGGCCGCGCTGGCCGGCGTCATACTGCTGGCCGGTCTTTATCTGGTCACATTTGTGCTGGCTGTTCTGGGGAATGAGAAGAGTGCCGGGCTTCTTCGTTTTTGTTTCGGTATGACGATTTTCGTTCCTCTTTTTATCTGGGTCGTCACCTGGTGCGCCGGTACGCTTTTCCATAAGAAGACGATTGCCAGTGTTGATCTGTTCAATTCCGACCCGGAGGAGCGGCAGAAGATGGAAGAGGCAGTGGCGCGTCAGATGGAGCTGGATGAGCAGGCGCGGGGCGTGGACAGTAACGACTGAGGTTTTTTGTCAGGTATTTTTCAATAAAGCGGTTGACATAATGCTTCGGCGATGTTAACATACACTTTGTGCCGGCAGGCACTTGCATACAATCAAGCAGAGCAACACTCTCACCCAGCGGCGCAGGCTTCTGGTGTTCATAACTGATTGATCCCCTGACCGGGCTCGGTGCGGAAGCGTATTTACGCGGGCATGCATGAGAAGCGCAGAGGGCAGGAGAGATCAGGCATGTGTGAGACAGTGGAGCTTTGCGCCACTGTTTTTTTGCGCCAGAGCGCTCGGAGGCTATGAAAGTAAATAATAGAGACAGGGACAAAGACGATTTATTTATTAATGAGAGGATTCGCGACAGAGAAGTACGCGTGATTTCCGCTGAAGGTGAACAGCTGGGGATTATGTCGTCCAGAGACGCATTGAAGCTTGCAGAGGATGCCGGCCTGGATCTGGTCAAGATTTCCCCGAACGCGAAGCCCCCCGTATGCAAAATCATCGATTACGGCAAATACAAATATGAGAAAACGCGCAAGGAAAAGGATGCCAAGCGCAAACAGCACATCGTAGAGATCAAAGAGATCAGGCTTTCTCCCAATATCGATACGAACGACCTGGCAACCAAGGTCAATGCGGCCCGCAAGTTCCTCACCAAGGGAAACAGAGTCAAAGTCACACTGCGTTTCCGCGGACGTGAGATGGCGCACATGAGTTCCAGTGCACACATCCTTACCGACTTCGCGAATCAGCTGACTGACTGCGCAGTTGTCGAGAAGACACCCCGCGTTGAAGGCCGTTCCATGACTATGTTTTTAGCTGAAAAGCGCTGAACCGCAGGATGATACAGCATGTGCGGAGCACAGCCGCACAGAAGAAGCGGTTTTTCGTTTTGGAAGAACAGTTAAGATAAAGGCTCCGGACGGAGCAGTCCTGGAACCGGGATGCGGACAGAAACGATATGTTTCAGTGCCCCCGTTCCTGTAAAACTGCACATATCGGTGCCCGTGCCCTGCTATGCACTTCAGGCGGGGTATCACAGACACGAAGGAAAACGCACGAACAGACAAAACGCAGACTGCACATTTTTATCTGGAAAATGACAGGGAAGACGAACTGTGTAATGTGCGCAATGACAAGGAGGAAAATCACATGCCTAAGATGAAGACCAAAAGAGCCGCGGCTAAGCGTTTCAAAGTGACCGGCACCGGCAAGATCAAAAGGTTCAAAGCTTATAAGCGCCACATCCTGACCAAGAAGTCCACCAAGAGGAAGAGAGATCTGCGTCAGTCCACAATTCTCGACGAGACCAACGTCAAGAACATGAAGAAGGTCATGCCTTATCTCTGATTTTTGAACAGAGATTCGTTTTCAGACAGGCAAGACTGGCAGAAGGCTGTCCTCTGGAAACCCGGACAGCGGGTTTGTGATCTGCGGATCACGCAGGGCGGCTGAGACACAGAATTTCAGGAAAAATGAGAGGTAATAAAAATGGCAAGGATTAAAGGCGCGATCAACGCGAAGAAAAGACATAAAAGAGTATTAAAGCTTGCGAAGGGCTACAGAGGAGCCCGTTCCAAACAGTACAGGATTGCCAAGCAGTCCGTTATGCGTGCAATGGCATCTGCATTCGCAGGCCGTAAGCAGCGCAAGAGAGATATGCGCAGACTGTGGATCACCCGTATCAACGCAGCTGCAAGAATCAACGGCATTTCCTACAGCCAGATGATGCACGGCCTTAAGGTCGCAGGCGTTGAGATCAACCGCAAGATGCTCGCTGAGCTTGCTGTCAACGATGCAGCAGGTTTCGCTTCCCTGGCAGAGATTGCAAAGGCTAACGTCTAAACCGCGTAGTATACTTTTTTGAAAAAAAACCTGTCCTGCATTCGCGGGGCAGGTTTCTTTCTTGTTTTGCGGTGCTGTGCATGATAAAGTTATAGGTGAAATCAGACTTTGCGGAGGACCTTGCTTTTTGAAAGGGAACTTCTGCTGAGTCGGCTGGCACAGGAGGCCCGTGGAAAAAGGCAGGGAGATTATTTTCGGAAGTCTTCCGACCGGTACTTGCTCTGCGGTGCGGATGAATCATCCATGAAAGGAGTGTGGAAGATGAAGCCTTATGCATTTGGAATCGATATCGGCGGAACCACTGTCAAGTGCGGTTTTTTCAACTCGGACGGCACATTTGTAGAAAAATGGGAGATTCCTACAAGAAAAGAAGATGACGGAGCGATGATCCTTCCTGATATCGCGGAGGCGATTAAGGCAAAGCTTGCGGAACACAAGGTAAGCATGGAAGATGTCGAGGGAATCGGTGTCGGTGTTCCCGGACCTGTCCTGGATGACGGTGTGGTCAACGGATGCGTCAATTTAGGCTGGGGAGTTTTCAATGTCGCGGAGAAACTGTCCGGCCTGCTGGGCGGCGTTCCTGTAGAGGTCGGCAATGATGCCAACGTAGCTGCGCTCGGTGAGCAGTGGCACGGCGGCGGCAAGGGCTTCAAAAATGTTGTCATGGTGACCCTTGGAACAGGTGTCGGCGGTGGAATCATCATCGGCGGCAGGATCCTGGCAGGCAGCCACGGCGCCGGCGGAGAGATCGGCCACATACAGATGCGTAAAAACGAGACAGCTGTCTGCGGCTGCGGCAAGAAGGGCTGCCTTGAGCAATACGCTTCCGCAACGGGAATTGTCCGCATGTCTAAACTTCTCCTGGAGAAGGATAAACGGGAATCCTCCCTGCGGAGCCTCGCGGAGATCACCAGCAAAGATATTTTCGACGCTGCCAAGACCGGCGACGCACTCTCGCTGAAACTGGTTGATACCCTGGGCGAAATGCTTGGAACCGCTCTGGCTCATATCACTGCGGTTGTGGATCCGGATGTCATCGTCATCGGCGGCGGTGTTTCCAAGGCGGGTCAGATCCTGATCGACGCGATTGAAAAACACTATCGTCCGACTGCCTTCCATGCCTGCCGCAACACCCAGTTCAAGCTGGCTGTTCTGGGCAATGACGCCGGAATGTATGGTGCGGTCCGCATGATTCTGAACAGCTGAGCAGCTGTATTGGACTGTAAAAAACGAATATGCCTGACAAAGGCCGGGAGGAATCTCCCGGTCTTTTTTTGCATAAATCTGCAGCTGCTGCTCTTCCTGCACGGGCAGGCTTCCCGGGCGCCTGCTGCCGGTCGGCTGTATGCCTCTGATAGACAATCCACGGAAATTGTTTATTCCAAGGATTTCCCGTCTCTGCTATAGTACATTTGGTCCGGAGCAGATACTTTGTATGCTGCGGGATCATTTGTATTATAAAGACAAAGGAAGTGAAAGAAATTGAAACTGGGAGAATGGATAGCGAAAAAGAGGATATTGATTTTGCTGATCGGCATCTTATTGCTGGTGCCTTCGGTGATCGGTATTGTGAAAACGCGCGTCAACTATGACCTTCTGAGTTATCTCCCCGATTCCCTGGAGACTGTCAAAGGCCAGGATCTGATGGTGGATGAATTCGGGACAGGCGCCTTCGCTATGTGTGTCGTCGACGGCATGCCGATGAAGGAAGTCAAGAAGATGGCCGACGAATTCAAGGAAATCGACCATGTCAAAGATGTGCTCTGGTATGGCGAAGTGATGGACATCAGTGTTCCCGTACAGCTGCTGCCGGACAATCTGCGGAAGAAGTTTATAGACGGAGATGCCCAGCTGATGGTTGTATTCTATGATGACACGACCTCTTCGGACGAATCAATGGGAGCTCTCACACAAATGCGCCGGATCGCGGATGAGCGCTGCTTTATCGGCGGCATGACCGGTATTGTCACAGATATCAAAGACCTGTGTATGCAGGAACTGCCTGTCTACGTGGTCATTGCGGCAGTCCTGAGCTTCATTATCCTGCTGCTTGCGACAGAATCCTATGTAGTCCCCGGCTTTTTCCTGATCGGAATCGGGGTCTCGATCCTCTACAACCTGGGCAGCAATTTTTTCCTCGGCTCCATATCTTACGTCACACAGGCACTGACGGCTGTTCTGCAGCTGGCTGTCACGACAGACTATTCCATCTTCCTGCTGGAAAGTTATGAGGAAAACAAAAAGCACTATCCCGGAGACCGGGAGAAGGCCATGGGTATAGCCATCAGCCAGACTTTCCGTTCCATCGTCGGAAGTTCCGTCACGACGGTGGCCGGTTTCCTGGCCCTGTGCGTCATGACTTTCGCTCTGGGAAAAGATATCGGTATTGTTATGTCCAAGGGCGTCCTGATCGGTGTGCTGTGCTGCGTCACTATTCTGCCGTCCATGATCCTTGTTTTCGATAAGCTGATCGACAAAACATCACACAAGCGTTTTATTCCCAGCCTTGACAAAGTCAGTGAGTTTATTATCCGTCATTACAAAGTGTGGGTCCTGGCTCTTCTGATCATGGCGGCTCCGGCTCTGTACGGCAGCAAAAATGTGAGTGTCTACTACAACATTGCCCAGTCGCTGCCGGATGATATCCTGAGTAATATTGCGAATAAAAAGCTGCAGGATACTTTCCATATGAATGCGACGCATGTCATCCTCCTGGACAAGGATCTTAACAGCAATACCAAACGGCAGATCATGTCGGAGGTCGAAAAAGTGGAGGGCGTGAAGTCCACCGTCAGTATCTCCTCTTTGATCGGCCCCCTTTTCCCCAGGGAAATGATCCCCAAGAACATCCTGAAAATGCTGGAGAGCGATGAGCATGAGATGGGGCTGGTAGTATCCGAGTATGAGCCTGCGACACATGAGGTAAATGCCCAGATTGCAGAGATCAACTCCATTGTGAAGACAAAGGATCCGGGTGCCCTGGTCATCGGCGAAGCTCCCATGATGAAAGACCTGGAGGATACGACCAATGTAGACCTTCAGCGCGTCAATTTCCTCTCCATGGCGGCGATCTTTGTCATCATCCTGCTGGTGTTCAAGTCCATCTCGCTCCCCTTCCTGCTGGTGCTGGTCATTGAATTCGCCATCAATGTCAATATGGCGGTTCCTTATTTTCAGCACATCAGCCTGGCTTTTGTCGCCAGCATCGTCATCGGCACGATCCAGCTGGGTGCGACGGTCGACTATGCGATCCTGATGACCAGCCGCTTCCTGGCGGAGCGCATGGCGGGAAAATCCAAGATGGAGTCAGTTTCTATTGCTCATAAAGCCTGTATCCTCTCCATCATCACCAGCGGCATGAGCTTCTTCGTCGCGACTTTCGGCGTCTCGGCTTACTCGCGCGTGGACATGATCGGTTCGATCTGCACACTGCTTGCAAGAGGTGCCCTGATCAGTATGGCATCGGTCATCCTTCTGATGCCTGCGATGTTCATCATCTTTGACCCCCTGATCATCCGCACGACTGCGGGCTTCAGGAGCAAAAAGGCTCTCCCGGCGGATAAACCCGCTCTCAGAAAAAGCTGAAGAAAATAAATTAAAGAAGTCAAAAACCTGTTCTGACGTGTACTGTATGGTGCACGCCGGAACAGGTTTTTTATTCTTCATCGCGGCCGGTCCTGAAAAGTCTTCCCCGGTTCATCAGGGGGCTGTCTGAAAAATGTGCTGAACATTATTTTGTTGGAACAGGATGGAAAATCCGTGTAGACCGGCGGATTTGTGCAGATGGCTTCCGTGTTGTGCTATTGTTACAAAAATATCAAAATAGTGAGCATGCTAACTGACAAATAATACCAGAGAGTGCGGAAAAATGGTCTTCATTTTATGCAATATTTATTAAAATAATCTAAATCTCGATAATTGTATTTGTGCATTATTCGGATTATAATGTTAATGTCACTAATTTATATTTACCGTACGGGGGAGAAAGTACGGTTCCTATTTGGGGAGGTGTTGATATGTATGCAATTATCTCGTTCATACCGATTGTTGTGACGATCGTCCTGATGGTCGGTTTCAACTGGCCCGCAAAAAGGGCTCTGCCCCTTGCATGGGTACTCGCCGTTATCATCGGCGTTGCCGTCTGGAAAATGCCCTTTTTCAGCACAGACGGAACCAGTGCAGTAGGACAGACACTGACAGGTTTCCTCAGCGCGTTTGAGGTCCTTGTCATCATCTTCGGTGCGATCCTGATCATGAACACCCTTTCACAGTCAGGCGCTATGGCCGCAATCAACGGCATGTTCAAGAGTATCACTCCGGACGCAAGACTTCAGGCTATCATCATCGGCTTCATCTTCGGTGCATTCATTGAAGGTGCTGCAGGATTCGGTACACCCGCTGCTCTGGCAGGCCCCCTGATGATTTCCGTCGGTTTCCCGCCTCTCTGCGCAGCAATGGTGGCGTTGATCTTCAACTCCGTTCCTGTATGTTTCGGCGCAGTAGGTACACCTACCAACACGGCATTTGCGACTGTCAAGGATGCTGTCACCGGACTCGGCGGCAACCCTGATGCATGGAAAATGGCACTGACCTTCTGGTCTGCCCTTCCTCTGGCAATCGGCGCTGCTTTCATCATGATCATCGGTGTCGGCTTTGTCTGCAAATTCTATGGTAAGGACAAGAAGTTCAGCGATGTCTTCCCTGTAATCCCTTACATCATTTTTGTAACACTGGTCTTTGACGTATTCTATCTGCTGATCGCTGCATTCATCGGTCCGGAGCTGGTCTCCCTGCTGGCAGCCATCATCTCCCTGTTCGTCGTTATGTTCACCACCAAGAAGGGCTTCCTGGTTCCCAAGGATGTATGGACATTCGACAAGAAGGAGACCTGGGACAGCACCTGGCTCTCCACCACCAAGGTTCCGGAGCCCAAGCAGAGCGACATGAGCCTCGTCAAGGCATGGACTCCCTATGTTCTGATCGCCCTGATCCTCGTGATCACACGTGTTGCCCAGAGATTTGAGGCAAACGCAGGCACTTCCGGCTGGGCTGACAAGCTCAAAACCATCACTATCGGTACCGGACAGAGCAACATCATCCTCGGCGCAAACTGGAACTGGGCAATCTGCTGGAGCCCCGGTATTGTATTCATCATTGTAGCTCTGATCACAATCGGCCTTCACGGCATGAACGGCGACCGCGTCAAACTGGCATGGCAGGGTGCTCTGAAACAGGTCAGCGGCGCTGCAATCGCACTGCTCTTCGGTGTGGCAATGGTTAATATCTTCCGCTTCACTTCCATGCCCGCAGAGCAGATTCCCGCAGGCGTGGCAGAGGGTGTTTCCTACTCCATGCTGTATGCAATGGCCAAGGGACTGGCTGACGTTGCCGGCCGCGGCTATCTTGTCATCGCTCCTTTCATCGGTGTTCTGGGCTCCTACATGTCCGGTTCCAACACCGTATCGAACACACTGTTCAGCTCCCTGCAGTTTACTACAGCAGGTATCGTAGGACTTCCTTATGTCCTGATCGTTGCTCTGCAGAATAACGGCGGCGCGATCGGCAACATGATCTGCGTCAACAACGTAGTATCCGCTTGTGCAACAACCGGTACCAACGGAAATGAAGGCCGTATCATCAGAGCCAACATTATCCCCTGCGCAGTTTTCTGCATCATCGTCGTAGTTGTAATGTTTATTGCGATTGCGATGGGCATCAATCCGGAAGCACTTCCTTATGCTTGATCAGGCAGGGTGCAGCCTGAAAGATGCTCTGAAATAATTGAACTGAATGGCATGTTATGAAACACATAAATGGGGAAGTATCACAAGGTGTAATCTGAAACTATTAACATTTATCAATAAAGGAGAATGCAAATGGCTCAATACAATCAGGTGACCCCCGAGATTATCGAGCAACTGAAGGTTGCGGCTAACGGACATGTGTATGTCGGAGAAGACATCAACGAAGACTACATGCGTGACGAGATGCCGATCTATGGCAAGAAGATGCCCGATGTTCTGATCCAGCCTCTGACTACGGAGGAAGTCTCCGCAGTCATGAAGATCTGCAATGACAATCTGATCCCTGTCACCCCCCGCGGCGCAGGTACAGGCCTTGTCGGCGCCAGCGTTGCCGTTCTCGGCGGCGTTATGCTCGACACTCAGAAGATGAACCAGATTCTCGAGTATGATTACGAGAACATGGTAGTCCGTGTACAGCCCGGCGTTCTGCTGAACGACCTCGCTGAGGACTGTGTACGTCAGGGACTTCTGTATCCCCCGGATCCCGGTGAGAAGTTTGCCTGCCTCGGCGGCAACGTCTCCACCAACGCGGGCGGCATGCGCGCAGTTAAATACGGCGCAACACGTGATTATGTCCGCGCAATGAAAGTTGTCCTGGCAAACGGCGAAGTCGTAGACTTCGGCGCACAGGTCAGCAAGACCTCCACAGGCTACAGCCTGATCAACCTGATGATCGGTGCTGAAGGTACACTTGGCGTTATCACCGAGCTGACCCTCAAGATCATCCCTGCTCCCAAGGCAGTCGTATCCCTGATCATCCCCTTCGAGGATCTGGAGACGGCTATCTCCACAGTTCCGAAGATCAAGATGGCTCAGCTGGATCCTCAGGCTCTGGAGTTCATGGAAAGAGAGATCATCCTTTCCAGTGAGCGCTTCATCGGCAGAGAGACTTTCCCCAAGTCCCTCGACGGACAGGAGATCGGCGCATATCTGCTGGTCACCTTCGACGGAAAAGATGAAGATGAGCTGAACAACGTTGTTGAGCAGGCCTGCGAGCTGGTTCTTGAAGCCGGCGCGATCGACGTCCTGGTCGCAGACACATCCACAAAGATCAAAGATGCATGGGCTGCACGTTCCAGCTTCCTCGAGGCGATCGAGTCCGAGACCAAGCTCCTTGATGAGTGCGACGTCGTTGTTCCGATCAACAAGATCGCTGAGTTCCTCACCTTCTCCAAACAGTTCGGCGAAGAGTGCGGCCTGGAGATCAAGAGCTTCGGCCATGCCGGCGACGGCAACCTCCACATCTACCAGTGCAGCAATGACCTGGAAGAGGAAGAGTTCAAGAGACGTGTCGACAAGTACTTCAACGTACTGTACAAACGCGCTACCGAGATCGGCGGACTTGTTTCCGGCGAGCACGGTATCGGACGCGGCAAGATGAAATATCTGCGTGAGTGCCTGGGCGATACATCCATCAACCTGATGTTCGGAATCAAGAAGGTCTTCGATCCCAACCTGATTCTCAACCCCGGCAAGGTCTGCTATCCTGTCGAAGGTGTAGACTGATCAGAGTTTTTTGAAAGACAAACAAGTCCGGATACGGTGAGCAGGGCTTATGAAAGCCCTGCCTGCCGTACGGCATATAGCGGGATGTAATGAAAAAGGAGGCTGCGGAATAACCGCAGTCTCCTTTTAACGTGAAAAGAGGAGGCAGTGAACCCGGTCAGCTCGGTCGTATACGAAAGCACATGATCGTTAGATGGAGTGATCATTCGGTCTACCATTTTATGAGGATTATTGTTATAATTGTAACTGTTCCTTTTTCTTGGAACCCGGAACAGGCGAGTTTTGGATCAGGAAATATTTACAGGTAACGACAGACTGAACTATCAGGGGGGAAGCCTGCTATGTACTGGAAAAATAATATGCGTTTGAAATATCTGGCTGCAGTATTGCTGTCTGTTGCACTGCTGGCCGCCGGCTGCGGAAACGGGAATGCTGCTCCCGCAGCCGAACAGGCTTCAGAGGATATGACAGAAGCTGCGCAGATGTCGGATACAGAAGCGATGGCGGAAGTTGTAGAGGAAGAAAAGATCACAACGGAGAATGCCCTCGTAGGGATCTGCTTTGCAAGTTCCCGGACAGGAGATAATGAGTATCTGTATCATGCGCTGCAGGACGAGCTGGTCCTGCGCGGCTTCTCGGCCGGAAACATTGTGGCAAAGGAAATGACTGATCACAGATCCAGGCAGGCAGAAGAGATTGATGAGTGTCTGGAGCAGGGATGTTCGCTGCTGATCGTTGCAGCAGTTGATGACAGAAAGATTCCTGAGATCGTGGACAAAGCAGCGGCTGCAGAGGCAGGTGTGGTGTTTGTAAACTGTACACCGGCAGAGGAAGAGATTCTTCGCTGGACAGAGCAGAATATGAATGCAGTCTGGATCGGCTCAACCTATGAGCAGGATCTCTCTATCCAGATGAAGATTCTTTATGATTACAGCGGAACAGACCGGGGTCTGGACTTTAATGAAGACGGTCATGTCGGTGCTCTTCTGGTCGGCGGCGGAGAACAGGCGCGGGCAGCTCTGGAGGAAACGGTCCGCGATTTGGGATCGGAGCTGCAGATCCTGGGTGAAACAGATTCCGAAGATGATGAGGAAATATCCCTGTATACGCAGGAAATCCTGAACGCCCACAAAAAAGAGGCAGAGCTGGTGCTCTGCAGTACGGAGCACGCAGCCCTGGCAGCTGCGGACGGTGTACAGCTCCGGCACAGGCTTGTGGGCAGAGACATTCTGGTCATTGGAGCGGGCACGCATGAAGATACCTGCACAGCGATCATCAATAAGCTGATGAGCGGGTCGACCTTTGTGGATTTCTATGAGCAGGCTAAGCTCACAGGGATCGCCGCAAAAGACATGGTCGAAGGAAATCAGGCCAAGAAAACAATTGCCGATGTTATTTTCAAGGTGACGGAAGAGAATGCGCAGGAGGTGCTTGACCAGCTCTGGAAGACCAGGAGCGGGAACGCTGCAGAAAATACCACTGAGGAGGCTGCTTCCGAAGAGGAATCTTCTTCAGAGGGAGAGGACGAGGAGTGACAGGAGAGGTCTGCCGCAGAAGACAGAACTGCAGAATAGTCAATTACAGCAAATGTATTTATGTCCGCTGTTCTATGAACGGCGCGGAGGAAATTGAATGGATTTTCAGAAATTTTTTGACGGCGATCTGTATGATGTATATAAATACATGGGCGCCCATGTGCAGGACGGCGGAGTAGTATTCCGCACCTATGCGCCGCGGGCAAATAAGGTCTGCATCATCGGAGAGTTCAACAACTGGACCGAAGAAGAAATGAAAATGCCGGTCAAGTTCCAGTTCTATGAGATTTTTGAAAAAGACGCGAAACCCGGCCAGATGTACAAGTATGTCATTTATGGAAAAAACGGCCGCGTAGAGCACTGTGACCCCTATGGTTTTGGAATGGAACTGCGCCCGAATTTTGCTTCGATCATCCGTGATCTCGACGCCTATACATTTACTGATGACGAATGGATGAAGAAGAGGACGCGCTGCTATGATGCGCCCCTCAATATTTATGAGCTGCATCTTGGGTCTTTCAGACGCAATGAGAAGGATCCCAATGGCTGGTATACATACGAGGAGATCGCGGATGAGCTGATCGAGTATGTGAAATCCAACGGCTATACCCATGTCGAGTTTATGCCCCTGTCCGAGCACCCTTTTGACGGAAGCTGGGGGTATCAGAGCACCGGTTTTTTCAGTCCGACTTCACGCTATGGTACGGCACAGCAGCTCCAGAAGCTGATCGACCGTCTGCACAATGCAGGGATCGGGGCGATCATTGACTTCGTTCCGGCCCACTTTGCGCTGGATTACTATGGACTTCGTCAGTACGACGGAAGTGAGCTGTACGAGTATCCGCCCAGTGATGTCTCGGACAGCGAGTGGGGCAGCTGCAACTTTATTTTTGCCCGCCGCGAGGTGGCCTGCTTCATGCAGTCCGCTGCCAACTACTGGCTCACGGAGTATCATTTTGACGGCCTGCGCATGGATGCCATCAGCCGTGTGATCTACTGGATGGGCAATGAGCTCCGCGGTGTCAATGAAACGGCGGTTGCTTTCCTGAAAAAAATGAATGCCGGCATCCACAGGCTGCATCCGACAGCCATGCTGATCGCAGAGGACAGCACTTCTTATCCGGGATGTACAAAACCCGCGGAAGAGGGCGGTCTCGGATTCGATTACAAGTGGGATCTGGGCTGGATGAATGATACGCTGGATTATTTCATGAAGACTTCAGACGAGCGCTCCAAGCGCCCTGAGCTGCTGACATTCTCCATGTACTATTATTATAATGAGCGCCACCTGCTCCCTCTTTCCCACGACGAAGTTGTCCACGGCAAGAGGACGATCGTCGACAAGATTTTCGGCTCTTATGAGGAGAAGTTCCCGCAGCTGCGCTCTCTCTATATGTATATGTACGTCCATCCGGGCAAGAAGCTCAATTTCATGGGCAATGAAATCGCCATGTTCAGAGAGTGGGATGAGACGAAGGAACCGGACAATTTCCTTCTCAAATATCCCATGCACGATTCCTTCCACAAGTATATGATCAGACTCAACGAGGTCTACCGCGAGTATGGGGCTCTTTCCTCGGCAGATTATGATCCGGCAGGTTTTTCCTGGCTTGCCATGAATGACCAGGGCCGCGATGTTTTCGCGATCCGCAGGAACGCCGCGGTCAATATTGCAGCCGCAGGCCAAAATGCAGGAAGGCCCGAAGCCGGAAAGGCTTCTCTGCCTGAGAACGACACGTGTGATATCGCTGCTGTGTTCAACTTCTCAGACCGCGCGAGAATGCTCACCCTCAAGCCGGAGAAAAAGGAAAAATGGACACTGATCCTTCACACCGACTGGCAGTGCTGGAGCGGACAGAAAAAAGAGGAGGCCGAACAGATCGTTACCATGGCAAAAGCGCCCATGACACTGGAACTTCCTCCCTTCAGCGGCGCCCTGTACAGCATCTGCTCCTGAGAAACGGAGCCCATGTGCGTGTGTTTTGAAACATTGACTGGAATAAAATGAAAAGAATAATCATCAACCTTTTACTGATTGTTTTTGTGGGAATCCTTGCTTTCAGCGGATACCGGCTCTACAGTATTTTTTCCGAGTACCGCAGAGGCCGTGAGCAGTATAAAAAGACTGCGGAACAGTTCATGACGGAAAAAGAAGAAACCGGGCAGGAGGAAATTGAAAAAGCGCCGATCGAGATTGATTTTGAGAGTCTGCTCAAGGAAAATCCTGACGTGGCAGGATGGATCTACTGTCCCGATACGGTTGTAAATTACCCTGTCATGCATGGCGAGGACAATGACCTTTACCTGCACCACATGATCAACAAGGAGTACAATTTCGCGGGATGCATATTTGAGGACTGCTACAATTCCCGCGGGCAGATCGATCCGGCGACGATCCTGTATGGACACAGCATGAACGACGGTTCCATGTTCGCCATGATCCACGAGTATACCAAGCAGGAATACTACGACGAGCACCCGACAATGTGGTATCTGACACCTGCACAGAATTACCGGCTCAATCTGGTGGCAGGTTTTGTAGCGACGGATAACGACCCTGTCTACAACCTTTTTCAGACGCCGCAGGAGATGCAGGCCTATCTGCAGGATGCCCTCGAAAAGTCCACCTTTAAATCGGACAAGCAATACTACCTGGAAACCGTCGACAGGATCATTGTTCTGTCGACCTGTGCCTACGAGTTCAACAACGCCAGGTATATCCTGATCGCCGTACCCATTCCGGTCGGGTGAAAAATGAAAACAGCTGTATGCAAAAAGCCAGAGGTTTTATCCCCTGGCTTTTTCTTGTTTTCCTGGGTTTATGCTTTTGCGGGAAGTTTGAAGCCGTTGGTGGAGACTTCCGCGATCTTTGTACCCAGTTCATCTGTGATGCGCACTTTATAGAAGGAGGTCGACCGGCCGTCCTTGAGGACTTCCGCCTCGCCGATCAGCGTTTTTCCTTTTGCAGCTCCGAGGAAGTTGATCTGACTGGAGAGAGTGACTGTGTCGGCCCTGTCGTATTCATAGTTGGTCGCGACGGCAAAGGCAAAATCAGCCATCGTATAATAGACCGCTCCCATGACCCGGTTTACAGCGTTTATGTGTCTCTCATCTATCTTCAGTGTGACTTTGGCATATCCGGGACGGGCATCCGCAATTTCGATGCCGGTCGTTCCGGTTGCATATACATCATTTTTGAAAAATTCTCTCACTTCCTCCAGTGTCCGCATGGTATACCTTCTTTCCGATCTCTGATCTCACTCTTGATCAGCCAGCTGCAGTGCTGACTTCTGCCCGTCTGTGCCCGGAGAAGACGCCGCCGATCAGAATCCGTCACAGGCGATGAACTTTGCCCGTCTGTGTCCGGAGTAGACTGCCCGGCTGTCCTGACATCCTGACTTTCGGCTTTAAAGTGTAACACTATGAACCTGCGGACGTCAAACAAAAAAGGAGGAGGCCGGATTCCGGCATCGAAAGTGCGGCTTGCAAAATAATACAGGAAATAGGATAATGAGAAACGTGTCCCGGCACCCGCAGGGGCCGGAACAGACCGCTGCTGACTGCGTCGGAGAAGGAGAGATTTATGCCGCAGATAGATCTGATCACAGGATTTCTGGGATCCGGAAAGACAACTTTTATAAAGAAATATGCAAGGTTTCTCATCGACAATGGCCTGACGGTGGGAATCCTGGAAAATGATTACGGTGCGATCAATATCGACATGGTGCTCCTGGAGGACCTGATGGGAGATAACTGTGACGTGGAGATGATCGTGGGAGGAGACGGAATTATTTCTCACAGACGGCGTTTTTCCACCAAGCTCATCTCTATGGCAATGACGGGATTTGACCGCATCATTGTGGAACCTTCCGGCATCTATGACACCGATGAGTTTTTCGATGCCATGTCGGAGGAACCTCTGTGCAACTGGTATAAACCCGGCAGCCTGGTGGCGATCGTCGATGCCGGGATGGAGGATGAGCTCTCCGAGGAGTCGGAGTATCTGCTGGTATCGCAGACAGCCAACGCAGGGAAGATCGTATTGAGCCACTGTCAGGACATGAAGGGTATTGAAGAACCGGCGGCGACAAAGGAGAGGATCCTGGCACACTTAAATCGTGCTATGGAAAGATTCCAGTGCGACAGACGTCTGACAGCGGATGACATCCTTGCAAAAGACTGGGAAGAACTGACCACAGAGGATTTTGCCTCGATCGCCATGGGCGGTATGATGCCTGCGGACCATATCAAGATCCCCGTGGAACATGAGAATGGGTACGGGACCCTGTTTTATTTCGGCACACACATGCAGGAAGAAAAGCTGCGCCAGTGTATTGCCCGGACGCTGGAAGATCCAGAGTGCGGGAACGTCATGCGGATCAAGGGATTTGTGCGTACTGCGGAAGATTCCCGCGTGCAGATCAATGCGACCCGCAGAGAGACCCGGATCCAGCCCACGATTTTTGCCAGGGAAGTCCTGATCGTGACGGGAGAGGACCTGCACAGAGACAAGATTGATGCGATCTGGGCGGAGGATTCCGAGATCATCACTCCCGGCGCTTAAATGTAAAAAAAGGCATCTGCGTCCCCGCAGGTGCCTTTTTGCGTCCTATCATCTGTCCGTACCGCGACAGCTGTTTATTCTTCGTCAAAATCTGTTATATAACCTTCTTCATACTCCTCATCCTCATCTTCTTCGTATTCCTCATCCTCCTCGTATTCCTCCTCCTCTTCATATTCTTCCTCTTCTTCGTATTCCTCGTACTCCTCAGTATTGTCGGGGCTTTCGGAATCTTCCCCGTCACTCTCTTCGTTCGCAGCCTCATCCGGGAGGGAGCTTTCGTCTGCGGCAGGGGCAGAGGATCTCTCAGGATCGTTTCCCTGATCATCTGACGCAGATTCCTGCGTCTGTACGGTGGTCTCAGGATCCGGGGATGTATTCTGTACGGTATTGTCCTGTGCCGTAACGGAGCCTTCTGCTGCGCTGCGGGATTTTGACAGGTTGGATGACAGACTTTCACCCGGGAAGGTTCCTGCCATGCGCGCATTGAAATACAGGATGGTCAGGAGGCATACAGCAATGCCGGCGGCCCTCATGAGAGTTTTGCCGTGCCGGTCAAGGAAAGAGGAGAAAGTATCGGACCTGATATTTGAACGTTTATGGCGGGTATGTGTTCTTTTGGAAGGGGGATTGCCGGAAGAAATCTCCGGCTCGGGCAGTTCGTCAGCAGAAAGGAAGCCGGAGGATGTTTCATCGAAAGACGTTTCATAAAAAGATGCTTCACTGGAAGATACTTCATTGAAAGATCCTTCATCGAAAGATGCTTCTTCGAGAGATCTTTCATTTAATGATGCTTCATTGAAAGATTCTTCATTGAAGGATACTTCATCGGAAGATCCTTCGCCGGAAGGCCCTTCATTGAAGGATGCGTTACCGGAAGGCAGTCCGGCCTTGCTTTGATTCTGTTTCCGGGTCTTTCTGGCATGTGAGCCGGAGCGGTGTTTCCTCGATTTTTTCATAATACTCCCTCTGAATCCGGATGAGTGCGGTGCAGACCGCTTTTTCCTCTACTATTATAAACGTTTTCCAGTCAGGCTTCTACTACAATCAGTGATAACAGCTGAAATATAGGCAGCAGGAAGGTCGGCGCCGCTTCAGTATGCGGTTTTCCCGGCGTCAGGCACCCGGAAAAAAAGTCCGGTATAAAGGGAAAGATCACGACATACGACCACGACATTCGGCATGCCTTTTGCAGGGCAATGATTATTTACTATATCTGTGTTATAATGGCGGAGCGAAGAGAGAACGGGTCAAAAATTATTTATCTATCTGAGGTGAAAAGATGAAACAGAATAAGGCAAAACCCGGAAGCAGCCCCGATGGTTCCAACAGAATCTGGAAAATTTACGGTACAGATTATAAAGAGATGACCAAAAAGGTCCTGGCGGCTTCAAATCTTGCAAACAGGATCGGAGACAAAAAGACCAGGATCGGCATCAAGCCGAATCTTGTGGTCGCATCTCCCGCACAGTTCGGCGCAACGACGCACACAGAGGTCGTCGCCGGTATCATCGAGTATCTGCAGGAGAGGGACTTCCGGAACATCATTATTGCCGAGGGCTCCTGGGTGGGAGACCGCACCGCGCTGGCTTTTGACTACTGCGGCTACAATACCCTCTCCGAACAATACGGCGTGCCGCTTGTAGATACCCAGAAGGAAAAATGGCACGAAGTCGACTGTTCCGGTATGAAACTGCAGATCACAGATGTCGTGGACAGGATCGATTTTCTGATCAATGTGCCGGTCATGAAGGGGCACTGCCAGACAAAGATGACCTGTGCCCTGAAAAATATGAAGGGCCTGCTGCCCAACAAGGAGAAGAGCCGCTTTCACCGCATGGGCCTGCACAAACCCATTGCCCATCTGCAGAAGGGGATCCGTCAGGATTTTATTGTCGTCGATCACATTTGCGGTGATCTTGATTTTGAGGAAGGAGGAAATCCTGTCGTCCGCAACTGTGTCATGGCAGCGACAGATCCGGTTCTGGTAGACAGCTATGCATGTCATCTGATGCAGTACGATGTCGATGAGGTGCCCTATGTCCGTCTCGCAGAGAGACTGGGCGTCGGCTCAGCAGACCTTTCGAAGGCCGAGATCATCCGCCTGAACGGGGAGAGTGAGGAGGAGGAGCTTCCGCGCCGGAACCGTATCCTGGAGGTCTCCTATGCCGTTGAGGAGGTGGATTCCTGCAGTGCCTGCTACGGAAATCTCGTCCATGCTCTGAACCTTCTCCGTGAGGAAGATCTGCTTGACAGGCTCCGCGACCGCATCGCCATCGGCCAGGGCATGCAGGGCAGGACCGGCCGTCTGGGCATCGGACGCTGTACGAAAGAGTTTGATCACTGCATTATGGGATGCCCTCCCGAACCGGAAAAGATCTACGACGAGCTGAAGGCATACATTCTGGCGCATGCCTGATCCGTATCCTGCTTTGGAGTGGATCCGGCTGCTGAACATTGACAACCTTGAGATTCACGCAAGGTGTGAATCCCTCATTTTTATAGAAATAATCAGGAAATCAATTTGCAAACAGAAATTTCACAACAAGAAGAGAAAAAATTTCCGGAAAAAAAGCGCGCCGGCCGGGTGCAGGCGCGTCTTTTTTCTATTCTGCTGTCGCTTGTGATCCTCAGTATTGCCGCGGGCTGTTCAAAAACCGTGACCCCGCATGCCGATCCGTCAACAATCCGATCGCAGAATGCGGATTCAGCGGGGACAAATGCCGCGTCAATGGGGAGGCCTTCCAAAGGCTTATCAGGGATGGAAGCGCTGGGGACAGCGCTGAAGAAGGAGACGGCGGAGACGTCCCCGGACGCGGAAACGGACAGGGAAACCGCAGAAGCGCAGTCAGACAGAGCGCAGACAGACAGAGCACAGACCGATAGAGCGCAGTCAGAGAAAACGCAGGATGAGCAGGCAGTGCCGGAGCAGGCACAGGCCGAAGAAAGAAGGGAAAGGGAAGAAGAGACACGGATCACCTTTACCGCTGTCGGCGATAACCTGATCAATGAAACCCTGTATGAGCAGGCTGCGCAGAGGGCTGCCGATGCAGGAGAGGGGAACAGCTATGATTTTGCTCCCTGCTATGCAAAGATCGCTCCCTTTATCCAGGAGCACGATGCCAACTGGATCGATATAGAGACCCTGATGACAGATACCCTGGAGCCATCCGGCTATCCGGCTTTTTCCACCCCCGGAGACAGCGGGAGAGCCTTGATCGATGCGGGCTGGAACGTGTTCAGTCTCTGCAGCAACCATACCTATGATCTGGGTTCGGAAGGAATCCGGCAGACGCTTTCCTTCTGGAAGACTATGCAGGAGGACGCATCCCCCGGGCAGGGAATCTGCTGTACGGGCCTCTGGGAATACGGGACCGAGTACGACATCCCCATCCTTTCCTGTAAGGGCAAAAGGCTTGCCTTTCTCACCTACACCTACGGAACAAACAATATCGATACCCCTTCTGATTCACCCGCCCATGTCATCTATCTGGAGGAAGAGGACCTGATGGCCCGCCAGATCCAACTTGCACGGGAACAGGCGGATGCTGTGATCGTAAGTCTCCATTGGGGAGAGGAATATAATCACGACGAGACAATGCAGCAGAGGGAGCTGGCCCGGCGCGTGGCAGATATGGGGGCAGACCTGATCATCGGCGGGCATCCGCATGTTGTGGAGGGGGCAGAGATGCTGACCGCAGCGGACGGCCGGAAGGTATTCTGTGCCTATTCCCTGGGAAACTTCCTGTGCGCCCAGAATTCCATGCCCAACCCGGATGCCATGATCGGGCTTCTTCTCTCCTGTACCTTCCGGTTTACGGAGGAGGGACTCACCGTTGAAGATCACGCCCTCATCCCGATTCTGTCCGATTACGGGGAAAACTATGAGGATGACCATGTCGTGCTGTATTCCGATTATTCAGAAAAAGCGGCCCTGGCACACGGCATGCGTACCATGTACGGCTTCACAGAGTTTGATTATGATTATGTCCGGAGAATGCTGACGGATGTTGTGGGAGAAGAGTATCTGCAGCTGCCCTGAGCAGCTTACCGGCTCACTGCCCGGTATATACTCCGGGCTGAAAACAGATGCGGAAGAGGAAATGATACGCTGTACAGATGCGGAGAGAATGAGATGACACAGCAGGAGCACACCTATATTGCGATTGACCTGAAGTCCTTCTATGCATCTGTGGAGTGCATGGACAGAGGGCTTGACCCGCTGACGACAAATCTTGTCGTGGCGGATATTTCCCGCACGCAGAAAACCATCTGCCTGGCTGTTTCTCCCTCCATGAAAGCATACGGGATCCCCGGACGTCCCCGGCTCTTTGAAGTCGTACAGCGGATGAAGGAGGTGAACCGGGAGAGGAGCAGGAGAATTTCTGTTTCCAGAGAAAAGTCTCTGCGGAGTGAGGCGGACGCTGCCGACAGCCTTTTTTCCGGGTCTTCCGTCTCTGCACCGGAGCTGGCGGCGGATCCCGCCCTCAAGGCGGACTACATCATTGCTGTTCCCCGCATGGCGCATTATATCGAGTACAGCACCAGGATTTATGAAATCTATCTTCGCTTTATCGCACCGGAGGACATACATGTCTATTCCATCGACGAGGTCATGATGGATGTGACCAAATACCTTGTCCTCTACAAAAAGACTGCCCGCGAGCTTGCCATGGAGATGATCCGCACGGTTTTGAAGGAGACGGGGATCACGGCGACTGCGGGCATTGGTCCAAATCTCTATCTTTGCAAGATCGCCATGGACATAGAGGCCAAGCACACTGCGCCGGATGCCGACGGAGTGCGGATCGCAGAGCTGGATGAGATGAGCTATCGCAGAAAGCTCTGGGGCCATCGCCCGATCACAGATTTCTGGCGCGTGGGAAAATGGACGGCAAAAAAACTGGCCCGATACGGCATGTTTACCATGGGGGATGTGGCAAGATATTCCCTAAAGGACGAGGATCTGCTCTATAAACTGTTCGGGGTCAATGCGGAGCTTCTCATCGATCACGCCTGGGGCTGGGAACCATGTACGATCGATTACATTAAGGCCTACAAACCGGAGAATCGGTCTTTCAGTGCCGGACAGGTCCTGCAGTGCCCCTATGATTTTGAAAAAGCCCGGATTGTTGTACTCGAGATGGCGGACGCAGCCGCCCTCAATCTGGTCGAAAAACGTCTCACAGCAGACCAGATGGTTCTTACAGTTGTCTACGACAATGAAAACCTGACAGATCCCGCCATCCGCGAAAAGTACAAAGGCCCCGTCAAAAAGGACTGGTACGGGAGAATGGCCCCGAAACCGGCCCATGGCACGGTCAATCTCGGCCGCCATACATCTTCCTCCAGACTCATCACCGGTGCGGTGCTCGATCTCTATGACAGGATCGTAGATCCGGACCTGCTGGTCCGGAGAATATTCCTCGGGACCAACCACGTCATCGAGGAGGAGGCTGGAACGGGCAGCACTTCGGGAAATCCCGTTTTCGGGGCAGATCAGAAGATAGGGATTCTGTCCGGAACTGATCAGACCGGAGACTTTGCAGGAAATCAGGATTTTCCAGGACAAACAGAGGAAGCGAAGGGAGAAGGAGAGTCCGGCGCCGCCGGGAGCTGGCAGCAGTTGGACCTGTTTACGGACTATGAGGCTCTGGAAGAGAAGAAGGAGCGCGAAAAAGCTGCCCTGGAAAAGGAGCGCCGACTGCAGGAGGCTATGCTGGAAATACGCAGAAAATACGGCAAAAACGCGATCCTGAAGGGCACCAGTCTGCAGGAAGGTGCCACCATGCGGGACCGCAATCAGAGTATCGGAGGGCACAAGGCCTGACGCAGAGAAAAGCAGCAAAAGGACAGGATGAAAATGGCGGATCAATATGAAGATATCATCAACCTCCCCCATCCGGTTTCCAAAAGGCATCCTCAGATGTCCATGGAAGAGCGGGCCGCCCAGTTTGCGCCATTTGCGGCACTGACCGGACACGGAGAAGCAATCCGGAAAACGGCTGAGGACGTGGCGGAAAGCTATAAGAAATAGGAACTTATCCAAGAGGCTCCTCCCCGTATTTAACTTGGGACAATGAAAACACCCGCTTTTGCATGTTTTTCTGCAAAAGCGGGTGCTTTATACGCAAAAACAAAAAATATACATCAGCATGTGCATTTTATGCGTGCTGTTCCTCGGAAACCATCGAAATATCGTCATTTTTTCATATATTCTGCTCTTGATTTTGATTTGGATTACAGCGATTTTACTATAGGTAAACCCTTTTGTTTAGTTGACCTTTGTATGTCTGAACTGTATAATTGAGGGCAAACTTGTACATTTACGGATAATACCTGTCAAGGGTATTTTTCTTATGTACGGGTAGCTGCATTCACACAGCAGCTGTCCGATCTGCATTGGATGGCTGCAAATTTCCATCAGGAGGAAGTTTTAGTTATGAGAAAGAAACTTTTAGGCGTTCTCCTCGGAGCGGTCATGGCCGTTTCCCTCGCAGCCTGCGGCGGCAGTTCAGGCGCTGCGAAGATTGAGAGCACAGACTCGGCACCTGCTGCAGAAGCAGCGGCCACAACCGAAGAAACCGCACCTGCAGAAACCGAAGCGGTCGATGAGGATTTCCACATCGGTATCGTCACCGGTTCCGTCTCCCAGTCCGAGGACGACAGACGCGGCGCTGAGGCATTCCAGGCCAAATACGGCGAGGATAAAGTCACCCTGGCAATCTATCCCGATAACTTCACAGAGGAACTTGAGACCACGATCCAGACTATCGTAAACCTCTCCGATGATCCCAAGATGAAAGCCATCATCGTCAACCAGGCAATCCCCGGCACGACAGAAGCTTTCCGTCAGATCAAGGAGAAGAGGCCTGACATCATCTGCATCGCCGGCGAGTCCCACGAGGATCTTCCCGAGATCGGCTCCGCTGCAGACCTGGTCGTCAACAACGACTTCGTCGCACGCGGCTATCTGATGATCAAGACCGCTCATGATCTTGGCTGCGATACCTTCGTACACATCTCCTTCCCTCGTCACATGTCCTACGAGACTATGAGCCGCCGTGTCGCGGTCATGAAGGAAGCCTGCAAAGAATTCGGCATGAAGTTCGAGATGGAGACTGCTCCCGATCCCACCACGGATGTCGGTGTTCCCGGCGCGCAGGCTTACATCCTTGAGCATGTTCCGGAGTGGATCGATACTTATGGCACCAACTCCGCATATTTCTGCACCAACGATGCACACACAGAGCCTCTTCTGAAACAGCTTCTTGCATATGGCGGCTATTTCATCGAGGCTGACCTTCCTTCTCCTCTGATGGGCTATCCCGGAGCTCTCGGCCTTGATCTGACCGAGGAAGCAGGCGACTTCCAGAAGATCCTTGCAAAGGTTGAGAAAGCAGTTGTCGATGCAGGCGGCGAAGGCCGTTTCGGCACATGGGCTTATTCCTATGGCTACACTGTTTCCGCAGGTCTTGCAGAGCATGCAAGAAATGTCATCCTTGGTCAGAGCGAGCTCTGCGACATCGATGCTATTTCTTCCGCATACGGCGTTTTCTCCCCCGGCGCGGAGTGGAACGGTTCCAACTACACAAATGTTGACACCGGCGTCAAGGCGGACAACACCTTCCTGATCTACCAGGATACCTATATCATGGGCAATCCCGGACACTACATGGAAGCAACCAGTGTTGAAGTACCCGAGAAGTATTTCACTGTCAAATAAGTGAAAACATCCCGCGAGTATATGCTCATATAATGACAATCAGGCGGGGAGGGACGCATTTCGGTTCCTCCTCGCCTTGTTGTAAAATTTCCTGCTTTATCACGGCGATGACAAAAAGCAATATAACCCTGTATAGAGCTGTATAAAAAAGGATACGAAGGATGCGCGCGGTCAATGAACTTTTGCGCAATCCCGATCCTGTGCAGATCAGGATTGCGCAGCAGCTCATTGCAATGCTGCATCTGTTAAGATGAAATTGCAAAAGTAGTTTACTAACAATAACCGCAACAGGAAGGCAATAGTTTTATGAGTGAACAAAAAGCGCCGCTTCTACAGATGCGGAACATTAAAAAGGACTTCTTCGGCAACCAGGTTCTGACAGATATCAACCTGGAGCTTGAGGCCGGACAGGTACTGGGACTGGTCGGTGAAAACGGTGCCGGCAAGTCGACCCTGATGAAGATCCTTTTCGGTGCGGCGGATATCACAGCTACCGGCGGATACGGCGGGGACATCCTGCTGGACGGAGAAAAGGTATCTTTTTCATCCCCTTTTGACGCCATCGCAGCTGGTATCGGCATGGTGCACCAGGAGTTTTCCCTGATTCCCGGTTTCGAGGCGGAGGAAAACATCGTCCTCAACCGCGAACCCAAAAAGAAAAATCTCCTCTCTGAGATCTTCGGAGAACGTCTGGACACACTCGACCGGAAGGCAATGGATGAGACAGCGGTCAAAGCCATCGAAAAGATGGGCGTCAACATTGACCGGCACATGATCATCAGCAGCATGCCTGTCGGACACAAGCAGTTTACGGAGATCGCCAGAGAACTGTCCAAAGACCAGCTGCGTCTTCTGATCCTCGACGAGCCCACTGCAGTACTGACCGAGCGCGAGGCGGAGGCCTTGCTCGATTCCATCCGCGGTATGTCCTCGAGGGGAATTTCCGTTATTTTCATCACACACCGTCTGCAGGAGATCCTGTCTGTCTGTGATACAGTCGCAGTCATGCGCGACGGCGTACTTGTAGAGAAAGTTCCCGCCAAGCAGACCAGCGTACAGGAGATCACCCATTGGATGGTCGGCAGAAGTGTCGGCGGAGAAAAGAAGGCAGCGGCAGCGCAGCAGTCCGTCAATGACAACGCGAAGACTGTCCTGAAGATTGAAAAGCTCTGGGTGGACATGCCCGGAGAGACAGTCCGCAATGTCTCCCTGGATGTAAAGGAGGGAGAAATCCTCGGAATCGGCGGTCTTGCGGGTCAGGGCAAGCTGGGTATCCCCAACGGCATCATGGGCCTCTACGAAGCCGGCGGCCGCGTGGAATTTGAAGGAAATGAGATTCCGCTCAACAGCCCCCGCAAATGCCTGGATTCCTCCTTTGCCTTTGTCTCGGAGGACCGGCGCGGCGTCGGACTTCTCCTTGACGAGTCCCTGGAGTGGAATGTCGCCTTCCCGGCAATGCAGATCCAGAATAAATTCCTGAAGAATTATCTGGGCGGTATGGTAAAATGGCGCGATGACGATGCTATCCGCGCTGTCACAGAGAAATATATCGATGAACTGAAGATCAAATGTACCGGGTCCAAACAGAACGCCCGCGAACTCTCCGGCGGAAATCAGCAGAAGATCTGCCTGGCCAAGGCCTTTGCTCTTGAGCCGCGGGTTTTGTTTGTTTCGGAGCCCACGAGAGGCATTGACGTAGGTGCCAAGGCACTGGTCCTGGATGCCCTCAAGAAATTCAATCGCGAGAACGGTGTCACCGTCGTCATGATCTCCTCCGAGCTCGAAGAGCTTCGGTCGACCTGCGACCGGATCGCCATCGTCTCCGGCGGACGTATTTCCGGCATCCTTCCTGCCGGCGCTTCTGTCGAGGACTTCGGTGAACTGATGTTGAACAACGTTATCTAAATCCGTAACATATCTTCATAGTCGATAAGGAAAAAACAAGAATGAAAGAAAAAATAATGGCTTCGCTGAAAAACTTCGGCGTTCCGCGTCTGATCATCACGGGCTTCCTGCTCCTTCTGCTGATCATGGCGCCCTTCGTCGGAGCGGACCTGCCGACGCAGATATCCAATATTATCAACCGTTTCAGCTGGAACGGCATTCTGGTTCTGGCAATGGTTCCCATGGTCCACTCCGGGTGCGGCCTGAACTTCGGCCTGCCCCTGGGCATCATTTCGGGCCTTCTGGGCGCGACACTCTCTATTGAACTGGGCTTTACAGGACCGATTTCCTTCCTGGCTGCCGTCCTGATCGCCACCCCCTTCGCTCTGGTGCTGGGCGCGGTCTACGGCTGGCTCCTCAACAAGATCAAGGGCGGCGAGATGATGATTGCGACTTATGTCGGATTTTCCTCCGTCTCCTTCATGTGCATGATGTGGCTCCTTCTGCCTTACCACAGCCCCAACATGGTCTGGGGCCTTTCCGGCAAGGGCCTTCGTACCACCATTTCCCTGGAGGGCTATTACAACCAGGCACTGGCAGGCATCCTGCAGATCAATATCGGAAACATCTCGATTCCTACAGGAACGATCCTTTTCTTTGCCCTCCTTGCCTTCGGAATCTGGGCATTTCTGCACACCAAGACAGGTACTGCCATGACGGCTGTCGGCTCCAATCCGACATTTGCAAAGGCGGCCGGCATCAACGTGGACGGCATCCGAATGCTGTCGGTCATCATGTCGACCTGGCTTGCGGCTGTCGGCATCCTGGTCTATGAGCAGGGCTTCGGCTTCATCCAGCTCTATATGGCGCCCTTCTACATGGCGCTCCCTGCAGTTTCCGCAATTCTGATCGGCGGTGCTTCCGTCAATAAGGCGACCATCATGAACGTTATTGTCGGTACGATCCTCTTCCAGGGTATCGTCACAATGACACCTACAGTCATGAACAACATGATCCACATGGATATGTCGGAAGTCATCCGTATCATCGCGTCCATGGGTATGATCCTGTTTGCACTGACCAGAAAGACGGAGGTATCTAAATGAATACGAAAAAAGATAAAACAGCCTCCGTCGATTGGGGTTCGGTCCTCAGGCAGGCATCCGTCCCGATCATGTTCATTATTATCTGTGCGATCTGCATCCCGATTTCCGGACTTTCAGCAAATATGCTGATCAACGAGATTGTGACCCGTATGGGACGCAACTCTTTCCTGATCCTGAGTCTGCTGATCCCGATCATGGCAGGCATGGGCCTGAACTTCGGTATGACCCTGGGAGCCATGGCAGCCGAGATCGCCCTGATCCTGGTCTCTGACTGGCAGATCGTGGGGATCCCCGGAATGGTGCTTGCAGTGATCGTTTCCGTCCCGATCTCCATCCTGCTCGGTATTTTCTGCGGCAAGATCCTGAATGAAGCCAAGGGCCGTGAGATGATCACAAGCTACATCATGAGCTTCTTCGTCAACGGTATCTATCAGCTGGTCGTCCTCTACCTGATGGGCAGCATCATTCCCATCAAGCACGCATCGATCAAGCTCCCCCGCGGATACGGCATCCGCAACACCGTCTCCCTTCTGGGCATGCGCCAGAAGCTGGACAACCTTCTGGCCATCAATATCGCCGGAGTCAAGATCCCTGTCCTGACCTTTATCATTATCGGCCTCCTGTGTCTCTTCATTGTGTGGTTCCGTCGCACCAAGCTGGGACAGGATATGCGAGCTGTCGGACAGGATATGGAAGTCGCCCGTGACGCCGGCATCAACGTCGAGCGCACCAGGATCATCTCCATTGTCATGTCGACTGTTCTGGCCGGCATCGGCATGGTCATCTATCTTCAGAACATGGGCAATATCGCGACCTACAGTGCACACAGCCAGATCGGTATGTTCTGTATCGCAGCCCTTCTGGTCGGCGGCGCTTCTGTAGACCGTGCCTCGATCGGCAACGTTTTCCTGGGCGTTATCCTCTTCCACACCATGTTCATCGTTGCTCCCCGCGCAGGTGCTTATATCACCGGCGACTCCATGATCGGTGAGTACTTCCGTGTATTCGTATCCTATGCAGTTATCACTGTCGCCCTGATCATGTATGAGACCAACAAGCGCAGGATGCGCAGTGCTGCAGGCCAGCAGCTTGCGGCCGCGCAGGAGGCGGAGGAAGCCTCTGCAAAAGGAGGTGAGCAGGCATGAAGAATAAAAGACAGCTGATCTTCCGGATCGCCGCTCTTGCGATCGTGCTGGTCATTGCAGCAGCCATGTTTGTGATCGGCCGCGGCCATACGATCTATTTTGACAACAAGACACTGGAGTACAACGGCCAGGAGTACAAGGCTTATCACAAAGTCAAAGTCATTGTAGACGGCAAAGAGGTCGCAAAGCTTTCCGAACGCGACAGAGGTATGGCGGACATCATGGGACAGACCCTTACCATGACTCTGGAGATCACGGATGAAAAAGACGGCACACCGCATTCCCACAAGGTCTCTATGGGTGTCCCTTATAACATGGATGGCATCATTATCAATCTTCCGGCTCTGATGGCAGGCCAGCCGGAGGAAGCCTATATGTCCGAGTTCGTCATCGTCGCTCCCGAAGAGGACGAGGAAGAAGAGATCAACACCGATGAATTCGACATGGGCGAAGAAATGGGAGATATCTGATCCCGCATCCTCATTGCGGCCTTTTGGGATTTCCCTGTGGACAAAAATACAGGGCTGTAATGTTCTGAAAAATGAAAAACCGGAGGATGATCCCTTCCTGTCCATGGAGGGGCATCCTTCGGTTTTTAGTATTTTTGTTCTTTCTGAAGGGAAGTGCTATAATAGGGCGGATGTCAGCGGGTATCTGCCTGCGGGAACACAGAAGACTCTGTTTTCTGCAGTCCGGGCTTTTTGCTGATACATCGGATCATACGAAAGGACTTTGAAAAATGAGAAGAAAAACCAACTGTAACAGAAAAATGAAAATATCTGCCGCAATCGCGGCTGCCCTCTGCTGCATTCTGCTTCTGGCCGGCTGCGGTGGCTCCGGGGCAGCACAGAGCACAGAAGAGAGCGGCAGCAAAGAAGAGGCTGCCGCGGCAGATCCGCAGACGGAGAATACGACGGAGACAGCGGATACAGTAGATACTTCCGCCATGGACCATGTCCGGATCAATGTAAAGGACTACGGTACGATCACTGTGGCACTGGATCGGGAGGCCGCGCCGGCAACTGTCGAGAACTTTGAGAAACTGGTAAAGGAAGGATTCTATAACGGACTCACCTTCCACAGGATCATGGATGGTTTCATGATCCAGGGCGGTGACCCTCTGGGAAACGGCACCGGAGGCTCGGATGAGACCATTGTCGGCGAATTTGCCTCTAACGGTCATGAGAATCCGATCAGTCACGTAAAGGGAGTGATCTCCATGGCAAGGGCACAGAACCCTGATTCCGCCAGTTCCCAGTTCTTTATCACTGTGGCGGATTCCACCTTCCTCGACGGAGAATACGCGGCATTTGGCTACGTGACAGAGGGCATGGAGGTCGCGGACCAGATCGCGAAAGATGCCGAGCCTATAGACGGCAACGGCACAATTCCTCCGGAGGCCCAGCCGGTGATCGAGAGTATGGAGATCGTTGAATAAAGAATAAAGAAGGAAGAATAATACAGCCGCACTGCGCCGGGAACCGTTTCGATTCCCATTTGACGCAGGGCGGCTGTTGTTTTTTTGATGATTTTTCAGGATGAAATTGTAGCAGACCAGTCCGGGTAAAACCGGATGGGAGGAGCGCTGCCTCACAGACCCTCCCGGGAAAAAAGTTTTTCTCCGAGTGCCCTGCCTGCATTTTCATCGATCCCGTATCTGTCCTCCGATCCTTCGAGAAGACCGTAATGTACGACGATTTCAACAGAGGGGTCGTAGTGGGGATCTTCAAGATTCTGATTGAGCTGGGCGAACAGTACTTCGGCGAGGACAGCGGTCTGTTCTTCCCCTGTCATGGCGATCGCTTTTTCGGGATCTGCGGACAGCTCCTCAGCTTTTTGACTGAGTGCATCGCTGACCCCCTCGAAGAGCTTAAACGGTTCGATGGACACAGTCACATCACATCCGCCGTCATCCGTTTCTTTTACGCTTTTGACAGAGTAACGGCAGGAGGGAAAGGCTCTGGTGATCAGATCTTGTAACTGCGCACACTGCTCCTCATTCAGATCATTGTCCTTTGCTGCACTGCTCACGATCTCTGCGATCATGGCATCCCGGGATGCGGGCTCTGTTCCGGATTCCGCATCTGCGAAGGTAACGGAATGATCGTAATCTCCGGTACACATCAGATCAAGTACGGCTTTTACATAGTTTTCGGCATCTTCCTTTATGGATTCTGAATCACTGCATCCTGTCAGCAGCAATGCTGAAAGCAGCGCTGCAGCCAGCATGGCCGCGGCGGCTCTGTATAAACGTCCCATAATGAAACCTCCTGTCATGGATTTCTATAAAGAAAGCTCATGGGGACAAGTATAATGAAAATTCACATCTGCGTCAAATCTACGGGCTCAAGTGCCTCCATTTATACCATGATCCGTTCATCCGCAGAGGATCTGACGATTTTATCTGACATTTATGCTCTGAAACAGATATTTACGGAATATAGTTTTTATTGTTGACAAAAAGTTTACTGTCAGTATAATGGAGTATGGCTCCGGGTTTAGTAACAGAAAGATAAAAGTTTACTATTCGGAGCTCTTGCTATGCCGTGAACATAGACCGGAAAACAGCAAAGTACCTGAATCCTGAATGGATTATAAATGCAAAGAGGTAAGACGGAATGGAAACCGCAGAGGTCAACAGTTACATCGGGGAACGGATCAAAAATCTCCGCAATCGGAACGGCCTGACACAACAGGAACTGGCGGACAGAACAGAACTCACAAAGGGATTTATTTCACAGCTTGAACGCGGACAGGTTTCCGCTTCGGTGCTCACCTTGTTCGAGATCATCGAATGTCTGGGATCCACACCTGCGGAATTTTTCCGCCAGGAAGAGGAGAAAGTAATCTTTTCCGAGCCCGAGTACTTTGAAAAAATCGACGAACAGGGCAACAGCATACAGTGGATCGTGCCTTCTGCACAGAAAAACCAGATGGAACCCCTCCTGGTGGTGCTTGCCCCCCACGGAGTCCTGGAAGAGGACAAACCTCACACAGGAGAAGAATTCGGCTTCCTCATCAGCGGACGCCTCAACCTCCATCTGGGCGAAAAAGTCTACCACCTCAAGGCCGGAGAGAGCTTCTACTACCAGGCGGCCAAAAACCACTACCTCTCCAACCCCGCAAACCGCCCCGCCAAACTGCTCTGGATCAGCTCCCCCCCGGAGTTTTGAAAAACAGCGAGGAAAAGTCGAACAAATGCCATGCTTGCATGAGCATTTGAGAGACCTTGACGAGCGTCCCTCAATGAGGACAGAGCGGTGTGCCGCGGGTCCGAATTGAGGAAGCGATGCGGGAGTGCGGAGCACGAAGCAGCGCGTAGTTTTTCAAAACAGAAAGAAAAACAGCGAGGAAAAGTCGAACAAATGCCATGCTTGCATGAGCATTTGAGAGACCTTAAATATATACAGATTAAGAGGAATACCACATGGAAAGCAGAGATACCATTATCGAACTGAAGGGCATTACCAAAGTCTTCGAAGACGACGGCTTCAAGGCTGTGGATGACTTTAACCTGGAAGTAAAGCGCGGAGAGTTTGTCACTTTTCTGGGCCCTTCAGGCTGCGGAAAGACCACGACGCTCCGGATGATCGCAGGGTTTGATGTGCCCACGGAGGGAGATATCCTGCTGAACGGGAAGTCCCTGATCGGGCTGCCGCCTTACGAAAGGCCGATCAACACGGTTTTTCAGCGCTATGCACTTTTCCCGCATATGAATGTATATGATAATATCGCTTTCGGACTTCGTCAGAAAAAAACCCCCAAGGATATGATCGACCGCAAGGTGGGCCGTGTTCTGGAACTGGTGGATCTTGAAGGATTTGAACGCCGCAGGATCCAGACCCTTTCGGGCGGACAGCAGCAGAGGATCGCGATTGCCCGCGCCCTGGTCAATGAACCGGAGATCCTGCTTCTGGATGAACCTCTGGGCGCTCTGGATCTGAAGATGCGCAAAGAGATGCAGCTCGAGCTAAAGAACATGCACGACAAGCTGGGAATCACCTTTATCTATGTCACGCATGACCAGGAAGAGGCCCTGACCATGTCCGACAAGATCGTGGTCATGAGCGAGGGACGCACCCAGCAGATCGGCACACCGGAGGATATTTATAACGAACCGGCCAACGCCTTTGTCGCGGACTTTATCGGTGAGAGTAATATCTTCAACGGCATGATGACCGGACATCTCAAAGCCCGCTTCTGCGGCGGCGAATTTGAATGTGTGGATGACTTTGAGGAAGGCACGCACATCACGGCGGTCGTCCGTCCCGAGGATGTGGAGATCACAGCGCCCGGAGCAGGCACGATCAACGGTATCGTGGACAGTGTCATTTTCAAGGGCATTCACTATGAGATCACGGTCCTGTCGGGCAGGAACGAGATTGTCATTCAGACGGTCCACAACGCACACGTCGGCGACCATGTCGGCCTGAAGGTGGATCCCGAAAATATCCACATCATGCTGGCAGAGGACCACACCAACCTTTTCTATGCAGATCTCAACCCCGATTTCCGTCTGGAGTACAACGGACATCATCTCGACACCAGCCTGACCCGGATCATCAAGGGGAGCAAGCGGCGCGAGGACGGCACTGTCGTCGATGCCAACGGAGATGTTCTGGAACCCGACAGGGTGCGTATCCTCGTCTCCATCATGCCGGATGACATTGAGATGACGGACGATCAGGATGCGGGCCTCATCCAGGGAACGATCAGCAACCTGATCTACAAGGGCGATCACTACAGCTACATCATCCACACTGAGCTGGAGCAGGACTTTGTCGTCAACGATGAAGATCTCTGGAACATGGATGACCGCGTCAGCCTGCTGATGCCGGTGGACAAGATGACATTTACCCTCAAGAAAAAGTGATCTTGATGCGGAGAGAAAGAGCCGGAGCATGGCTTTTGTGCCCGTTCCGTTATCTGTGAGGTATAAATAGATGCGTTTTTCCAGAAAAAGTCTCGGCATACCCTATGCCGTTTTCCTGGTGATTTTTGTTGCGGCCCCCCTTCTGTTTCTGTTCTACTATGCGTTTACCAACGGACAGGGACAGTTTACAATACAAAATTTCACCCATTTTTTTACAGATCCCAACACCCTGGGAACCCTGTACTACAGCTTTTCCATAGCACTGGTGACAACTCTGGTCTGCCTGCTCCTGGCCTATCCGGCGGCATATTTTCTGGCGACCAGTACACTGCGCTCGAAGTCTGTCATTCTGATGCTCTTTATCATGCCCATGTGGATCAACTTTTCCCTGCGTATCACTGCGCTCAAGGAGATCCTGAACGTGATCGAAGGGAATCTGGCAATGCACCCCTTCCTGAATGCAGTTGTCGGTATGACCTATGACTTCATGCCCTTTATGATCCTGCCGATCTACACGACGATCTCCCGTCTGGACGGAGCCCTGCGCGAGGCGGCCATGGACCTGGGCGCGAACAGTGTGCAGACTTTCCTCCGCGTGACCCTTCCCCTGTCGGTACCCGGCATTATCAGCGGTGTCTCCATGGTATTCCTTCCCGCGATGACCAACTATGTCGTGCTTGACATGCTGTATAACAGTACCTATATCATGGGAAGCCTGATCGGAAGCTATTTCGCGGCCTACGACTGGCACGGCGGATCCATGATCTCGCTGATCCTTCTGGCCATGATCTGCATCTTCACGCTGCTGACCGGCAGTGAGGAAGAGGCAGGAGGGAGAGGAGGTGCTCTGCTATGATGTGGAAAATCTTCAGGAGAGCCTTCCTGATCCTTGTTCTCGTCTTTTTGTATCTTCCCATCCTGATCCTGGCTGTCTACAGCTTTACGGAGTCGACCAATATCGGTGCAATCAGGGCATTTTCCCTGCAAAACTATGTGACCCTGTTCACGACTCCCGAGCTCACGGATATGATCGCCGGCACCATCACCCTTGCCCTGGGGGCGGCGTCTATCGCAACCCTGCTGGGAACAATGGGTGCCATCGGTGCTTTCTATTCCAGGAAAAATGCATCTGCATTTATTTCAACGCTGAATCAGATCCCCGTGATCAACGCGGATGTAGTCACAGGCTTCTCCATCTGCGTCCTTCTCGTTGTCGCGCTGCATATCAGCAAGGATTCCTATATCCCGCTGCTGGCCGGCCATGTGACTCTCTGCGCGCCTTTTGTCTTTCTCTCTGTCATGCCCCGTATCCAGCAGATGGATTCGAGCATCTATGAGGCGGCGCTTGACCTGGGGGCCACGCCTTTTAAAGCCTTGACGCAGGTTCTCCTGCCGCAGATCGTCCCGGGCATTATCTCCGGATTTGCTCTGGCGATCACACTTTCGCTGGATGATTATTTCATAGCCATGTATACCAAACCGGCAACCTTTGACACCATCAGTACCTATGTCGTCAATGCCACAAAAGGCGCACAGACCACGATCAAGACAGCCCTCTGGGCGCTCTCGACTGTGATCTTCCTCATCGTGGTACTCATCGTGCTGGTGTCCAATATTCGTTCTCTCCGCAGGAGGGACGGGGAAGGAGGCCGCCGTGCGTAGCTTTTTTTATAAAAAATCAAATATATCTGCGGCTCTCGCAGTCTTGCTCCTCTTTCTCTTTATGCCGGAAAGTCTTGCCGGAGTCCTACAGGGCAGCTTTTTCACACAGAGCATCTTCCTGAACGCACATGCAGAGGAGACCATTACCCTGCGCGTCTGCAACTGGGAGGAATACATTGACCTGGGTGACTGGGACGAGGAGGAGACCATCGAGCTTCCGTCGGGTGATATTATCGGCGAGAATTCCATGGTCGGGGATTTTGAGGACTGGTATTACGAGACCTACGGAACCCGTGTAAAAGTAGAGTATTCGACCTTCGGCACCAACGAGGATCTCTACAACATGCTGACCCTGGGCGATGTCTACGACCTGGTCTGCCCCTCTGAGTATCTGATCATGAAGCTGATGGCAGAGGAAGCCCTGGTCCCCCTGTCGGATTCTTTCTTCGATACTTCCGAAGAAAACAACTATTACAGCAGGGGCGCTGCACCTTTTATCCGTGAAATGTTTGAAAACAGTGAGATCGGGGGGGAACCCTGGTCCAAATATGCAGCCGGATATATGTGGGGTGTCACAGGCCTTGTCTACAATCCCGAGACCGTGACAGAGGAACAGGTCTCCACCTGGAAGATTCTGGCGGATCCTTCATTCGCGCGCCAGGTGACCATCAAGGACAATGTCCGCGACGCCTATTTTGCCGCTGTCGGCGCGATCAAGTCAGACCTTCTGACCTCGGAGGAATTCCGCAAAGACCCCGACTATAAGAAAAAGCTTGAGACCGAGATGAACGACACTTCTCCGGAGATGATCGCGCAGGTGCAGACCTGGCTCAAGGACGTCAAGGACAATGTCTATTCCTTTGAGACGGATGCCGGCAAAGCAGATATGATCACGGGAAAGGTTGCCGTCAACTACCAGTGGTCGGGAGACGCGGTCTACACCCTGGATCAGGCGGATGAGGATGACTACACTCTCTGCTTTGCAGTTCCTCAGGAGAGCACCGATATTTACTTCGATGGCTGGGTCATGCTTAAGAGCGGCATCGGAGACGATGCGAAGAAACAGCATGCCGCCGAGGCCTTCATCAATTTCCTGTCCCGTCCGGACAATGCCATCCGCAACATGTACTATATCGGCTACACCTCTGTCATCTCAGGAGGAGAAGATCCCCGCATGTTTGAGTATGCCCAGTACTGCTACGAGGCGGAGGACGACGAGGAGGAAATTGTCGACTACGACCTGGCCTACTTTTTCTCTGAAAATCCCGAGGAGACGGATGGGGCATATGTGATCGAAGCGCCGGCGGAACAGATGAACCGCCAGCTCTACTCCCAGTATCCGCCCGCCGACGTGATCGGCCGCTCTTCGATCATGACCTATTTCAACGATGAACAGAATGCCCGCATTAACCAGATGTGGATCAATGTGCGCTGCTATGACATCCGCCGGGTCCCCTGGTGGAGCTGGGTCCTGATCATCGGCGCTGTCGTCCTTCTGGGAAGATATCTTGTGAAGAGGCGTCTTAGCAGCAGGGAAAAATAAGTCTTTTGAATTAAAATAAAGAACGCGATCCGGGCATCGGAGCAGGCCTGACAGGCCGGCAGATGCCCGGTTTTGTTTTGTACGAAACACAGTTGCTCAGAAGGCTGTATTGAAAAAAAGACATAATATTTGCTTTTGACACAAAAAAATCGCTTTTTTTACCCTTGATTCCGGCTGACAAAAATCCCAGGATAGTGTTATCATGCACTTGACACAGACAAAAAAAGAATTTGACAGCACATAGAGTGAAAAAGAAAGAAGAGGATTTATGGGCGGTTTTTTCGGAGTTGCATCGAAACAGGATTGTGTATTTGACTTATTTTACGGAACCGACTATCACTCGCATCTGGGAACGCGCCGTGCAGGACTTGTAGTCCATGACCGCAAAAAGGGCTTTGACCGGGCGATCCACAATATTGAAAGCTCAAACTTCAGACCGAAATTTGACAAGGATATTCTCAAAATGGAGGGCCAGCTGGGTATTGGCTGTATCTCCGATTATGAGCCGCAGCCGCTGATCGTGCGTTCCCATCTGGGTACTTATGCGATCACGACCGTGGGCAAGATCAACAATTCAGAAGAGCTCATGTGGAAGCTTTTCTCCGGGGCACATTCTCACTTCCTGGAGATGAGCGGCGGAGACATTAATCCCACAGAGCTCACAGCGGCACTTATCAACCAGTGTGACACTTTTGCGGAGGGTATCCGCTATGCCCAGCAGCTGATCCGCGGATCCATGACCCTGATGGTCATGACAAAAGACGGCATTTATGCGGCACGCGACCGTCTGGGCAGAACCCCTGTGGAGATCGGGTGCAAAGAGGGCAGCAGATGCATCTGCTTTGAGAGTTTCTCCTATCTGAACCTGGGCTATCATCAGGAGAAGGAACTGGGTCCCGGCGAGATCTGTTTTGTCACTCCCGACGGGGTGGAGACAGTTATGAAGCCCTTCGACAATATGCGGGTCTGCACCTTCCTGTGGATCTACTATGGCTTCCCGGCTTCTACTTATGAGGGAATGAACGTCGAATACGCACGCTATGAGTGCGGCAGGCATCTGGCAATGCGCGACATGAAGAGGGGCCTGGCAAAGCCTGATATTGTCGCGGGTGTTCCCGATTCGGGTGTTGCGCATGCGGTCGGCTACTCCAATGCCTCCGGTGTCCCTTATTCACGCCCCTTCGTGAAATATACACCGACCTGGCCCAGGTCTTTCATGCCCACGATCCAGAGCCGCAGAAATCTCATCGCCAAGATGAAGCTGGTCCCCATCCATGAACTGATCGATAATAAGAGTATGCTGCTCATTGATGACTCCATTGTCCGCGGCACCCAGCTGCGCGAGACGACAGAGTATCTGTATAAGAGCGGCGCCAGGGAGGTTCACGTGCGTCCTGCATGTCCGCCTCTGGTGTTCGGCTGCAAATATCTCAACTTCTCCCGTTCCAATTCGGAGGGAGAGCTGATCACCAGAAGAGTGATCGAAAAACTGGAAGGCTCGATGGATCCCGCGCCGAACGTTCTGAACAAATACATGGATCCCGACTCGGAAGAGTACGCAAATATGCTGGAAGAGATCAGGAAGGAGCTCAATTTCTCCTCCCTGCACTATCACAGACTCGACGATATGATCGAAGCGATCGGAATCAATCCCTGCAAACTCTGCACCTATTGCTGGAACGGAAGAGAGTGATCGGGCAGGAGAGCGCACTGGGGGAATAGTTTCCCCGGGTCCGCCTTGTATCTGCACAGATGAACTGATATTTGAATATGCTGCGGGCGTGCATCGTCCGGGTCCATCCCCCGTTCTGAACGAACGGGGGATTTTTACACGTCAGTTGAGGGAGCAGCTGGCGGGACAGCCGCTTATGAGAGTGCAGCTGTGGATAAAGAATCCATGAGTTTTTTATCTAGAATATCGAAAATCTTGCTGAAAGGTGGTAGGATATAAAATAACTGTGCTGAAATGACCGTTGTCCGGTGAGGAAGCACAGATGGAGAGTAAACAGGCATTAAAGGATTAACAGCGGTTTTTGACATGAATTTGGCGATTATTTTATTTGTTTTAATGTATGTGCTGATCATTTTCCTGCCCAGGTACCGCGTGGCGGCGGCTCTGGGGACAGCGGTGCTGTTCATGGTGCTGGGGATCTTACCCCTGCAGGCTGTGCCGTCGGCAGTCAACTGGAACGCACTCATGATGATGTGCGGCACAATGATCATAGTATATTTCTTTATCGACAGCGGCATGCCTGCGCGGATCGCGGACCTGCTGCTGGAAAAATCCGGCAATGTGCGGACAGTGACGATTCTGATGTCGCTCTTCGCGGGACTGATCTCCGCATTCATCGATAATGTCGCGACGGTCCTGATCGTTGCGCCGGTGGCGATCGCTATCTGCAAAGAACTCAAGATATCACCGGTTTCAATGGTCCTGTCCATCGCCGTCTCTTCCAACCTGCAGGGTGCAGCTACCCTGGTCGGCGATACGACCTCGATCATGCTCGGTTCCTATGCAAATATGGACTTTCTGGATTTCTTCTGGATGAAGGGCAGGCCGGGCATCTTCTTCGCAGTGGAACTCGGCGCGCTCCTGACAGTCCCTGTCATGTTCTTTCTGTTCCGCAATGATACGGAAAAAATCAACCACAAGGGTTCATCCCGGGTGAAGAGAAAGCTGCCTTCGATTCTGCTTATTCTGATGATCGTGCTTCTGATCGGTGCCTCCTTTATTCCCGACAAGCCGGAAACCACCAACGGCATCATCTGCATCAGCCTGGCCATTCTCATGGTTGTGATCGATGCTGTGAAGGACAGAGAGCTGGACGATGTGGGCAATGCGCTCCATGCCGTGGATTATCAGACACTTCTGCTGCTCTTCGGCCTGTTTCTGGTCATCGAGGGTGTCACGCAGGCAGGTGTCATCGACCTTCTCGCGGATCTGATTACCAGGTTCGGCGGCAACAGCAAATTTATTCTTTATACAGTGATTGTCTGGGGATCTGTTCTGATCTCGGCTTTTATAGACAACATTCCGTATGTGGCGACCATGCTTCCGGTTCTTTCGGGAATCGCGGCCAGGACAGGGATCGAACCCTGCCTCCTCTATTTCGGCCTTCTGACCGGCGCGACGCTGGGCGGCAATATTACACCGATCGGCGCCTCTGCCAATATCACCGGTGTCGGTATCCTGCGCAAAGAAGGGTATGAAGTGTCTTTCGGACAGTTCGCGCGCATCGGTATTCCTTTCACATTTGTAGCGGTAATGGGCGGATATCTGCTGATCTGGTTTTTGTGGTCCTGATCGGGAAAGATCCTACTTCTGAAGGAGTGTTATATGAAAAAAAGAGTGACGAGTGTATTGATAGCTGCTGTTCTGTCTGCTGCGGCAGTTTTATCCCTGACAGCGTGCAGTAAACTCCCGATCGGAGGCAGCGGGGATGCTTCCAATGGTTCTGCTACCCAGACCGCGGAGGAGATCCTCCGGGAGGAACCGCTTGTGACGGAAGCGGAGGATGACGGGAAATACCACATCGGTATCCTGGCCTATCGGAGGCATGGTGCCGCGGAGGAGACGATCAAGGGCTTCGAGGATGAGATGCGTTCCCGTTTCGGAAGCGAGAAGGTTGTTTTTGAGGAGATGGACGCTGAGGGAGATGCCCGCAAGTGTGCGGAGATCGCGACAGGCTTCGCCAACAGCGGCTATAAGCTGATCTTTGCCTGCGGTACGGAAGCCGTACAGAACGCCGGCGCTGCTGTGAGCGATATTCCGATTATCGGCGGCTGTGTGAGCGATTATCTGCTCTCCGGTGTCGTCAGTTCCCTGGATGCGCCCGGCGGCAACATCACCGGTGTTTCCTCTCTGGGACCGATTCAGGAACAGATGGATATGATTGAGCAGATCACCCCCTGGCCGGCTTCTGTCGGTATCATTTCCAGCGGAACAGAGGTGGGTTCTAAATTCGAGGTGAATGTGGCGACCCAGATCCTGGATGAAAAGGGAATTGCCTGGAAATCCTATCACGCCTCGACAGAAGAGGACCTGCGCCAGCGCATGGAGGAAGCTGCAAGGGATTTCTCCTGCATCTACCTGCCGACGGACAATTTCGTCGCCTCCCACATGGATATTGTGCGCGATGTCGTGCTGGAAACCGGTGTTCCGGCTGTGACCGGAGACTATCAGATGTGTGCGGACGGAGGCCTTTGCTGCAGCAGTATCGATTATTATGAACACGGCAGAACAGCTGCAGGTATGGCTTATGCGGTCCTGGAGCAGGGCGAGGAGATCTCACGCATGCCGATCCGGGAGGAGACGGAGACGCAGAATTTTTACAATCCTGTCGTTGCCGAGCGCATCGGCTTTACAAACTACGGATCTATGGCGCCTCTGACAGTATCTGAGGAGGACTTTCCGGACGCTGTGCAGTCCGATGACAATGCGCAGCAGGAAGACTGATCCGTAATCTGTGGAAGTAGATTTTTACCCGTCAGACACAGTGCTCTGTGCTGACATTCAGCAGGAAGAGGTTCTGGATCATGAGACTGCTGCTCGCGGAAGACGAAGAGGCTATGTCCGAGGCTGTCGTAGATATACTGGAATACCACCGCTATCAGGTGGACGCAGTCTATGACGGAGCGGAAGCGCTCGATTATATTCATGCAGGAGATTATGACGGCATTATTCTGGATATCATGATGCCGGTCAAAAGCGGACTGGATGTGCTCCGGCAGATCCGCAGCGAGGGCTGCCGGACGCCGGTTCTTCTGCTGACGGCAAAATCCCAGATCGAAGACAGGATCGAGGGGCTGGATCTGGGGGCGGATGACTATCTGACCAAGCCCTTTCATATGGGAGAACTTCTGGCCAGGGTGCGGGCCATGCTCCGCCGCAGAGAGGAATATACTCCCGATATCCGCTCTTTTGGGGATGTGACCCTCAATCCGCAGACCAGTGAACTGCGCTGCGGGGACAAGTCTGTCAGCCTGTCCCGGCTCGAGTGCCGGCTGATGGATGTCCTGATCCTCAACAAAGGCATCTATCTCTCCTCAGAGGACCTTCTGGAGAAAGTATGGGGCTATGATTCCGATGCGGATGTGGGATCTGTCTGGGTTTACATCTCCTATCTGCGCAAACAGCTTGCCAGGGTGGGATCCAAAGTGACCGTCAAAGCCAGGCGCGGGACTGGATACATACTGCAGGAGCCGCAAAGTAATGGTTAAAACACTACAGAGGAAGTTTATGTTCGCCTCCATGCTTGCAGTCACGATCCTCCTTGTGACTTTGGTGGGCATGATCAATATCATTTACTGCTATTCGGTCTATACACGTGAAAAAAGTCTGCTGGTGCTGCTGTGCGAGACAGACGGCCGGCCGGAAGGACGGCCGGTCATGCCGGGAAACGACCGGGGATTCGGGGGCGGAGATTCGGGATCAGGAGATAACGCCGCAGAAAACAGTACAGCAGGAGACATGGCAGACGGACAGGGGCCGGAAATGGCTTACCGGGAGGACAGAAAGCAGGACGGCCGCATGCTCCGGCAGCCCGGCGGAGGCTTCCTCCACCGCGGGATGTCTATGGATGAGGCTCTTTCTGCCCGTTTTTTTGCAGTGTGGTTTGATGAGCAGGGGCAGAAGATCCTGACAGACACATCCAAGATCTATGCGGTCTCCGAAGAGGGAGCCTGCGAGATGGCGCAGACGATCCTCGGTCTTGGGAAAAGCACAGGACTTTATCAGGACTTCCGCTACATGATTGCGGAAAAAGAATTGTCTGTGCCTGTCACTGCAGAGGGGGAGACCCCGCAGTCACCGGAATCGGAGATCAGAGCGGCAAAGATCCTGGTCGCGCTGGATATTTCCTCTGACAGAGAGAATCTGCTCCGGATCCTGGGCATTTCCGTTCTGATCGCGGCACTGTGCTGGGCAGCCATGCTCCTGCCGGTACATGCGCTGGCAAAGCGCGCGATAGCCCCCACAGCCATGAGTATCGAGAGGCAGAAACAGTTTGTCACCAACGCGGGACATGAATTAAAGACTCCGCTGGCCATCATTCAGGCAAACACAGATGCGCTCGAGCTTTATACTGGAGAGTCCAAATGGACACGCAATATCCGTGCCCAGACGATCCGCCTGAACGGCCTGATGCAGAACCTGCTGACCCTCTCGAGAATGGACGAGAACTCTCTGCAGCTGGAGAAGAAACCTTTCGCTCTTGATCTTCTGGTCGGAGAGGTCTGGGAGAACTTTGCCGAACCGGCAGCCGGAAGAAAGCTGTCCGTACAGATCAAAAATGAAGAGGACCGGGAGCTCAAGGTCCTGGCAAACCGCGAGAGTATTGCCCAGCTTTTGTCGATCCTATTTGACAATGCGGTCAAATATACACCCCGGGGAGGGCAGATCGGGATACGCATTTTGTCCGCGGGAGACGGGGTGCAGCTTGTCCAGTCCAATTCTATCACGCAGGAAGAGGAGGAAAATCTCCGGGCGGGGGATCCGGACCGGCTGTTTGAGCGTTTCTACAGAACGGATTCCGACAGAAGCCGCAAAAAGGGAGGCTACGGTATAGGCCTGTCAGCGGCAAGAGCGATTGTCGGAGCCAACGGCGGTGTGATCCGGGTGAAGGTTGAAGAGGGCAGAATTGTCTTTACAGTTACTCTGAAGGGGGCTTCTGACTGACCGCAAGGACGGGCAGCCCGCCTCCGCCGCGCAGGACTCGCGGGCGGGTCTTGAATTCTTTGTATTTTGGAATTGTGCAAACATAAAATTTTGCATAGCAATTTATAGAATAATCATTTTATAGAATGACTATCTATGTTATAATGCTTAATGGCGAATTATTTTTTTACAGATTCCGGCATCTCCAATGATCGGTGCCCACGATCTGAAACAAATTACTAATATTTCAGTCGCGAACAGGAGGTTTCAGACATGGAAAGCGGTACAACGAAGGCAGAGGTTTTAAAGAAAGTTATTTTGTCACAGTACAAAAGTGTGCGGCAGTTTGCAGTGGAAATGGATATTCCCTACAGTACGCTGGTAACAGCTCTGGAAAGAGGAATCGAAGGCATGGCCTACAGCACGGTAATTCGTATCTGTGATTCTTTATCCTTAAATCCGGTCGACTTTTCACCCCTTGATGAGGGGGATGGACTTTCCGCGCAGATTACTACAAAACGGGTGATGGAACGTTACGATAAATTTAACAGAGCCGGCAGAAAGAAGATCCTTGAAATTCTGGACGACTACAGCCAGATAGAGATGTACACGAAGCCGGACTGAATCACTGGGCTCTTGTTTTAAGGCGAAGGGAGTTTTTTAATGCGAAACTATGAGAGAGACCACAAGCTTGAACATGTTTATTCTCTGAAGGCATATGCGCAGATTGAAAGGAAACCTGTCAGCGTCTACAACTGCGACAGGATCCTGAAGCTGCAGAACAAGCGCGTGCATGAGCTGATGAAGGCTGCTTATGAGATTCCTTTTTACCGGGCACGTTTTGAACAGTCCGGTACTACTCCCGATGATTATCATTGTGCAGAAGACCTTTATAAATTCCCTCTTTTGACAAAGGACCAGCTTCGCGACTGGATGGACGAGGAAGCGGAGAAGAATCCCGAGAAGTATAAATACTGGCATGTTTCTCCCACATCCGGATCCACAGGAAGACCGCTGCGCGTCCTGATTTCTCCCAGGGAGTACGCATGGGTCACAGCCAACTGGCTTCGCACAATGGGCTACGGCGGCTTCAATCCGTTCACCGGAAAGACCATGTCTCGTCCCAACTCCCTGCACGGACCTGTCAAGGAATATGATTCCTTTGTACAGAAGCTGGGAATCCTCAGACGCAAGTATATGTCCGATACGATCAGGGAGCGCGTCGATACGCAGACGCTGGTCGATGAGATCAACGCTTACGAGCCGGATTATCTCTATAATCATAAAAACCTTCTCATGCGTATTGCCAAGTATGTCAAGGAAAACGACATCTATATGTGGAAGCCTTCCTTCTACACGCCTTTCGGCGAGATGCTGGATGATCCCTCCAGGGATCTGCTGCAGGAAGTCTTCGGGCCCGGACTGATCGATGCCTACGGCATGGGCGAGACAGGCTCCTGTGTCGTACGTATTCCCGGGAAGAAGTATTATCAGGTTAACAGTGATCTGTTTGTTGTCAACGTCTACAATGCGGATCTGACCGGTCCCGCCCTCAAGGGCATGGCCGTGATCACCCCTCTGTACAAGACGGAGCTTCCGCTGATCAACTATACTTCCTATGACCAGCTCGACAGTTACATGCGCCGCGGACTGCGGTTCGCAAGAGGCGTTCAGGGGCGTATGAATGATGTCATTCACCACAGGGACGGTTCCGTCACAGAGTGGGGCAATATCTCCGGCATCATCAACTACGTTCCCGAGATCATATCCTACCGCATTGTGCAGGAGGACTATGAAAACCTGACACTGATGATGGTCCGCAATCCTGACACACCTGAGGAAAAGCAGGATGAGATCGCAGAGCAGCTTGATGTCAAGCTGATGGCCATGTTCAAGGACCCCTCCTTCAAGATCAGGTATGAGTGGCTCGATGAGATCCCCGCAGATCCCAACGGCAAGCTCCGTGTCATTGTCAGCAAGGTCAAACCCGGTGCGATCGGAGAGCCTGAACACGCCGGCGAAGATGTCGGCAATGCAGAGATTTCGGAGTGATCTTATCCCTGTGCAGAAAGTGCACGGGAGGACAAAAATGAAGGATATGGATTACAGTCATTTTTATCAGCAGCTTACAGGCCGCATCCGCGAAAGCGGTGCGGCCTGTTTCCGGCTGCGCGCGGCAGGGAAAGCCGCCACAGGAATCATGTATGCGGTCTATCCCCTCCTGCTGGCCGGGTACGCTCTCAGAGGAGAGTACAGGGATCTTTTGTACACGATTCTGATCCCGGGAATTGGTTTCGTCCTGCTGACAGCAGTCCGGGCAGGGATCAACCGGCCCAGACCATACGAGGCCTGGGAGATCGATCCTCTGATCCATAAAGACACAAGGGGGAAATCCATGCCCAGCCGCCATGTTTTTTCCTCCGCCGTTATCTCTATGGCCTGGCTTCCGGTGTCGGCAGCAGCGGGAGTCTTCTTCCTTGTCCTGTCGGCCGGGGCGGCAGTGATCCGCGTCCTGGGAGGTGTCCACTATCCCTCCGATGTGATCGTGGGATTTCTGGCGGGGATTCTCTGCGGGATTCCCCTTCTGCTTGTGTGAGAAAACAGGAAATCGAAATAGCGGTACCGGAATATTCAGATTTCGTTAAGTCGCATGGGGATTTTGGCAAAATCCCAAAGATATCCGCGAATTTTATAAAATTTTTGTGAAATATAGGTGTTTTGCAAACGATTTCAATGTGGTATTATGCCTTTGTCAGCGAAAGTTGACACCATTACCCCCCTAAGCATTATTACATCCCAAGAGAAAGCCCGGCTTCCGGAATCGGTTGCCGGGCTTTTTCGTTTGAACCCGTTTCTGCGGTGTGTTATAGTTCTTGTAATGGCGGGATATGGGATCCCCAAGCGGGCCGGACAGCGTATGGAGAAGAAACTGTATGGACAGAGACAGAAGAGAACGCCTGCAGCAGGCGGCATGGATGAATTACATTCTGATCATAGTCAATGTGCTGGTCTTCCTGGTCGGATTCGCGGGTTCAGCGGCCGGACTGAAGGCAGGCATGTACAGTGCAGGGGCACTGTATGCGCCTCTTCTGTTTAAGGGCCAGGGATATTACCGCCTCCTCACTTCTGTTTTTCTGCACGCGGATCTCTCTCATCTGTTCAATAACATGATCGTCCAGTTTGCCGGCGGCGGGATCGTTGAGCGCAATATCGGCCATATACAGTATGGGATTCTCTATATTCTCTGCGGAATCGGCGGCAATATCGCCTCTGCGGCAATGGATTATCTGTCCGGACAGTACGGGTTTTCCGTGGGCGCCAGCGGCGCTGTGTTCGGCGTGATCGGTGCGCTTCTGTATATGGTTCTGAGAGAGGCAGGGCACATGCGGGACAATGCGCAGAAAATGGAACAGATGAAAAGCCTTGTGATCCGTGCCATGCTCATGACGATTTATCTTTTGTACAGCGGCTGGGTCAATCCTCTTGTCAATCAGGCTGCCCATGTCGGGGGGCTCATTCTTGGGTTTGTGCTTGCATCTGTCATGATGCCGCACAGACAGATCGACCTTCAGGGGCTGTTCCAGGCTTCAGAACAGACCGGCTCGAAAGACAACCGGACCTGATTGCGGTTGCAGAAAACTGTGCATTCATATAAAATATGAATGAAACGGCCGCTATGGCCGGACCAACAAATACATGACCCGGCAGCGGGTCTTGTGCGCGGATCCCGTGACTGAAAACACGGGTAATGCGTCAAGAAGAATAAAACAGCGAGGAAAGCCTCTCGAATGCCGGGTCTGCTCAGGCAATCGGGAGGCCTTGACGAGCGTCCATATATCAGGAGAAAGGCATGCCGGGGTGCAGTGTACCCCCGTCGCGGCCGGAATCCGTGTGCATGCAGCACTAAGAGAGCACAGAGTGTGCTGTGTTATATATGCCTGTGTCAGGAAATCAGAAGTATCTGAAGTATCTGATGGAGAATTGCAGATGAACAGGAACAAGAGAAGGATATTATATGTTGCAGAAGCGATGGGAGGCGGAGTTTTTACCTTCCTTGTCGGGTTATGCAACGAACTTGTCGACTATTATGATATATATGTCGCATATGGAATTCGGACACAGACACCGGACGATTTCAGGAAATATTTTGATGAGCGTGTTCATCTGATCCGTGTGAGGAATTTTGAACGCTCGATCGATCCCCGCCATGATCTGGGGGCATTCGCCGAGCTCAGGAGGATCGCGGACAGGGTGAAACCCGATCTGATCCATCTGCACTCCTCCAAAGCGGGGGCTCTGGGCAGATGGGCTTTTAACGGGAAAAAGATTCCGCTCTTTTACACACCCCATGGATATAGTTTCCTGATGTCGAATTATAATGCGACAAAGCGCTTCTCCTACAAGATGGTCGAGAGATTCTCGGCTGTCCGGCCATGCACGACGATCAGCTGCAGTGAGGGTGAGCACAAGGAGACACTTTCTCTTACAAAGAACGCCAGATTTGTCAACAACGGAATCAACGTTGAAGAGATGCAGAGGATGATGGATACCATCGGTTCCTGTGAAAACGACGAATTTACCGTTTTCACCCTCGGCAGAATCTGTTATCAGAAAAACCCCGGACTATTCAATGCTGTCGCAGAAAAGATGCCGGATGTAAAGTTTGTCTGGATCGGCGACGGAGAGCTTCGGGACATGCTCAAGGCACCTAATGTCGAGGTGACCGGCTGGATGAACCGGGAGGAAGCGCTGCGGCGCTCAATGGCCTCACATGTTTTTATCCTGACTTCCCTCTGGGAGGGACTTCCCATGTCCCTTCTTGAGGCTATGTACATGCAGAAGCTGTGCCTTGTAAACGATGTGATCGGAAGCAGGGATGTTATCTGCAACGCTGTAAACGGATATGTATGCAGGAACGCAGACGAATTCGCCGTTGCTATCCGGGAAGCTCTGGAAGACCCCGGAAAATCAGACAAGATAACTGCGCAGGCCAGAAAAGATATTGTTGAAAAGTACAACACCCGTGTGATGGCAGAGAAATATCGTGAGATCTACGAGGAGGCTTTTTCAGGAAAAGGAAAGCCCCGCCGAAAGAAAAAAAAGAAGCAGTGAGGCGGGAGAGATTTCTTTCCTGGTTGCTTATTGACGGAGGTAGATCACAGATATGAAAAAAACAGCAATCGTCTCGTGCTATTTTCAGCCAAATTACGGGAGTATGCTGCAGGCTCTGGCAACGCAGATGGCGCTGGACGAACTGGGATATGATAACGAGACCATTTGTGTTGAAGGCCTGAACAGGGAGATCCGGTCAGCGAAGATCCGCTATTTTGTGAAGGCTTCACTTTCATCGGACATCCTGTTATCAAAGGCCGGCATGGCAATGGCGCGCGTACGCCGCAGGCTTTCCAGGGGTACATACACGGAGATGATGCGTGCCAGACTGCAGGCTTTCTCCGATTTTGAAAAAGAGCAGTTTCGCATGTCGGAGCCATACGGCTCCCGCGCTGAACTGACGCAGGCATGTTCCGAAAAATACAGTGCCGTTTTGGTCGGAAGCGACCAGCTCTGGCTCCCTGCCAATATTGCGGCAGACTATTACACACTCAGCTTTGTCCCGGACTCAGTCAATACGATCGCATATGCGACGAGTTTCGGACAGTCCCGGCTGCCCCGCGCCAGCGAGCGCGCTGCCATGAAGTTCCTGCCCCGGATCAAGCACATCAGTGTGAGGGAAAAATCGGGACAAAAGATTGTTGCAAGGCTGACGGGACGCCGTGTCCCCATTGTTGCGGATCCGACCCTTTTGTTTGACGGAGAGGAATGGATGCGTGTACAGCAGGAGGCTCCCATTATCGAAGGAGATTATATATTCTGCTATTTTCTTGGCAACAACCCGCGGCACCGTGAGTTTGCAAGCCGATTGTCGGCAGAGACCGGGTGCAGGATCGCTGCCCTGCCGCATGTGGACGAATACGTCCGCAGCGATGAAGATTACGCGGATGAAACCCCATGGGCGGTTGGACCGGCCGATTTCCTGAATCTCATCCGGAACGCACAGTGGGTTTTGACAGATTCCTATCACTGCACCGCGTTTTCCATGCAGTATGAGCGGAAGTTTTTCACCTTCCGCAGATATCACCGCAGGACAAAACAGTCGACCAACAACCGTCTGGACACACTTTTAGCACAGTGCGGGGTGGAAGAGCGGCTTTTGAGCGGTGAAGAGGAGATCTCTGCCTGCACCGGCCTTGAGATCGACTATAAAAATGTTCGAAGCAGGATCAAGCGGCTTCGTGAGTATTCCTGGCAGTATCTCAGGGATGCTCTGGAGGACGGAAAAGAAACGGATTTGAAAATGAATGCTGTCCACGCTGTGAACAGTTTTGGATAAACAAAAGTGCGGGAACACACAGGAAAAGCCCGCACCTGCTCAAGTCTGAAAAGACATGATAAAACGTTAACCTTTGTGCGGCTGATTGTGCCCTGTACAAAAAGCTGCTGACAGTTACAGCTGGATTTTCATCAGAATGAAAGGGCAAAGCGAATGGGTACTCCAATCGTAAAAATCCTGGTTGCTTCACATAAGAAATACAGAATGCCAAAGGATAAGATCTATCTTCCCCTGCACGTCGGGGCGGAAGGAAAAATCGATTCCCTGGGTAATCCTCTTGACCTGGGATGGACCAAGGATAACACGGGCGAGAATATTTCGGAACTTAATGCCGGGTATTGCGAGCTTACCGGGTTATACTGGGGCTGGAAGAACCTGAAAGCCGATTATATCGGCCTTGTACATTACCGAAGGCATTTCTGTTTAAAGAAAAGCAGCAGGGATCCGTTTAAAAACATCCTGACAGGTGCACAGCTTCGTCCGATGCTGAAGCAGTACTGGGTGTTTGTTCCCAAAAAGCGCAGATATTTTATCGAGTCGCTTTATTCTCATTATGCGCATACGCATTATGCAGAGCATCTTGATCTCACCCGGGAAATCATTGCGGAGAGGTGTCCGGAATATCTCCCTTCTTTTGACAGGATCATGCGGCGCAGATACGGATACATGTTCAATATGATGATCATGCGCAGAGACCTCGCTGACAAATATTGTGCATGGCTCTTCGACATTCTTTTTGCGCTGTCGAAAAAGATGGGAGATACTGAGCTCTCATTTTACCAGGGGCGGTATTTTGGCAGGGTCAGCGAGATTATCCTCAATGTCTGGCTGGACCGTCAGATTTCTATTGCCGCTATTCCGAGAAACCGTATCCGCGAACTTCCGACAATTTATACGGAAAAGATCATGTGGTACAAAAAAGGCGCCTCTTTCCTGAAGGCAAAATATCTGGGCGAAAAATATGAGGGAAGCTTTTGATGAGAGATAAGAGTTCACATGGGTTGAGCGATTTGGGAAATGACAGACCCCCGAAGGAAACGCAGTCCGCAAAGCGGGGTTCTGCATCGAAGAAAGCATCCGGGAAGGCAAAGAAGAGCACGCCGTCCTATGAACAGGAGAATTTGCCCCGGATCGGGATCGGGGAATCTTTCACACGCTGGCTCGGAGAGGGAATCTTTTCGGGCACGGTGACCGGTGCTGTCGGCGCTCTGACGGACATACTGTTTTATCTCTCCTTTATAGTGTGTTTCAGCTGGGGCTTCATCAATACGACAATGTTCAAGAAGGGCTTCTCCGATGCCTTCAAGCTTCAGATGGAAGGACTTTTGCATTTTGCGGTGCTCAATGCGCTGATCTGCGGGATCATTGCCCTTTTGCTGCAGAGGAGCCTGCAGCTGGCTGTATTTGAGCTTGCCCTTCTCGCGTCAGGATTTCTGCACTGGAAACTGGGAGCCGGGAAATATGAATACTTTGTCATGTGCGTGCTGATTGTCGGTATGACCGGCCGTTCCTTCAAAGTGCTCCTGGCAATCGCATTTTCAATCGGAAGCGCAATGATGGCAGTAACATTTGCCGCTTCCCAGATGGGGATCATCACGGATCTGGTCTATAGGGGGAACCGCCATTCCTTCGGCATCGTCTATTGCACGGACTGCGCGGCACATATCCTTTTTCTGATGATCATATATGTATTCCTTCGATTGGAATCGCTCAATGTCGTGGAATATGTGGCGCTGATCCTGGTCCTTTCGATCATGATGATGACAAAGGCCAAGTCGGATATCGTGTGCGGATTTATGCTCCTGGGAGGAATCCTGGTCTACAGACTGACACGCAGGTGGCACAATACAAAGCCGGTGCGCATTCTGGCTTCGATCATGAGTTTTTCCTACCTGTTCTTCGCTGCAGGCAGCTTTCTTGCCACAATGTGGTTTGACCGGAACAACAAGGAAATTTACAGGAAGGTCAAGTACACTCTGGTCCGCCGTATGGAAATGAGCCAGGAGGTGCTTCAGGAGCACCCGTTCTCCCTCTTCGGATCACAGATCGAAGAGCATGGCTACGGAGGCAGAACAGAAAACCTTCCCGGATGGGACAAGTACTTTTTCATCGACTGCTCCTACATACGTCTTTTTGTGATCGGAGGCTTCCTGCTCTTTGCCATGATCCTGCTGGTCATGACCTATGCGGAGCTCAGAAGTTTTGCCTATAGGCAGTACGGATTTTTGTTCCTTCTGGTTCTTGTCTCGATCGCATGCCTGATAGAGCACCACCTCATGGAGTATTATTACAATGTTTTTCCGCTGATGGCATTTTCAGGCAGGCGGCTGTTCCGGGAGGACCCGATTCCCGGAAACTGGTAGAAGCCCGGTTTTTCACCGTGCTGTTCCGGCAGATCCCTTCTCAGCGGGGACACTGATTCTCCACTGAGACGGGAGTGTTTCGACGGGAGGTATTGCATTTTACATGATTAAACTAAATGAAAAAAAGGACTGCTGCGGATGCGGCGGGTGCAGCAATGCGTGCCCCGTGCGCTGCATACAGATGAAGGCGGACGCGGAAGGGTTCCTGTATCCGGAAGTAGACGAATCGGCCTGTATCGGATGCAGTCTGTGTGAACGGGTATGTCCGGTGCTGCGTGCGGAAGAAGATAGTCCTTTTCCGCAGGCAGCATATCTTTTGCAATACAGGAATGAAAAGGTTCGCCTGCAGAGCACCTCAGGCGGTGCATTCACTGCGATTGCCCGCTATGTGACAGACCGGGGCGGGATCGTCTACGGCGCTGCCTTTGATGAAAATCTGCGGGTACACCACACATCCGCGACAAGCCCCAAGGGACTGCAGATTTTCAGAAACAGCAAGTATGTACAGAGCGACACCGGGAAGACCTTCACGGAGGTTCGTGATCATCTGCGGGCCGGCAGGCTGGTCTGCTACAGCGGGACGCCCTGCCAGATTGAGGGACTGCTGTCCTTCCTGGAGCCTGCCTCGGATGTGAGACCCCGGACTGCCCTTCTCGATAACCTGATCACGGTAGATGTTGTCTGCCGTGCGGTCCCTTCTCCCCTGGTCTGGGAGAGGTATCTCGAGATGCAGAAGGAAAAGACCGGCACCTGTATAGCGGATGCCAGATTCCGTGACAAGCATTTCGGCTACAACTATTCGACCATGACCCTGCTGGACGAACGCGGAGAGGACCAGTATGTGCAGGGCGTGGATACGGACCAGTATCTTCGCGCCTTTTTCTCCAACATTTGTGACCGGCCTTCCTGCTATGAATGTGCGTTCAAAAAGCGTTACAGAAAGAGCGACTTCACAATCTGGGACTGCTTCCCGGTCTATGCCTTCGACAAGAAGCTGGATGACAACAAGGGTACATCCCGTATGCTGATCCACTCGGAAAAGGGGCGGCGTATTTTTGAGGAGATCCGTCAGAGGTGCCGTGTTCTGGAGGCGGATCCGGATCGTCTGGTCGGAAATTTCCGGGAGATGTTCCACAGTGTGGATCATAATCCCCGCAGAGAGGAATTTTTTGAAGATCTTGCCTGTATGGAGGCACAGAGTCTGTTTGATAAATATTTCCCTATGACGGCAAGGGTTAAGCTGGAGCGGACAGTCCGCAGGGTCTGTTACAGGACCGGACTCTACTCTTTAGGGAAAAGAGCGGCGAGAAAGATCTTGAAAAGAGACTGAACCGGGAAGTCTGAACGGATGAGGACCGGCATCTGCCTGCGGCCGCCTGCAGGCGAGGAGTACAGATTTATGAGTGATTCTTCGGATAGAAATTTAAACAGCAGTAAAGCGGCAGATACAGTTTTTTCAGGCGGCGGACAGATGAACGCCCCTGAGGGCAATCTGCAGGACATTCCCGCTGTAAGCATCATCGTTCCGGTCTATAAGGTTCCGGAGCAGTTGCTGCGCAAATGTGCCGAAAGCTGTATCGGGCAGACACTGCAGGAAATAGAAATCCTCCTGGTTGACGACGGGTCACCGGACGGATGCGGCAGTATCTGTGACGAGTATGCCGGAAAAGACCCCAGAGTCCGCGTGATCCACAAGGAGAACGGAGGCCTCTGCAGTGCCCGCAACGCCGGCTTTGCCGCTGCGCGCGGCAAATGGATCATGTTCGTCGACGGGGACGACTGGATCGATGCGCAAATGTGTGAGCAGATGCTCGGTCCCGGAGAGAAGGAGAATGTCGATCTTGTCATGTGCGGCTTTACCCGGGAATACGGGCACACTTCCCAGGACTACAAATTCTATCTGCGCGACTACTTGACCGGCAATAAAGTTTACGAGGGAAAAGAGTGCAAGTGGCTGCAGCAGCAGCTTCTGGTCTATAACGGCAATATCGCGGTCGCCTATTCAAAGCTGATCCGCCGGGATTTTCTCGAAGAATATCACATTGTGCACGACGAAGTGCTTCGGCAGGGCGCGGAAGGACTGGAATTCAATATCCGGCTCTTCGAATATGTCCGGCGCGCGCTCTTCATCAACAAATCTTTATATCATTACCTGTACAATGAAAATTCGATCTCTTCCTCCCACAGCGAAGAGAATCACCGCTATGTTATCCGGTGCTTTGAAAAAATACGTGACCTTATTGAAACGAGCAGCAACAGGGACAGACTCCTGGCCTGGTTTGACAACCGTCTTTTATATGTGATCATCACAACCGCGGTCAGCGGCTACTTCAATCCGGACAATCCGGCTCCTTTCAAAGAGAAAAAGAGGGGATATGCCGCCTATCTGGAACAGCCTCTCGTGAAACAGGCACTGCAGACCGATAATCTCAGAGGTCTTTCAAAGCAGAGACGGGCAGTGCTCTTCCTAATCAGGCACAGGCAGTTCCGGGCTCTGGATGCCATAGGACGTGCCAGAAAGTGGCAGAAAAAACACATGTAAATATTCCGGCTTGCGCTGGACTGCAGAGGGTGGCATGAGTCTTTGAAAGTTCCTGTCTGAGGAGGTTGATCTATGAAGAATAATGAGGATAAGATCTCCGTGATCATCCCAGTCTACAATGTCAGGCCTTATCTGCAGATGTGCGCGGACAGCGTATTTGCGCAGACATTCCGCAATCTGGAGATTATTTTTGTCGACGACGGGTCAACGGACGGAAGCGGGGAGCTCTGTGACGAGCTTGCGAAAGGGGATCCGCGGGTACGCGTCATCCATCAGGAAAACGGAGGCCTTTCCGCCGCCCGCAATACCGGGATCGAAGCCAGCACAGGATCTTATATATACTTTCTTGACAGTGATGACGCGATCTCACCGGTGACGATCGTACACCTCTGGACGGCATGTGTCCGCACAAGGGCAGACGTCGCGGTCGGGGATTTCATGCGGTTCACAGATCTGGAGGTTCCAAAGGACAGGGGTCAATTTACCAGTGAGGCGGTCAGCACCGAAGAGGTCCTTCGCAGGATGCTCATGCATGAGGGGTTCGGGCACCAGGCATGGGGAAAGCTGTTCAAGCGCAGTCTATGGGAAGAGTTTCGCTTCCCTGAGGGGCTTCTGTACGAAGACTATGCCATAATATACGATGTGATGATGGGGGCGCAGAAGGCTGCTGTTGTCAAAGATGCCCTGTACTATTACAGATTGCAGGAGAGCTCTATTATGCACAGCAGGATCGGAGAGAGGAATCTGTCGCTTCTTGATACATCCGAGCGCGTGACGAAGATGCTCTCCAAACAGTATCCTTCCCTTCGCGGGCCTGCGGTCCGTCTGCAGGTGGTGACCTATATGCGCTTCCTGTCGGATATGCTCGAGACGGATTACAATCTGTTTCCGGATACTCAAAAACGTATCATTCAGACTGTCAGAGAATTGAAAAAGGAGTTTTTGAGTGCGCCGGGCGTGCGTAAAGTTGACAAGATGAAACTGCGCGTTCTCATGCTCGGAAAAAGAGCTTTTTATCTGATGTACAGGGCTTCGGATGCCGGAAAAAAAGGATAGTCCCGAACGGGACCTGCATCTGATCCTGTCAGAGATTTGTGCAGTTGGAGGAGTAAGTGTATCCTTATCTGATTACTTTCTTTATATCTATAGCAATTTGCGCCGCAGGAGAGTGGATGCTCAGAAAAAGCAATGCAGGAGCAGCTCTTTTGTGCTGCGTATCCGCCCTCTTTCCCGTCGTTCTGGCGGGCGCAAGGGCCTATTCAGTGGGAACGGATGTCACTATTTACGGAAACTATGTATACATGGGGGCATGCAATTCAAAAGATCTGCGGACCCTGCTGCATTCAACGGACCAGATCGATCCTCTGTATACAGCACTCGCCTATGCTGTTTCACGATTTACTCACAATGCGCATTTTTTTTATCTGATAACTGCACTTCTGATCTGCGGGTTTACTATGGCAGGGCTGTGGTATTACAGACGCTGGTGTTCGATCACACTCAGCTGGGCCTGTTTCCTTTTTCTGTTTTACGGAGAAACGCTCAATGTCATGCGTCAGTGTCTGGCTCTGGCCATAGTTTTTGCTGCCTTCCCTTTGTTTCTTGAGAAAAAATATATTCTGTTCGCGGTACTGAGCCAGGCAGCGATCCTGTTCCATGTGACGGGAGTGATCGCGCTCCTGCTTCCTGTATTATATCTTTTGCTGAAAAAGAGGCCGCCCCGCTGGCTGCAGCTTTTCCTGATCGCTGCCTGTATTGCTGTTATTCTGTTCTACAGCCCCCTGCTTCGGATCGCTTTGGATTTAAACCTGCTGCCGGCAAAATTTTCCAGATATATAGCGAAAGGAATTCCGATTTCACTCAATCCGACCCTCCTCAGGCTCCCTTTCCTGATCCCGATCTTCATGTTTTATGATCGCTTTTGCGGGATGGAAACAGCCGGCGGGACGCCCGCGGCAGTTCCCGGGGAAAAAACATCCCATGATCAGAGGACAGGCGGCTGGGGGGATTCTCTTTTGTCCGAAAACAGTAAAGCGGATGCCCGGATCCTGGGAAGGCTTGTTATTGTTCTGCTGTTTCTGGAACTCTGTACGGTACAGCTCAGAAGTGTACAGGCTGCTCTCTACAGGATCAGTTATTATTATGGTTATTACAGGTTTATTGCCTATCCCCGTCTGGTACACATTATTCGCAGGGACTACAGGGCGGCTGCTGCAGCGCTTCTGATCCTGTATCTCGTGATCATCTGGTATTACCAGAGTGTGATCCGGGGAAATAATCAGATCGTCCCTTACATTTATGCTCCGGACTGGTTTGATCCGGGAAACAGTATCATCGTTCAGTAAACGCCCCGGAGACGCTCCGGCACGAGAGGTAAGAATGAATATTACAGTAGTCACGCCCTATGACTCTTCCAATTTCGGGGCTTTTTTACAGGCCTATTGCCTGAACTGTTTCCTGAAAAGTCTGGGCCATCATGTCACCTACATTCCAACCAGGCCGTCGGACTACGTCGAGTCACTTTATTTCACACGAAGGCCCGCAACAAAGAAGGAAAAATTAATTCCTGCTGTCTACAGGATTCATACAGAGTTCGGAAAACGGAAATTCGAGATTTTCAGGGAGGCACAGAAAGCTTTTCAGATTACCGGGGATTTCTCCGGGACGGATCTGATCGTACTCGGAAGCGATGAGATCTGGAATGCGGGGAAGGGTGTTTTCAACGCCTCTGTTTTCTGGGGGGATTTTGATGTGCCGACGATCTCTTATGCTGCCAGTATAGGAGACGCGTCCGCCGATACTTTTGAGTACTGTCCCGATCAGGTCGACCAGCTGAAAAGGCTCAGGCGTGCCCTGGTCCGCGATGACCATACCAGGCGGGTTGTGGAAAAATACACAGATCTCAAGGCAGATCTTGTCTGTGATCCGACCATTCTCTGGCCTGTCGATCTATACGGCGAAGAATGCACGGATGAATATGTCCGGACGCACGATTGCCTGCTCGTCTATTCTTATTCGGTCAGCAAAAGGGAGAAGAAGGAAATCCTGAAATATGCACGTGCCAAAAAACTGAAGGTCGTCACCTGCTGTTTCTATCACGGGTGGAGCGATCACCAGGTGGAGTGCAGTCCGCTTGCCCTGTCCGACCTGATCCGTAAGTGCAGACTTTTTTACACTTCCTCCTTCCACGGCACGGTTTTCGGTATGCTCAACCACGCGAATATGGCGGTGAGCACAGACAATCCCAAGACATTGCACCTGATCACGCAGTTCGGGCTTGAAGACCGGCTGCTCTCCAGGAAAGAGATGAGCGCGGCGGGATTGGCACAGATCTTTGCCGTGAGACCTTCTTTCAAAACGGCAGACAGAAATGTCCTTGACTGGCGGGCTCGTTCCGGTCAGTTGCTCAAAGAGGCGATCTCACAGCAAACCGGGGCTCAGACAGTACAGAAGAAGATCGACCCGCTGATCTGTTTCCGCAACCAGTGCACCGGGTGCTTTGCATGCAGATCTGTCTGCAGAGAGGACGCCATCTCGATCAAAGTGGATGCACAGGGCAGGACTCTTCCGGAGATTGACCTGGAAAAATGCACGGGCTGCGGAGCCTGCCGCAGGATATGTCCCCAGAGAAACAGGCCTGCATTCCACAGGCCCCTGGAGTGCTATGCGGCCCGCGGAAAAGACAGCGAGGCGATCCGCAATTCTTCCTCGGGCGGGATTTCTGCGATCCTCGCAGATTCCTTTGTCAGAAACAAAAACGCGGTCTGCGGGTCGGTAATAGACAAGGGGAGAGCTGTGCACAGGATTGTCCGTGACGAAAAGGATCTTGTCCTTCTTCAGGGATCCAAATACGTTCAGAGTGATATTTCCGGGATTTACGATGAAATCCGGCAGGAGCTGCGCGGCGGCAAAGAGGTGCTCTTTTTCGGCACCCCCTGCCAGGTGGATGCCATGAATGCATTTTTCGGTAAAAACCAGAACTTTTATTCCGTGGATATCATCTGTCACGGCGTTCCCCCCATGGAATTCCTGGATCAGCATCTGCAGCAGGTCACGGAGGGGAAGGCCTATGACCGCTTCCGTTTCCGCGGCAGTCCGGATGATTTCACCCTGAAAGTCTACGACCGGGAAGAGCTCCTCTACGCAGGATCCGATATTGAGGACACATACTTTTATGCCTTCCTCAACAGCCTGACTTATCGCGAAAACTGCTACAACTGCCGTTACGCAAAGGCTGAGCGCACCGGCGACCTCACGATCGGTGACTTCTGGGGCATTGATACAAAGACCCTGCAAAACAGTTATGACGGCAATATTTCCGTCGTCCTGGTCAATACCGAAAAAGGGAGAGAGTTGTTCGAGCGGATCAGGACACAGCTGGTCTGCGAACGGAGGGAGACAGAAGAAGCAGTGCGGGGCAATCCCCAGCTGCGCAGGCCCTCCCTGCGGCACGGCGGCCGGGTCAGATTCCTTCATGCTTATATGGAATCCCGCGATTTCGGACAGGCCATTGCGGCGACCGGAATCGAGAAAGCTATGAAACGCATGCAGTTTGGCCGCACCGCCCCCGGAAAAGTCTATGTCTTTGTCAAAAAGATCTGGCAGGGACGCTGATCAGGGGAGATCCCGCACGCCAACTATGAGGTCGGTTTTACAGATATGCTGAAAAAAATGATTAATCGCTACAGATCGATCCCGGTAGCAGCAAAAGCTTCCCTGTGGTTCATTTTCTGCAGCGTCCTTCAGAAATGCGTGTCGATGATCACGACGCCCATTTTCACAAGGCTGATGAGCACCACGCAGTACGGCCAGTTTCAGGTCTACAATTCGTGGCTCCAGATCTTTACAATTATCGTCACTCTGCGTCTGAACTATGCCGTGTTCAACAAAGGGATGAGCAAATACAGGAATGATCGGGACGGGTATACCTCCACAATGCAGACCATCACTTTTGTGCTGGCCTTTGTGATGCTTCTGGTATATCTGGTCTTCCGCAGGCAGATCAACAGCATTACGGAGCTCCCGACTTTTGTCATGGTCGCGATTTTCCTGGAGCTTCTCTTTACACCTGCCATTGATTTCTGGACGATCCGCAAGCGCTACGAATACATCTATAAACCGGTGGTGTTCCGCACGCTGCTGATGGCATTTCTGAATGCCGGTCTGGGCGTGGCAGCCGTGATGCTCACGGAGGAAAAGGGCTATGCCCGCATAATGTCCTGCGTTCTGGTGAATATGTGTTTCGGCGTGAGTCTTTTCATCTACAACCGCAGGAAGGGAAGGATCTGGTTTAAAAAAGAGTACGCGAAATTCGCCATCCTCTTTAATATTCCGCTGCTTCTGCACTACATCTCCCAATATATCCTGGACCAGTTCGACAGGATCATGATCCAGAAGATGGTAAGCATTGCAGCGGCCGGCCTTTACGGTGTCGCCTATAACGCCGCCATGGTCATGAAAATAGTGACCCAGAGTGTCAACAACGCGCTGATCCCCTGGCAGTATGAGAAGCTGGGAAGAAAGGAATTCAAAGAACTCGATGATGTACTCTTTTTGATCTTCATCGGTGTGTCTGTGTGCGCCTTTATGTTCTCCTCTTTTGCCCCCGAGATCATGCGCATTATGGCACCCGCCAAATATTACGAGGCAGTCTATGTCATCCCGCCGGTAGCGGTCGGCCTGGTATTTTCTTTTATGTATACGGCTTTCGCCAATGTCGAGTTTTTCTTTGACCAGAACAGATTCACTATGTATATCTCGATGGCCGGCGCTCTCCTGAACATCGTCCTCAATTATTTCGGGATCAAGTGGTTCGGGTTCATAGCCGCCGCCTACACGACGCTGTTCTGCTATATCGTGTTCGCGCTTTGCCATTACATTTACATGACAGCCAGCGTCAAAAAGGCCATTGGCGTAGATCATGTGTTCCAGTCCGGACGTCTTGTGGTTCTCTCCGTGATCATCGTGGCAGTGACGATCTTCATGATCTTCTTCTACGATCAGGCTCTGATCCGCTACGGGATCAACCTGATGATCCTGCTCGCGGTATGGCTCAAGAGAGACCTCATCCGCGACATGTACAGAAAGATCCGCAGGAAAAAATCCTGATCGCTGACAGAAACAGTCCGTTTGTAGACTTTGCACAGGAAGAGAAAAAATGATCGGAATACTCACTTTTCATAAATCTGTGAACTACGGCTCTGTGCTGCAGGCCTGGGCTCTTCAGAGGATGTTCGACCTCAAGGGCTTCGAGTCGGAATTCATCGACTACCAGCCTGAGAGATACGGGAGACTCTATAATGTCTTCCTCAGGCCGGACAGCGTGCGCGCCCTGGCGATCAATATGAACCGTCTGCCCGTCAGTTCGATCCTGGCGAGACAGAACAAGAGCTTTGCCCGCTTCCGGCAGGAAAACCTCCGGATGAGCCGGGAGACCTACCGGGCTGACAATCAGGAAGAGATTGCCGGCAGGAACTATGAAGCAGTGGTCTGCGGCAGCGACCAGATCTGGAATACGAAGGCAAAGGATGCAGATTCCGTCTATTATCTGCCTTTTCCGATCCCCGGCAGAAAAGCCGCCTATGCTGTGAGCCTCAATATCGGCTCCTTTAAAGAGTTAGAAAACAGAGAACGCTACAGAGAATGGATCAGCGACTTTGATTACCTGTCCTGCCGCGAACAAGACGGCGTGGACAAACTTCGAGGCCTGCTGGGAGAAGAGCGCAGGATCGACCTGGCCCTGGATCCCACTCTGCTGCACAACAAGGTGGAGTTCGCCCGGATCACCTCTCCCAGGCTGATCCGCGGAAAATACATCTTTGTCTATTATGTCTGGTTCAACGATTCCATTGTCAAGGCTGCCCGCAGGATAGGGAAAAAGACGGGTCTTCCCGTATACACGATCGAGATGGCCAAGGGAAGCCGCGCCTATCTGCGCCTGATCAAAAACGGCATTCACCCGGTCACACGCCATCTGGCGCCGGGCGATTACCTGAGCCTGATCAAGAACGCGGCTTATGTCGTGACCGATTCTTTCCACGGCACAGCCTTTTCCCTTGTCTTTGAGAAACAATTTGTCTGTATCAACGATAAAGCGGGAGAGGGTGATTACAAAAATGATGTCCGTATCACCGGGATCCTGGGACGGCTGGGGCTGCAGGACCGCTTCATCACCAGCGAGGAGGCGGACAGTTTCGACCTGGACGCTCCGATCAACTATCGAAGAGTCACAAAAAAGCGCCTTCAGCTGGCGGAGGAATCCTTCGGAAGACTGGCGGAAGCGCTGACCTCAGAGAATACTTTCGTTCAATAAAGGAGAGACTGTCGTGAAATCCGGCGATACAGAAATGATTTCCGTGATAATGCCCGTATACAATGCGGAGAGGACAGTGGAGAGGACGATCCGAAGTATTCTGGGACAGACTTTTCAGGATTTTGAATTGATCATAGTAGATGACGGCTCTGCTGACAGGACGGCAGAAATCTGCACGAAGACCGGCTCGGACAGGATCGTTTACTGCCGACAGGAGAATGCAGGGCCGGCAGCGGCGAGAAATCTCGGTCTTGCAAAGGCACGCGGTACCCTGATATGCTTTATTGACGCAGATGATACAGTAGAGAGGGATTATCTGCAGGTCCTCGCCCGCTGCATTGAAGGAGCGGATCTGGCAGTCTGCGGATTCAGCACACTGACCGCTGATCCGTCCGCCTGCAGTTTGGAGAGGGCAGAGGACAATGCACTTTTACCAGGGGATGCTCCGGCGGAAAATCCTGCCGCGGCTGCAGCCTGCGCGGAGGACCTGATCTGTGAAAGCAGCGTCTCTGCCATGAAGCTTGCCCTGAAGGACGATCTTGTCGGCGGCTTTCTCTGGAACAAGATTTTCAGGCGGAGCCTGATCGAGAAGAACAGGATCCGGTTTGATCAAAAGCTCTTTGTGGGGGAAGACCTGCTCTTCGTGGAGCAGTATCTCTCCGAAAGCGAGACCGTACATATAACAAAAAAACAACTATATAATTATTATTCTGCGGATGATTCCATATCGCATGCAATGTCGCGGCGGAACCTGACCCTGCTCCGCGCACTTGAAGAAGTGCACGGGCTGTCCGAAGATCCCGGATTCAGAGAGATGGCCGCCATTCGCTATACGCGTCAGTTTCTGGCGCTCTATCCCTTCTTCCCGGAGGACAAGATGCTCAGGAGAAGATTTGCCCGGTTCCGGAGACAGTACGGGTATTCGGACCGCCGGATCTTCGCGGCATTGACACCAGACTACCGGTTGAGATTTGCCCTCTACAGGGTAAATCCCCGTCTGTATGCATTATGCATGGTTGCCCGCCGGCCCTTGCAAAAGAGCCGGCATAACAAGTAATGAGAGGAAATAGTTTATGAAAAGAGAAAGTGGAATTCTTTATCCAGTGTCAACCCTGCCTTCAAAGTTCGGAATCGGCTCTTTTTCCAGGGAAGCCTATGAATTTATCGATTTCCTGAAAGAAGCCGGACAGAGATACTGGCAGGTTCTGCCGCTCTGCCAGACCGGCTTCGGAGACTCCCCCTATCAATCCGTCTCCTCCTTTGCCGGTAATCCTTACTTTATCGATCTGGAAAAACTGATCGAAGAGGGGCTTCTGACCTGGGATGAAGTGAACCGCTTCGATTTTGGCAGCGACCCGGAAAAGGTTGACTACGGCGCGATGTACAACAATCGCTACACCGTGCTCCGTATTGCGTTTGACCGTTTCCGCACCCTTGAAAACTCCCCGTCCCACAGTGAGTACCATCAGGAGTACCAGGAGTATATGGAGAGAGAGCACTATTGGCTCTTTGACTATGCTCTCTACATGGCTCTCAAGAAAAAATACGAAGGCAAGTCCTGGACAGACTGGGATGACGGCGTGAGACTCCGCGACAAGAAGGCTCTGACTGCCGCTGCAAAAGAGCTCTCGGAGGAAATTGATTTCTACCGCTTCCTGCAGTTCGAATTCGACCGTCAGTGGAAAAAGCTCCACGCCTACGCGCAGGAGCAGGGCATCAGGATCATCGGCGATATACCTTTCTATGTGGCCATGGACAGTGCAGCCACATGGGCCCACTCTGATATCTTCCGTTTTGACAAAGATCTCGTCCCCACTGTTGTGGCAGGATGCCCTCCGGATGCGTTCTCTCCGACCGGCCAGCTCTGGGGAAATCCTGTCTATGACTGGAAAAAGCTCAAGAGAAGAGGCTATGACTGGTGGATCCAGCGTTTTGCACGAAACTTTGAGTTTTATGATGTGGTCCGCCTGGATCATTTCAACGGCTTTGCAGAGTACTATGAGGTACCTTATGGTGATGAGACAGCCGAGAACGGAAAAGTCGTCAAGGGACCCGGCAATGATTTCTTCAATGCAGTGAAGAAGGCACTTGGCGATGTCGCGATCATTGCAGAAGATCTGGGCAACATTACCCCTGCAACCGAAAAACTTCTGAATGACACCGGTTATCCGGGCATGAAGGTCCTCCAGTTTGCCTTCGATCCGAGCGAGTCCAGCTATTATCTGTCCTACAACCACGTCAGGAACGCGGTTGTTTACACAGGCACGCACGACAATACAACGACCCGCGCATGGATCGAGCAGTGCAGCGACCACGACCGTGATTTTGCCCGCCGCTTCATCCACTCTGAGTACACCGATTACGGCGCTTTCACATGGGACTTCATCCGCGAGGCTTTCCGCAGCGTCTGTGATCTCTGCATCATTCCCATCCAGGACTTCCTGGTGAAGGGAGAAGAGTCCCGCCTCAATACCCCCGGCACAGCCCAGGGCAACTGGCAGTGGCGTGTGACGCCCGGACTTCTGTCTCATGAGCTTGCACACAGCATTTACGACCTGACAAAGACCTACGGCCGCCTGCCCAAGCAGGAGACTGCAGAAGAAGAGAAAAAAGAAACAGCAAAAAAGAAATAACATAACGAAATAAAAGTGATCAATGAGATTCGGTTCCGGCGGAAAACCGCTGCGGAACCGAATCTCTTATTTTTATTTTATTGACAGAAAAAGAATACAGGTGTACATTCATGATTGTATACTTGTACACAAAGTTATTTTGAAAACTCATAAAGATTTCATAGATTTTTTTATGCTCAATGGTTATAATGAGGAATGGCAAATTTTTAAGTAATCATGGAGCAGTGCGTAAATGTCCCGCAGAGCGGTGTTTTTCATCATTTTTACCGCTTTCGAGGAGACAGACGCAGGAATTGACAGACATGGAGGTCTGTCAGAGAGGAGAGTAAATGCCCCAGAGAACTGACATCCACAAGGTACTGATCATCGGCTCCGGTCCGATCGTCATCGGACAGGCGTGTGAATTTGATTACTCGGGGACGCAGGCATGCAAGGCTTTGCGCAGCCTGGGATACGAGATTGTACTGGTGAATTCAAATCCTGCTACAATCATGACCGACCCGGAAATGGCAGACAGGACCTACATCGAGCCCCTGAATGTCGACAGGGTCACACAGATCATCAAAAAAGAGCGCCCTGACGCACTTCTTCCCAACCTGGGAGGACAGTCGGGACTGAACCTTTGCGCCGAGCTTTACAAGGAAGGCGTTCTGGATAAATATGGTGTCAAAGTCATCGGTGTGCAGGCGGATGCCATTGAGCGCGGCGAAGACCGTATCGAATTTAAGAAGACCATGGATATGCTGGGCATCGAGATGGCGCGCAGCGAAGTATCCTACAGTGTGGAAGAGGCACTGGCGATCGCCGACAAGCTCGGTTATCCCGTAGTCCTCCGCCCCGCCTATACTATGGGCGGCGCCGGCGGCGGCCTCGTATATAATAAAGAAGAACTGAAAACTGTCTGCGCCCGCGGCCTGCAGGCATCCCTGATCGGCCAGGTCCTGGTAGAGGAATCCATCCTCGGCTGGGAAGAGCTCGAGCTGGAAGTCGTCCGCGACAAGGACAACAATATGATCACTGTCTGCTTCATCGAGAACGTGGATCCCGTCGGCGTCCACACTGGTGATTCCTTCTGCACGGCCCCCATGCTGACCATCGATGAGGACCTTCAGAAAAAGCTGCAGGAGCAGGCTTACAAGATCGTCGAACACATCGGCGTCATTGGCGGCACCAATGTCCAGTTCGCCCATGACCCTAAGAGCGGCCGTGTGATCGTTATCGAGATCAATCCCCGCACCTCCCGTTCCTCCGCCCTGGCCTCCAAGGCGACCGGATTCCCGATCGCGCTGGTCTCCGCAAAGCTTGCGACAGGCCTGACCCTGGCGGATCTTGAGGATTCCCGTTTCGGAACACTGGACAAGTATGTCCCCACCGGCGATTTCGTCGTCGTCAAGTTCGCCCGCTGGGCATTTGAAAAGTTCAAAGGCGTTGAGGACAAGCTGGGCACGCAGATGCGCGCGGTCGGCGAAGTCATGAGCATCGGCAAGACCTACAAGGAAGCCTTCCAGAAGGCCATCCGTTCCCTGGAGAAGGGACGCTATGGTCTCGGCCACGTAAACGGCTATGACAGGATGTCCCTCAATGAACTCAGACAGCTCCTGATCAACGTCTCCTCCGAGCGCCACTTCATCATGTATGAGGCGCTCCGCAAGGGCATGACGGTGGATGAGATTTTTGATATCACCAAAGTCAAACACTATTTCATCCAGGAGATGAAGGAACTCGTCGAAGAGGAAGAGGCTCTGGTGAAGGAATTCAAGGGCCGTGTTCCCACCGACGAAGCCCTGATCCGTGCCAAGAAGGACGGCTTCTCCGATCACTACCTGGCAGAGATCCTGGATGTGAAGCAGGATGACATCCGCAATGCCCGCGAAGCTCTCGGCTGCACCGAGAACTGGGAAGGCGTCCATGTCAGCGGAACCCAGGACAGCGCCTACTATTATTCGACCTATATCGGCGAGGACAAGAATCCGATCAACACCGACAAGCCCAAGATCATGATCCTGGGCGGCGGCCCCAACCGCATCGGCCAGGGTATCGAGTTCGACTATTGCTGTGTCCACGCTGCACAGTCCCTCAGAAAGCTCGGCTTTGAGACCATCATCGTCAACTGCAACCCTGAGACCGTTTCCACAGACTATGACACCTCCGACAAGCTCTATTTTGAGCCCCTGACCCTGGAGGATGTCCTCTCAATTTACAGAAAAGAAAAGCCTGTCGGCGTCATCGCCCAGTTCGGCGGTCAGACACCTCTGAACCTTGCTTCCAAGCTGGAAAAAGAGGGTGTCAGGATCCTCGGAACTTCCCCCGCAGTCATCGACCTGGCGGAGGACCGCGATCATTTCCGCGCCATGATGGACAAGCTGGGCATTCCCATGCCGGAGGCCGGCATGGCAACCACCGTGGAAGAGGCCCAGGAGATCGCCGGCAAGATCGGCTATCCCGTCATGGTCCGTCCTTCCTATGTCCTCGGCGGACGCGGCATGGAAGTCGTCCACGACGATGAGCAGATGGCAGACTATATGGCGGCGGCAGTCGGCGTCACACCCGACCGCCCGATCCTGATCGACCGCTTCCTGCACAACGCCATGGAATGTGAGGCGGATGCGATCTGCGACGGCACACACGCTTTTGTGCCCGCAGTCATGGAGCACATTGAGCTGGCCGGTATCCACTCCGGTGACTCTGCATGCATCATTCCCTCCCGTCATATTTCCGAGAAGAACCTCGATACCATCCGCGAATATACCAGGAAGATCGCCGAGGAGATGCATGTCGTCGGCCTGATGAACATGCAGTATGCCATCGAGGACGATGTTGTCTATGTGCTCGAGGCCAATCCCCGTGCCTCCAGAACAGTTCCGCTTGTTTCCAAGGTCTGCGGCATCCGCATGGTGCCTCTGGCCACCGAGATCATCACGGCGGATCTGACAGGGCGCAAGTCCCCTGTGCCGGAGCTCAAGGAAAAGGATATCCCTTACTACGGTGTCAAGGAAGCCGTCTTCCCCTTCAACATGTTCCCGGAAGTCGACCCCGTCCTCGGACCCGAGATGCGTTCCACCGGCGAAGTCCTTGGAATTTCCCGCTCCACCGGCGGTGCCTTCTACAAGGCCCAGGAAGCGGCCAAGATGATCCTTCCTCTGGATGGAACCGTGCTCATTACCGTCAGTGAGCCTGACCGTCCTTATGCGCCCGAGATCGCGCGCAGATTCCACGAGGCAGGCTTCAGGATCCTGGCGACCGACCAGACCAGCAAAGCCATTGCCCAGGCAGGTATTCCCTGCGAGCGCGTCAACAAGAACTATGAGGGCCGTCCCAACATCCTCGATCTCATCACCAACGGCGAGATCCAGATGATCGTCAACACCCCCATGGGCAAGGGCGCCCGCCACGACGACAGCTACCTGCGCAAGGCAGCCATCAAGGCCAAGATCCCCTATGTCACCACTACGGCGGCAGGCCTCGCCGCGGCAGAAGGCATCAGCCATCTCAAGCGCAAAGGCAAAGGCCTCATCCTGCCTCTGCAGGAGTGGCATGCCATGATCAGAGACAAGGACTGATCATCGGCTGATTCTGCCAAAAAACTTTTCTGCCTTAGCCTGTATTTCGGCATGGCACTCATCTATGTGATTTATGTTATTGAAAAGCCTGCTTCTGCAAACCGCAGAGGCAGGCTTATTTCTGTGCATAAAAAGAACTTCCGCATCGATCGGGATGCGGAAGCCGGTTTTCAGCTTTCAGTCATTTACAAAGTTTTTCTCCTGAAAAACAGATCAGGCGTCTGCCATTTTCATTTTCTGCTCAGTGATCTCATCGAGCAGGCGGAGCTTATCTTCATAGAGCTTCTGGGACAGGTCGACATAGACCTGGTGAGGGTTGACAAGACGGCGGGACTCCTCCCAGAGCGTCTCCTGTTCCTTCATGCAGTATGCGCGGATATCCATGGTCTTGGGAGACTCATAGACACATTTGCCGTCCTTGAAGAGCGGGACCATCAGTTCGCGCAGGGAGAATTCACCGGGAGCAAGGCGGGTCTTTTTCCAGGGCTCGACGGGATCGAAGAGAGTGAGCTGCTCATTCTCGCTGAATGTCTCTTCCTCAAGACAGATGATGTCTGCCTGGATCTTGTGCTCGGGCTCGTTGTAAACACGGTAGATCTTCTTGTTGCCGGGATTGGTGACCTTCTCGGTGTTCTCGGAAAGCTTGATCTTGGGGATGAAATTGCCGTCGTCGTCCTGAATGGCAGCCAGCTTGTAGACGCCGCCGAAAGAAGGATTGTCCTTTGCCGTGATCAGGTTGGTGCCGACGCCCCAGGAGGTGATCGTCGCGCCCTGGTCCTTCAGGGAGTTGATCAGGTGCTCGTCCAGGTCGTTGGAGGCGGAGATGATCGCATCCGGGAAACCCGCCTCGGTCAGCATTTTCTTGGCCTTTTTGGAGATATAGGCAAGGTCGCCGCTGTCAAGGCGGATGCCGTAGCCTTTGCCAAGTGTGCCTTTGTCGCGCATATACTGGAAGGTCTTGATGGCGTTCGGGACACCGGATTTCAGGGTATCATAGGTATCGGCCAGCAGGATGCAGGCGTTAGGATACAGGTCCGCGTAGGTCTTGAAGGCGGTCAGCTCATCCGGGAAGCTCATGATCCAGCTGTGTGCGTGGGTACCCTTGACGGGAACGTCGAAGAGCTCGCCGCAGAGGACGTTGGAGGTGCCCACACATCCCGCGATGACAGCTGCACGTGCGCCGTAGGTACCTGCATCGGGACCCTGCGCACGGCGAAGGCCGAACTCCATGACGCCGTCGCCCTTGGCTGCATAGCAGATGCGGGCTGCCTTGGCGGCGATCAGGCTCTGGTGGTTGATAATATTGAGGATCGCGGTCTCCATCAGCTGGGCCTGTGCGATCGGGGCAATGACCTTGACCATAGGCTCACGGGGGAACATCAGAGTTCCTTCGGGAATCGCATAGATGTCACCTGTAAATCTGAAATCCGCAAGATAGTCCAGGAAGTCCGGGTCAAAGATCTCCAGGCTGCGAAGATATTCGATATCCTGGCTGCTGAAATGCAGGTCTTTTACGTAGCGGACCAGCTGCTCGACACCGCACATGATGGCATAGCCGCCCCCGAAGGGATTGGTGCGGTAGAAGGCGTCAAAAATAACGGTGCGGTTCTCTTCTTTGTTCTTGAAATAACCCTGCATCATGGTCAGTTCATACAGGTCAGTAAGAAGGGTCAGGTTTTGTCTGTCCATACTGTTGATCTCCTTTGTTGTTGCCGGAGCTGCAGCGAAAACCGTTCAAGAAAGAAAAACATGGGGAGTTCTCCGTGAAAGGATTTACAGTCTGTTTTCCGGGCTGTCAAGACATATGTACATACAATGATACTCCCTTTGGACAGATTCCGCAATCTGAAGATTGCGGGTTACCGGTCACGTTCAGGAGCAGCCGCCTTGACAAACCCGCCTGTCGGAAATACTATTAAACGGAGCATCAATGGCGATGCTCCTTTCATTGCGTTCATCGTCGGACCGCATGATTTTTTATAGATGTTTTTACTATAACAGCAACAGGGCAAAGGCGCTCGGGGCTTATCCTCGTGCGCCTTTTTTCAGCAAAACAGTTATTTCGGATTGGTCGGGAGTGTGCTGACAGACATGCCCGGAAAGTCCGGGAGTTTTTCATCCAGGAGGGAAGGCAGATGGCAAAGGCAAATGACAATTATCTTCGTTTACCCGGAAATTATCTTTTTTCAACGATCGGGCAGAAGGTCCGGGAGTACCAGGAAAAACATCCGGAGGCAGATGTGATCCGTCTCGGAATCGGTGATGTGACACAGCCGCTTGCCCCGGAGATCATAGGTGCTCTCCACAGAGCGGTTGATGAGATGGGGGCGGCGGAGACCTTTAAAGGATATGCTCCGGACCTGGGTTACGCCTTTTTAAGGGAGAAGATCGCGGCCTCCGATTATCAGAGCAGGGGATGTGCTGTTTCTCCGGAGGAGATCTTTATCTCCGACGGCGCCAAGTGCGACTGCAGCAATATCCAGGAGATCTTCAGCACCGACAATACGATCGCGGTGTGCGACCCGGTCTATCCGGTCTATGTGGACTCCAACGTGATGGCCGGAAGGACCGGTCTGTATGATACGGCGGCGGGCGCCTACCGGGATGTGGTCTATATGCCCTGTACTGCGCAGAACGGCTTTGCGCCGGAACTGCCGCAGGGAGTGGCACCGGATCTGATCTATCTCTGCTTCCCCAATAACCCTACGGGTGCCGTGATGAAAAAGGACAGGCTTCAGGAGTGGGTGGACTATGCCAACAGGAACGGTTCTATTATCCTGTACGATGCGGCCTATGAGGCCTATATTTCGGAAGAGGATGTCCCTCACAGCATCTATGAGTGTGAGGGTGCCAGAGCATGTGCGATCGAGTTCCGCTCCTTCTCCAAGACTGCCGGATTCACAGGCCTGCGCCTGGGCTTTACCGTCATCCCCGAAGACCTGGAGGCGGACGGCGTCCGGCTGTGGCCGCTCTGGGCAAGGCGCCACGGAACCAAATATAACGGCGCTCCCTACATCGTCCAGAGAGCAGGAGAGGCCGTCTACACAGAAGCGGGAAAAGCCCAGATTAAGGACCAGATCGCCTATTATATGGAAAACGCCAGGATCATCTATGAAGGTCTGAGGAAGGCAGGCTATGAGGTCTCCGGCGGAGTAAATGCGCCCTATATCTGGCTGCGCACACCGGACCTCATGACCAGTTGGGAATTTTTTGACCTGCTGCTGTCAAAGGCCAACGTGGTGGGAACACCCGGTTCCGGCTTCGGACCTGCGGGAGAACACTATTTCCGTCTGACTGCTTTCGGCACAAAGGAAAATACTATCCGGGCAATCGACAGGATCCGGGAGAGGCTGTGAGATCATCTGCTGCTTACATCCTTTCGGGATGCGCGGTGCCTGTAATAGGCAAACATATACTGCTGGTATATTCCGTTATAGGGAGAGTATTGTTCGAAAGGATAACCGTCCGGATACTCCTGCGCCAGGATTCTTTTGATCCACACGTCGATCGGGAAAGCATCCACGTGGTGCAGACCGAACAGGGATACACAGTTGGCGACCTTTACACCGACGCCATAGAGCGCGGTGAGTGACGAGATCGCGGTCTTCTCATCTGCGGCAGACAGCTGATCCAGATCGATTTTTTCCGCAAGGACAGCTTCCGCTGCTGCTTTCACATACTTGCACCGGTATCCCAGCCTGCAGTCTGCCAGTGCCTCCTCTGAGAGAGAAGCCGCTTCCCGGGGAGTGGGAAAGGAATAATAAGGGACTCCCCGGGAATCCATTCTTTTTTCTCCGCAGCTCCGGGCAAGTAATTCGACGCAGCGGCGGATACCGGGGATATTTTTGTTCTGGGATATGATAAATGTGATCAGCATCTCCCAGGGATCCTGACGCAGGATGCGGATCCCCTTCTCCTGCGCAGCGGCTTCCCGGAGAAAAGGGTCTTTCTCAGGATCGATCCGCTCACGGATGCGGCGGTAGTTTTCTCCCAGGTCAAAGTACCTGTGCCAGAAGCCGGAAAAATCCTCTTCAGAACAGTCCAGAGCATAGATTCCCTGCCTTTCATCCAGAGCAGTGATGTACAGACAGGATTTTCCTGCAATGATGCGGTAAGTGCTGGTACTGCTGCCCTTGTCAGCAGGGCTTCCGCTCTCTGTCAGGTCAGTGTTTTCCGGGAAAAAGTGCGGACTGCTTTCTGCGGCTTCTGCCTTTTCCCAGCGAAAACACTGTCCGCTCTCCGCTATTTTTTCGAGATCAAAATCATCTGATATCTGCTTGATCATTTTTCAGTAACCTCAATGGACCGGGACTGGTTTTGAACTGCGGGAAATTCTCAGGCTGCGCAGATAATCTTTCTGCTGCGCATCGATCCGGTAACTCTCCACTGCCTTCTGAATCGTCTTGTTATGGGTCCATTGATCCAGCCGTCTTTCTTCCAGCCAGGGCAGGACCGTGTCATATTGCTTTGCCAGGGCAGTGGCAAAGTACCATGCGATCATCATGTTGATATAGTATTCTTCGGAGTGTATGCTTGCGACGAGTGCAGGATACTCCGGATCGAAATCTTCATCCAGGAAGTGCTGCATCAGCATACCCGCACCGAAGCGGACTGTATAGGTCTGTCCGGACCGGATCCATTCCCTGATTTGGGTCAGAAGTTCCGGCCTGTGTTTTTTAAACACCTTCGGGGACATCTGGTCGCAGGTCGCCCAGTTGTCCACATAAGGCAGGAACAGATTCACTTCTTCCATACAGTGACCGTAGTCTTTGATCTCCGAAATAATAAAAGCATGGATCTGGTCTTCATCGAAATAATGGTGGGGGAGATCCCGGAGAAAGTCTTCCGCATCAGGCCGCTTTGCGAACTGTTTTGCAATTTTGCGGAGCTCCGGAGTCCGCACGCCGATCATTTTTTCGGGGCTTACGGTCGGAATCAGCTTCGCCTGAAAATCTCTGTATTTGGGGTCCTGACAGGCAAAGAGAGCGGTTCTGAGGTCATCTGTGATCATATGGGTTACCTCCGGTTTTTTGTCATTGCGTCCGGTCCTGAACTGCATTTTCTGATCATTCGGAATCCGCTGTCTGTCTGAAAAGCCGGAAGGCTGCGGATTCTGTTGATTCATCTTACCATTGGCGCTGCAGAATAACAATCTGCGGCAGTTTTTTCCGACGGATCATACATGGTCCTTTTCCTATTGTGAAAAATGGAGTAGAGTAAAAGATGCAGAAACTACTGCCTGCGCACTTTCGTGCTCCGGCATGGACGTAAAGAGCCGAGGACATACTTATGGGTCATATATATTTCATCCGACATGGAGAATCACAGTGGAACGTAGAGGATAAGATCTGCGGCGCCACGGATATTCCTCTGACTGAAAAGGGGCATGAACAGGCAATCCTGACAGGAAAGAAATTTCTGGAACTGGGGTATACAGCAGATGTCATCCTGTGCTCTCCGCTGGTTCGTGCAGCGGAGACCGCCAGGCATATCTCAGAGATCACGGGAATCCCCGTCCGCCTTGAACCCCGTCTTGTTGAACAGAATTTCGGCATCTGGGAGGGAACCAGCCCCCGCAGCAGCGAGGCGTTTTTTAAGGCAAAACAGTGCTTTATCAATTCTTTCGGGAACGGTGAATCCATGTTTCGCGTTGCCCAGCGTGTATATAATCTTCTGGATGAACTCAAGGAAGATGACAGGACTTTTGTCCTGGTCGCGCACAACGGAATCGTCCGGTTTGTCAAATCATGGTATCAGGATCTGACAAACGAAGAGTTTGCGGCATACAAGGTCAGAAACTGTGAGATTTACAGATTTGAATAAAAAAAGACAGCCGCCATTGCGGGCAGCCGGAAGTGGAGTTTGCAGAGAATGAACATAGAATTGCTCAGCGTGCAGTCGCTGATTTGCTGTCTGGCGTTTTTCCTGGCGGGAATCGTCGATTCTATTACGGGCGGCGGGGGCCTGATCACAATACCGGCCATGCTGGCAGTCGGGATTCCTGTCCGTTTTATCACCGGCACTAATCAGTGCTCCGTGTGGATCGGCACAGGCGTGGCAGCAGCCAAATATATGAAAAGCGGCAATATCCACCTGAAATCAGCCCTGATCACCCTCCCCTTCGCAATGATCGGATCCTACCTGGGGGCAAGGCTGAATCTGATCGTCCCGGTACAATACCTGAAGGTCTTTATGCTGGCCGCGGTTCCGGTCATCGCGGTTTTCCTTTTCGCAAACAAGAATCTGGGTGAAGACGATCATGTCGATGAGAAGTCGGACGCGGCTGTCGTTTTTTGGTCTGCAGCCATAGGCCTCTTGCTCGGCGGATATCAGGGCTTTTACGGTCCCGGAGCCGGCTTGTTTTTTATGCTGGCCTATGCGGCCTTTCTGAAGCTGAACCTGGTGAAGGCCACCGGAAATACTAGATTCGTCATTGCAGCGGCCTCGATCATTTCGGTGTCAACCTATGCTTCATCAGGCGCAGTGATCTGGAGCCTTGCAATGGCAGCGACAATATTCAACATCGCGGGATCCTGGCTGGGTGCTGCCCTTGCCATCAAAAAAGGAGCAGAAACCATCCGCCCTATCATGATCTGCGTAGTGGTGCTGCTGATCGTAAAACTCATTTCTGATCTCCTGTGAGTTTACAAGCCATTGAGAAAAGATACCGGAAATGAAAACCATAGAACAGCCTGCTTTTTTACTCCTGCGGAGGTATTTATGAAAAGAGAACTTGTGATCATCCTGGATTTCGGGGGACAGTATAAACAGCTCATCGCCCGGCGTGTCAGGGAATGCAATGTGTATTGTGAGATTCATCCCCACACGATGGGGATTGATGAGATCAGGGAGCTTGCGCCCAAAGGCATCATACTGACCGGCGGTCCCGCCAGTGTCTATGATGAAAAATCCCCCACCTGTTCTCCGGAACTTTTCAGACTGGGGATTCCTGTCCTGGGCATCTGTTACGGGTCGCAGCTGATGGCATACCGCTGCGGGGGCAGTGTAAAAACCGCCCCGGTCAGTGAATACGGACGCACAGAAGTCTATATTGACGAAAAGTCTTCTCTGCTCATGAAGGATGTTGAATGTGACGGCAGAGGATCCACCATCTGCTGGATGAGCCACACCGACTATATTGCAGACCTCCCGGAAGGCTTCTCGGTCACTGCCCATACGGACCACTGTCCTGTGGCGGCCATGGAGGATCCTGCCCGCAGACTCTATGCTGTACAGTACCACCCTGAAGTGGTGCACACCCCGGAGGGAACCAAAATGCTCCGCAGTTTTGTCCTGGATGTCTGCGGCTGCAAGGGCGACTGGGAGATGTCCTCCTTTGCGGAGCGGACGATCGAGGAACTGCGGGAAAAGATCGGGGACAGGCATGTCCTGCTGGGCCTCTCCGGCGGTGTCGATTCCACTGTCGCGGCCGCCCTCCTCTCCAGAGCGATCGGCAGCCAGCTGCACTGTGTCTTTGTGGACCATGGCCTCATGCGGAAAAATGAGGGTGACGAGGTGGAAGCTATCTTCGGACCGGCGGGCAGCTTTGACCTGCATTTCATTCGTGTCAACGCCCAGGAGAGATTCTATCGCCGCCTGATCGGCCAGACCGACCCCGAGATCAAACGGAAGATTATCGGAGAGGAATTCCCGCGTGTCTTCGGAGAAGAAGCCAGGAAACTCAAGGGAAAGGTACGCTATCTGGCGCAGGGTACCATCTACCCGGATGTCGTCGAGAGCGGCGACGGCAAGACGGGCGATGTCATCAAATCCCACCACAATGTCGGCGGACTTCCCATCGAACTGGTCCGTGAACTGGGATTTGATGAAACCCCGATCGAACCTCTCCGCATGCTCTTTAAGGACGAAGTGCGCCGGGTTGGCCTGGAACTGGGCATTCCCCGGGAACTGGTCTATCGCCAGCCCTTTCCCGGCCCGGGACTCGCTGTCCGCATCGTGGGTGAGATCACACCCTATAAAGTACAGATTGTGCAGGATGCCGACTACATCTTCCGCGAAGAGCTTCATAAAGCCGGTGTGGACGGGAAACTCGGTCAGTATTTCGCTGCCCTCTCCAACATGCACAGCGTCGGAGTCATGGGAGATCATCGTACCTACGGTCTGGCTGTCGTCCTGCGCGCTGTGATCACCAGCGACTTCATGACTGCAGAGGCGGCTGAGATTCCGTGGAATGTTCTCCAGACCACTATGAACCGCATCATCAACGAGGTGGACGGCGTCAACCGCGTGCTCTACGACATTACCAGTAAGCCGCCCGGAACCATAGAGCTGGAATAGTACAAAATCAGCGGAGAGCCTTGATTTATAAGGCTCTCCGCTTTCTTCATCTACAAAATGTCTACATTTTTCAGAGATTCTGTTCTCTACTTACTGCAATAAAACTTGATTTCTTCCGCAATATCGTTGGAGTTTTCCTGCAGACTATCCCTGAACATGATCTCAAAATTGTCGCGCAGGAAGTCATTTTCTTCTCCGCTATTCCGCATATACTCCAGAAAATCGTCAATCTGACTTTTAACAACACTGAAAGAGGGAACAGGAATGCAATAGGTTATGGTCAGCTGACGGTCAGTCAATTGGAAGTCTGTATAGATATCTGCTCCCAGGCTTGAATAGTAGTCCAGTTCCGACAGAAACTGCGCAAAAAGCTCTTCAGCCTGGTCTGAGGGCGGAGTTAAAAGCTCATTGACTACAAAGGTAAAACCGGGGCCTTTTAAGCTGTTCGGAGCATCTTCAAAAGAAGTAGCAACTGTAAAACCGGATTCCACAATACTCCTCAGGAGGAGGGCAAGCTCAGATGTGTTTTTAAAATGAGAATGGAGCTTACCTGCTTTCTCTACCAGTGGATCATAGTGGGTATGCAGTGAATGCTCTTTTGCGGAAAAATATTCCCGGGCATTCGTGCCGAATTTCCCTTTCCAGGATTCATAAGCCTTGAGCTGCTCAGAAGAAACTTCCCCCGGACTTGAGAGGATAGCGGCCTTTTGATTTCTCCACAAATTCATGTAGGTGATGAGGGTCCGTATTCTCCTGTTGTTATCATCAAAGACCAGAGTGGTCTTTCCATCTTTTTTCTCTATATCCATCCCAAACAAATCTTCAAACAGAAAAAGTGCCTGCATCACATCCTCGTCTGTCCGGATATCGATATCTGACAGAGCAGCAAGATCAACATCCAATACATCCGCCAGTTTTGCCCTGATCTCTCCCTTTGGAGCCATCAGATCTTTTTCATATTTTCTGATTCTGGAATCAGCTGTAGAGGCGGAAAAACCTACAGCAAGCCCCAGGTCTTTCTGCGTCCATCCCTTTAGAATTCTATATTTTCTAATCTTCTCACCAAGAGTCACGTTTGTCTCCTCTCAAAAACATCATAAATTTCTTCCTGTATTCTACCATAACAAGCAGAAAAAAGTAACTTCTTTGTAGAAAATAGACCTAAAAACATGACTATTATTGTTGACAAGCATTAAGAGTGGTCGTATTATATTATCCACAGACATAAATATATGGCTGTTTAAGAATGCGATAGACATATTGAAGGAGGGGCTATGAATAATAAGAATAAATCTTTGTTTGTTGGAGTAGAAACTGTGAGAGCGGATCTTGGAGTATCGAGATCCAAGGCATACGAAGTAATCAGGGAACTGAATGCTTCCATGAAAGAAGCGTACCCGAAGGCAATTGTGGTGCCCGGAAAGGTTAACCGGATCTGGTATGAGGAAGCCTGTCTGGGAGCGGGGGCACATTGATGGAGTGCAGGGAATGAAAACGGAATGAAAGGAGCAATAGATATGGCAGAGAGACGAATGTTCTCCCGATCCGTTGTGGAGAGCGCCAGGTTTTTAAAGATGCCGGTATCGTCTCAGAATCTGTATTTTCACCTGGTCATGAACGCTGATGATGACGGGATCGTTGAAGCATATTCTGTAATCAACCTGATCAGAGCAAATGAGGACGACTTGAGGGTCCTGCATGCCAGAGGGTTTGTCCGGATCCTGAATGAAGATCTGGTGACCTATGTCATGGACTGGCGGGAGCAGAACAAAATCAGGCCTGATCGAAAGAAGGATAGTATTCATAAAGAGCTTCTTCAGCAGACACTTCCAGAAGTAAAGCTTCTCGAAAAAAAAGAGAGGTCAGACCTGGTTAAGAAATCTGGACCGTCCGTGGACGGCACTATGTCCGCACAGTGTAGTAGAGGTAAGGAAAGTGCAGGTAAGGAGAGTAGAGGAGAGGTGAGTAGAGTTCCTGTCACACCAGAAGCACAAACCTCCATATTCCGCCTTGGCAATGAATTTCTTACCGAAGATGAGTATCGGGAACTTGTTCATACGTTTTCAAAGCCTGTTGTAGATGGAGTAATCGGAAGAATACTCAGAAAGCCTTATCATGGGTGCCTGAATTACAAGACCATCTATGCATGGTGCACAGAACATAGATATAAGACAAGTATTCCTGCCATGGAGCACAAAGAATCCGGATACTCTGAGCAACTCAGGAAACTGGCCAGGGAAAGGGAAGGAGGTATGTATGGATGAGAGGAAAGAGATGTGTCCGGTCTGCAGAAATCTTGGATATGTCTATTTCGAAGATGAAAACGGACGCACTTATTCGAAACCCTGCAAATGTACCGCTGTAAAAGAAGCGAGAAAGCGTCTTGAGAGAAGCGGACTGGCAAAGCTGTTCAAATCAAAGACATTTGATTCTTTTATGACCTGCGGCAACCCTCTGCTTGAAGACGCAAAGAGGACTGCAATGCAGTATACAGAATCATTTGCAGAGAGAACCGACTCAGATTCCAATTCCCTCTTGCTTTGCGGACAGGTCGGTGCAGGGAAAACGCATCTGGGAACAGCCTGCAGTGTCCGGCTGATCGATCAGGGGATTCCAGTGATTTATATGGGCTACCGAGAGGAGATGACATCCCTGAAGGCAAAGGTGACAGATGAAAAGGCGTACAGGGATGAAATAAACCGGTATAAAAAAGCTGCAGTTCTGTTTATCGATGATTTCCTAAAGGGAAAGATTACGGAAGCAGATATAAACATTGTCTACGAAATCGTGAATTACAGATACAACAATCACCTGCCGCTGATCATCAGCACGGAGAAGACCTTGGATGATCTGATCAGCTTCGATGAGGCTGTAGGAAGCAGACTGATAGAGATGTGCCGGGGACATATTATCGTTTTTGAAGGCAGGAAATTGAATTATCGATTGTATCGAGGGGGTGTAGCTTAATGGCTGTTTACAGGGACAAATGGAACGGTTACACAGGCAATAGCTGGCGTGTTGCCTGCTATTACACAAACTGGAAGGGAGAACGTGTCAAGCATGAGAAACGCGGGTTCTCAACCAAGAAGGAGGCGTTGGCTTATGAAAGGGAATTCCTGGCAAAAATGAAGAAGGATATCAAGATGGGGTTTTCCTCTTTCATTGATTGCTATCTGAACGGTGTCCGGCCACAGTTGAAAGAGACTACGATGGCGAATAAGGAAAACATTATCAACACCCATATCAGACCTTATTTTGAGCAGAAAAGCCTTTCAGGGATCACTGCAATAGATATCCTGCAGTGGCAGAACGAACTCTTGTCAAGCCGGGATGAAGATGGAAAAGGATATGCACCCACCTTCCTAAGGACGATCCAGAATCAGTTGAATGCGATTTTCAACCACGCCGTCAAGTACTATGACCTGCCAAAGAGCCCGTGTGACGCCACAAAGAAAATGGGGACAAGCAAAAATGCGGAGATGCTTTTCTGGACAAAGCAGGAATACCAAAAGTTTTCAAATGAAATGAAGGAAAAGCCGATTTCCTATTATGCTTTCCAGGTACTGTATTGGACTGGCATCCGCGTCGGAGAACTGTTGGCGCTTACAAAAGAGGATTTTGATCTGGAAAACCGTAAGCTGCGGATCAATAAGAATTATCAGGTGATCAAGGGTGTAGAAAAGATTCTCACCCCCAAGTCCATGAAGAGCATCCGCGTGATCGACATTCCCAAGTCGCTGTGTGATGAAATGAGGGAATATTTTGATTCTCTTTATAAAGTCGATGATAAAAGCCGGATCTTTGTTATTACAAAGAGTTATCTGCATCATGAGATGAACCGTGGGGCAAAGGCTGCGGGTGTAAAGAGGATCCGGATCCATGATCTCAGGCACTCAAACTGTGCTCTTCTGATTGACCTTGGCTATTCACCGGTCCAGATTGCGGAGAGGCTCGGGCATGAGAGCAGTACGATCACAGAGCGCTATTCACATCTGTATCCTTCTGTGCAGCAGGAGATGGCAGAAAAACTTGACCAGGCCTTTAAGGAAACCGGGGAGGAGATCAATGAAGATTGATGGAGGAGAAGACAAGATCTACCGCAGATCTACGCAGTCGAAAGGGACAACCCCAAAAAGAAAAAATGAAAAAAACAGATTGAGAAATAAGATTATGAATTTTCGTGTTTCATCGAAGGAAAAGGAATTGATTGAGGCTCGAATATCGGCGACCGGAATGGGAAAAGCAGATTTTTTTATCCAGAGCTGTTTGTACCAGACAATTCTTGTGAGAGGAAATATCCGGTCCTTTACCGGGATCAAGAACAGGATTGAAGATTTGGCAAAAACGATTCACCGCAATCCCAGGTTGGAAGAAATGGATCCGGCTCAGGCAGAGACACTGAAAACAATTCTTGAAATCCTTGACAGAAGATTTGAAAAGGAGGAAAAAAGTGGCGGCAAAATCGTATGAAGAGAGAATTGCAGATCTTCAGAAAAGGCAGAGCCAGCTCAAAGCGCGGGAGAATGCGCTGAAGAAAAAACAGGCGGCAGATGAAGCGAAAAAGCGCAGTCACAGATTGATTGAACTTGGAGCAATCATTGAATCTGTTTTGGGAAGATCTACGACAGAGGAAGATAAAATGAAACTGTTAAATTTCTTGAAAAAACAGGAAACAAATGGACATTATTTTACTCGCGCCATGAATGCGGAAGCAGTCTCGAATCCAAATCCGGAGCGGTGGGAGCAGTGATTTCGCAGTTCCCTTAATACGTTAAGGGCGCACTTATATGTGGGCGGAGACCCACATGTTATAAGTGCGCTCCTGCGCGGAGGGCGGCAGGTTTCACCTGCATGGAGTCCTGCGGACGGTACAGCCAGATTTCCCCAGAAAAGAGACCAACTATGCTGCCCTGCGGGGCACCAGAAATTCAGGTGTTTAAAGAAAAAACTTGCTGTAGGGAGGGAAGTATGGAATGTCAATTTATCATTGCTCTATAAAGATCATCACCCGCACCGGTGGGAGATCGGCTGTCGCTTCAGCCGCTTATCGGGCAGGAGAGAAATTATACAATGAAGAGACCGGTCTGACTCATGATTTCACCAGGAAGGGCGGGGTCATTATGAATGAGATTCTGCTCCCTCGTAATGCTCCCGGCAGATATAAAAACAGGGAGACCTTGTGGAACGAAGTCCAGACAATAGAGAAGCGGTCAGATGCGCAGTTTGCAAGAGAAGTGGAAGTGGCATTTCCCACAGAACTTGATCGGACCCAGCAGATTGAGTGCGTGCGTGATTTTATTCGGGAAAACTTCGTGAGTAGGGGGATGATAGCGGATTGGGCACTTCATGATAAGAACGACGGAAATCCCCATGCGCACATCCTTTTGACAATGAGAGGGTTTGATGAGCATGAACAGTGGCTGAAAAAGCAGAAAACTGTTTTCGCAAATACACGGGATGCTCAGGGCAGGCCAATCTATGATCCATGCCTTCCTGTATATGATCCGAAGGATAAAGAGAATTCTTTTCAGTACCGGATTCCGGCTCTCGACCAGGACGGCAGACAGAAAACGCGTGTCCGGAAAGGAAAAGGAACAGAGTATCTTTGGGAAAAGATTTCTATTCCGGCCAATGACTGGAATGAACACACCATGGCGGAAATATGGCGGGCTTCCTGGGCAGAACACTGCAACAGATATCTTGCAGAAGAGAATCGCATTGATCATCGAAGCTATGAACGACAGGGCCTTGAGATAGAGCCGACGATTCATGAAGGAGTTGCTGCCAGGCAGATGGAAAAGGAGGGGAGATCTTCAGATCGATGCAGGATCAACCGGCAGATTGATGAACGCAATTCTATCCGCCGACAGATGAAAGATTTGGCAATGGAACTGACTCGATTGATCACAGAAAAGGCAAAGGAGATATATGGACGATTTAAAGAGCTTGGAAGACGTTATCGAGATGCTGAGGATACAGGAACAGATGCAGGGGATCCTGGAGAGACAGCAGAACGAAATCGAGGAATTGCGGATGGAAAACCGGAGTTTGAAAGAACAGCTGGACGAATCTATGTACTCCAGCGAGCAGTTGCTGAAGCAGGGGAAGAGATTGAACGAACAGATCAGGAAATTGAAGGAACAGATCAGCGAATTAAAGAATTAAAGCAGCTTATTGCTGAAAGAGAGGCGGAACGTGATGAAAGGCTTGAACGACTCAAAAACCGACGAGCTTCTTACCTTGTTGGAGGAGCAGCAGGAAGAAAACGAGACGCTTCAGGCTCAAATCCTGGAAGCCCGGCAGACGGTATCGTTGCTCTCCTCGCAGAACTCGATCTTAAGGAACGAGCTTCGGAAGAAAAGCGAAACCATTGTGTCACTGAACGGACAGATCGGGAAACTGAGCGAGAGCGATCTCGTGTTGAAGCGGAACGGAATACTCGAGAAGCAGATCATAGAATCCAGGAAAATCGAACAGAGCGCAAGACGAGAAGCAGAAATTGCGGTTTCGACCGCTGAAAAGAAAGCAGAGTCTGCGATTCGGGAGATGAAAAGAGAATACGCACAGCAGAAGGAAACTCTGAAAAGCCTGGAAGTTGAACTGGGCAAACGGGAGACTGCAGTTTCATACAGAGAGCAAATGCTGGAGAAAGAAGTGGAACGGAGGTCAAGGCAGATTGTAAGGGATAAGCTGAAAACTTTAGAGTCGCACTATCGAAGTATGCGGAGAGGTTATTCCACATTTGTATTTTTTACGCTTTCTTTTGCCACAGTCATGACAATGATTACAGCTTACAGAACCGAAGTCTTCATGCAGGATTTGGAGAGATCTATCTGCATGATGGTTTATGTAGGTGAGTGGGTGTGGGCTCGAATCGGTGAGACTGCCACAGTTGTATCAAGTCTTGGATGGACCATTCCTCAAGATGCTATCGCACAGGCTATTCATGGAATCCTTTGGGTGGGTGTTGCATTTCTGCTTACAGGGATAATTGAAATACCGCTACTCTTATGCCTTGGAATAATAATCAGACACGCTAAAAAGGAGTGGACTGATGATATTTCTGTTTTTGTTGTTTTGGTAGAACTTGCTTTCACATTTTCTTTTGCGGATGCAATTAAGGAGTTTTGCAAACTCAACCTGCTGTTTTTCTTAATCCTTGTATTTACGATATACAGGGGGGTACGGGGCTTTTTGATGAAGAAAGCAGATGATGACAAAATGGAGCATCTTTTGATCCCTGATTGAATTGTATGGATAATATTTTCTATCATATTCCAGGACAAGACGGTCTATTAGATCTTGAGTTGAAAAAATATATAATACAAGGGCTTTCTTAGTAATTAGCAGGATGGCTATGGCATAGCTTTAACACCTTAATGGTTGCGATCGGTAGTGGCCAGTGGTATGCTGTAGTTGGTTTTTATCGTGATGTATGGAGGTGACAAACTATGGCAAAACCGAAAAAAAACGGCACATATTTGAATGTTTGTATAGATTCCGACATTTATGAAAAGCTAAAAGAAGTCTGTGAGTCCGCAGGTCAGACGAAAACGATTGTTGTGGAAAGAGCACTTAACGCATATTTTGAAGCGTATGATGACATGCAAAAGAAGCTTCGTGAACTTGAAACGAATTCACCGAACATGATGTATAAGGGTTGAAAGGAATATACTAATGACCACACATAGAGTTTTGACAGCTAATAGTAATAATATATCGGATCTTACTGACCAGTCAGTTAACCTTATTGTTACATCACCACCGTATCCAATGATTGAGATGTGGGACGAAATGTTTTCAGAGCAGGATCCTGTAATTGCAGACTGTTTAAGAGACGGAAAAGGACAGGAAGCCTTTTGTAAGATGCACAGTCTTTTAAATGAGGTTTGGAAAGAATGCGATAGAGTCCTGAAGAACAATGGTTTCATCTGCATAAACATTGGAGATGCAACAAGAACAATTAATGGTGATTTCCAACTGTACTCGAACCATTCAAAGATTATAGAGTGCTTTTTAGATATGGGGTACAGTGTACTCCCAGACATCCATTGGCGTAAGCAGTCCAATGCTCCTAACAAGTTTATGGGCTCTGGCATGTACCCGGCGGGAGCATATGTCACTTATGAGCATGAGTATATCCTGGTATTTAGAAAAGGTGGCAAGCGTGTTTTTAAGGGGAAGGAAAAAGCATTAAGACAGAAAAGCGCATATTTCTGGGAAGAGCGTAATGTATGGTTTTCTGATTTATGGGATATTAAAGGAACTTCTCAAACAATCATAGCCTCTAAAGCTGTAAGGAACAGAAATGCATCATTCCCGCTTGAAATACCTTATCGATTAATTAATATGTATTCGGCTGAAGGCGATATCGTATTAGACCCTTTCTTAGGTCTGGGAACCACTAGTATCGCTTCCATGATTTCAAACAGAAACAGTGTTGGCGTAGAAATTGATCCGGAGGTAGCTATCCTGGCATTGGACAATATGAATATATCTGTAGCTACTGCAAACCAGTATATTGAAACAAGGATACGCAAACACCTTGATTTTATAAATGCACTCCCGCAAGAAAAGAAAGAAAAGTGCTATCAAAATGAACCGCACGGATTTGAAGTTAAGACGCGGCAAGAGACAGCGATCGAGATTGAACAGTTACAATCAATCGAAAGGTTTGAAAACGGCTATGTTTGTAAATATAGAAAATATAAACCGGAGCCAAAAGCAGAGCAAATGACCCTGCCAATATCAATATAGGCATAATAAGTCTCAAAAGGGCTATCGTCTTGGTATATATAACTACTCGATAGCCCTATTATTATAGTCTCTTTAATCAATTGTTAAGTGCTTTTCTTTGAGGGAAGATCCAAAAGCCTATCGTAGTATGCTCTGATTCTTCGTTCCATTTGTGGGGATACTGTACCATTCTTTGGTGTAATAATAAAAACATCTCCGCCGAAATCGTCTCTGAATTTTCTATGACCAAGTTCTTCAGAAGACTTTGATCTCCCCATATATGCAACTACATTGGGAGAATTAGAAGTCGTGGGTTTGACTTGTAATCCAATCTTATGACCGTTGACATCTGCCCATAAGTCAACCCAATAAGGAGAACCTTCAACTTCGGCGGGTGTATCATAAAAAGGTATTCCTGCAATTATCAATGAAGGATTCATATTAATCCATGCTCCCGGGCGTAGCCCACATACGTCGTATCAATTGCTAAATAGTGCATATATGCAATACAATCATCCTCGGTAATTGAAGCTAAAAGGTCGGGGTGAAAGCGCTCTTCTCTTGGAAGATCGTTGCAAATATGTTGATAAAGCAAGCGACCGAGATTATCAACTTCTTCATAAGATCTCACATTAGTATAGTAATAGTCCTTCCAGGCTTCTTTGGCTTCAGGCTGACAAATACGTATGCTTTCAGAAGTGGGGCCCAATCGTCTTTTCTTGTTTAATCCCCATCGGTTGGCAGTATAATTTAAAACCCATTCCTTTTTGCTTTGTGGCATGAAAAATCTCCTTATTAGTCTTCAACCTCAATCTTCAAACCGTTTTTTGTCTTTGTGTAGTAGATCATTTTCACATTAATTTCTTCGGAAAGACGGCCCATAGTCTTATATGTGTCGGGTTTGACAGAATAGGGAATATTTCCTACAAAACCGTCAATCCCTTTTGCTTCTTCTTCTGGGGTGGCGAGGCGATAATCTGTATCTTTGAGATCTGCAAGGGAGGCAAGAATAGCTTTTTGAACATACATTCCATTAAAGGTCTTATTAATAATGAGATCTTCTACCCATCGTTCGACCATTTTTCTATCTATGAGCTGAATTGCTTCACGAAGATTCTCTATCTGAGCATAAATTTTGTCAGTGGCCTCTTTAAAAGCTTCAGGATGCTTCATGATATAGAACTTTTTCCAGTATTCTATCGCTATATGATGAGTGGAATTCATAAACTCTGGGAAGAGTTCAGACATTTGGCCTACAACACGTGGCCTTGTTCCTTGAGCATTCTGATTAGCCCAATTAATAAGCTGAGAAGTGTATTTCGGGAAAGAGTAGTTTTCGCTTTCGTTATAATCTTGGATGCTTTCGTTTTTTAGGTTGTAGAACATTATCAATCCTCCTCGTAATTGTCGATTGCAGAGAAGAGGTCTGACAGAGAGATACCAAACCCATCTGCAATCTTTTTGCTGTTTGCTATAGAAATGTTCCTGTGGCCTGATGTCGGACGTGTCAGCGCATGTTGATCTTTTACCGCAAACTATTCCTGACTAAGACCAATATCAGTTTTGAACCATTAGACACAGGCCTCGAAAACGTGTTGTATGATAGTTGCCATAATCACGTATCTCCAAATATGTATTATACAAGTACACGGGTTTGTAGACAATGAATTATGGTCAACTAAAGCACCATGTAAATAACGAATTTATTTTTCAACAAGTATTTGGAATTATAATTGGTTTTTGACAGATGGAAAAGTTTATGAATTTGGAAGAATTAAGTGAAAGTGTGCATGTCTACATTTTGTCTACAAAAACCTCGAAAAAGATCCGGACCATGCGGAATAAATGGAAAAACCATACCGGATAGAGGATGAAAAAGACCTTGCGGACACAAGATATAGATGGCAGTATAGAGCTGGAATAACCGCGAAGCACACGAGCTAAGCGAAGATAATGAAAGCAGTCTCTGCGGAGCTTGCTCACGCGGAGACTGCGTTCTTTATCTTCATGCGGCGACAGCCGCGTTGAGATTGCCTCGAAGAGGCAATCGAAGTGGCGGGTGAGTTGTGATAAGACAGCGGAGAGCCTCTAACGACCCGGACTTTTCATAATAATCATTGATTTACTAACTAAAAGAAAATAAAATTTAGGTAGTAAATTTTTTTGGAGATATTTATCAGAAGATTTGACTAAACCTTATTCATACAAATCATAAACATATGGATTTGAAGTGATCTGCTGGGGCTGCCCGGGCAGTGCCATCGAAAAAGAAAGAGGCTCATAAATGCTTGTTAACATGAAGGAAATCCTTGCAATAGCGGAAGACAGAAAATGTGCGGTCGGTGCTTTCAATACGCCCAACCTGGAATGTCTGCTGGCTGTGATTGATGCGGCCCAGAAGCTCGGAACGCCTGTGATCATCTCCCACGCGGAGCTGCACGAGAGCATTTCTCCACTCGAAAAGATTGGTCCCGTAATGGTGCAGACAGCAGAGAAGGCCGGCGTGCCGGTATGCGTTCAGCTCGATCACGGCGAGACTCTTGAATACATCCAGAGGTCGCTGGAGATCGGATTTACCGGCATTATGTACGATGGGAGCCTTCTTCCCTATGAAGATAACCTAATAAATACAAAGAAGGCAGTGGCAATGGCGAGGAACTTCAATGCCGGCGTTGAGGCGGAGCTTGGGGCAATGCCCTCCCGCGAGGGAGGCGAGGCTGCAGCAGGACCCGTATATACCGATCCGGCGCAGGCAGAGGAATTTTGCCGGGAGACGGGGATTGATGCGCTCGCACCCAGCTTTGGCACGGCACACGGCATCTACAAGGCAAAACCCATGCTTGACCTGGAGAGAGTGCGCATCATTTCGGAGAAGACCGGCCTCCCCCTTGTCATGCACGGCGGGAGCGGCGTTTCGGAGGAAGATTACCGCAGAGCGATCAGGGCAGGCATTCGCAAGATCAATTACTACACCTATATGTCCAATGCAGGAACTCGGGCGGTCCGGGAACTTCTCGCAAAGGAAGATGTGACTTTCTTCCACGATCTGGCATTTGCGGCACAGAAAGCAATGCAGGCGGACGCGGAGAAGGCAATGACGGTGTTTATGACGGTGCCTGTGCACTAAGGTGTTCCGGCAAGGAGACAGGGGACGGTTCGAGGAGACACAGAACCGTCCCCTGTCTCCTCTGGAGGGAGAACGATGCAGACGAAAGCAATCTTGTTTGACCTTGACGGGGTCATTTTGGACTCGGAGAAAGAATACAGGCGGTTCTGGATGCAGGCGGCAGAAGAACTAGGCTATCCTCTTAAAGAAGACGTCGTTCTCCGGCTCAGGAGCTGCGATTCTTCGATTGCCCGAAAGATCGTTGATGAAGCCGCGGGTGAAGAAGGTGCCTATGACCGGGTCCGGGCACGGCGAAAAATACTGATGAAGGAGTTCCTGGCGGAGCACACTTACGAACTTAAGCCCGGGGTAAAAACTTTTCTTGAAAAGAGCAGAGACCTCCCGGTCAGGAAAGTGATCGTGACTTCCTCAAGGCCGGAGGAAAAAATGCCGGAGCTGGAAAGACTGGGGATCGGACAGTATTTTGACGGCTATGTGTCGGTAAAAGAGGTAAAGCGGGGCAAGCCCTTTCCGGATGTCTATCTCTTTGCCTGCAGGAAGCTGGGGCTGGAGCCCGGTGAGTGCCTGGCGATCGAGGATTCGCCGAACGGGGTCAGGAGCGCCTACGGCGCAGGAGTAAAAGTGGTCATGGTGCCTGACCTGACCGGACCGACCGATGAGCTGCGCCGGATGTGCCGGGTGGCTGACAGGATCGAGGAAGTCATGGAATATTTGTATAACTGACAAACTGACACACCAACCCGTAATCGGCTGGTGTGTATTTTTTTTCTGATTGGAGATTGCTGCGCAAAGAAGAAAAGAAGTCTTGGAAAAGAAGTATATCTGAGTTTATGTCCCAAATTCTAAACGCAGCATGATACAATTAAAACAGGAAATATAAATCAGACTAAATGAGTTTATCATCGGAGACGGAAAGGGGATCAGGCATGTCAATCAATCGTGAACAGCTGGTACTGGATGTGATCAGTCGCAAGAATACAACGTATCTTCCGAACATCGTCAATTTTGCAAACCTGAAAAAGAAGATGGAGTGTGCCGCCTATGTGGGGATCACATCGGAAGAGGAGTACGATGAGTATCTGACCAATCATTACAAATTCACTTATACGACGGATGATGCTGTCAGCAACGGGATGGATGACACGGAGAAGGTAGAGCTTGCGCTCTCATCAGGTCGGGCACATGCTATTGACAACGGTCATTACGTGGACCCGTGGGGCCTGGAGTTTGATCCAAATGCAACGAGTTATTTTAACTACGGTCATCCGCTGATCGATATAGAAGATAATCCCTCTATCCTGGATGCCTTTCATGCGCCGGTGCTGGATGATATGGATCTTCAGTTCAAGTACGCAGAGGAGGATCTGAAAAAGTATTCCGGGAAAATGCTCTGCGTCCTCTCCGGCTACAATGGAATCTGGGAAAAGACCTATGACATGATGGAGATTCAGAATTTCATGATCACCCTCATGGAGGAACCGGAGATCATCGAGCGTCTTTTCCATATTGTCACAGATTACAAAGTAGAGATTGCCAGGGAGGCTGTGAAGCGCGGTTTTAAGCTGGGCCACCATGGGGATGATCTCGGAACACAGACATCTACCTTTTTCTCGGAGGAGCAGTTCGTCACCTTCCTCAAACCCAGGCTCAAAGAAATCTTCTCCGTCTGGCGCGATGCGGGGCTGCCTATGCAGATGCATAGCTGCGGCTATATTACACCTCTGATCCCCCATCTTATCGACATCGGTCTTACCGTTCTGGAACCCTGCCAGCCTTGTATGGACCTGGCTTTCCTCAAGCGTGAATACGGCAAGGACCTGGTCTTCTACGGCGGAATCGATACGCAGAAACTGCTGGCCTTTGATCCGCCGGAGAAAGTCTATGAGGAGACGCTCCGAACCATTGATATCATGGGAAAAGACGGCGGTTATATTGTGGGGCCGGCCCAGGAGATCATGGATAATGTTTCGCCGGCAAATGTTGACGCCATGGTGCGCGCAATTCGCCACTATCGCGGAGACGACTGATCAGGTCTGCCGGGCAGCAGGATTCGAACCATTACTCATCCAATCAAGTGAGTGTACAGCATCCGCATAATTTCATCGGAGCCATGGGCGGTCATCTTTGAGAGTAAAGAAGCAATTTGGTGATATGTCAAAAAAGGAGAATGACACAGAATGCAGAAGATATTGACGATTGGATACTATGGAAACGGAAAGAGCACCAACAGATACCATATTCCCTTTCTGATGAGGAGAAAGGACAGGATCCGGGTCAAGACCATTTATGCCCGTCGTCTGCGGGATGACTGGGCCAGGTGGGAAGGCGTCCACTACACGGATAATGTGGAAGAGCTGCTGCAGGATCCTGAGATCGATGTCATTGTCGTCACGACACCTCCCCAGGCCCATGCCATGGCAGCCAGGCAGATCATCGAGGCCGGAAAAAATGTCGTCGTCGAGAAACCCTTCACAAATAGTGTGAAGGAGTCACAGGCTCTGTTTGATCTGGCGCGTGAAAAGGGCGTGAAGATCCAGTGTTACCAGAACCGGCGCTTTGACAGCGATTTTCTGACTGTCCAGAAGGTCATTGAATCCGGAAAGCTCGGAGAGATCACCGAAGTCGAAATGCACTTTGACTATTACCGGCCGGAGGTGCCTGAGAAGGCCGCCGCTTACGTCAGAGCGGACTCCTTTGTCTACAGCCATGCCTGCCACACCGTGGATCAGGTGCTGTCATATTTCGGTATTCCGGATGCTCACCACTATGATGTCCGTCAGATGCTGGGACAGGGACGGATGAACGACTATTTTGATCTGGACCTCTACTATGAAAAAGGGACAGACAAATTTGATGTCATGCCCGGCGGGCTCAAGGTATCTGTCAAGTCCAGTTACTTCCGCGCAAAGGAGCGCCCCAGCTTTGTCGTCTATGGACGCAGGGGAACGTTTGTCAAGGCGCTGAAGGACCGGCAGGAAGCGGACCTGAAGAAGTTCTATCTTCCCGATCACGCCGATTTCGGTCTCGATACACCCGACGATTACGGCACTCTGTCCTGGTACGATGAGAACGGCCGCTATCAGGAGTGCAAAGTGGAATCAGTACCCGGCGATTACGGGATCTATTATGATCACCTCTATGAGACGATCCTGAACGACGCTGCCCCGCTCGTGAGTGAAGAGCAGACCATGACCCAGATGCGGATCCTGGAGGAGGCTACGGCAGAGCTATATTAACAATAAAGTAATCGACAGATAATCGGGAGTCAGACAATGAGCTTAAGTACAAAATTCACGGCTCGGGCAGAATGCCTCTTTAATACCGGTATCAAACCTGTTGTGTTGGAACAGATCTGTGGTTACGCGAAAAAGCATGGGATTCATAAAGTGATTCTTTTTGGCTCCCGGGCGAGAGGAACCTTTCGAAGGGACAGTGACATTGATCTGGCTGTCTCCGGTGGAAACGCAGATCTTTTCCGGCTTTCGGTGGAAGAGGAGACAGACACACTCCTGACATATGATGTTGTGGATCTTGATCATATCGTCAGCGAAGAGCTTTTGGATGTGATCCGGAAAGAAGGTATTGTTCTCTATGAAGAAGTTTGACAATTATAAAAGCAATCTGGCTGTGCTCAGTCGTGCCGGGGAGCAGGATTTAGGTAATGAGTTTATCATTGGCGGTATTATTGATAAATTTTCTCTGCAGTTTGAGCTTGGATGGAAAGTGCTGAAAGAGTTGCTCCGTTACGAGGGTGTAGCTGTAGCTGTCACAGGTTCTCCCCGGGAAATTCTGAAAGCTGCATACAGGTTTTACCCTTGTATGGATGAAAATATCTGGTTGGGTATGTTGGCACAGCGAAATAATATGGCGCATATGTATGATGGTGCGGCAGCGGCTGAGCTTGCAGGCAGGGTAATCAACGAGTTTATACCTGCTTTCCAGGAACTTGAGAAAAACATCGAAGAGAAGTACCGAGATGTTCTTGAAGAACTGGCATAATGAAACCTGGTGACATTCTGCAGATCATGATTTAATAACATCAATTCAGATAGCGCATAGAAGAAGGATACCTGAGCTAAAGATGTAAATGAAAAAGCAGTAAACAGAAAACTCCTGACAAGCGATGATGGAGCATCGAGATATGCTCCCCGCCGGAAGTCAGGAGTTTTTTTATTTATCCAGGGTGGTATTTTTTTATCTAAAGCGGAAACATTTTTATTAAAGCGGAAACGCAACAGCATCGCGGTAGAGCTGTTTCAAGATGTTGATAAAGGAGGTCACACTTGGTCTGCTGTCAGCTTTGTGGGTGCAGAGGACACAGGAGAAAGATTCTTCGCAGTCAAAGGGAATCCATGCGAACTGGCCGCTGTGGTCGTTGAGAAAACCGGGCGCAAGGCAGATCCCTCTTCCTGCGGCTACATTGGTGAGCGTTGTGTCGTGGTCCGGGCTGTTGAAATACTGGATCTTGCCAGAACTGATCAACCGGTGCTGGACCGACTTCAGGGCAGGAGGGGATCCTCCGCCTACCATCAGTGTGCGCCCGTAGAGATCTGCCTCCTGAATGAGGTTTTTTGCAGTGAGCGGATCGTTGCGGTCCGCGATCAGATAGATACGGCTTTCAAACAGATTGTGGACAGCAATGCCGGGGATCTGCCGGGTCTGCTCTTTCAGTGCAAAAAGGATATCCGCTTCGTTTTTCAGGAAAGACTCGACGCCGTTTTCGTACTGAAATAAAGGGGTGATCTGAACATCCGGATTCGTTTCGCTGAACAGCCGTATGGCCTCAGGAAGAAAACAGACCGCCTGCCGGACCATCAGACTGATGGAGATATTATCCTGGTATTTTGCACTGAAATTCTGGCCCTGCTCAATGGCACGCTTGAGGTCTTCGCGCATGCCTGCAAGGAAGGAAACAAACTGTGCTCCGGCAGGAGTCAGTGCCGCGCCCTTCCCGCTCCGCTCAAAGATTGTAAAACCGATCTCTTCCTCCAGCAGCCTGATCTGATAGGAGAAGGTCGGCTGGCTGACAAATAAATTATCCGCCGCGCGGCTGAAATTCAGGGTATGGGCAAGTTCGATGCAGTAGTCGATCTGTTTCGTAGTCATAACTGTCCTCATTATTTAATAATTTAATCAATTATACAGTATTTCGATTGGACTTTGCAATAGTTCCCGGTTATGATTAAGACAACAAAAACAAGAAGAGAGACGTGAGACGGGGAGACAGGGGACGGTTCTTTGTCTCCCCGCAAGAATCACAGCAAGAACAGACCAGGAGGTAATAGAGATGGCCAGAACATTGATTGCTTATTTTTCGAGAGCAGATGAGAACTACTTCGGCGGAGCCATGCGCTATGTGAAGGTAGGAAACACGGAGATCGTCTGTAACATCATGAAAGAACTGATTCCGGCGGACAGCTTCAAGATCGAAATGAAGAACCCTTACTCCCCGGTCTATATGACATGCATCGAGGAAGCCAAGAAGGACCTGCGGGCAAAGGCAAGACCGGAGCTTGTGGCCGTCCCCGAATCCATCGACCAATACGACACCATCGTGCTCGCGTACCCCAACTACTGGGGTACTATGCCCATGGCTGTCTTTACCTTCCTCGAGCAGTTTGATTTTTCCGGCAAGACCATCCTTCCCCTCTGCACCAATGAGGGCAGCGGCATGGGAGGCAGCGAGCGCGACATCAAACGCACCTGCTCCGGCGCAGCCGTTAAAAAAGGTCTTTCCATCACTGGGAGCCAGGCAGCCAATTCAAAGAGCAGTCTGCAGCGCTGGCTGAAGGCCAACGGTCTTCTGTAAGGAGGGGAATATGGATTACAAACAGGGCTATGTATATGAACTGATGGACCAGTGCGGTCCGACAGATAATCGTGAGCCTTATTTCAAAGAGGCTGTCGACGAAATGATGAGGGCTCGGACGCTCTGCGCCAGGGCAAATGCGGCTATGCCGGATGATCCGGGCTATGTCTCTTATCTGGAGGAGCTTTTCGGCAGGAAACTGGATGATGTCCGCATCCTGACTCCCTTCATCTGCGATTTCGGAAACAGGGTCAAATTCGGAAAGGGCGTGTTTCTCAATCATTCCGCCATTCTCTCTGCCTCGGGCGGCATTGAGTTTGAGGACGGTGTCATGTCTGCACCGGGACTTCGGATTGCGACGATCAATCACGACATGAACGAGCGCCATACCATTTACACCTATGGCAAGGTATTGGTCAGGAAAAATGCATGGCTGGGCATGAACGTTACAATATGCCCCGGCGTAACAATTGGAAAATATGCCGTTGTAGCGGCAGGCGCTGTCGTCACCAAAGATGTTCCCGACTATGCTGTTGTCGGCGGTGTGCCCGCCAAGGTCATCAAATACCTTGATCCCTCAGAGCAGAAGGAATGAACAGGGAATGAGCATGGACGAGAAGGAATTGATTCGCGGGCTTTACAGAAAATACTGGCGGTACATGATCGATAAGGATGCAGAGGGACTGCGGAGCCTGATGGCCGGGGACTATTATCTTCTCCATATGACCGGTCTGAAGCAGTCAGCAGAAGTCTTCCTGAGAGGACTTCTTGACGGAACTTTCAACTATTATTCTGCAGAACATGACAGTATAGATGTCGAGATCAACGGCGACAGGGCATCGATGACAGGCCGCAGCCGTGTGGTGGCTGCTGTGTATGGCGGGAGAAAGAGCAGCTGGCGTCTGCAGGGAGACTTCACCCTGCGCAAGGAAGAGGGGGTCTGGCGTTTTACCAGCTCCAGAGCATCGACATATTGAAACGACATATTGAGGAGGAACAGCATGGAATACATTACTCTGAACAATGGATTGAACTGCCCGTCCGTAGGGATCGGTACCTTTATGCTTTCCCCGGCAGAGGCACAAAACAGTGTCCGGGAGGCACTGAAAATAGGCTATTCTCTGGTGGACACTGCAAACGCCTATGTCAATGAGCGCGCAGTGGGACGTGGAATGAAGGAAAGCGGCGTAAAGCGCGGGGATGTTTTTCTCTCCACCAAGCTGTGGCCCAGCGAATATGAAAACCCCAACGCTGTGGATGAGACACTGGAGCGTCTCGGTGTCGAATATGTGGATCTGCTCTACATCCATCAGCCTGCCGGAAACTGGCTGGCCGGATACCGGCAGCTTGAGAAGGCTTACAGGGAAGGCAAAGCCAGGTCGATCGGCATTTCCAACTTTGAAGGCAAGTATATGGATGAACTGGAGACCAAGTGGGAGATCGTGCCTCAGTTCATCCAGGTGGAGGCCCATCCTTATTTCACACAACAGGAACTTAGAAAGACTCTGGACAAGTACGACATCAAACTGATGAGCTGGTACCCGCTGGGGCATGGCGATAAGTCCCTGATCAATGAGCCGGTCTTCGCGGAACTTGGCAAAAAATATGGGAAAACACCAGCCCAGGTCATTCTCCGCTGGCACACCCAGATGGGCTTTGCAGTGATCCCCGGCAGCCGTAATGTGGATCATATCCGGGACAATCTGAATATTCTGGACTTTACCCTGACACAGGACGAAATGAATCAGATCGCCGGACTGGATAAAGGCGCGCGTTACTATCATCGCACAGACGAGCAGCTGGTCCAGTTTGCAGGCTGGAGACCGGCTTTTGAAAAGGAATGAGTGATATACCTTTATAAATGCGAGTCTTTACAAATCTGACAATGGTCATTACAATGAATAAAAATTGAATAAGTAATTGATTTGATTGATTTGATGCGGCAAAGGCGCCCGTGAGAGAAATTCTCACTGCCTTTGCCGCTTTTTTTGAGGTCATAGTCGTTTTTTCAGGAGGTCGTGGTCGCTCTTTCAAGAGGGTCATTGTCGCTCCTTTCATAGTTCATCGTCAAAGTTTAGGAGGTTATATTCAAAGATATGTCAGGAAAAGACTCACTGCAGATTGCCATGGCGGTTGCTTCCTGCAGGTTTTCGCGTCAGCTTCTGCACCGATTAAATCGGGGAGGAACCTCTCTCCCGGGAAAGCTTGCCATGTGGTTCAGGCGGGATATTTTAGCTATTACGTCAGAAGGGGTGGAGACTACTCTGGTAACGGGTACCAATGGAAAGACCACGACAGCTGCAATGCTGTCCCACGCAATGGAAGAAGCTGGAAGAGCACCTCTGTGTAACAGATCCGGGGCCAATCTTCTTTCCGGGGTCACTGCAGAGTTTGCTGCGGCAGCAGATCTGCGGGGAAGGCCGCTGCAGGGAAGGAAGATCCCGGATCAGCCTGCAGATTCAGACCGGGGCTCCGGTCTATATGCGGTCGTTGAGTGCGATGAGGGGGCTCTGCGTCATGTGGCCCCACTGTTGAAACCGCGTGTGATCGTGGTGACCAATCTCTTTCGGGACCAGCTGGACCGCTATGGAGAAGTCATGCACACGCTTAAGGCGATCCGGGAGGGAATCAGGCTGGTGCCGGAAGCGGTTCTCTGTCTGAACGCGGATGACTCACTCGTTGCCTCTCTTGCGTTGGATGTTCCTAATCCGGTGATTTGGTTCGGAATGGAGGAGACCGCAGTGAAAACCGTGGTTCAGGAAATACAAGAAACGTCAAACACTGATAAAAAAGTGCTGCGGGAAAAATCCGGGACAGCGCAGGAAAGACAGGTTGCGGTAAATACAGTTGATAATGGAGACAAGGGACGGTTCTTTGTCTCCACCGGGGAGGAGACAAAGAACCGTCCCTTGTCTCCGGATCCTCCGGAAAAAATCAGCGATGCCAGATACTGTATACGGTGCGGAACAGAGTACATTTACCGGTATCACACCTATGCGCATCTGGGAGGATTTTGCTGTCCTTCCTGCGGCTTTTCCCGCACTGTGCCGGATGTGGCAGTGACATCCATCGACGGGATTGATATCGGAGGATCCAGGGTGCATATGCGCGTTCGGGGAAGAGAATCTGTCCATAGGGAAATTGTCCCGCAGGAAAGAGTCTCAAAGGAGAGTGTTTCTCAGGAACTCCCTGTCCGGATTGCCCTGCCGGCAGTCTATAACATTTATAATGCGGCTGCCGCCCTTGCGGCTTATACTGCGGTCAGGCTTCCTATACAGGAGATTCTGGAGGGACTTGCAGGTGTGCACAGCAGCTTCGGCCGTATGGAGCATTTTGTAATTGGCGGAGTTTCCGTGCAGATGATCCTGGTAAAAAATCCTGCCGGCTGTAATCAGGCGCTGGACTATCTGTGTGCATTAGAGGAACCATGCACCCTTGTCCTCTGCCTCAATGATCTGGATGCCGACGGACACGACATTTCCTGGATCTGGGATGTGGATTACGAAAAACTCTGCGGCCGCGGCAATATCCGCCGCATCCTGGTGTGGGGAAAGAGGGCGGAGGATCTGCAGCTGCGTCTGAAATATGCAGGCTTGCAGGAGAAGCGCATCCGGAGGGTACCGCAGAGGGAGTTAAAAAAGCTGCTTGAGGCAATCTACAAGAGCCAGGTACCTGTTTTTATCCTTCCGAATTATACGACTATGCTGCCGCTCCGGGATGCTCTGCGCAGAGCGGCTGGGAAGGACTCTTTCTGGAAGGGATGAGACACGATAAAAGTAATGCGAACATGCAAAATGTGCAAGATTTGCGAGCGAGTCTTTAATCAATCAAATATTGTGCAGATTGATTTGCCGATCAAGAGGAAAGGACTGGAAAAATGGAACTGAAAATCTGCCACCTCTATCCGGACGTGCTCAACCTGTATGGAGACAGGGGGAACATCCTCTGCCTGCAGAAGCGGTTGGAATGGCGCGGGATCGGATGCAGAGTAGACTATGTAAAACTGGGGGACCCAAATAGCCTGACAGGCTATGACCTTTTCTTCATTGGCGGAGGACAGGATTTTGATCAGGAGGTACTGCTGGAGGATCTGCGCACAAAGAAAGGCCCGGATATAGGGGCGGCGCTGGAAGACGGACGGACATTTCTGTGTATCTGCGGCGGCTATCAGATGATGGGACATTATTATGAGACAGCAGAAGGTGAGAAATGCGAGTTTCTGGGAGCAATTGATTTCTACACGGTCGGGGGGAAGAAGAGGATGATCGGGAACTATGCTTTCCGTCTCGGGGAGGTGTCCGGCGGCAGCACGGTTATCGGGTTTGAAAACCACAGCGGCCGTACCTGGCTGGGGAGCGGCGTCCGCCCGTTGGGAAAAGTACTGAAAGGATATGGAAACAACGGTAAGGACAAAACCGAGGGCGTTCGGTACCGCAACGCCTTCTGCACTTACAGCCATGGTCCCGTCCTGCCCAAAAATCCGGCCCTCGCCGACACTCTGATCGCGACGGCACTCAGAAGAAAATACGGAGCCTGTTCCCTGGAACCTCTGCAGGATAACTTCGAAAATCTGGCTCACGATACAGTTTTGAAAAAAACCTGTTTGATAAATCTGAACGATAAATCTGTTTGATGCAGGAGCCTGACTCAATCCTGTTTCATGCAAACCGTGCGGACACTGACCGCCGAAGCAGGAAGTCTTTACTACAGGGGCGGGGCTTGTACTTTTAAAGTGAAAAAAGTGAAAAGTGTATAATTGTATACAAAAAGTGATTGACATCCTGCTTTTGTCGGGTATAATAATGAATCGACAAGCAAAGGCGCTTGAAGCGACGGCACAGTCCGTCTCTTCAGGCGCTTTTTTTATTCTTTTTTATTCTTCATTGCGAATGCCCCTTATTTCATAAACGTTGTGGGATATGCGGGCAAAAAACGGAGGTTATTATGTGTTCCATACTTGCTTACTGCAGCGGGCAGGCGGATCCGCAGGTCATGGCGGAAATGCTTGCAAAGACAATCACGAGAGGACCGGATGATACCCGGATCATGGAGACCGGAAACGGTTATCTGGGCTTCAACCGTCTCTCGATCATGGGGCTCACACCGGAAGGTATGCAGCCTTTTACTCTCAACCATAATGCTGTAGTCTGCAATGGGGAACTGTACGGCTTTCGGAAAATGCGTGACGCCTTGAAAAAGCGTGGATATTCTTTCAAAAGCGATTCAGACTGTGAGATCCTGCTGCCCATGTACAGGGAGTTCGGAACGGAGATGTTCCGCCTGCTGGATGCGGAGTTTGCCCTTGTCCTCTACGATGGACAGTCACAGAAATACATCGCGGCACGGGACCCGGTGGGAATCCGCCCTCTCTACTACGGACAGGATGAGCGCGGTGCCTATGTCTTTTCCTCAGAACCCAAGAGCCTGGTCGGAGTATGTACAAAGATCATGCCTTTCCCGCCCGGACATTATGCCGTGATCGAGGCGATTGGCCCGAAGGATGCTTCTGAAGCAAAGGAAAGCGGGACGCACGCCGGCATCAAACGGCACAGCTCTGACAATCCTGCGGGAACCTGTCCGGCACAGAAAATGGAGCTTCACGAATACCGAAGGATCTGGAAAGCAGATCATATGTGCTCAGATGATCTGGAGACGATTGCTGTCCGGATCCGGGAAAAGCTTCTGACAGGGATCGAAAAGCGCCTGGATGCGGACGCGCCGGTGGGCTTCCTTTTGTCCGGCGGACTCGATTCATCCCTGGTCTGCGGAGCTGCTGCAAAGCTGTTGGACAAGCCTCTTCAGACTTTTTCCATCGGAATGGATCTGGATGCCATCGACCTGAAATACGCCCGTAAAGTGGCGGATTATATCGGGAGCGACCACCACGAAGTGATCATGACGAGGGACGATGTCATCGCAGCTCTGGAGCCCGTTATCCACGCCCTCGGTACCTGGGACATCACGACGGTACGCGCCTCGATCGGCATGTATCTGGTCTGCAAATGGATCCATGAAAACACAGACATCCGTGTCATCCTGACCGGCGAGATTTCCGATGAGATTTTCGGCTATAAATATACGGACTTCGCACCAAGCGCAGCTGCTTTTCAGGAAGAATCGGAGAAGAGGATCCGCGAGATCCACATGTACGATGTCCTGCGCGCGGACCGCTGCATCAGCGTCCATTCCCTGGAGGCCCGCGTACCTTTCGGAGACCTTGACTTTCTGTCCTACTGTATGGCGATCGACCCCCAAAAGAAGCTGAACACCTACGGCATCGGCAAATATCTGCTGCGCCATGCTTTCGAGCAGGATGATCTGATCCCGCGTGAGATCCTCATGCGTGAGAAAGCCGCCTTTTCCGATGCGGTCGGCCATTCCATGCGCCGCGACCTCATGGACTATGCCGAAACTCTCTACACAGATGAAGAATATGAGACCAAACGGCAGGGGTACACACATGCCATGCCCTTTACTAAAGAATCCCTGCTTTACCGCGAGATCTTTGAAAAATACTACCCCGGCCAGGCACAGATGGTAGCTGACTTCTGGATGCCCAACAAGAGCTGGGAGGGGTGTGATGTCAACGATCCTTCCGCCAGTGTCCTCTCCAACTACGGCGCCAGCGGACTGTAATGAGTACTCCGGTATGATCTTTCACCTTTTGACACTTGCGGAGCATGTGCGGCCTTCGCGAAAAAGCTTCAGGAAACCATTGTCCTGAGGCATCTCGGCACGGGAGATAAACATGAACAAGACGATCGATAGAAAAATCATTCTGGAGGACGGAAGGGAATTTTTCGGATATGCCTTCGGCGCTTCTGATAACAGGGTATGCGAGATAGTTTTCAACACATCCATGGCGGGCTATCAGGAGATTTTGTCTGATCTGTCCTACACGGATCAGGCGGTCGTTATGACCTATCCGCTGATCGGTAATTACGGGATGGCAGTAGAGGATTATGAATCTATCACCCCCTCGATCGGTGCCCTGATCGTGCGCGAATACAATGATGAGCCGTCCAATTTCCGCAGCCTTAAGACGCTGGGGGAGGTGATGGAGTCCAACGGAATTCCCGGAATCGGAGGGGTGGACACACGCGCCCTGACCCGGTCTATCCGGGATTACGGGACAAGGAAGGCCCTGATCACGGATGCGGATATGCCGCAGGCAGAGGGACTCGATATTCTGCGCAGTACAATACTTCCGACCAATGCTGTTTCCCGGGTGAGCTGCAGGGATCCCTGGACTTCGGAATCTCCCCTTGCACTGAACCCCTTGGATTCCATATCCTCTGCCGCAGGAAGACCCCTTCGGATCGCTGCTGTCGACTGCGGGATGAAGCGCAATATTGTCCGCTCCCTCAACCGCAGGGGATGCACTGTGACGGTGCTGCCCTGGAATACGCCGGCAGACAAGATCCGGGCACTGCAGCCGGACGGGATCCTTTTGTCCAATGGACCGGGAGATCCCACAGATGTCCCGGAGACCATTGCGACTGTCCGCTCCCTGATCGGAAGCTTCCCCATTTTCGGAATCTGCCTTGGCCATCAGATCCTCTCTCTGGCCTATGGAGCCCGGACCTACAAGCTCAAATTCGGCCACCGAGGCGGAAACCATCCGGTGAAAAATCTTCTGACAGGAAAGATTGAGATCACTTCCCAGAATCATTCCTATGCCATTGAAGAAGAAAGCCTCGCTAATACTCCGCTTTCGATCACCCATGTAAACCTGCTGGACGGAACGATTGAAGGTGTTGAGTGTGTCCGGGACAGGGCTTTCGGCGTACAGTACCATCCTGAGAGCGCGCCGGGACCCCAGGACAGTGCTTACCTGTTTGACAAATTCCTGCAAATAATACGTCAGTGAACTGGTGAGGACAATAAGAGCGAGGCAGCTCTTGCCAGGGCGGAGGCTCTGGGCAAAAGCCTGTAAACAAAATAATTGCCTGTCGGGTAAGAGTAAACCGGCAGCAATCTAAATTTATATCTTAAAGCAAAGGCGCTTGAAGAGACGGTGAATACCGTCTTTTCGGGCGCTTTTTTTCTGAAGGAGATACTCATGCCCAGAAGAAAGGACATCCACAAAATACTCGTCATCGGTTCCGGGCCGATCGTGATCGGCCAGGCGGCAGAGTTCGATTATGCAGGGACACAGGCCTGCCTTGCCCTGAAAGAAGAGGACTATGAGGTGGTCTTGTGCAATTCGAACCCGGCGACGATCATGACAGATACCTCAATTGCTGACAAGGTCTATATGGAGCCGCTGACGTTGGAGTACATCGCGAAGATCATCCGTTATGAACGCCCGGATGCGATTCTTCCGGGGATCGGCGGGCAGACCGGCCTGAATCTGGCCATGCAGCTGCAGAGGAAGGGGGTGCTGGACGAGTGCGGCACAGAGCTTCTGGGTACCAGCAGCGCTTCCATCGAGAAGGCGGAGGACCGGCTCCTGTTCAAGGAACTCTGTGAATCCCTGGGAGAGCCTGTCCTGCCATCAGAAATTGCTCATACGATCGAGGAAGGGCTTAGCGCGGCGCAAAAGATCGGTTACCCGCTCGTACTTCGCCCCGCATTTACTCTGGGAGGAACCGGAGGCGGTTTTGCACAGGACGAAAATGCTTTTCTTTCCCTGTTGAAAAATGCCTTGCAGCTGTCCCCGGTCCACGAGGTACTTATTGAGAAAAGTGTTAAGGGATATAAGGAAATCGAGTATGAAGTCATGCGCGACAGCAACGACACCGCTGTCACAATCTGCAACATGGAAAATGTCGATCCGGTCGGTATCCATACCGGAGACTCTGTTGTCGTATGTCCTTCCCAGACTCTGACCAATAAGGAGTACCACATGCTCCGCGACAGTGCCCTGAAGGTGATCCGGGCGCTTGAGATCGAGGGAGGCTGCAATGTCCAGTTCGCGCTGGATCCCCGGTCTTTCCAATACTATCTGATCGAAGTCAACCCCCGCGTCTCACGATCCTCCGCCCTGGCTTCCAAGGCGAGCGGATACCCGATTGCCCGTGTGTCCGCCAAGATCGGTATCGGCATGACCCTGGACGAGATCATGCTGGCCAATACCCCGGCCTGTTTTGAACCTTCTCTGGATTATGTCGTCACAAAAATGCCGCGATTCCCCTTTGACAAGTTTACCAGGCCGACCGGACTCACTCCGCTTCCTCAATCCGGAATTCCGGAATGGAGGAAGCTGCAGGAATTGAGCACCGAAGAAATAGACAACACTTTATCCACACAGATGAAAGCGACCGGCGAGGTCATGAGTATAGGACGCACCATGGAGGAAAGCCTTCTCAAGGCGATCCGTTCCCTTGAGACCGGGCATATACATCTGTATGATCCGAAGTATGATGATATGGAAAGCGCAGCTATTTTTGACTATATCCGGGAAGGCAGGGAGGACCGCATTTTTGCCATTGCGGAACTTTTCCGCAGGGTAGCAGCGGCAGAATCATCAGGATCAGCAGATGAACACTTTGAAGAAGTGACGGAGAAGATCCGCTGCGCAACAGGCATGGATCCTCTCTTCTTACGTGTTCTCAGAAATATTGCTGCAGAGGAAAAGATTCTTCGCATGCAGCCCGGGAATGCGGATGCTCTGCGGGAGGCGAAGCGGATGGGCTTCTCCGATGCTGCGATCGGGCATTTCTGGGGAAAGACGGAGAAAGAGATTTTTGACCTGCGGCAGGGGAGCGGAATCGTTCCTGTCTACAAGATGATCGACACCTGCGCCTCAGAATTTGATAGCTATGTCCCCTATTTTTATTCCACTTATGAGGAGGAAAATGAAGCCTTCCCGCCTGTCAGAAAGCAGCTTGCCGGGAAAAGTAAAGACAGCGGATTGCAGGAAGAGACGAAAGATTCAAAATACGGTGCTGCGCAGGAAGGTGTCGGAACATCTGAAAAAAAGAAAGTCATCGTTCTGGGCTCCGGTCCTATCCGCATCGGCCAGGGCGTGGAATTTGATTATTCCACTGTTCATGCAGTCCAGACCCTGCAGAGAGCGGGCTATGAGGCGATCATTATCAACAACAATCCGGAGACCGTGTCCACGGATTATACCTGCTCGGACAAGCTGTATTTTGAACCTCTCTGCGTCGAAGATGTGATGAATATCATCGCGATGGAAAAACCGGAGGGCCTTATCGCCACGCTCGGCGGACAGACTGCCATAAATCTGGCTGAGCCCCTTCACGAACGCGGCGTCCGCCTCATCGGCACAGATTGCGATGCTATTGACCGCGCTGAAAACAGGGATGCTTTTGAAAAGCTTCTGGAAGAACTGCAGATCCCCCAGCCAAAGGGACGCGCCGTGACCTCGGTAGATGAGGGTGTCAGGGCTGCAGGAGAGATCGGCTATCCGGTGCTCGTGCGCCCTAGTTTTGTCCTGGGGGGACGTGCCATGCAGATCGTCGGCAAGGAAGAGGAAATGCACGAATACCTGCGGAATGCGGTGCAGATCGACGAGGACAAACCGGTCCTTGTGGACAAATACATCCGCGGCCGGGAAGTCGAAGTGGACGCCATCTGTGATGGTGAGACCGTCTTTGTCCCCGGGATCATGGAACTGGTCGAGCGGACCGGCGTGCACTCCGGAGATTCCATCAGCGTCTATCCGCCCCGCAGCCTTTCGGAAGAGGTCAAAAAGACAATCCTTTCGTATGCCCTGAAACTGGGAATGGGGATCGGCATCAGGGGGCTTTTCAACATCCAGTTCATTGTAGATGAAAATGATGAAGTATATATCATCGAAGTCAATCCCCGCTCTTCCCGCACGGTACCTTTTCTTTCTAAAGCGACCGGGTACAGCCTGGCAGACATTGCCACACTTGTAAGCCTGGGGATCACTCTGCGCGGGCAGGGAATAACGCAGGACAGCTGCATGAGCAGCGACAGTATGGGAGGCAGCTGCCCGGGAAAAAACAGTTCGGAAAATGAGGAGGGGACAGAAAAGAAAAAAGAAATGGAAACGGCTCTCTACCCTGCGGAAAAAACAAGGTATTATGTCAAGGTTCCGGCATTTTCTTTTTCCAAACTCCACGGAATGGATGCCTATCTGTCCCCGGAGATGAAATCGACAGGGGAAGCGATCGGATATGACAAAAAGCTTCACAGGGCAATGTATAAGGCGATGATCGCCTCCGGTATGCAGCTGCGAAGTTACGGGACAGTTCTCGTCAGCGTCGCGGATGAGGACAAGCTGGAAACGATTCCTCTGATCAAACGCTTTTATGACATGGGCTTTAACATCGAGGCAACTGCACTGACAGGGGAATATCTGAAAAGAGCCGGAATCCGAAACCGGATCCGCCGTAAGCCCAGTGAGGGAAGTACTGAGATCCTGGATTCCCTCCGTGCCGGCTATGTGAGCTACGTGATCAATACACGCGCGATCCTGTCCGGCGTCCATTATGGTGACGGCATTCTGATCCGCGACTGCGCCGCCCAGAACAACGCTGTCATGCTGACCTCCCTGGATACGGTCCGCATGCTGCTGGATGTGCTCGAGGAAGTGACCATGGGGATCTCTACCATTGATGCTGGGTGAAGTGCAAAGAACAGGAGGACCGACGGAGATGATTCATGAAGAATGCGGCGTTTTCGGAATCTGGCAGGCAAAGAGCGGACCTGTGGCGCAGATGGCCTATACAGGCTTATTTGCGCTGCAGCACCGTGGACAGGAAGCGGCGGGTATTGCATTGAGCGACCGGGGCGTGTTCCGCCATCACAAGGATGTGGGGCTTGTGAGCGAAGTATTTGCAAAAGATGAACTGGACAGATTGGGAGAAGGGAACATCGCAGTCGGGCATGTCCGCTATTCCACCAGCGGAAATCCCGGGCGCAGTAATGCTCAGCCGATCGTGGTCCGCCACGGGAAAGGAAACATGGCTGTCTGTCACAACGGCAATCTGGTCAATTCCACACTGCTGAGAGAAAAACTGGAACAGAAGGGCTGTATTTTTCACACGACAAGTGACACAGAGGTGATCTCTTATCTGCTCACACAGGAGCGTCTGGAAAGCGGCTCGATCGAGGAGGCACTGGAACGTGTCATGGATCGGATTGACGGAGCCTATTCCCTGGTTGTGATGTCGCCGACAAAACTGCTTGCCGCCCGGGATCCCCGCGGTTTCAGGCCGCTGTGCATCGGGCATCTTCCGAACGGAGGCTTTGCGGCAGCATCCGAGAGCTGTGCACTGGATGCTGTCGGGGCGCGCCTTGAGCGGGAACTGGAACCGGGAGAAATCGTAGTCGTCAGCCGTGAGGGCGTCTCTTCAATCCGCAGTCACTGCCTGCAGTCCACCCGCGCTCTCTGCGTCTTTGAATATATTTATTTTGCGCGGCCGGATTCCGTCATCGAGGGATGCACCGTGCATGATGCGCGCCGCTGCGCAGGAAAACTTCTGGCTGCGGCACATCCAGTGGACGCGGATGTTATCATCGGTGTTCCGGATTCCGGACTGGATGCGGCGATTGGCTTTTCCGCCGCCTCCGGTATTCCCTATGATGTCGGACTGGTCAAGAACAAATATGTCGGCCGCACCTTTATTGCGCCCTCACAGGAGCTGCGCGAACAGATGGTGCGGAATAAGCTCAATCCGATCCGCCGGGTCATTGAAGGAAAAAGAGTCGTCCTCCTGGATGACTCCATTGTGCGCGGTACAACGATCGCGCAGCTGATCCATATTATCCGGGAAACCGGGGCAAAGGAAGTTCATGTGAGAATCTCTGCTCCGCCCTTCCTGCACCCCTGCTACTATGGGACAGATATCGATTCCGAGGAGAATCTGATCGCGGCGCGCCACAGTGTGGAGGAGACGGCAGCATTCATCGGAGCGGACACTCTGGGCTATCTGTCTGTCGAGGATGCGAAAAAAATTCCCGGGCAAATGGGATGCGGGCTATGCACTGCATGCTTTGATGGATGTTATCCTACACAAGTTCCGCGCGATGCAGGAAAAAACCGTTTCGAGCAGCCATTATTTTAGCCGGGAAAAAGTCCGCAAATGCTCGAGCGAGCCCGGCATTTGCGGCAGTTTTCCTCGCTGCTTTAATCAAAGGTCACAAAAAAATTGCCCTGAAAAGTGTATTATTGTATACAATAACGTTTGACTTTCCATGTAAACCGTGTATAATAACAGACATAAAAGCAAAGGCGCTGAGGAATAAATTTCCTGCAGCGCCTTTACTTTTTTATCTCAGGGCTGCCGTAAGGTATCTTTCGCCGGATGGCGAACGGCAGCCCGCGGGAGGGCAGAGGGCGCATATGAACTGCATCGCAGTTCATATTGCCGTTTTTACCCTCTTAATATACGGCCCGCGAAAGGAATTTTCCGCCTGACGGCGGACGCAGGCCGGTCGGGGCAGAGGGCGCATATAAACTGCATCACAGTTCATTGCCGCCTCCACCCTTTTAAGACAAGAATCGGTCCGCAGCAGAAAGCCGGCTTGCCCGGATCGGGATTCTTCGGACAAGGGAGTCCGGACTCGAGATGAGTCCGGGCTGTTTTGTTTTCAGGGGGGGATTTTCGAAGGTTGTGTACGCATCATCAATTGGGTGTATACACAGACGATATTTTATTTCATTGGCGGCCGCTCTGGCGGGCGGCATGGTCGGAAAGTGAGAGAAAAATGGAATTCAATGTATCTACCGTCACATGGGTGCTGATCGCTACAGCACTGATCTACTTCATGCAGGCCGGTTTTGCCCTCTGCGAAGCCGGGCTGACGAGAGCAAAAAACACAGGCAACATCCTGATGAAGAACATGATGGATTTCTGTATCGGGACTCCCTGTTTCTGGCTGGTTGGTTTCGGCCTGATGTTCGGCAGCACAGCTCCGCTCATCGGAAGACTGGATCCCATGATCCGAGGCCTCTACGGTGCGGAAAATACAGTCGTGCCGCAGGCCATGCCCCTCTGGTGTTTTGTAATCTTCCAGACGGTATTCTGCGCGACAGCAGCAACGATCGTGTCCGGCTCTATGGCAGAGCGAACCAATTTTAAGGCATACTGCCTGTACTCCGCGGCGATCTCGCTTCTGGTCTACCCGATCGGCGGACACTGGGCATGGGGCGGCGGCTGGCTGTCCGGCCTGGGATTTCATGACTTTGCGGGCAGCGCAGTCGTGCACAACGTTGGCGGCGTGATCGCCTGTCTGGGTGCCTGGATGCTTGGTCCCCGTATCGGCAAATATGACCGTGAGGGAAAAGCGCGTGCCATTCCCGGCCACAACATGTTGGCAGTTGCTCTGGGTGTCTTCATCCTGTGGTTCTGCTGGTTCGGATTCAATGGCGGATCAACAGCCTCTATGGCGGACGGCGCGGATGCCTTCCACGCATCCCTGGCCTTTATGAATACCAACCTTGCGGCTGCGGTCGCCACCGTCGTGGCCATGTTCTTCACCTGGCTGCGCTACGGAAAGCCGGATGTATCCATGACGCTCAATGCGGCGCTGGCCGGTCTGGTCGCTATCACAGCCGGCTGTGACTGCGTGACCCCCTTCGGAGCTTTTGTCATCGGCCTCGTTGCAGGAGTTCTTGTTGTTTTGTCTGTTGAGTTTTTTGACAATATCGCAAAGATCGATGATCCGGTTGGCGCGGTCTCCGTCCATATGGTGAACGGAATCTGGGGCACACTGGCTGTCGGCATCTTCTCCACCGGAGAAGATGGTGTGATGAAGGGTCTGTTCTACGGCGGCGGTGGCAGGCTTCTGGGCGTTCAGGCGGTTGGAGTAGTTGCCATCGATGCATATGTCCTTGTCGTCATGTTTATCATATTTAAGCTGATCGATCACTTTATCGGCCTGCGCGTACCTGCTGCAGTTGAAATCGACGGCCTGGACCAGCATGAGCACGGTCTTACCAGCGCTTATTCCGGATTTGCAATCAGCGATGTCACCAACATGCTGATGGATGTCAATGAAAATACGGATCTGGGTGAGGGCGACTATGAAAAGGCGACTCCGGAACAGATCCGGGCGGCAGTCAAAGTCCAGGGAGACACATCAAACAGCACAGCACCCGGTGTGGCGGCCGGCATGCTCCCGGACACAGGCATGTATCGTCTCTCCATCATCTGCAGGCTCAACAAGTTTGACGAGCTCAAGCGGGGCCTCAATGAGATCGGTGTGACCGGCATGACCATGACCCAGGTCATGGGCTGCGGCATTCAGAGAGGCTCCACGGAACGATACAGGGGCGCCGTGGTCGACTCCACCCTCCTCCCCAAGGTAAAAGTGGAAGTCGTTGTCGCGAAGATTTCTGTAGAAAAAGTCATCGAAGCGGCACGCCGCGTCCTGTACACCGGCCATATCGGCGATGGCAAGATCTTCGTCTACAACGTGCTGCACGTCGTCAAGGTCCGCACCGGAGAAGAGGATTTCGCCGCTCTCCAGGATGTGGAGTGAGCAGCAAAGTATCCGATTCTGTCAGCGAGGCGTTTAAATACGGGTTTGTCGCGCCCTTAGGAAGTCGCCTTCAAGGTATACCTCCTGCGTCGTTCAGGCTTTTTTCGCAGAGTTGTACTAGATCTCGCTTATGCTCAGAACGGATCGGACCAAACTCGTCTCCCGTGTTGAAGACACGGGAGACTCAGACAGGTGGTCCTAAAATGCCCAGCCTTGAGGGCTGTGCATTTTATCCGTTCTTCCCTATAAGCTTCGATAAG
>JBGUPU010000023.1:0-2469 GCA_045130475.1 Lachnospiraceae bacterium
GTTGGAGTAAAGAATTCATCAGTTGAATAGAAAGATAAAAAGAGAGCAATCCACCCATGGAGTATAATGGTTTTAACGACAAAACTAAAACCCAAAGGAGGATGCTCTCATGGACATTGTAACACTCGTTTCAGCATTTGCGGAAAATTTATTGACACTTCAGGAAAAGTTCAGTAAAGAAAACCGGTTTGACCTGCTGGAGAAAGAAGCAGTAGAACTCGGAAACAGTACTATTGCCGCATTCCTTTCGCTGACACTTACGGAAATGGACGAGATGATCCGTATCAGTGGGATCAGAAAACGGAGCTACACGATCCAGCGCAAAACGACGCGGACGCTGATCACAACAGCGGGAGATGTCGTTTTCTCGCACACCATGTTTCAGAAACAAGCTGACGGGAGCTATCATTTCCTGCTTGATGAACTGATCGGCCTCCCTGCTCATGAGCGTCTGAGCGAGCAGGCTGAGGCCGAAGTGCTGCGGGAAGCATCAGCCGGTTCCTACCAGAAGGCAGCGGACCGGCTGCAGGTCCGGGAACAAAAGATCTCCAAAGTCGCAGTGATGGGAAAAGTACATGGAATCCTGGACTTCTTCACGGAGGAGAAAGCGCTCCCGGAGGAGGAGAAGAAGCAGTGCAAGTATCTGTATATCGAAGCTGATGAAGATCATATCCATCAGCAGAGAAGCACCGGAGACACCGGGGGCTTCCTTGGAAAACTGATCTATCTTTATGAGGGTAAAGAAGGATCCTGCAAAGGGAGAAAAAAGCTCCTGATGCCATTCTATCAGGGAGGGCTGTATAAAGGGAGCGACGGCAACCGTGAACTCTGGGAGAAGGTGCAGAGATATATCGAAGGCCATTACAGCAGCGACACCCTTAAGAAGGTATATATCAGCGGTGACGGCGCATCCTGGATCAGGGCAGGAGCTGACTATGTTGACCGCAGTGTTCTGGTAGCGGACCGTTTCCACGTGATGAAGTATATCAACAGTGTGGCGAACCTGACACTAGACAGTGCAGAAGAGACCAAGGGCCGGTTCTATAACTACATCTACAAGAACAAACTGACTGCAGCCAAGAAACTCCTGACCAGGATCAAAAACCACTGCGGCGGAGACGAAAAGGTAGAGAAGTGCCGGAGCTACCTGATCAACAACTGGAAGGCGATACAGAGGGCCTATCACGATAAGAATGTGACTGGCTGCAGCGCTGAAGGGCATGTAAGCCATATCTATTCAGAGAGGATGAGTTCGCGGCCAATGGGCTGGAGCGCGACCGGCAGCGATGCCATGTGCCACCTGCGGTGTTATACGAAAAACTACGGAGAGGATAAGGTCATCGATCTTGTCCGATACCGCAGACAGATGGCAATGGAGGAACTTCCGGCAACCGGTACTGACGGTATGGCAGAACCGGAAGAAATAAAGAAACGAATGTCAAAAGCCCGCCGGGAGACTGGTGCATACTGGGAACGAATGCAGGCAAGCCTGGGCGGATACACGATAAGAAAGACCCTTGCGATCCGGGAACGGCTGAGCGGACTCTGAAAGTCATGGAATAACCGTCAGGCTGGGAACGGTTTATTTGTCCTTATATATGTTCTTTCGGCGTTTAAGATCGGAGCAGAATGGCAACGGGGGACGGGGGCATCGCAGGGGGGCCCGGCCCCTCGGGAACATATGGAGAGAAGCTGCAAAAGACAATTGACGAAGATGTTATCACCAGATAGAATGAGGCTGTTCTAAGCCACATCTATTTACTCATCCGGTGGTCTCTCACATCTTTCAACTGACAGTCTCTTTACGCCATCGCACATGGAAGCAAACTTGATAAACAGATATTTGAAGAGTTTAATGATAACTGGACAGAACTATCCTTTGAAGCGCATAGAATAAAAGCTAGAATGAAAGGAATAGATTTGGAAGAGCAAGTTGCTTCACAAGGCATTGAAATACCTCCGATAGGGACAACTAGAGAACAACTGATTAAGGCTAGAATTGGTCAGTATTTCTTTAGAATGTCTGTTTTGAATGCGTATGGAAATAGGTGCTGTATTACTGGTCTAAATAATTCTGAGTTACTTGTAGCGAGTCATATTAAGCCTTGGGCAATTAGCGATGAAATCACAGAAAGAACGAATCCAAGGAATGGACTATGCCTCAATTCACTGCATGATAAAGCGTTCGATAGGGGATTAATAACAATAGATTCTAACTATAATATTATTCTTTCTCAAAGTATTAAATCAGCAAAGATGGATCAAAACACAAAGGATTGGTTCATGAGATATGATAGAAAGAGAATTGAGCTTCCGGACAAATTCCTACCCAAAAAAGATTTCATTGAATATCATAATGACGTTATTTTTCTAAAATAGACCGAAGGTATGAGGTTGAATTGAGGTGGACTGATGGCTGGTTATTTGATAACACTAAATGATGAAAAGTCTTTAGCTGAAATCGTAAAT
>JBGUPU010000024.1:0-8947 GCA_045130475.1 Lachnospiraceae bacterium
GCAGTGGATCGATTCGGAGCCTTCCTCTGTACAGGTTGCTTCCTTGTCGACAGTGTAGTCTTCGTTCCAGGTATGGCCTGCTGCAGGGACCTCTTTCTGTTCCGCAATTACCTGACCGCAAACCTGACAGTGACTGCCCTCTGTCAGTCCCGTCTCTGTACAAGTCGATGATACAGCTTCATCAATGATGGGAGTATGACCGGCGGCAGGAATCACTTCACTGATAACATCTCCGCAGTCCTCACAGACTTTCTCGGAGAGTCCTTCCTCTGTACAGGAAGCAGGAGTGACAATTGTCTCATCACCATATGCGTGCTCTTCACAATGATCTGTCCAAATTATTAAAGGCAAAGATTGACTTTCAGAATATCGAGCATAGGATGTTGATGTAAATACAATATTGTTAATAGAAATAAGTACGTCACTGCCGGGGCAGGCTTTTAATACTTTATATCTGATCTTGAAGATTGTCGCGGAATAAGCGCCGGTGCTCTTGACCGAGGTAAACTGTCCATTATTAGGATTATACGACACATTCCAGTCAGCACCTTCCACTCCGATTATGCTGATATACTCCGGATTATAGCTGATTTCACCTGTCACAATTCCAATATGATCGCTTGCATCAAAATGAAGTTGAGCAGTATATTCTCCGCGTACTCCTGCAGCCTGGTTATAATATACCTCGGCCCACGAAGCTGGTGTTTCTGCGAAAACTTCTTTCGCAGGAAAGAGAATGCTCATTATAAAAATAACGATAAAAATACTTTTCAGCCTTTTCAAGTCTGTCCTCCATTTTCCCTGTTGACTCTGTATTTCCGCGAATTCTATCCAGATGATACTGTATATTTGAAACAGCATACATCTCATTATATTCCGGCTTCTTTCTCCGGTACAAGAACAATTCTTACCGGTTGATTGTATGATCGTTGCAGATCAGGTGAGTCATTAGGTGAGTCACAAAACAGGACGTAAAAAATCATCCACAAACAACTTGCGTTTCTATCTCAGCACATCTTCAAAAAACCACATAAGTACGCAGAAAAAAGAGGTATCTGCACTTCTCGTACAGATACCTCTTCAAGTGGAGACGGTGGGATTCGAACCCATGACCTCTACACTGCCAGTGTAGCGCTCTCCCAACTGAGCTACGCCCCCGAATCGGGTTTTCAATTAAGACCTTACCTATAATACAGGAAAACCTGCGCAGTTTCAACATCTTTTTTGCGAATAAAGACAAAATTATCCCGTCTTCCAGGCTTGATTTTTATGTCACCCGGCTATGTTAACCAAATTGTTAACCGCGCTCTATTTTTATGTTGACAATTCTTATAATCCCATGTATCCTATACTCGCTTTTGAAGTACAGAAAGGGGCATCCCCATTTACTCACTGGTTTTACTTGTCCGGGGGATGTCCCTCTGTATCGGATCTTTCCAAATCTATCCGATTTCGAATCCTTCATGGCAGAGAAAAAAAGAAAAAACAGAAAAGCAAAAAGCAGAAAGAAGGCTTGAAATGACTCGACAGAATTCGCTTTCCAATACAAGAAATCTGGTCCTGTGCGCAATTTGCGCCGCGATCACCTGCATCCTGGCACCCCTGTCCATTCCGCTGGCAGGCGGTGTTCCGATTTCCCTCGCGACGTTTGCCGTCATGCTGGCAGGTGTACTGCTGGGCGGCTCTCTGGGCGCGGTCAGCCAGCTGATCTATGTCCTCCTGGGAGCAGTAGGACTGCCCGTCTTTGCCGGATGGACCGGCGGACTGGGAAATGTGCTGGGCATGACCGGCGGTTTCATCATCGGCTATATCCCCTGCGCATGGCTGACAGGCCTCATCTATCATAAATTCAGTTCCAACGCAAAAAAATCTGCGAAAATCTTCTGGATGATCACGGGCATGATCGCAGGCACGATCGCACTGTACGCCCTCGGAACAGTCTGGTTTGTGGCCATCACAGGAATGGACATCCGGGCAGCCCTGGCAGCCTGCGTGATCCCCTTCATTCCCGGAGACTTCATCAAAATGGCAGCTGTCGTACTTATCGGACTTCCGGTGGAGACCGCGATCCGCAAGACCATGTACGCCGGAGAACCTGCAGTCTGATTTCGGAGACAGAAATGACATCGACGATCTCCGACAATTCTCCCGCCCTTCTTCTGCGCCCGCATCACCTTCTGTGCATACAGAATTACCGTGGTCGCGGCTACAGTGCCGGCTTTCATGAAAAAATGAGCGCCGTCATTTCGAAACTGAAAAGCTCAGACGGAGCAGCCGTAAAACTTATTGACGGTGCTGACGATCTGTGCATGGCCTGCCCGCACCTGCAGGACGGTTCCTGCGAGTCCGAATCCCCGGACTGCTTTGACAGACTCGTCTGTGCCCGCACAGGCGCAGCTCCGGGCGATACATTCATCTGGAAGCTCCCTCTCAATCGTTTCGACGATTCGCCGGATGGTTTCCAGGTCCCTGCCATGTCAAGGGAATTGCTGGAAGAATGCTGCCCCGGCTGTTCCTGGCTGGAGCTCTGCATGAAGATAGTCTCCGGATCATGCGAACAGCAGCCGGTGTACACTTGAACATACCCGGTATCCCAAAACGCAGATGTCCTGCCAAAGTCTGCAGATTCCATTTTCAAAAAAAGCACACAGCAAAGAGCATGGTGCCAATGAAATAATGCTCTTCGCTGTGTGTCTTTTTTATTTTTTGATGATATCTGCAGTAAATGTCCGGTCCCGTTCGATCACAATATCGGAATCGATCGTATTGCCGTCCTCGTCCAGCCAGCCGACGATCTCCTTTTTTTCAGCCTGTGAGGGAATCTGTGTCTCCCCGTACTCGGGCAGGGGCAGATAGCCCAGCGATTCTCCCCGCAGGACATAATGGGAAAGATCCCCCCAGGGGAACGTGAACAGGACACGGCAGTATTGATCCGCTCCGGACTGCCGGTTTTTCCCGCTGCCTTCTCCGACATAGGAATCCAGAAAATCAACTCGGCGTTGCAGCCAGTCTGTGAGCGCTGCAGTTTTTTCCCGGTAATCCACATCGTTTGAGCGCCGGATGTTGTTCATGTAGGCGGCGGATTCGATATCCTCAATCTCCTCCTCCATACGCTTTTCCAGAAATCTGTGGATGGCAGGGGAAAAGCGTTCCTGCCAGTCCGTATACAGGCCTTCGATAAATTCGTCATGTGCGAGGAGACTGTGCATCCAGCCGCCCCGGTTGTCGCGGAACATAAGTGTGGAGACCGCCGTCTCAGGATAGGTTCCGAAGAGCATGGTGCCCGCGGAATGGTCAAAATCCCACATAGGCCCGCAGTGCAGAAGAGGATCCCGCCGGTCTTTTATGATATAAAAACTCCAGCGCTCCGCATCCCATTCAACGAAGTATTCCTCCAGAAGGAACATGTCCTCCCAGGAAGGCAGATCCAGATAATCGGTGAGCTTCTTACCCGTCTCAGGATCTATCCCGTCCTCATTGTACACAGTCCGTTCTGCCGCGAGCATATAATCCGAAATATAACTGACCTCGCCCGCTGTCGGGTAGGCCGGCGACATAATACGCGTTTTCCGATGGGCCGTGGTAAACCAGGCGGTGTCTCCATCATATCCGTAAGAATACTGAAGCAGATAACCGCCCGTGTTGTCCGCAGGTTCCGCCGGCCAGGCATAGGCCCATTTATAAAGCTTGTCCCCGTCCTTGTGCAAGGCGATTCTTTTAGGGATCGTACTGCCGGACTTCTGACCGTTCGCCTCCTTGATGCGGTCGTCCAGCTTGTCGATCTCAACACTGCCGCCCGTCCTTGGCCGCTGGGAAAGATAATAAAGCCCGTTGTACTGCCCGTTCAGATAAAGGTTGACGAACTCTCCCTCCGGCGTATCGCGCATTGCAAGTTCCTGTGCAAGCTGCGAGGAGATGCGGTCCAGCAGGTTTGTCAGATCATAAGTATTTGCAAGAAGACACAGCTTTTTGCATTCCTTCATCCCCAGGACACTCTGCTTTTCCGCCAGCTTCACATTGTAAGGGCGCTTAACCATGTCCCAGGTGCTGTTTCCTCTGCCGCTGACCTCGCACTCTCCCTCACTGTCCATCTTCCCGCTCGGAAAAAAGACAGAGAACGTCGCTTTTTCACTGGTCTGTTTGGTGGGATCAGCATCCACGGCTTTCATACTTCCGCTCTCTGTATCCAGATACATGGTTGCGGTCCCTGTACAGGAAAAGACATACAATACATCGGAGTATGTTCTGCCCTTCTTCCCTTCCAGCGTTACAGAAAAAGCTCTTCCATTGTCAAGTCCAAAGACCTCATCCCCTGAAGAATAGGTATGGGCCTCACTATCTTCGGATGCAGAATCACTGTCCTGGCTGCCATTGCTTCCTTTGCTGACTTTGCCGCCATTGCTGCCATTGTCTCCATTGCTGCCGGCCCTGCTGTTTTCAGAACCGAGGCGTTCACCCTTATAATACTCGCCTTCCTTCAGGGCCTGCATGGTCACTGTCTGATATTCGGAAAAACGAATCTTCGGATGTGCGGACATCTCCGCGGGAAGAAAAACCGCCCAGCACTTCTCTCCTGCCTCTCCGCCCAGGATCGAAGTATCCAGCTGCACCGGCACTGAGCGCTGTGCTTGCTTTGCACCCCCTGCCGTGAAAGCAATCTTCTGCATGGGATCCAACCCCGCAGTTTCGAATCCGCCTCCTGTGCCGCCTTTTCCACTCGATTCCGCAGCCTTCTGCTCCGGCTCCGCTCCGGTCCGCCCGGTCTCTACGCCAGTCTTTTCCGCCTCCGCCCCGGCTTTTTCTCCCGCAGCACTCTGCCCTTCAGCACTCTGCCCCGCAGCAGCACTTTTCCCCTGCGTTTTTGCAGATCTTCTCGAGACGAACCATGTGCCCGACAGCAGGATCAGGGCAATCAGGGAAGGCACCAGTACCAACCGTATGAATCTTGTCTTCAGTTTTTTCCATTCTCTACGCTTCACTTAAAATCACCTGACTATCTGATACTGCAGCACATACCATGTTGATTTAAATCTGTTCAGATTCTCTCTGTCCGACCCTGCCGGCACTTCTCGTACAAGCCCGGCAGACTGTTGAGATGTCAACAGAATTATACATGAAACCGGGATTTGTCTCAACAAGCTCTGCAGAACACGCTCTCCCGCATTCTCCCGATGGCTGCCTCATGGACGGGAGCGGGTCTGACACGCTCCCCGAAAGGAGTGTCCCTTACCAAAAACAGTCTTCAAGACTCGCTTGCGAGTCTTGCGCGCCGGATGCGGCTTGCCATAAGGGCAAAAAAGGGGCTGTCGCATCTACTTAAAAATAAGTGGATGCAACAGCCCTGTTTTTGACTGTAATGGGCATATTTTTTGATGATAGTGTGCCGGATGCCAGCCGCTGGCTGCCATCCGGCACTTATAGTTTCCGGTTGGGCGCACTTTAACAGGCATCTTATGATGCCTGACAAAGTGCGGACTCTTTCATTTTGAAAGTTTAAAACCACACTGTTTTTTTCAGTTCATACAGACGTATTTCTGTCTTCTGTGACTGGATCCGCCAGTGCAGTTTGTTTATGTTATACGCGATAGCAGCGAGTACGCTTTCCGCCAGAACATTGGATCTTCCGCGATAGAGATACTGTCTGAAACCCATGTCTTCTTTTACAACAGCAAACGATCCCTCCGCCTGGATACTCCTGTTCATCCTCAGCTTTGTCCCGTGATCGCTGAGGATACGTTCCAGATTCTCAGCCCGCTTTTCCTCTTTAACCTTTGACACTGTCAGTGTTTTATTCCTCTGGTCCATAGGGGTCTTGCAGTTGTTGCCTTTGATGCACTTCAGTTTATAAGGACAGCCGGAACAATCGGCGCATTTATAAACGGTCGCGGTCCCGACATATCCGGATGATGTCCTGTGCTTCTTGATCCCTGCAGCAGCCAGCCTTCTGTTATTGCGGCAGGTATAACTGTCTGTCTCCCTGTCATAGGCCATGTTTTCCCGGCGGCCGATATCTGTTTTATATTTTCTTGTTTTTGAGATCTCGTAATTCGTGGGTTTGATATACGAAAGCTGGCCGTTGTCTGTCAGGAACAGATAGTTCTCCTCGCTCTCATACCCGGCATCTGCAACAATGTCACGATATTTGAACTTCAGGTTTTTTTCCATTTCTCGGAGTAAGGTGATCAGTGTCCTTGTATCTGTGGTATGTGCACTTATACTTACCCAGGTGATATATCCCGCATCTACGGCATGCTGCAGATTGTATGCTGGTTTAAGCTGGCCGTTCAGCATGGCGTCTTCTTTCATGCGCATAAAAGTCGCGTCATGGTCAGTCTTTGAATAACTGTTCCTTTCCCCGCAGACATGGAGTTTGTACACGTAGTCTTTCATCCTCTGCAGGTATCTCTCCGCCTGCTCTACGGACCTTTGCAGCGGTGTTTTCCGTTTCCCGCTCCCGTAAACAAAGACCACCCGTTCCTTCCTGCAGATCTTTCTGAGCTGTTTGGCCAGCCTCTTCAGGGCCTTAAGGGAGATCCGGTCATTATAAACCACCCGGAACCCGTACACTGCTTCACACTCAGCAACAAAGCCTGCCACTTTGGCCAGCATTTTTGTCATGTTTTTTGTGACGGTCTTTTTCCACACAAAGGTATATTTGTTGGCGTTGGCCTCTATCTTGGTCCCATCGATAAAGACAGTCTCAGAAGTGATCAGGCCGTTCCTGCGCAGGAGCCAGGTCGATTCAGCCATCATTTCCTTTGAGCATTGTGCGAGATGGAGCGATATGAAGCGGGCAATAGTGGAGTTGTCTGGCGCCTCTCTTCCTTCAAGCAGATACATGTAGTTGATGTTCTGACGACATGCAGCCTCTATCTTTCTGCTGGAAAAGATCCCGTTCATCGCTGCGTAGACCACGATCTTAAATAACTGCTTCGGTGTCGCCGGATTTTTCGGGACTCTTGTATATGTCTGATAGAGTTCAGAAAGGTCCATGCCCTCCACGCATGCATTCAGAAGGCGCACCGGGTCGTTATTCGGGATCATGATTTCCAGATCAAAAGGAAGTTTGATTTGATAATAATTCCTGGACAGGGTATAATCTCCCTGTAAGATTTTTGTTAGTCGCATAACTGAATTTTACAACAAAAACCGGGCCCTTTGGAGTCCGGTTTTTGCATTATGGCGATATGAAAAGAGGCTGCCGCATTTTTCTTAATGCGGCAGCCCCTTTTTCAGAGATCCAGATTGGTATCTGCTATACTTTTTGTGTCTGCAGGTTGTCCCCCTGCATGGATCATTGCGTTTTAAGTGGTGTAAAATAATTGTTGTTCTGCTTTTCCGGAAATAACGGAATCACAGCACAGCGCCTCCGACAGGTCTGATGGAGAGCACATGGCAGCTGCCCTCTCCGATGGCCGCGTCGATGCCGCTACGGAAAGTCTCCAGCATGTCGAGCGGCACAAAAGCCTGTACCGTGCCGGCGAAGCCGCCGCCGTGTACACGGTGGGCGCCGCGGCCGCCGAGGAGCACATCGCACAAGGCAAGGGCGACGTTGACTGCCTGGCTGCGGATACTGCCCTCCACGGCTGTGTTCTGGAGATACTCGTAGGAAGAATGGCCGGATTCGTTCACCAGCTGCAGGAACCTGTCAAAATTGCCGGCGCGGAGCGCTTCCGCCTCCAGCTGGGCGCGCTCATTGTCCAGCACAAAGTGCATGGCGCGCATAAAGGCGCGGTCGCCGCAGGTCTCGCGGATCTGAGCGGTCTTCTCCATGAGCTGCTGTACAGTGATGCCGCGCAGATACTGCTGGCCGAAAAGTGCCGCAACGCTCTTCATCTCCATGGGAATGGAGGCATAGGCATCTGTCAGGTCTGCATGGCTGGAGCGGGAATCGACGATGCAGAGGGCATAGCCCTCTTTTGCAAGATTGAGGTCGATCTTCTCAACAACGGGCTTCTCCACATCGGCAAAGTCGATCGCTACAACGCCGCCGACAGAGGACGCGGACTGGTCCATCAGACCGCTGGGCTTGCCGAACCAGTTATTCTCGGTCTTCTGGCCCATCTTGGCGATCTCCACCGCGTCAAACGCGTTGCCGCAGTAAAAGTCATTGAGGATGACACCTGTCAGGGTCTCGAAAGCAGCCGAAGAGGAAAGACCGGAGCCGCCCAGCACGCTACTGGTGCAGTAGGCGTCAAATCCGCTGACCGCAAAACCGCGGGCTTTTGCCTGGGCGGCCATACCGCGGATCAGGGAGGCGGTGGATTCCTTTTCGGCTTCCACGGGATCTGTGCTTGTCAGATCCACCTCGATCATTCCGTATCCTTCCGAGAAGAAGCGGATCACGTTTTTGCCGTTGGGTGCTGCCGCTGCCACGGCGTCCAGGTTGACACTTGCCGCCAGGACGCAGCCGCACTGATGATCTGTGTGGTTTCCTCCGATCTCGGTGCGTCCGGGCGCACTGTACAGGCCGAGCTGTGCAGCTTCATTCTCAGGAAATGTGCTGTCAAAGCCCTCGGCCACTTTAGCCAGACGCTCTGCATACTCCGCCGTCTGCTGCCCTGTGCAGCCGTAAACTTCCTCGATCCTGCCGTTCAGCGCTCCCGCGCGAAGCTCCTGTGCCAGTGTCTTTCTGTCATGCATTGTATGATTTCCCCCTTCCCGATTTTTACATTGAAATTGTCTGCCCTTGTTTCCAGACCCGCCCGCGAGTCTGTCTCTCCGCAAGGATGAATAAATATTCGTCTATAGTTTCATTATATCTTCTCATCCGGATATATTTGTATAGATTAATGGCTTTTCTTTATGCACTTTTAGTAGCAGCCTTGCAGGTCCGGCCGTCTCCGTTTTTTCAATCCTGAGTGAAGCCTCACACGACTTAAGTCGCGTGCTTCCTACTGCCTGCCTTGCGGCAGGTCCCCCTTTCGGGGTTCGGACTGCCTTTCCT
>JBGUPU010000025.1:0-133830 GCA_045130475.1 Lachnospiraceae bacterium
CTTGAAACAGAATCAGAAGAAACCACAATGACGGCATTTTCCCGAGACGGAGAAATGTGTGATTCTAAAGGGTGTCGCAAACTGCATTCATACTTTTGCCGGCATCCAGCTGCGAGACGAGTGTAACCGTCAGATGACCCGGCTCCGCTCTAGATATGGCAGGCACTATGAGCAGCCCACCGCTGTTCCCATGCTGACGGAAGGTTATAACCTTCCTGCCAGGAAGGTCATTCATATTGTGGGGCCTATTGTTTCAGACCGCCTGACCCCCGCGCTGGAGCAGGATCTTGCCGACTGTTACACCAATACACTTGATCTGTGTGCGGAAAACGGCCTTCGATCCCTTGCCTTCTGCTGTATTTCCACGGGCGTATTCCGCTTTCCGCCGGAACGGGCGGCGCAGATTGCAGTCAAGACTGTAAAAGACTGGCTCCTGGAACATGAAAGTGTTATGGACCGTGTGATCTTTAATGTATTTTCCGATAAGGACAGGAATATCTATGAGACTCTTTTCAAATAAACAAAAAGCGGATTATACGCAGACACTGCAGAAGGGGATTTCCTTCGTGCGCGGACTTCGCGGCGGGATCACCGATGAAACAGGCAGCAGGGAGGAGAATATCCGGCGCCTGAAGGATGAGATAGAGACGGCAGACGCGATTGTGATCGGCGCCGGAGCCGGTCTTTCCACGGCTGCAGGCTTCACATACAGCGGTGAGCGTTTTGACAAGTATTTTTATGATTTCAAAAATCATTTCGGGATCCGGGATATGTATTCCGGCGGCTTCTATCCTTTCCCGGGTGAGGAAACCCGCTGGGCATGGTGGGCGAGGCACATTTATTTCAATCGTTATATAGATGCGCCGAAACCGGTTTATCGGGATCTGCTTTCCCTGGTCGGAAATAAGGATTATTTCGTGATCACGACAAACGTGGATCACCAGTTTCAGAGGGCGGGTTTTGATAAAAAACGCCTGTTTTACACGCAGGGAGACTATGGCCTGTTCCAGAGCGCTGGAGGGCATATCAAAAAGACCTATGACAACGAAGAATGGGTCATGAAGGCAATGGCTGCACAGGGGTTTATTCTTGACGATGACGGTGCTTTCCGGGTGCCTGAGCATCATTTGCTCTCCATGCGGATCCCGCCCGAACTGGTTCCCGTCTGTCCTGATGACGGCGGACCGGTATCTATGAATCTTCGGGCAGATGAAACCTTTGTTGAAGATAGGGGCTGGCATGCCGCCTCTGAACGGTATGTCAGATACCTGAAGTCACACCAGGGAAAACATATCCTGTTTCTGGAGCTTGGCGTCGGGGGAAACACCCCTATGATCATTAAATACCCCTTCTGGGCGATGACAGCAGAGAACCCGGATGCTGTCTATGCCTGCCTCAACTACAACGAGGCTTTCTGCCCTGAGCAGATCCGGGCACAGTCCATTTGTCTGGACGGTGACTGCGGTGAGCTGCTGAAGGAACTTCTATAATATGAAAAAAGCCTGAAGACAGGTGACTGATCACTGTCCGCAGGCTTTCTGTCATTATGAATATATTGTTTAATTATAAGACTGTAAATGATATTGTGTAAGCCTGTATGGTTATGATTTCTTATGCTGTTCCACATTGTCAGTAACTGTGATTGCATTCCAGCCGTCTTTGTCCATGATGCCTTTGATCACTACAGTGACTTCATCATCTACCTGGATGGAATCTTTGACTTGCATGTCAGCGGAAGCGTTCTTGACTGTGATATGGCAGCCCTGGCAGCGAACTTGTTCTTTTTCTTCTTGTACAGTGCTGTTTTTTCTTCAGCAATGTGTTTGTTTTTCCCTTGTTTGTTTTGCGCATGCGGAGTATAGCAAGCGAAATATCACACAACTGCCGCACTAAACAAAAAAATAAATTTTTTTTTCGGAAAAGTTTTTACAAGAAGATGGTCTCAAATTATAATGCTAATAGTCTGGAAACCGGTATTTTGGATTGAGGTTCCGGACCGTATGAAAATTTTATTTTTGAAAGGAATGCGTAAAAGCGATGTGGAAATGCCCGAAGTGCGGACGCACATTCAAGAATGAGAATCAGAGCCATTACTGCGGAAAGGCTCCGAAAACAGTCGATGAATACATTCTTGCGCAGGATGAAGAAATCAGGGACCAACTCCAAAACGTGCGGCAGGTGCTCATCGACAGGCTGCCTGACGCGACAGAGAAAATATCCTGGTCAATGCCTACATACTGGAAGGATCACAACATTATCCATTTTGCAGCGCAGAAAAAACATATCGGTCTGTATCCTGGACCGGAGGCTGTAGAGTGCTTTTCTGAAAAGCTGAATCAGGCAGGTCTTAAATACAGTAAGGGATCGATTCAGATCCCATATGCAAAAAAACTGCCATTAGAATTGATCGCGGAGATTGCAGACTGGTGCAGGGATACTGGAAATCACGCGTGACAGATGTTTTGCCTGTTGTTTCCGGGGGCGGCAGGCAGGAGTAATAGATAAAAATACCCGGCAGCAGATGTCGGCCAAAGATAAAGGAGGAAGAGGATGATAAAGGTCTATTGTTACAGCAGATGCACGACTTGCAAAAAAGCCCTGAAATGGCTGGATGAAAAAGGCATTGAGCATGAGATTATTGATATCAAGGCAGATCATCCCGACGAGGACACACTGCGGAAATACTATGCCGTGAGCGGCCTGCCGCTGAAGCGCTTTTTTAATACCAGCGGGATCCCCTACCGGGAGATGGGCCTCTCCAAAAAGCTTCCGTCGATGAGCGAAGATGAACAGCTTGCGCTTTTGGCGACCGATGGAATGCTGGTGAAGCGTCCTCTGGTGGCAGGTGAAGGATTTGTATTGACCGGTTTCAAAGAAGATGAATGGACAGCAAAGATTCTCTGATCGATTACAAAGAAATTGAAAAGATGGGCAGCGCCTGACCCTCTTATGGTGATTTATTATGGAGTATAAGGAAACGATTCTGCTCAGGGACGGGAGAGAATGCATCTTGAGAAACGGCACGGAGAGAGACGGAGAGGCTGTACTGGCAAACTTCATCCTGACTCATGAACAGACGGATTATCTGCTCTCATACCCGGATGAGTCTACAATGAATGCGGATCAGGAAAGCCGGTTCCTGCAGAAGAAGACGGAGAGTGAGAATGAAATAGAGATTCTTGCTGAGGTTGACGGCATTGTTGCAGGACTTGCAGGTATTGAGGCAGTCGGCAGCAGAGAAAAGATCCGCCACAGGGCAGAATTCGGCATCAGTGTAGACCGTCAGTACTGGAATCTCGGAATCGGGACAGCTCTTATGAATGCCTGCACTGAATGTGCGCGCAAAGCCGGGTATGAACAGATTGAACTGAACGTGGTGGCTGAGAATGAGACCGCAATTGCAATGTACAGAAAAGCCGGTTATGTAGAATTCGGCAGGAACCCAAGAGGTTTCAAATCCCGGCTGACAGGAGATCAGGAAGTCGTTTATATGCGTATGGAACTATAATTCGTTGTATTATTTCCGTTGACAGAGTCCTTTGCTCTGTCCACGTAATCTTTTGTGCGAGGTCTTGGTCACAAAGTATGAAGCAGCAAAATACAGTGAAACAGGCGTTTATTAAGACGCTGCCTGTAATGGCAGGCTATATTGTCCTCGGAACGGGATTCGGGATCCTGCTGCGCAATGCGGGATACGGAGCCCTGTGGGCGTTTGCCATGAGTCTCTTGATCTACGCCGGTTCCATGCAATATGTAGGCGTGAGTCTCCTTGCGGGAGGAGCTTCGGTCATTACCACAGCCATGACGACGTTTATGGTCAACGCAAGACATCTGTTTTACAGTATTTCCATGGTGGACCGCTACAAGAATGCGGGCAGGGGCAAACCCTACATGATCTTTGGCCTTACCGATGAGACCTATTCTCTTCTCTGCGACGGGATCACGCCGGACGGGACAGATCCAAATCTCTACCGGCTTCTGGTGACTGCTTTCAATCAGAGCTATTGGGTGACCGGCAGTGTGCTGGGGAGCCTTTTGGGGACAGTACTTCCTTTTTCGACTGTAGGAATCGAGTTTTCCATGACGGCACTTTTCATCGCTTCCTTTACAGAACAGTGGCTTACTTCAGATGACCATATTCCTGCATTGACCGGACTTCTGAGTACTCTGGTCTGTCTGGTCATCTTTGGCCCGGGCCGTTTTCTGATCCCGGCGATGCTTATGATCACACTGATCCTCACGCTGCTGCGCGGCAGAAAGGAGGCGGAATGAGAGAAGCAGTTCTTGTTGCTGTTATGGCAGCCGTGACCATTCTTCTGCGTTTTCTGCCCTTTCTGGCAATACGCAAAGAGACTCCGCCCTATATTTCCTATCTGGGGAGAGTACTCCCGCCTGCAATCATCGGGATGCTCGTGATCTACTGTCTGAAAGATGTGAATCCGGCAGTATTCCCTCACGGCATTCCGGAACTGATTTCAGCTGTCTGTGTCATCGCACTGCAGGTATGGAGACGGAATTCCCTTGTAAGCATTCTCGGCGGGACCATCTTTTACATGATCCTGGTCCAGCAGGTGTTTTAGCTTCCGGATAATGATGACTGCACATGCCCGATCGAGGGCGTGTAAAAAAGTCTGCGATCTCTTACGAAGTCGCAGACTTTTTTATGACTGTTTATATATCCTTTTTACATATACTTATGTTAAGGAAGCACTATGCGGGCCTGCTCAAAGGCGGTCCGGAGTCTGTCCCTGAGGGACGCTGCCCTCGGCTGATCTTCACACTTGCCGGCCATATGCTCGAATACTTCAAATTTGCTCGCTGCGTTCTTTACGGCAGGATGCGTACCGGCCTGCCGTGCCTTGTCGTCCAGATCTTCCGGAATCAGCTTGAGGCTGTCCAGCGCCATATCTGCGGAGAGATCCAGGAGCTGTCCGCTGATGTCAGCGTCCGAATCCATTCCCATGGAGAGAATCTGGGGCACGAAGCCCAGCGTGGAAGCGGTATACCAGCCGCCGTCAAAAGAGTTTGCATCCTTTTTCACGTCTGTCACTCGGGTATTGATCTTATTTGTCAGATAGGCGGCCGCCAGATTGCGCTGGGGATCGACCATGATCAGTGTACCGGTCCAGCCCTGATGTCCGATTGTGTCTGAGTCGGCCTGTGAACCGAAATACCAGATCCGCTGTCCATCTCCCTGACGCCACCAGCCAAGTCCCCAGTTGGCGGCATTCTCCATCTTGGGAGCTGTGAAGAGATCCATCACGTTCTTTGAGAAGAAGCGGTGTTTTCCATATCCTCCGCAGAGCATGACCGAAGCAAGCTTTGCCGCATCCGCTGCATTGGCGAACATGCCCGCGTGACCGGATACTCCGTCCATGCTGTAATATGCCTTTTCATCGTGTACTTCACCTTGCAGGGTATAAGTCCTGTATCCGGGGAAATCCAGGAGATTGTCCCTGGTGTTTCCGTTCAGTTCCGTGGCAGCGCAGTCCTCTTTGGAAAAGCCGTTCCTCAGAGGGTTGTAGGTGATATGTGTCAGACCCATGGGATCCCAGAAGGTCTTTCGGAGCCAGGTGTCCAGGCTCTCACCGGTGGTCTTTTCCACCACGAGGCCCAGGATCATGTAGTCCACATCGGAATAAACGGTCTTTGTACCGGGCTCGTACCAGAGAGGCGTTTTGCAGATCATGTCGATGGTCGCCTGCCGGGTTTTTTCTCCAGGGGTGTTTCCGGCGAAAAGAAGGTTTTCCGGGTAACTTTCTCCCTCTGCCAGATCCTTTTTGTAGAGAAGGGGTGCGCAGTATTTGGGATCCGGGGGGAATCCGCCCTGGTGACGAAGCAGATCTCTGATCGTCAGTTCCTCTTTCCATTTCTTTATTTCTTTCAGGTCGGCTTCCGGTCTTTCTCCCTTTTCATTGGGTACAATGACAGTTTCCTTTACAAAGTCTTTCCCAAGAAAATCTACGATCTTGGCATCCAGGCTGATCCGATCGTCCGTTACCAGCTTCTGCAGAGCATAGTTGACGGAGAACATCTTGGTCACAGAGGCCAGATCATAGAGCGTGTCTGTCGTCACTTCCGGGCTTTCTTCATTGACTTTACCATCCGGAAGATAGCTGTTTGTCTTTCCCCATGCATTTTCATAGACCATTCTGCCGTTTTGGATGACAGCCAGCTGGGCGCTGGTAAAGCCGTGGCTGATGTCGGTGGTGATCAGATCCGAGATCATTTCCATTGCCTGAGCAGAGAGGCCCGAGTCTTCCGGCGCTCCGGGCAGGATCTCCGGATAGGGGATGCAAACAGTCACAGCCTCTTTCAGGTCAAAGGGAGTGATCCCCGTGATCTGGATCGTATTTCTTCCGTCCCTGGTCAGGGAAGAGATGTCCAGATCATATTGCCTGCCGCCTTGCAGTTCCGTGGTATCGACAAGTATATCATTGACATACAGGCTGAATCCCGTGACTTTCCCGGCGGGACAGATGCGGAGTGATCCCTGCCCGTGATAACCGAAAAAGCTGTACATATGATTCATGGCAAGAGTATCGTCGGTATATCCCTTCCAGTCCGGGAAGGTTACTTTTCCCTGCCATTGATCCTCAGCCGCCTGATCTTCTGCCGGGGGCTGTGTTTCCGCGGCGGTTGTATTTCCCTGATTGGCCGCCTCTGTATCGGCTGCCGTGTCGGATCCTTTACTTTCCATGGACAGACCAGTTGAGGAGTGGACTTCCTGAACAGCTGTTTTCACTCCCTTCTCCGAGGAACCGGCAGTTTGCGCAGCAGTGGCTGAATTTTCATTATTTGCCGAACATCCGGCCGCTGTCAGGCACAGCAGGATACAGATCAGGATTTTGGAGATAGTTTTTTGATAGTGTTTTGCCATGCTTGTATTTATGACCTCCTGTTGATGTGATTGCAGACGATGGACTGGCTGCCGGAATTCTCCCGGACAATTCCTTATATATGACAATTGCAATAAATCATATTATAATGCATTTAATGATACAAAGACAGTGACTGGAAACATGGAATACAGAAATAAAGAAAACCAAAGACAGATACAGGCCCGGCGCCTGAAAAGGACAGGAGTTCTATATGTCGATTAAAATGGTGATGTTTGATCTGGACGGTACGCTGCTTCCCATGGATATGGATGAATTTACCGGCGGATATTTTAAAATGCTCGCGGCCAAAGCTGCGCCCTGCGGATATGAATTGAAATCTCTGGTCAAGGCAATCTGGCACGGCGTTGCGGCAATGGTCAAAAATGACGGACACTGCAGGAATGAAGATGCCTTCTGGGAGGATTTCGTCGCAATCTACGGAGAGAAAGCTGTCAATGATAAATGGATATTCGACGAATTCTACGCAAATGAATTCCAGAAAGCAAAGCAGTTCTGCGGCTATAATCCCAAGGCGGCGGAAACGGTGCATTGGATCAAGGACCGGGGCCTGCGGGTCACGCTGGCAACCAACCCTCTTTTTCCCGCGGTCGCGACGGAGACCCGCATCCGCTGGACTGGTCTGGAACCGGAGGAATTCGAGTTCTTTACAACCTACGAGAACATCGGCTGGTGCAAGCCGAATCTTGATTACTACCGGGAGGTGCTCCGCCGGACGGGCCTTTCGGGCCGGGACTGCCTCATGGTGGGCAATGATGTGGGAGAAGATATGGCTGCTGCAGAGCTGGGGATGAAGGTCTTCCTGCTCACGGACTGCCTCATCAATAAGAAGGGCGAGGACATCTCCCGATACCCCAACGGCAGCTTTGATGAGCTTCAATCCTATATCAGTGAGCTTATGCAGGAATAAGTTTCCGGGAGAGCCCGGATATACAGCATGATACCTTTTTATTTAAACAACAGGGTGGAGAGTTGAAAAATGATATCTGATTACGAACAGAAAGTGATCATGGATTCCTCCGGCTTTGTGCAGCTGGCAGAGTATGTGCCGGGGATCATTCAGGAGATCCGATATTATTCGACCTACAATTTCGTGGGCGACAGGATCGACGGTTATGAGGAGCCCTGCGCGCTGCTGACAAGAGAGGCAGCACGTGCGCTGAAGACTGTAAGCAATGAAATGAATGTGCAGGGATACCGCCTGAAGATCTTTGATACCTACCGTCCGACCAGAGCGGTCAAACACTTTGTCCTGTGGGGGATCGAGGATCTGGATCTGCGGATGAAGCCCTATTTTTATCCGGACCTGGAGAAGCAGGAACTCTTTTCCAAAGGTTATATCGCCAGTCAGTCCAGCCATAGCAGGGGAAGTACGGTGGATCTTACGCTCCTTGACATGCGCACCGGGAAAGAACTGGACATGGGAGGCCCGTTTGACTACTTCAGTGAAATCTCACATCCGGATTACAGGGGGATCACTGAGGAGCAGTATGAAAACCGGATGATACTGCGCAAGGTCATGATCAGGAACGGGTTTGTTCCCATTGACTGTGAATGGTGGCATTTTACCTTAAAAGATGAACCCTATCCCGATGTTTACTTTGATTTTCCTGTATCGGCACAATATCTGAAGCGCTGATGCATCATGACCGGGCGCAGAAACCCTGTCTTTTTTGACATTTTATCATTGAGAGGCCGTCGAGATTCCCCGGCAGTCTCTCTATGTTTTTGTGACATTGAGAAAAATAACTGGTACAATAATGGAAGTAAATGTAGTTATTCTGATCACAGGGAGATTGCTGAAATGAATAAAGGAAGACGGTTGTTCGTTTTGCTGCTTGTTTTAATACTGACTCTTGGCTCAATGCAGATAGCTGTTTTTGCGGCGCAGACGGCACAGCCCCAAAAGAACATCAGAACGGATGTGACAGGAACAGGAAAAGCCGAAGCGGCTTCTGCCGGAAAAGCCGGCGCGGCCGGAAACGTTTCTTTGACGGTTCTTCAAAACAAGGTCAAGGAACTGGAAAAACAATACGGCGTCATGAAGAAGGGCCTGCAGCCTTTCAAGCAGGACGCAAAAGAATTTTTTACCAGCATGGAATCGCCGTTTGATCCCAAGACTGACGGGGGAATCCTGTTCACGGATATACGTGACTATGATCTCGACTCTGCTCCTGAGCTCCTGATGGTGCGCAGGGAAAGAGGTACTGCCAGCCTTATGGAGGAGGGGGCGGTATTTGACTCCGAGATGTACGAATATTTCTTTGAGATGTACGAAGCGGACGGCAGTCATTGCGACTGTTCGGCCAGTTCCTCTGTCTGTGTATTTGATGTCATCAACTGGTCGATCAATTTTAAGAGTATAACGGTCTTTCTTCACGAAACAGGGAAGTCTGTCGACATCTGCGCGGAGACATTTATCAGCCAGCAGGACCATCCATCGGATACGGCTCTTGTTCGGATGCGTTATAACGGCAGTGAGTTCACCGACTTCAGCGCAGCCCGCTATGGATTCTGGTATCGTGAAAACGGGGTTCGCTGTATGATCCCTGTCTCCGAGGAAGCTCTGAACTATCTGTCGGATATGTTCCCGTCTGAAGAGACCTTCTGGAAAGATCTCGCGGCTGTGGAATCCGAAGAAGACCAAAACTATGTAAAAGCCATGGACGACAGCATGAAGGCTCTGGGCTTTAAGATTGTCAAGACGCGGCAGGATATTATAGAGGAAAACGCCGCCGCTGAGATCGATGATGCCCAGATGGCCAAAATGAATGCTGCATTTGACGCTATTTCGGCAATGAACTGCTATGCGCCGCTGGACGGCACCATGACCATGATGGCATTTCTTCACGAGTACGTCGAGAGCGACATGGATGACAACGGAATGGCTACAATCAATCGCACACTGGAGACAAAATAAATAGTGAAAAAAATGATTAGACTGATTGCCAGTGATATTGATGGCACTATGGTTCCTGACAGCTCGGATCATATTCATCCCGGGTATTATGATGTGATTCGCGCACTGAAGAAAAAAGGTATTACATTCTGTGCCTGCAGCGGACGGCAGTTTCACAGCATGGCCCGGCTTCTGGATCCGATCAAAGATGATATATATTTCATAACAGAAAACGGAACACTTGTCCGCACGAAAGATAAAATTCTGCGCCGCTGGACGATCGATCCAAATTACTATGTTCCTCTTTTGCATGACATACGGGCCATAGAAGGTGCTTCAGCGGTGGTTTCATTTCCCGAAGTCTCCTATGTGGACAGCGGTGAAGACAGCAGGGTATTTACATTTTTGAGAGACAGCTACCGGTACGCCATCGAGAATGTTCCCAACCTGATGTCCTTGCCCCCTGAGAATGTCTTGAAGATCACGATCTACTGTGAGAACTGCGAAACAGTATGCGCAGACTTCCTGAAGTCACACTGGAGCAGGAAACTGAAGATGGCAGCTTCAGGGACTCAGTGGATCGATATCTGTTCGTCCGATGCAGGTAAAGGTGCCGCGCTCGCTTTCCTGCAGGATCATCTGGGAATCAAAAAAGGAGAAACGATATACTTTGGAGACAACATGAACGACCTTCCTGCCTTTGATGTGGCAGGCATCGCCGCAACTGTTGCCAATGCACGCCCGGAAGTGAAGAAAAAGGCGCATCTTATTGCTGCTTCCTATAATGAAATGGGCGTTTTACAGGTGCTCAGACGTATTTTATTTTCATGACGGATCAGACATACAGGAGCACGATCATTATGCCGAAGAACGATAAAAAAGCTTTTTATGAAGAATTGAATAAACTGCTGACAGACAGGAGAGTACAGAACCTCAACAATTTTTCCCAGCACAGCGGCACCACCACACTCAGGCACGTGATAAGAGTGGCGGAGAAGAGCTTTGACCTCGCCGAGCGTCTTGGATGGGACATTGATGAAAAAGAACTGGCCAAGGGCGCGCTCCTCCACGATTATTATCAATACGAGATCAAGAAAGAAGGTCTCAGCCCCTACAAACACGGCACCAGACATCCCGGTATCGCAGCGCGGAAAGCAGAGAAGGACTTCGGACTGACCGATAAAGAGGAAAATATCATCCGGTCTCATATGTGGCCTCTGACTTTTTGGACGCCGCCCCGTTCCAAGGAAGCTGCCCTTGTATGTATGGCAGATAAATATATTGCTACACAGGAAATGGTATTCCGCAAATTCTGACCTGCTGATCCGGCAGATTCAGAACGTGTCGATTCCCGACTTAGGCAGAATTTGTGAAGGAGTGCAGTAAATGGAAAACAATACCAGAGAAAAAACAAAAGACAGGGAACAGATGACGGATCAGACAAAGGAAGCGGGAAAAGCAATCTATAACAATGATGCTTCGTCAGAAGATACGATGGAGAAAAAAGCCGCGGTTAAAAACGGCATTGTCCGCATGATCCTGGTCCTTCTTTCGATCCTGCTGGAAGTGGTCGTGATCTTCCTGCTGCTCAATTATGCCGGCACAAAAGCAGGCTGGCTCTATTCCGTCCTGCATATCCTTTCGATCATTCTGGTCCTTGTCATCTACGGCAGCCACAAGACGGCATCCATCCGGATGACCTGGATCGTACTGATCCTGTTGGTACCGGTCGTCGGTACAGTTCTCTACCTCCTGGTTGGTCTGAACGGCCATACACTGCAGATGCGCAAGCGCTATCTGGATCTGGACAGGGTCCTTCTTCCTCTCCTTCCTCCGAATGAAGATGTGAGCCGGCGTGTCAGGGAAAGATCCCCCAGGCTTGCCGGAGTCTCCGACTATCTCAAAAATAAGGCCGGTTTTCCTGTCTATGAGAATACAAAAATCACCTATTATGACGATGCATTGAAGGGCCTGAATGCCCAGCTGGAGGATCTGGCAAAGGCAGAACGCTTTATTTTCATGGAGTACCATGCGATTGAGGATGCCGAGAGCTGGCACAGGATCCAGAAGGTCCTCGTTGATCGGGTAAAGGCCGGTGTTGAAGTGCGTCTCTTTTATGATGACATGGGGAGTATCGGCTTTATCAATACGAATTTTGCAAAAAAGATGGAGTCGCTGGGCATTAAGTGCCGTGTCTTCAATCCCTTTGTCCCTGGCCTAAACCTGTTCCTCAATAACCGTGATCACCGGAAGATCACGGTCATCGACGGTAAGGTAGGCTTTACAGGCGGCTATAACCTGGCCAACGAATATTTCCACCTGACAGAACCTTTCGGACTCTGGAAGGATACAGGGATCCGTCTCGAGGGAGACGCAGTACAGAGCCTGACCATTGTTTTCCTGGAGATGTGGAATGCCATCAACAAAAATGATGTGGACGACACAGATTACAGGCAGTATCTTACCTCCCCGCCCTCACCGGAAGGGCAGGGATTTATCCAGCCCTACGCGGATACCCCGATGGATGGTATTGCCGTCGGTGAAGATGTGTACATGAGCATAGCGGAAGGTGCGACAGACTATGTATGGTTTATCACTCCCTACCTGATCATCACGGATGAGATGAACAAAGTCCTGACTCTGGCAGCCATGCGCGGGGTCGATGTCAGGATCATTACACCGGGCATTCCCGACAAAAAGATCGTATACAACCTGACACGTTCCTTCTACAACGGGCTTGCCCGCCGCGGAGTGCGGATCTTTGAGTTCACACCCGGTTTCTGCCATGCCAAGATGTGTGTTTCCGACGACCTCGTTGCCACCTGCGGCACCATCAACATGGACTACCGCAGTCTCTACCATCACTTCGAGAACGGATGTCTTTATGCGGACTGCGATGCCGTCATGGAAACCAAACAGGATTTTGAAGCTGCCTTTGCCCAGAGCAAAGAAGTGACCGACTACTATGTGACAGGCCGCGGAGCCTTCATGCGCTTCGGGCACATGCTCCTGCGCCTTGCCGCACCCCTGATGTAACAGCACTTGAGCGAGACACCAGGGACGATTCCGATTGTCCCATTCTGCCCTTATGAAAAGAGACAGTCGAAACCGTCTCTGGTGTCTTAATTTCCTGAAGAAAATGGGACAGTCGGTATCGTCCCTTATGACCCCCGCTTACGAAAGAAGGAGGGAGATATGTTAAAGAAAGTGCTTTTTCGGTCGGATATGGTCAGATGTGTCTTGTGTAAAGACGCTCCCTGTACAAAAGCATGCGGGAAAATTGATCCCGCCCGGCTTCTGAGAAGTATATGGTTTGATAACGAGATCTGTGCGGCAGACAGTTTCCCCGAACAGAATCCCTGCGGTCAATGTTCCGCACCATGCGAGGCTGCCTGCGTCCGCGCGCATGAGGTTCCGATCAAGGCTTTGCTGATCAGGCTTCATGATGAAGTAAAGCCGGAACTGGAGATCCCCCTTCCGGCAGACGAGGAGCGCCTCTGCACGGATTTCTGCGGGATTTCTTTGGAGAACCCTTTCCTGCTTTCGTCTTCGGTGGTCGCAAGCACCTATGATATGTGTGCCAGGGCCTTTGAAGCCGGCTGGGCAGGTGTGTCCTTCAAAACGATCTGCAATTTTGAAATCCATGAGGCATCCCCGCGCTTTTCGGCGATCACGGGAGCAGAAGGCAATATCATCGGATTCAAAAATATTGAGCAGCTCTCTGACCACAGTGTGGCGGAGAATATGGAGATTTTCCGGAAGCTGAAAAAGAATTATCCCGAAAAGTTCATCCTGGCTTCCATTATGGGACAGGATGAGGCCGAATGGGAGACTCTGGCGCGCATGTGCGAGGAAAACGGCGCGGATGCCATCGAGCTTAATTTCTCCTGTCCCAACATGATGGAGGAGGGACTGGGCTCTGACATCGGCCAGATTCCGGAACTGGTGGAGCGCTATACAGCCGCTGCAAAGCGGGGAACAAAGATTCCTGTTCTTGCCAAGCTCACGCCCAATGTTGCGAATATGAGTCCCGCGGCGGAGGCAGCCATGCGGGGCGGCGCCGACGGGATTTCTGCCATCAATACGATCAAGAGCATCATTGACGTCAACCGCCACACCTATATCTCGGCGCCTGCCGTACATGGGATGTCTGCGGTTGGCGGCTACAGCGGCAATGCGGTCAAGCCGATCGCGCTTAGGTTTATCGCGGAGCTGGGACAGAATCCTGCTCTTGCCGATATGCATATCAGTGCTATGGGCGGTATCGAGAACTGGTCTGATGCTCTGGAATACATCCTGCTCGGTGCCGGGACAGTGCAGGTGACAACGGCTGTCATGCAGTTCGGCTACCGCATCATTGACGATTTGAAAGCCGGCCTGAATTATTTTCTGGCGGAAAAAGGGCTTGACAATGTCAGCCAGGTCAGAGGCCTGGCTCTGGATTATGTCAGTAATACGACAGATGTCCTGGAGCGCGACACTGTAGTCTTCCCTAAATTCCACCGGGACAAATGCATAGGCTGCGGCAGATGCTCCATTTCCTGCGCGGACGGAGGCCACCAGGCGATACGCATGGGAGAAGACCGAAGACCCCTCCTGGACGGAAAGAAATGCGTCGGATGCCACCTCTGCGTCCTCGTATGTCCCCAGCGCGCGATTACTTCCAGCCGCAAGAGGATCAGCAGATAAAAGCTGCCCAAGGATCAGGAATGATCTGAGAGATCAGGTGGTGAAATCTCCGGGGATGTATATCGAATGCGTCAGGACCCGTCCCGGGTAACTTATAAGTGAAACTGCAGGGCAGATCGTGCTTTTGCGATCTGTCCTTTTTGATTGCATGCTTTATGACAAGGGAGTATACTAAGCGTATGCTTTTCTGCGATAAAGTGTTATTCTCTTCTGAAAGCATCAAATCTTGTATAAATACCCGATATCGCACATAAAAGTAAAGTACAGATAAGCCCGGTTCGCCGAAATGGAAGCAGAGCTTTACTGTATTTGATTCTGAAATCTATGGTCTGCTCCGGGCAGTAAATCTTTTTGCACTGCCGGAGCCTGGAAAGGAAGTAAACATGCACACAGAGTTCCTCATGGGAAATGCGGCTATAGCCCGCGGTGCCATCGCGGCAGGTGTGAACCTGACTGCCGGCTATCCCGGTACTCCTTCTACGGAAGCGCTGGAAACGATCGCGAAGTATCGCACACAGGATACTTACGTGGAGTGGTCCGTCAATGAGAAGTCTGCCATGGAGGTGGCTGCAGGCGCAGCTTATTCCGGCGCCAGAGTCCTCGTCACCATGAAGCAGGTTGGCCTCAATGTAGCATCGGATCCGCTGATGAGCCTTGAATACGTGGGCGTCAAGGGCGGAATGGTCGTCCTGGTCGCCGACGATCCGGGACCGATCTCCTCACAGACAGAACAGGATACCCGCCACTATGCCTATTTCAGCAAGCTTCCCTGTTTTGATCCCTCATCTGTCCAGGAAGCCTACGACATGATCCAGGAGGCATTTGAACTCTCCGAAAAGTACGGCACACCTGTATTTTTCCGTCCCACGACCAGAATCTGCCACGCCTATGCGTCAATCGAGGTCAAAGATGAGGATGAATATGTTCATCACCAGGCGGACGGCTTTAAAAAGGATACCTCCCGCTGGGTCATTTTCCCCCGCCTGTCCTACGCCAACCACCAGAAGATTGAAGCCAGAAATGCCGAGCTGTCCAAAGTCTTTTCCGAATACGGGAGAAATGTCTGTTTTCCTGAAAAAGGTGTTTATGCGGAAAAGAAAAACGGTGTGAGAAAGGGTATCGCGGCTGGCGGCATCAGCCTGGCACTGACCCTGGACAATCTGAGCGGCGCCGCCGATGTGCCCAGGATCCTGAAAGTGGCGACACCCCATCCATTCCCGGAGCAGCTTGCAGTCTCTTTCCTGGAGGGGCTGGACGAAGTTCTGGTCATCGAGGAACTGGATCCTGTCATTGAGAAAGAACTTGTTTATATTGCAGGAAAATATAACCTGAACGTCAGGATCCGGGGCAAGCTGACCGGCGACACACAAGCTGCGGGCGAGAACTCCCCCAACCTGGTTGCAGGGTATCTGGACAGCTTTCTGGGAAGGACACCTTCCGAAAAGGCGGATCTGCCTGCGCCGCCGCCGATTCCGGTAAGACCTCCGGTCCTGTGTGCGGGATGTCCCCATAGAGCCTCATTCTATGCAGTCAAGACGGCTATGAAGGGCAAAAAGACCATTTTCTGCGGTGATATCGGATGCTATACACTGGGCAATGCCATGCCTCTGGATATGGTCGATACCTGTCTCTGCATGGGCGCCGGCATCAACATCGCCCAGGGCGTCTTCCGCACAGAGCCCGATACCAGCGCCTTTGCCTTTGTCGGTGATTCCACCTTTTTTGCCTCCGCCATCACAGGTATTGTGAACGCGGTCTACAACCAGGCCGAGATGACCGTGATCATCCTTGACAATTCCACAACGGCCATGACCGGCCATCAGCCCCATCCCGGCACAGGCCGGACCATGATGGGAGAGGTCGTCAGCAAGGTCTCCATCGAAGCGATCCTGAAGGGAATTGGTCTTGAGTTTGTAGAAACTGTCAATCCTCTGGAACTGGATAAGGCAGTGGACGCGGTGAAGCGTGCTTCTGAGCAGAAGGGTGTCAAGGCCATCATCTTCAAGTTACCCTGTATTGCCATCGTAAAGCCCGACAAGGCACTCACGATCGATCAGGACAAGTGCATCGGCTGTAAGCGCTGCATCAAGGAGATCGGCTGCCCCGGCATTGTGATCAACGACGGCAAAGTCTGCATCGATCCCGGTCTCTGCACCGGATGCGGACTTTGCGCCCGGCTCTGTCCGGTCAAGGCCATCGGCGCGACAGGAGGTGACGGCAAATGAGTAATTCTGTAAATAAAAATATCGTTCTCTGCGGTGTCGGAGGACAGGGCACTGTCCTCGCCTCCAAGCTGATCGCGGCGGCCGCCATGGAAAAAGGCCTGCGTGTCATGAGTGCCGAGACCATCGGTATGGCCCAGCGCGGCGGAAACGTTTTCAGCAATCTCCGGATCGGGGATTCCATGCACGCACCCCTGCTGCAGAGCGGACAGGCAGATGTGATCCTGGGCTTTGAGCCCGGCGAGACTGTCCGCATGCTTCACTATCTGAAACCGGGCGGAACCGTGATCACAAACTGCAGGCCGGTCAAGCCCACTACGGCAACCCTGACAGGTTCCTCCTACGACGGGACGGAAATGATCGCTTACCTCAGGGAAAACCTGTCCCCGGAAAAGCTGCTGGTAGTCGACGGCCAGGCAGCCATCGATGAGCTGGGCTCTCCCAGGATCCTGAACATGGTCCTTCTGGGAGCTGCCATCCGCACCGGAGAGATCGGACTTACGGAGGACGACATCAAAAAAGCCATGGAGCGCCTGATCAAGCCGGCCTTCATGGAAATGAATCTGAAAGCCTTCGGCTTTTACAAAGCACCATAAGGAAGCAGAGGGGATTTTATATGAAAATCAATGAAAAACAGCTGGCTCAGGTAAACGACAGGATCAATGCACTGGTAAGTGCGGGAAGTTTTTACGGAAAAAAGCTGATGGAAAAGAACATCACCAGTGTCCATTCGGCGGAAGAGTTTGAAAATCTCCCTTTTTCCGAAAAAAATGATCTGCGCGACGCTTATCCGCTTGGACTGATGACCGCGCCCGAAGAGGAGATCGTCAGGATCCACTCTTCCTCAGGTACTACCGGTCTTCCTGTCATCATTCCTTACACCGCCAAGGACGTTGACGACTGGGGCGAGATGTTCAAGCGCTGCTACGAAGTGGCGGGCATCACCAACAAGGACCGCATCCAGATCACGCCCGGTTACGGCTTATGGACCGCCGGCATCGGCTTTCAGAACGGCTGTGAGAAACTGGGCGCCATGGCTATTCCCATGGGCCCCGGCAATACCAACAAGCAGATCCAGATGATGCAGGACATGAAGTCCACTGTCCTCTGTTCCACCTCCTCCTATGCCCTTCTTCTGGCAGAGGAGATTGAGAAGCGCGGTATCAAGGACAAGATCATGCTCAAAAAGGGCGTCATCGGCTCCGAGCGCTGGGGCAAGGCCATGCGCGAGCGCATCAGCAGTATCCTGGGGATCGAGCTCTATGATATTTACGGGCTGACCGAGATTTACGGACCCGGCATCGGCATCAACTGCAGCGAGAGCGAATATATGCACTACTGGGATGACTATCTCTACCTTGAGATCATCGATCCCGTGACGCTCAAGCCCCTTCCCGACGGAGAGTGGGGCGAGATCGTCATCACGACCCTGGTCAAGGAGGGCGCTCCCCTGATCCGCTACAGGACTCACGACCTCTCCAGGATCATTCCCGAGAAGTGCACCTGCGGACGCTGCTGGCCCCGCATCGATATCATCAAGGGCCGCACCGACGACATGATGAAGATCAAGGGCGTCAACGTATTCCCTGCCCAGATCGAGGAAGTGCTCCACCAGTTCCCCGAGGTCTCCAGCGAATACCAGATCCGCATTTCCCATCTGGACGGCAAGGATACCATGCGTATCTACGTCGAGACCACCGGCGATGTCGAGTTCCTCAAGCTTGCGGACAGCATCGCAAAGAAGGTCAAATCCGTAATCGGCTTCACACCCCTGGTCAAGGTCGTCGAGATCGGTGTCCTGCCCAGAAGTGAAAAGAAGACCAAACGAGTTATTGACGAGAGATACGAATAAACAGTGAGTCAAGTGTCCGCAAATGCCGGGCTCGCCCGGGCTTTTGCGGACATTTGTATGATGAAACAGCGAGGGAAGTGAATTGCAGTACGAGGGAGATGTTTACAGGCCGCCCAGTGAGGCCAGGAGCCTGATCATACAGGTTACGATCGGATGTTCGCATAATACATGCACTTTCTGCCACATGTATACCGGCAAACAGTTCCGTATCAGAAAGAGAGAAGAGATCCTCGCGGATCTGGAGGAATGCAGTATTGAATACGGCAAGTATGTGCGAAGGGTCTTTTTTGCCGATGGAGATGCACTGATCGTCAAGACCCCGCTTCTGCTGGAACTTCTGGCCTATGTGAAAGACCATTTCCCCAATGTGGAACGTGTGACGGCTTACGGAACGGCGTCGGATGTGCTGCGCAAGTCCGAGGAAGAGCTGAAGGCACTGGCAAAGGCAGGGCTGGAGATGGTCTATCTGGGCGCAGAGTCCGGTGATGACGAGATCCTGCTGCAGATCAAAAAGGGGCAGACAGCCGCTGAGCTGATCGAGGCGGGCCGCAAGCTCAAGCGCTGCGGGATCAAGACCTCCGTAACCCTGATCTCCGGTCTGGGCGGTCCCGAGGGCATGAAGCAGCACGCGCTGGGAAGCGCAAGGCTGATCAATGAGATGAATCCGGAATATGCCGCCATTCTCTCTCTTCAGCTGCGCGCCGACTCGCCGATGGCCCAGGAAGTGCTGCGCGGGGAGAGAAAGCTCCTGACAGCGGACCAGACTGTGGAGGAAACAGAGATCTTCCTGAATGCAATCGATTCGCCGGGTACCATTTTCCGCTCAAATCATGCCTCCAACTATGTATCTCTGGCCGGTGTCTTTAATGATGACATTCCGGAGATGCTGGAACAGCTGGAAGAGGCAAAAGCAAGGCAGCGCTACCGTCCCGAATGGATGCGTGAGCTGTAATCGATTTCGGATTCGATTCTGATGATCTCTTTCTATAACATTTTCGCATATTAAATATGTAAAAATGCCCTCTGGACAACATAGAGACTTGTCCGGAGGGCATTTTAAGTGCGTAAAGAATTTCTTTTTCTGCGGTCAGTTTCGGTCTTTATTTCCCGGCGCGTTCAGCTGCCAGCTTCTCTAAGAACTCGTCACCGTAGCCGTACTGTTCGACGACGAAATCCAGGTCTTTGTCGCCGCGGCCGGACAGGTTGACCAGAATGGAGCCTGTGACGCCGGTCCTGGCGACACGGATGGCGTAGGCCAGGGCGTGGGAACTCTCGATCGCGGGGATGATCCCTTCGTGTTTGGAGAGGAGGTAGAGGGCTTCAATGGCGTCATCGTCGTCGACGGTAGTGTATTTGACGCGGTCCATCTCATGCAGCAGGGCATGCTCGGGACCTGCGGCAGGGTAGTCGAGGCCGCTGGCATTGGAGTAGACCGGTGCGGGATCTCCGTTTTCATCGGCCAACATGATGCTCTTGAAGCCGTGCATGACGCCCTCTGTGCCGTAGGTGATGGAAGCGGCATTGTCGCCGAGTCTGGGGCCGCGGCCCAGAGGCTCTACGCCGACGAGCTCTACGGGATCAGCCAGGAAGGGGGTGAACATGCCGATGGAGTTGGATCCGCCTCCGACGCAGGCTGCGACCTGATCCGGAAGATGGCCGGTCTGCTCCAGAAACTGTGCCCTGGCCTCTTCGCCGATGCAGTACTGGAAGTCGCGGACCATCAGAGGGAAAGGATGGGGTCCTGCAGCGGTTCCGATGCAGTAAACGGCGTCTTTATATTCCCTGGAATAAGCCATGAATGCGGCGTCAACAGCCTCTTTAAGGGTCTTGAGACCGAAGCTGACGGGAACGACATTGGCACCCAGGAGCTTCATGCGGGTCACGTTGGGCGCCTGCTTGGCTATATCTACTTCGCCCATGTAGATGTCGCACTCCAGTCCGAAATAGGCTGCAGCTGTTGCCAGTGCAACACCGTGCTGACCTGCACCTGTCTCGGCGATGAGTTTCTTTTTGCCCATATATTTTGCGAGAAGGCCTTCGCCCATGCAGTGGTTGAGCTTGTGGGCGCCTGTGTGGTTGAGATCTTCACGTTTGAGATAAATCTGGGTCCTTCCGAGAAGGTTGGAGAGGTTCTGGCAGTGATAAACCGGTGTGGGACGGCCCTGGAAATCTTTGCGGATTCGGCGCAGCTCTGCTATAAACTGTGCGGACTGTGCGATCGTGTTGTAAGCCTCTGCGTATTCGTTGAAGGCTTTGATCAGCTCAGGATCGTCGAGATAGTTTCCGCCATATTTGCCAAAATACCCGTCCTGGGAGGGATATTCCTTCAGATAGTTGTCAAAGTCGCGATATTTGTTCATGTTATATTGCCTTTCTGAATGGATATTTTCATGGAATTATACCATAAATTTCTGACTGTGCTCAATGATAGAAAGAATCATTTTGACTATGTGTTTCAAATCAGGCATAATAGTATCACTTAGAGTTTTTATCAGCACGATTTCGCAAGGGCCCTTTCAGGTCCTTGTTTTTGGCGCGTAAATAATCAGTTTTTGCTGAATGATGCCCGTGGGGCGGACTTTGGCAGCCATCTATTTTCTCTCAGTGGGGAAGACATTTTCATGAATCAAAAGCAGGAATATCTGATCGGTATGGACGTGGGATCGACAACGACAAAGATTGTTGTCCTGCGGAAATCAGATGAAGAGATCATCTATAGTGAATACGCAAGGCATCACGCGGAGCTGGCCAGAAGCGTCTGCACACTGCTGGAACACGGAAAGGAACATATTCCTGCAGACAGCATACTCAGGATCGCATTTACCGGATCCGGATCAAAACCTCTGGCTGATGCCGCCGCCGTACCCTTTGTCCAGGAGGTCGTGGCGAATTCTCTTGCCGTCATGAAGTACTATCCTTCTGCCAAGACGGCCATCGAGCTCGGAGGCCAGGACGCAAAGGTCATTTTCTTCAGGCAGAATAAAAAGACAGGCAGGCTGGAAGTCTCGGATATGCGCATGAACGGAAGCTGTGCCGGCGGCACGGGCGCCTTCATAGATGAGATAGCCGCGCTTCTGCAGGTGAAGCCGGAGGAGTATGAGTCTCTTGCGGAGCGGGGGACCCAGCTCTATGACATCTCCGGACGCTGCGGTGTCTATGCCAAGACCGATATACAGCCCCTGCTCAACCAGGGCGTGCGCAAAGAGGATATAGCCCTGTCGGCCCTGCACGCCATTTCCAAACAGACCATAGGCGGTCTGGCCCAGGGTCTGACCATGGCGCCTCCGATCATCTTCGAAGGCGGTCCCCTGTGCTTCCATCCGACTCTGGTCCAGGCTTTCCGTGAAAAGCTGGAGCTGAAGGACGAGGACATTCTGATCCCCGAGCAGCCCGAGCTCATGGTCGCACTGGGCGCAGCTCTCTATGCGGGAACTCCGGGTCAGAAGGCCGGAACAGGCGGGGAGGATCCGGTTTTCTTTGATCTTGACAGATGCATCTACAGGATCCGCGCCCTGATCGGACGAAGAGATGTTCAGGAGGAGAGTTCTCTGTCGGGACCTTTTTTTGCCGATGAGGCGGAGTATCAGGCATTTTTGAGGCGTCATCCCCTGTACGAGGACAAAAATATTTTCCGTAAGCTTGACACGGGGACTGATGCGGACTGTTATCTCGGTGTTGACTGCGGCAGTACGACCACAAAATTTGTTCTTCTCGATGAAAAGGAGAGGATTCTGTATTCCTTCTATGCCAATAACGGCGGAGATCCCATTTCGGTCCTGAGGAAGGGCCTTATTGAGATGGAAAAAAAGTTCTCTGAAGAGGGCATCACTCTCCGTGTCAGGGGTATGGCGACCACCGGCTACGGCGAGCTGCTGGCGGCAAAGGCTTTTCGTGCGGACACACATGTCGTCGAAACTGTTGCCCATGCGAGGGCCAGTGCCAAATACCTGGAGGATGCCACCTTTATCCTTGATATCGGCGGCCAGGATATGAAGGCAATCTGGATCGACGACGGAATCATCACAGATATTGTCGTCAACGAAGCCTGCTCTGCCGGCTGCGGTTCTTTTTTGGAAAATTTTGCGAAAAATATGGGTGTCTCCACGACGGAGATCGCGGAGCGTGCCTTTGCTGCAAAGCACCCCGCCGTGCTAGGCAGCCGCTGCACGGTTTTTATGAACAGCCGTATTATTACCGAGCAGAAGAACGGCAGGGAAGTCAACGATATCCTAGCAGGCCTTTGCCGTTCCATCATAGAAAATGTTTTTACTAAGGTTATCCGGATCAGCAGTCTGGATTCCCTGGGAGACAGGATCGTCGTACAGGGTGGTACCTTCTGCAATGATGCCGTTCTCTGCGCTATTGAACAGTATATAGGGCGGGAAGTTGTCCGTGCCCCTTATCCCGGCCTCATGGGTGCAATAGGCGCCGCGCATACCGCCATGGAAAAAGCGCGCAGGACTGGTGCGCCTTCTTCTTTCATCGGATTTGAAGCCCTGCATGCATTTACCTTTACCCAGGTCAACGGACTTGTCTGCAATGGCTGCGCAAACCACTGCCGCCGAAGTGTGATCACATTTTCAACCGGTGACACATGGATCACCGGAAACCGCTGTGAACGCGGCAGCGTACTCAACCCCGGAGAACTTGAGGCCTTCCTCGCGTCTCAGGATGGTGCCCGGGAAGAGAAATCTCTTAAGAGGACTGTTCCCGCTCATAGAACCATATCCAGGAATAGTGAAGGAAGCAAAGAGGCCGCAGATACCGGAGAGATCAGATCCGGCAATGCCGTATCCACAGGCATTGAATTCATACAGATTCAGGCGGAGATAACTGCAGATCATAAAACAGCAGAATCTGTTTTGGATAAAGTGACCTTTGCGGTGAAAGATACAGCTGTTAACGCAGCGGACAGGGTCTCGACTGCAGTGGCAGGTACAGCAGCCACTGCGGCCAATATTGTTGCGGCTGCAGTTGCGGGTACGGCAGCCACCGCTGCAGATACAGCTGCTACTGCGGCGGACAAAGTAACCGCCACGGTCAAGGAGACAGCTGCTACTGCGGCGGAGAGAGTGCCCGCAGCAGTGAAGGAGACAGCAGCGTCAGCGGCGGAGAGAGTGCCCGCAGCAGTGAAGGAGACAGCAGCGTCGGCAGCGGAAAAGGTCACAGCCGCTGTTAAAAACACAGCCGCTGCTGCCTCGGGCGTCAAAAAGCCTGTTTCCTTACAGGAAACAAGAAAAGATACGACCGCCGCTTCAGCTGCAGGCACACCCCGGAAGAAGAAAAAGGGAACAGATCTTTTCAAGGTCCGCAAGACCTTCCTGCTGCGTGAATATCCTTTTACACAGGTGGACAGCAAAAAGAATGTGACGATCGGACTGCCGCTTGTCCTTGCATATTGGGAGACACTTCCTTTTTGGCGCACCTTCTGGAAAGCACTGGGATTTGATGTCCTGGTGTCCCCCGAGAGCACCAGGCCCATTTATGAAAAAGGTCTTCACGCGGTGACATCAGACACCGAGTGCTTTCCCGGAAAACTGGTGCACGGCCATATCCGCTGGCTGGAGCAGAACGGGGCGGACAGGATCTTCTTCCCCTCTATATCTACAAGAAAATCGGAAAATACAGAGAGCACCAGCGTCTCCATGTGCGGAATCGTCAAGGGATTCCCCCTGGTCGTCAAAAACTCTGATAATCCCGAGGACCGCGGGGACGTCAAATACGACGTGCCGGTCTTTTTTTGGTACACAGACGCAGACCGGGAGCGTCAGCTGTCTACATTTATGAAAGACACTTTCGGAATACCCGCAAAGACTGTCCGCAAAGCGATCCGGGAGGGTCAGTCTGCCCAGGATACTTATCGTGACAATCTTCTGGAACAGGGACGAAAAGTCCTTGAAAAGATCAAAAAAGCGCCGGCGGAAGAACCCGGAGCAGTTGTTCTTGCAGCCCGTCCTTATCAGAATGACGACCTGGTAAACCACAGTATTCCCGAGATGTTCACCGGGCAGGGGATCAGCGTCCTGACAGCGGATTCCATTCCCGGACTTGACAAGATCGATTTGTCGAAGAGCCGTCTCGATGTGGTCAACAATTATCATGCCAGGATGCTGGGTTCCGCCATTTATGCCGCACAGCACCCCAATCTGGAGTATGTCCAGATCGTCAGTTTCGGCTGCGGCCATGACGCCTATCTTTCCGACGAGATCATCCGCTTGATGAAGGAAATTGCCGGCAAGACACCCCTGATCCTCAAAGTGGACGAGAGCGATATCCGCGGACCGCTTTCCATCCGCATCCGTTCCTTTGTATCCTCTGTGAAGATGAAGCGCAGGAAAGCACTGCAGCTGCAGATGCTCTCGGCCCAAAAGCGCAGAGAGAATCCGGACGCTGTGCCGGTATTCCCCGCACAGAAGCAGGACATTTCCGAGCTGAAGAAAGGCGCTCCGGAGCCCAGGCCATTCCGGCCGGGTGAAGTAAGGGATCTTCAAGACCCCTATCCGCAGAAATTCCAGAAGGAAGATATAGAAGATTCGGTCGTCTTCGTCCCCAACACTTCCCATGCTTTCAGCAGACTCATGGCGGCTGTTTTTGCAGCCCAGAAGGTCCACACCGTTCCGCTCCCCATCGGCCGTGAACGCGCGATCGAGCTGGGAAAGCGGTATGTCCACAGTGATATCTGCTTCCCTGCCCAGGTGGTCATCGGCGAGGCCCTCCAGGCCCTGGAGGATCCCCGATATGCAGGAAAGAAGAAGGCTGTTATGATGGGCAAGTATATCGGCTGCTGCCGCCTTACACACTACGGCGCCCTGCTCCGCAAAGCCCTGGATGACGCCGGATACACAGATGTGCCCATCATCACCAACGATGATGTGGATTACCACAATCTTCATCCGGGATTCAAACTCAATCTTCAGGCAATGATCAAGATATCCTTTGCCCTTCCCATGATCGACGCCCTGGAGGACCTCCTGCGCAAAATGCGCCCCTATGAGACTGTAGAGGGGATCGCCGATAAAACTTTCGAGAAGGCGCTGGACGTGCTGATGGATTCCATCGAACACGGCGGTGTCGGGAAGATGAAGAAGGGGTTTGAGAAGGCCATCCGCCTGATGAAGAAAGTGCCTTATGACCGCACCAACCCCAGACCTACAGTCCTGATCGTAGGGGAATACCTGCTCAATTTCCATCCCGGAGCCAACCATGATATCGAGGCCTATCTGGAGAAAAACGGTTTTGAGATCATCGAGGCAAAGATGGCGGACGTCATCCAGAAGACCTACTTTGTGCGCCGCGAGCAGGCGAAGGATTACGGCGTCAAAAAATCCATCGTGGAGAGAGGATTCCTCGATCTGGTAGAACAGATCTTCAATACTTCCCACGACTTTGTGGCTTCTGTCGCGAAACAGCACCCCCTGTTTGAGCCCGCAGCCAAGCTGACCGATGTCGCAAAGGCCAGTGACCCGATCATCCCCCGCGCCTATGATTCCGGGGAGGGCATCCTGATCCCTGCCGAGATCATCGAGCGCGCACGCGAAGGCTGCCGTGCCTTTGTCATCCTGCAGCCCTTCGGCTGCATACCCAACCACGTTGTAGGCAGGGGCATCTCCAGGCGTCTCAAAGAGATGTTCCCGGATATTCAGCTGCTGCCCCTCGACTATGACCCCGATGTCAGTTTTGTCAACGTCGAGAACCGCCTGCAGATGCTCGTCATGAATATACGCAGCGGCATGGCCCAATAAATCCATTCTGGGGATGGGATACAATAAAAGACAACTGAATGTAGTAAAGATGGAAAACGGGCAGCTGAAGCTGACCCCGGGCATAACCATGTGAGGTGAAGAAATGGGATTCAGAATCATTACAGATTCGGCAAGTGATATGCCGCAGGAGACTGCAGCAGAAATGGGAGTGACGGTCATGCCGATCCACACTCGTTTCGGCGAACAAGAGTATCTGGACGGCGTCACCCTGAAGCCCAGGGAGTTTTTTGAAAAGCTGGTTGAGACCGATGAGATACCCAGAACATCCCAGATCACGCCCTTTGAGTTTGAAGAGGAATTTGAGAAATGGGTGTCTGCGGGAGATGAGGTTCTGTGCATCACCATGTCAGCGGGTGTCTCCGGTACATATCACAGCGCCTGTGCGGCAGCTGCGGATTTCGGGGACAAGGTCATCGTTATTGACAGCAGGCAGTTCTGTATTTCTCTTTATGTTCTGATCGTCTATGCCTGTCAGCTGCGCGATGCGGGAAAGACACTGCAGGAAACTGCTGCTGCAGTTGAAGAAGCCAAAAAGCGGGTGCATGTCATCTCTGTATTTGCGACTCTGGAATATCTGAAGCTGGGCGGACGCATTTCGGCCGCCGCCGCGATGGCAGGAAATATCCTCTCTATCAAGCCTGTGATCACGGTCAATGAAGGAGTCGTGGAAGTCATAGGCAAGGCGCGCGGGTCCAAAAAGGCCAACAATATGCTGGTGGAATTTATCGACCGTGTCGGGGGTGTGGATTACCAAATGCCCTACTGCCTTGGCTATACCGGTTTTTCGGAGGAAGTCCTGACAAAATATGTGGAGGACAATGCGGCCAGATACAAAGAGGCGATCAGGAACATAACGGTCGTTCCGGTCGGAGCGACAGTAGGGACCTATGCGGGGCCAGGCGCTGTTGCGCTTGCATTTTTCAATAAATAGCTTATTATGAAAAATGAAATTAATTGATTCGGTGCCGGCTTCGGCGGCGCCGGCATGTGGAGGAAAAGTCATGCTGACGAAAACTGGACGGATCGTTACAATTATCGTGCTCTCGGTATTATTGGCTGCCTGCGGACAGAAAGCAGAGATGGTGGAGACACCTGCCAGTATCCACCTGGAACGCGGCAGGAACTATAAAGAAGTCATCGAGGATTTCGAGGATAAAGGCTTCAACAATATCAAAACAGAGACGATTGCGGATCTGGTCTACGGCAGGTCGTTCAGGGACGGAGAAGTGGAGCAGATCTCTGTAGGCGGAGATATCGCATATGATTCCGGTGTTCGGGTTCCTGCAGACACCGAAGTCATCATTCGTTATCATACCTTCAGCCAGAAGTCGATCGAGGAGGCAGAGGCCAAAGAAAAGGAAAGAGACGCCGCGACTGAGGAGAGCAGTCAAGAGCAATGAATAGAAAAGATTCATTCTTTTCATGACTGCCGAGGTTTTGATAACAACGGACTTTGAAAGGTTTATGGAAAAAAGAACTGAGAATTTCAGCCGGATCGACCGGCTCCGCGCGGACAAAACGCTTCCCAGAGAGGAACTGCGTCTGCTTCTTACGACTCTGACACAAGAGGAAGCAGCCTGGCTGTACAAAAATGCTGATGAGGTGCGCAGACAACATTACGGCACAGATGTATATCTGCGCGGTCTGATTGAATTTACCAATTATTGCAGAAACGACTGCCTGTACTGCGGAATCCGGCGCTCCAACCGGAAGGCGCAGCGCTACAGGCTGACTGCAGAAGAGATCCTCGACTGCTGCGACAAGGGATATTTACTGGGATTTCGCACGATTGTCCTGCAGGGCGGCGAGGATCTTTTTTTCACGGACGAAAAAATCTGCGGGCTTGTCTCGGAGATAAAAAAGAGGCACCCGGACTGCGCCGTCACGCTTTCGATCGGAGAGCGGCCGCGGGAGAGTTATGAGGCCTTTTTTGCCGCCGGAGCAGACAGGTATCTTCTGCGTCACGAGACGATCAACCCGGCGCATTACGGTCTTCTCCATCCAAAAGAACTGACTGTTGAGAACCGTGTGCGGTGCCTGAGAGACCTGCGGGAAATCGGGTTTCAGGTGGGATGCGGCATGATGGTCGGCAGTCCTTACCAGACTGTAGACTATCTGCTGGACGATCTGTATTTTATGGCGGATTTCCGTCCCCATATGATTGGAATCGGTCCCTTTATCCCGCATGGGGATACGCCTTTCTGTGATCAGAAGAGCGGTACCCTGGAGGACACGCTCCATCTGCTGGCAATCATCCGGCTCATGAATCCGCGCGTCCTGCTTCCCGCAACGACAGCCCTCGGTACCATCCATCCGCTGGGACGGGAGATGGGCATCCAGGCAGGCGCCAACGTCGTCATGCCCAACCTTTCCCCGACCGGTGTCCGCGACAAGTACATGCTCTACGACGGCAAGATCTGCACCGGCGACGAAGCCGCTGAATGCAGGCGCTGCATGGAACTCCGTATGGAAAAAATAGGGTATCACGTCGTCCAGACACGAGGAGATTCCCGGGTGTAGAATGAGTCTGCATCCGACACCGAAAACTCACTTGAGACCCACGAAAGATAAACATAAAGAGGAAAACACAACATGTCCTGGGAAGATAAAATCCGTAAAGTGGAACCCTATGTGGCTGGCGAGCAGCCCAAGGAAAAAAACATCATCAAGCTGAACACCAATGAATGCCCTTATCCCCCGGCACCGGGAGTGGAAGAGGCTGTCAAAAAACTTGCCGGAGACACCAGTGCCCTCCGCCTGTATCCGGATATGGACGCGACCCCTCTGGTCAACGCCCTTGCCGCCCAGTATAAAGTCGATCCGGACCGGATCTTCGTCGGTGTCGGGTCTGACGATGTACTTGCACTTTGTTTCCTGACCTTCTTTTCCGCAGGAAATGAAGAAGAGCCGCTGCTTTTCCCTGACATTACCTACTCTTTCTACGATGTATGGGCCAACCTTTACAGGATCCCTTTCCGCATGGTGCCCCTCAGAGAGGACTTTTCCATCAATCCCGATGACTACCTCCCTGCAGTGACCGGGAAGAAAAACTGCGGCATTATCTTTCCCAATCCCAATGCGCCGACAGGCGTTGAGCTGCCGCAGGCGGATGTGGAGAAGATCGTCGCGGGCAATCCCGACAGTATTGTGATCGTTGATGAGGCCTATGTGGACTTCGGGGCACAGTCAGCCCTGCCCCTGCTGGACAAATATGACAACCTCCTGGTAGTCCAGACCTTCTCCAAATCCCGCGCCATGGCGGGCGCGCGCGTGGGTTTTGCCATAGGCAGCAAAAAGTTGATCGGTTATCTTAAGGACGTAAAGTTCTCCTTCAATTCCTACACCATGAATCTTCCCTCCATCCGCATAGGCACAGCCTCCGCGGAAGACACTGCGTGGTTCAGGGAGACGACCGGAAAGATCATGGCAACCCGTGAGCGCTTTATGGAGGACCTCCGCTCACTCGGATTTGTCTTCCCGGAATCCAAATCCAACTTTGTCTTTGCAAAGCACCCCGATTTTTCCGGCGCGGACCTGCAGGCCGCCCTCCGCGCCCGCGGGATCATTGTGCGCCGCTTCAGCAAGCCGGCGATCTGCGATTATCTGCGCATCACGATCGGCACGGATGAACAGATGGACAAGGTCGCTGCGGCCCTCAGAGAGATTCTCGGAAAATAAAGGGCTGTCAGTGCAGGGCCTTATTCAGGCTGATTAGCCTGAGTCCTTACCGGCAGTAAACATAAATACAGACAGGATAATGAAACAAGAGGAGATGCTGCATTTTGGACAGTTATACCAGTTTTTCCTATGTTTACGATACATTCATGGACCAGGAACCCTATGATGAGTGGGCGGACCGGGTGTGCGCTTATCTGGAAAAATACGGACTCCCGCGCTCCGCAAAAAGCGGAAGCGAAGAAAATATCGTTGTAGATCTTGGCTGCGGCACGGGAAAGCTGACCCAGATCCTGGCGGACCGGGGCTATGACATGATCGGCATCGATCTGTCAGAAGATATGCTCTCCATCGCCCAGGAGCGCAAGATCGAATCCGGAAGAGACATTCTCTACACTCTGCAGGATATGCGTGATTTCGAGCTCTACGGAGCCGCCGGCGCCATGGTGAGCGTCGGTGACAGCGTCAACTATCTGATCGGGGACGGGGATCTGGAGGCCATGTTCCGCTGCGTACAGCGAGGTCTTTTACCCGGAGGCGTCTTTGTCTTTGATTTCAAGACCATTCACCTCTACCGGGATGTGATCGGAGAGAGCACAATCGCCGAGGACCGGGGGGAATGTGCCTTTATATGGGACAATTATTACGACCCTGAGACCTGTATCAACGAATATGACCTGGCCGTCTTCGTACAGGAGGAAGGCTCCGACAGCAGTCTTTTCCGCAGATTTGACGAAGTGCATCAGCAGCGGGGATACACGCCTGACCAGCTGCGCGCAGCGGCAGAGAAAGCCGGACTGATCTGGCTTGCCATGCAGGACTGTGTGACCGGACTGGATGTGGACGAAGAGACGGAAAGGGCCATGGCGGCCGTGCAAAAACCTTTTTAAGCAATATTTAATCCCATACCAAGCAATTCAGGAAAGCCTGTAGGTCTTGTGTGCCACGAAAGAAGAGGAAAGAGAAATGGAAGTCCGTTTTACAAAGATGGAAGGATGCGGCAACGACTATGTGTATATCAGCGGATTTGACTACAAGCTTGATCCGGAGCAGAAGCCGCAGATCGTGCAGAGGCTCAGCGACCGCCATTTCGGCATCGGCGGAGACGGCGTGATCTTTATCAATCCCTCCAAAATCGCGGATTTTGAGATGGAGATGTGGAACGCGGACGGCACGCGGGGCGAGATGTGCGGCAACGGCATCCGCTGCGTGGGAAAATTCGTATACGACAGCGGCATGACCGATAAAAAAGATATCACTGTCGAGAGTTTCGGCAGGGTCAAATATCTGACTCTTTATACGGACGAAATTGACGGGAGAGAAGCGGTCACTTCCGTGCGTGTCAATATGGGAGAACCCATCCTCGAAGCAGCAGATATTCCGGTCATTGCCGGAGCTTCTCCTGTCGTTGCAGAGAGCATCCGGATCCCCTATGAGCAGACCGGCGATAACAGAGAATCCGGCGGGGACTATAAAATGACCTGTGTCTCAATGGGCAATCCTCACGCTGTCGTATATATTGACAGCACAGATGATCTGGATATTGAGTCGATCGGACCTCTTTTCGAGAATCATGAGCGCTTCCCCAATCGCACAAATACTGAATTTGTCGAGATCATCGACCGGGAACATGTGAAAATGCGTGTCTGGGAGCGCGGCTCGGGGGAGACCCTGGCCTGCGGCACCGGATGCTGCGCGGTCTGCGTCGCCGGTGTCCTCAACGGATTTACGGCTCCCCGGCTTGAGGTCCGGGTCCTCGGCGGTTCCCTGCTCATCGAGTGGGATCAGGAGGAGAATATCGTCTGGATGACAGGCCCTGCCACGACCGTCTTTGAGGGGACAATTTCCATCTAATCTGCTTTCTTCTTTAGCTTTACGGAAGGGCAGAATATTTGGGATTAAGAAAAATTCTTTCCGATGAAGGCTTGTGTATGATAAAATAATTATAGCGTTTTATTGTATAAACAATTTTGAGTACAATTTTTTCATAGAGTTTTACAGGAGGTTTTTTGATGGCAGATATGAAAATGGTTCCCAATGCAGTACCCGGAACAGGCGGAGAAAAGTATATTCCCATGGAGGAGAGGACCGGAAATCAGTCCATCGTATATTTTACCCGCGACCTTTCTCCGGAAGGCCTGAAGAAGATCTACAACAAGGTAAACGGCAATATTGACGGCAAGGTGGCCATCAAGCTCCACACCGGTGAAAAAGACGGCCCCAACATCATTCCCAGACCCTGGGTCAAATATCTGGTCGAGAACCAGCCCGAGCTCAAGGATGCTGTGATCGTCGACACCAATACATTCTATCCCGGCGACCGCGATTCGACAGAGAAGCACCGCGAGACCATCGCCCACAACGGCTGGACTTTCTGCCCGGTTGATATCATGGATGAAGACGGCACGGCCATGCTTCCCGTCAAGGGCGCCAAGTGGATCCCCGAGATCTCTGTCGGCAGCCATATGCTGAACTATGACTCCATGTTCGTCCTTACCCACTTCAAGGGCCACGTCATGGGCGGCTTCGGCGGCTCCAACAAGAACATCGGAATCGGCTGTGCGGACGCAAACGTCGGCAAGGCGCAGATCCACACCAGGACCGGCAAATTCAATCATTGGGATATTGCCACGGAAGAGTTGATGGAGCGTATGGCGGAGTCCTCCAAGGGCACGATCGACCACTTCGGAAAGAAGATCACCTTTGTCAACGTACTTCGCAACATGTCTGTCTCCTGTGACTGTGAAGGCACAGCTGCGCAGCCCGTTGTAACTCCCAACATCGGTATCGTGGCATCCACAGACATTCTGGCAGCTGACTCCGCATCCGTCGATCTGGTCTTTGCCCTCAAGGACGAGGACCACAAAGATCTGGTCAAGCGCATGACCAGCCGCCACGGTCTGCGCCAGCTCTCCTATATGAAGGAACTGGGCATGGGCAATGACCGCTACATCCTGATCGATATCGACAATGATGATTGTCTGATCTGCCCCGGGGAAGCCGTCAAGGACGTCGTTCCCTTTGCCGCGGAATAACCCGATGCAGGCCGGATATTGAAGTCAGATATTGATTGAAAAAGCAAGGGTATTGCATCCGAAAAATGAGGTGCAATACCCTTTTTTAAAGCATTGCAGGATACTGAGCACTGACAGTTTGTTCATGGAGGTGTAAAAAAGATGGCTATTGTGAGAGTAAGTTTTTTCTCAAATCAACTGCATCGCACTGTGCCCTTTATGGCCGTTCTGCCCAATGACGGGGAGGCCTATCCGGGTCAGGTGCCTGATTTTGTGACCGGAAAAATGAAAACGCTCTACCTTCTGCATGGCTATACCGGAGATGAAAATGACTATCTCTCCAATTCACTGGTCAGGGAACTGAGTGCAAAATACAAGATTGCCGTGATCATGCCTGCAGGAGAAAACCTCTTCTATGTGGATTCCGAAGACGATGTGATCGGTTACGGCAGATATATAGGGGAAGAGCTGGTCGAATACACCAGGAGGATCTTCCATCTGAGTGAGAAGCGGGAGGACACCTTTATCGGAGGCCTGTCCATGGGCGGATACGGAGCCATGCGAAACGGTCTCGTCTATCACGATACCTTCTCCAAGATCTGTGCTTTCTCCGGTGCCTACATAATTTTCCGGATCATAGACGCAGGTGGCAAACCCTTCACGGATGAAGTCTCAAATCCCGCTGTTCAAAAGAGGATTTTCGGCAATTTCAGGACACTTAAAAAGCGCGGCCTGGACCCGAGAGACCTGGTTCTGAAACTGAAGAAATCATCCGGGCAGATTCCTGAAATCTTCATGACGATCGGTTCTGATGACGGCCTCCTGGAATTGAATCATTCCATGCGGGATGCGCTTGTAAAGGCTGAGGTGCCTTTTACCTATATCGAGGATGAAGGCATCCATGACTGGGCTTACTGGAACAAGCATATGGAGGAAGCTTTTGCCTGGCTGGCGGGAGAAGAGTGAAAAATCTTATCGATACAAGATTTTTCGCTCCCGCATTTGTGCCGCAAGGCGGCCCAAACTGCATGATCCTTCATCGTTATCGCCTATGCGAAAACGCTTCATGGTGCCGCTCAGTCGAGAGGCACGGTCGGAAAAGAGTGAAAAGAGGAGTGAAAAAAACTGCTGTCTGCAGCTGTTGAGCCGCGGACAGCAGTTTTTGAAATACGAATGAATAGGAATTTGTTCCCCGCTGTTGTCTACAGCATTTTACAGGACCTTGGACAGGAAGTCCTGAAGGCGGGGATTCCGGGGATTGGCGAAAAATTCGCGGGGTTCGTTTTCTTCCTTGACGATGCCCTCGTCGATAAAGAGGACGCGGGTGCCGACTTCGCGTGCAAAGCCCATTTCGTGGGTGACGACTGCCATGGTCATGCCGTCTTCCGCCAGCTCCTTCATAACTTCGAGTACTTCGCCGACCATTTCTGGATCCAGGGCGGAAGTGGGCTCATCAAAAAGGAGAACATCAGGGTTCATGGCAAGGGCACGAACGATCGCGATACGCTGTTTCTGACCGCCGGAGAGACTGGCGGGATAGGCCTCCGCCTTGTCGAGAAGTCCGACACGCTCCAGCAGTTCGTCCGCTCTCTTGTCCGCTTCTTCCTGTTTCATGAAACCGGTACGGACAGGCGCAAGGGTGATGTTGCGGCGCACAGTCATATTGGGGAAGAGATTGAAGTGCTGGAACACCATGCCCATTTTGCGGCGGATGGCGTTGATATCTGTCCCCTTGGCTGTGATATCTGTTCCCTCGAAGAAAATATGGCCTTCGGTGGGTTCTTCAAGGAGATTGAGGCAGCGCAGGAAGGTGGATTTACCGGAGCCGGAGGGACCGATGATAACGACCTTTTCTCCGCGGTGGATATCCTGGCTGATGCCGTTGAGGACGTGATTGTCGCCGAAAGATTTTTTGAGGTTTTCAACACGGATCAGAACTTCACCGGTCGAAGGATTCGATGTATTTGTACTCATTGAGAGTTCCTTTCCTTTCAAAACAATGTCTGGAAACAAAAACACAGTCTGCATTGGAAACTATGTGATGCTGCACTCCTGTGAAAAACGTCAGGGATTTACCTTCGGTCGCTCTGGCGCATACGTTTTTCCAGAATGCCCAGGAGTTTTGTCAGGATCATGACGACGACAAGGTACATGATCGCGATGCCGATGTAAGGCATGAAGGCCTGATAGGTTTTGGCCTGGATCTGCTGAGCGGCCTTGGTGAGGTCGGTCAGTCCGATGACCGTGACGAGGGAAGTATCCTTGAACAGGGTGATCAGCTCATTGCCGAGGGCGGGAAGGATGTTCTTGATCGCCTGAGGAATGATGATATCCTTCATGACAGTGATATAGTCCATACCCAGGCTTCGGCCGGCCTCCATCTGTCCGGGATCGATGGACATGATGCCGCTTCGGATGATCTCGGCCGTGTAGGCTCCGGAGTTGATGCCCAGGGACAGGATCGCGACGCCCACGAGATTGCGGCTGGTTTTGAAGACAACGAAGCCCATGATCAGGAGCTGTACCATCATAGGTGTGCCTCGGATGATGGTCGTATAGGCCTTGCATATGTTGTTGAGCACGTTCAGAAGGAAGTTTCTTTCACTTCCTTTCTGCTGATCATGCAGTGTACGAATGATCGCGACAAGGATTCCGAGTATAATACCGATGCAGAGCGCGCCTAATGTGACCAGAAATGAAATCTTGATGCCGTCCAGGTAGCGCTGCCATCTGTCAGCTTCGATAAAACTCTGATGAAACTGGGCTCCCAGGTCCTCAAAAAGTGTTCCCACAATGTCCTCCATATTTCGATATTCCGGAGCGTCCTGGTCAATTGAAGCGGTAGCACAGATAGGAAAACCCTCAAGTGTAACTGCTGCTGTGACAGTTTGAAGGCTTTCCTATCTGTGTTACAGATGAAAAGAGGGAAACCGGAGGCGCTCCGTCACCGGTTTCCCCGCTTATTTCTTTCTATACATCCGTTTCTGTAATTCCCGCAGAATGCAGAGCTGCCTTCCGGGAATACAGTGTGGATGCCGTCAGTACCTGCAGATTATTCGCCTGCGTTGATGTACTTGCCGACGATGGATTCGACAGTGCCGTCTGCAATGAGCTCGTTCAGAGCATTGTTGACTGCTTCGCAAAGAGCAGGATTGTCCTTGGAGATGCCGATGGCATAATTCTCAACGATATACTCGGTATCAAGGATCTTCAGGCCTTCGTTGACGGCGACGAACTGCTTGGCGGGCTCGTTGTCGATAACGACTGCATCGACCTTGCCGGCCTTGAGGGCTTCGATAGCCATTGCGCCGTTGGTGTAGGATGTGACGTGATCTTCGCCGTAGCCGCCGTTCTCAACGGTATCAGAGCAGTAGATGTAGCCGGTGGTGCCGTCCTGGCAGCCGATCATCTTGTCATTTGCCAGATCATCAACAGTTGCGATGTCGGAATCTTCGGGAACGATGACGACCTGGACACCGGTTGCATAGGAATCGGTGAAGTCGACGTTCTGCTTGCGCTCCTCGGTAACAGTAAGGCCTGCCATAGCCATGTCAGCCTTGCCGCTCTGGACGGAAGTAATGACGGAACCGAACTCCATGTCGTCGATGACGAGCTTGAGTCCGAGCTTCTCAGCAATCTTGGCTGCAACTTCTACATCAATTCCTTCAAAGTGGACGCTTCCGGCTGCATCGGTTGCATAGCCCTCGCCGTCAGAGGTCATTTCATAGGGCGGGAAAGCGGCATTGGTAGCCATGTGAAGCTCGCCTTCGGAAACAGTGGTGATCGCTGCTGCTGTCTCAGCGGCTGCGTCAGTTGCTGCCTCGGCTGCGTCAGTCTCAGCCTCAGTCTCTTCAGTGACAGTCTCGGTCTCGGCGGGGGCTGCATCTTCCTTGGTGGAGCTTGCGGAACCGGAACCGCCGCAGGCTGCCAGGGACAGAGCCATCATGCCTGCCAGTAAAATAGCTGCAAACTTTTTCATAACTTTTTTCCTCCTCATTCTTAGGTCAGTCCATGTGCAAAGACAATAATATGTATAATGAATGTATATTATTAACTTATGTTCTAACATCGTCCCGGATCCCGGCATAGGGCCCGTGGGATCTTCCCGCAGATTTCCCTGGATTTCTCAGTCGAAACAGACTTTTACCGGAAAAGGGACTTTGTATTGCTGCAGTGCCATGCATTGACCTGAATAAAAATAAATTGAATTTGTATATGTTGATATACAAAACAGTATTTATTATATTCAGTTTGGCGGTCGTCTGCAACTGATTTCTGTGACAGTTTTATTAAAATACATTATGACCGATGGACAAAGGCGCCTCAAAATGATAAGGTATAAACGTTTGCGAGACTTTGACCGGCAGAGCCGTGTGATTCTTGCAATTATTGATCATTAATAAGGAAATCATTTCTTTAGAAAAGGAAATACGTGACGATGTGTTTTCCGCAGTGCTGTTCTGCGGAAGGAAAGGCGGTTTATAACTATGAGCTTACTCAAGCAGTGGCGCGATCAGGCGTATGATGAATCTGCAAATAAGGGCGACCTGCAGAGATTGTGGGCAGACTATTTTGAAAAAGAAAAAAATGTCTATTCCGAACTGCTCAAGAAACCCGAAGAGGAAGTCAAGGGCACAGTAAAGGAACTTGCAGACAAGTTCAACCTCGACCTGATGACAATGGTCGGATTTCTGGACGGGATCAATGATTCCCTGAAGACTCCCAATCCCATCGAGGAAATGGATGAAGACACAGTCGTAAGTCTTGACTTCGACAATGAAAAACTTTTCAAGAACATGGTTGCCGCCGGCGCGGAGTGGCTGTACGGCCTTCCCGAGTGGAACGAGATCTACGACGAAGAGACCCAGAAGCGCCTCTACCATGAGCAGAAACAGTCCGGCACTGTCAAGAAGGGCAAGAAGATCTATCCCAACGACCCCTGCCCCTGCGGTTCCGGCAAGAAGTATAAAAAGTGCCACGGCAGAAACGGCGCAAACCGCTTCGAGGGCTGATGATCTGAGGGGAAGCGTCCACTGGATTTTATGAAAATGAAGATAGAAAGAGGAGTGCTGCAAACCTTGCGGCACTCCTCTTTTTTGACAATGTTCTGTTTTAAAGGCCTGAGTTTGACCGGTATGATCCGGATCAGCAGCTTCTGCCGCCGCCTCCGCAGCAGAAGATATTGCAGAGGGCGTTTATGCAGAGATAGGTCGCGCAGATCCTCATGCACTGGCCGCCCGCCGTGACGGGGCTTCCATAGGACTGCTGCCTGGAAGAGTACCACTTGCTGCCGGACTGCAGCTGCTGGAGCATGTTCTGATAAATCTGGTTGTCCGGCTCCATCGAGGCAGCACGCTGGGCGTGTTCGAGCGCGACGGCGTCGTTGCCTATGCCGCTGTTGGCAGCTGCGCTGTAGTAATACCACTGGGCGCTCCGTCCCTCCATAGCGTCGAGGACATTGAGCGCCTCCTGGAACATGCCATGGTTGATATAGCTCGCCGCCGCGCGGAGATGGATCGCCTCCTCGCTGTTATCCTGCTGATAGGCACCCTGGGTACCGAATCCGTAGGCGCCGAAGAATTCGTTCCAGAAGTCCGAGAAATCCTGGAAATTTCCATAATAGGTATAGGTCGTGCCGTCTTCATCCTGCCAGGTCTGACCGGATCCCTGCTGGGAACCATAGGGGCTGCCGGCACCCGGGCGCGGGCTTCCCTGGGGTCTTCCGTACCCCGAAGTTCCATAACCCGAACTGGAATAAGGATGCTGGCGCTCGTACATGACCTGCTGGTAGGCCTGCTGTACGAGTTTGAACATCTCTTCAGCCTTATCCTTGTCGGGATTGTTGATATTGGCGTCGGGATGATATTTGCGGCTCAGCTGGCGGTATGCCTTTTTGACTTCATCGTCTGTTGCGTCCCGGGATATCCCCAGAACCTTGTATGGATCTGACATAGTATTACAATCTTTCTCTTATTTCCGGATTGTCCGGATCATCGGCCGGATCCGTGCTTTCCGTGTTCTCCTTTTTCTGCTCCGGTAGGGCTGCAGCAGTATTGTTGCCGCTGTCTGTTTCTGCGGAAGCAGTGCCGGTGCGCCGGGCATAAATCTCTTCAAACCTGGTCCAGACACCTGCATAAAGTATATTCCGAAGTATATCAATATTTTCTACAATGGGCAATATCTCAAATGCGCGTGTGCAGGAGGCCATCAACATAGTAAGAAGGGCGCGTACATAGGCGTCGAAATCGGCGCCCTCCTTCTGCATGCGTTTACGTACTGGGAGGAGAGGATTGAAGCTTCCGTATTCCTCATCATCTTCCAGATCATCGTAGGCGTCCAGCAGATAGATGAATTTGCCGAGGTAAAAGCCCATCTGCCTGAGAGGCTGTTCCCATTCGTCATGCCGGCAGGCGAAGAGTTCCGCCATGAGTTCGCCGAAACAGGCACCGGCCTGGTCGGGATTTACTTCCCCGGGACACGGGGACTGTGCAGGATCATTACTTTGGCCACCCCCCTGTTTTTCCAAATTATGGAGGCGGCCGAGACAATCTGCAATGACTTGTGCTTTTTCGGGGTGACGCTCTCTGGCCTTGCTGAAGGCGCCGTGCAGAAGGCCGGACATGACGAGTCCGCGGATCTGCTGCTCATCCTCCCAGTTGTCGCGCATGGAATACCAGGAGAGAAGGATGGTGAGATCGGCCGCGTACTGTGTGTACCTGTTGCGCCGCTTGGGGCGCCTGCTTAGGGGATGTACGATACAGGAGCTCTGTAGGTACTGCTCATCTTCAGGCTCGTACAGACTGGTCAGCAGAAGACCCAGAAAAGAGGTGTCATAATTTAGTGTGAGCTGGCCGAATCTGCCGTACGATTCGTGCAGATCCTCACAGAGCCCACAATAATAGCTGCGGTACAGGTCAACCTCCCGCACTCGCAGCTCCGGTTCATTGATCACTACATATCCAAACATAAAATCTGCTTTGCTTTTGAAATCCGATCAGCTTTGTTCCATAAATTCTGTGCCGCATTTGGGGCAGCGCACCACGATCCTGCCTTTTCCGCGGGGGATGCGGATCTTCTGCCTGCACTGCGGGCATTTATAAATATTATATTCGATCCTCTGTCCCGAACTGTGCCCTGACTTTCCGAAAAAGGAGGAAATCTTCTGCTTCAAAGAGAGAAACTTCTGATTTTCGGCATAGCGCCTGGGAATGTTGCGGGAAAAAGTACGGAAATAAATGACGAAGAGCAGTACAGTATAGATGATACCCGAAATACGCACAAAAAACTGTACTCCGGGAAAAGCCAGAAAAGCATTGGCAATCATGTCCAGTACAATGAGAACGATCACCACCAGTGACAGAAAACGGGAGAGCTGGTCTGTGCCATATCTGCCCTGCATTAATACTGCAAATCGATAACGAAGATTTTTTAACATAGTATTACCGGTCCTGTTTCAGATAGACGGGGTTTCCACATAAATTTTAGGGTATTATGTGTCAAATACAATGAACACAATCCAAAAAATCATTAAAAAATGATAAAACCGGTCGGGAAAAGCTCTTTTCAAAGGAAAAGGATACTAAAAGATAAAACCTGTCAGGAATACAGTCACGCAGCAGCTGATGGCGACCACAAACAGATCACCGTTGATCCAGGCAACGATCAGACCGACGGCGAGCGCCGCTGCACCGGACCAGATATTGTCCGTCGCAGTAATGATGGCGGGAAAGGTCATTACGGCCAGTGTCACATAGGGCACGTAATAAAGGAAAGAACGGATGAACCGGTTGGTAATCGGCTTTCTGAGAAAGAGAAGGGGGAGAAGGCGGATCATGTAGACGGTCAGGCACATGATCAGCAGGGAAATATAAATATTGTCAGTCATGGATGAAACCTCATACCTGTCGTTATCATTCACAGAAGAAGAGCAGGGGATTTACACACCGCTTTCGGAGGGCTGTGCCTCCTCCGCGGGTTCTTCGTCAACGGGCTTGAGAAAAGCTGCGGCTGCTGCCAGCAGAATAGTCAGTATGATGACCTTAAAGCCGGAGGAGATCCCCTTTGTGAGGGGAAGGATGCTGAAAATCCAGCTTACAGCCATCGCTGCCGCCACCAGGCCTCCGATAAAGCGGTTCTTCTTTGCAGGCGGAATGATGATTGCCAGGAACATGCCGTAAAGGGAGACACTCAGTGCATTGACAGCTGCAGCCGGCAGGATGTTGCCTACCAGGACTCCCATGACAGTTCCGCCGGACCAGCCGGCGACCGAAATAAAGGTGATCGCATAACTGTAGAAAGGCTCCAGATAACCCGGCACAGCACTGGAGAGACCGAAGATCTCATCCGTGATGCAGTAGGCGACACCGAACCGGTGGATGGTCGGAAGTGTACTCTTGAGTTTCTGCGAGAGCGAGCAGCTCATGAGGAAATACCGCAGATTGACAATGACACAGGTGGAGATCATCTCAATGACGCCTGCGTGGGATTCGATCAGCATCAGGGCGGCAAACTCACCCGCGGACGCCACCATGCCGGTGGACATCAGGAAGGACTGAAAAGCGGACAGTCCGATCCGCCTGGCTTCGATTCCCAGTGCAAAGGCAACTGCAAAATAGCCCATACAGATCGGGAAACCGTCCCGGAGTCCTCTGAGGATCCAGCCTCGTCTGGAGCAGGGATAACTGCTTCCCGCTGCGGAGACAGCATTTTTTTCATTTGAATGATTGTTTTCCATAAGTAATGTATCCATTTTCAATGATTTATGGTAAAATAACTAACTGTTCGGCATCGGGCGTCAGGATTTTGAGACTGTACGCCTGTTTTTGCTGACAGAACTGTACCATTATAACACAATGAATCCAAAGGGGGAAAAGAAATGTTGCCGAAAGATCCTCATATGCTGGCAAGTTTTCTGAATCTGAAGCTCCGTGATTTTTATCCGTCGCTGGATGCGCTGTGCGATGACCTGGGCGTTGACAAACAGGAGATCGTACAGAAGCTCGAGGCGGAGGAGTATTCCTACGATCCCGAGCGCAATCAGTTCGTTTAAATCATAAATTTTAAGAAGAAAGTACATCATTTTATAAGGAGAGTTTTTCATATGCAGAGAGAACTTGCAAAGACCTACGATCCTCAGGGAATAGAGGACCGGATCTACAAAAATTGGGAAGAGAAGAAATACTTCCACGCGGAAGTGGATCATTCCAGGACCCCTTTTACGATCGTGATCCCGCCGCCCAATATCACCGGACAGCTCCACATGGGCCACGCGCTGGACAATACACTGCAGGATATCCTGATCCGTTATAAGAGGATGCAGGGCTACAATGCTCTGTGGCAGCCCGGTACCGACCATGCCAGTATCGCCACCGAGGTCAAGGTCATCGACGCTCTGCGCGAGCAGGGGATCGAGAAGGCCGATCTGGGCCGCGAGGGCTTCCTCGAGAAGTGCTGGGACTGGCGCAAAGAGTACGGCGGCCGCATCGTGAATCAGCTCAAGAAGCTGGGCTCCTCCTGCGACTGGGACCGTGAGCGCTTCACCATGGATGAGGGCTGCAACAAGGCCGTCACGGAAGTTTTCTGCAAGATGCACAAGAAGGGATGGATCTATAAGGGAAGCCGCATCATCAACTGGTGCCCGGTCTGCAAGACCTCCATTTCTGACGCTGAGGTGCAGTATGAAGAGCAGAACGGCCATTTCTGGCATATCAAATATCCGCTGATCGAAGACGACGGCAGCATCTCCACGACACGCTTCCTGGAGTTTGCGACAACACGTCCCGAGACCATGCTGGGTGATACGGCTGTGGCCGTTCACCCTGAAGATGAGCGCTATAAAGACCTCATCGGCAAAACAGTATGGCTTCCTTTCGTTGACCGCAGGATCCCGATCGTCGCGGACACCTATGTTGACCGTGAGTTCGGTACCGGCGTGGTCAAGATCACACCCGCACACGACCCCAACGACTTCGAGGTCGGAAAGCGCCACGGCCTGCCTGAGATCAATATCATGAACGATGACGCCACCATCAATAAAAACGGCGCCAAGTTCGAGGGCATGGACCGCTATGAGGCCAGAAAGCAGATCGTCAAGGAGCTCGGGGATATGGGCCTTCTGGTCCGCATCGAGGATTATACCCACAACGTCGGAACCCATGACCGCTGCGGCACCACTGTCGAGCCCCTGATCAAAAAGCAGTGGTTCGTCAAGATGGACGAGCTGATCAAGCCTGCCGTCAAGGCAGTCAAAGAGGGCGATATCCAGCTCATCCCCAAGAGGATGGAGAAAATCTACTTCAACTGGACCGACAATATCCGTGACTGGTGCATCAGCCGTCAGCTCTGGTGGGGCCACAGGATCCCCGCTTATTACTGTGACAAGTGCGGTGAAGTTGTTGTCGCGCCTGCCGTGCCCGGAAAGTGCCCTGTCTGCGGCGAGACTCATTTCACCCAGGATCCCGACACACTGGACACCTGGTTCTCCTCCGCCCTCTGGCCCTTCTCCACTCTTGGATGGCCCGAGCAGACCGAGGATCTGAAGTATTTCTATCCCACAGATGTTCTGGTCACCGGCTATGACATTATTTTCTTCTGGGTCATCCGCATGATCTTCTCCGGTTACGAGCAGATGGGAGAAAAACCCTTCAAGACCGTGCTCTTCCACGGACTGGTCCGCGACGAGCTGGGCAGAAAGATGTCCAAGTCCCTGGGCAACGGCATCGATCCCCTGGAGGTGATCAGAAACTACGGAGCCGATGCTCTTCGTCTGACCCTGGTCACCGGCAATGCGCCCGGCAACGACATGCGCTTCTCCAACAGCCGTGTGGAGGCCAGCCGCAACTTCGCCAACAAGGTATGGAACGCCAGCCGTTTCATCATGATGAATATGCCTGAGGAAGGCGGTATCCCTGAGGAAATGCCCGCAGGCCTTCTTCCCGAGGACAAGTGGATCCTCTCCGGATTCAACAATGTCGTCAGGGATGTCACTGACAACATGGACCGCTTCGAGCTCGGTATTGCCGTTCAGAAAGTCCACGATTTTATCTGGGACGAGTTCTGCGACTGGTATATCGAGATGGTCAAGCCCAGACTCTATGAGACGGAAGATACACAGAGCCACATGGCAGCCCTCTGGACCCTTCAGACAGTCCTTCAGGGAAGCCTCAAGCTCCTGCACCCTTATATGCCTTTCGTGACGGAAGAGATCTTCTGCACGATCCAGGACAGAGAGCCTTCCATCATGATCTCCGACTGGCCTGTCTGGAAGCAGGAATATGACTTCCCGGCAGAGGAACAGGCAATCGAGACCATCAAGGAGGCCGTCCGGGCCATCCGCACCGCCCGCAATGAGCGCGGCGTTGCGCCTTCCCGCAAGGCCAAGGTTATCCTTGTCTCTGAGGACGGGAAGATCCGTCAGATCTTCGAAGAGGACAGACTTTTCTTCGAGCGTCTGGCTTCCGCTTCCGAACTCGTGCTTCAGGCCGACAAGGAAGGAATCGGGGAGGGAACGGTATCCATCGTTCTTCCTTTTGCAACCGCTTTCATCCCGCTGGCCGATCTTCTGGATGTCAAGGCCGAGATCGCAAGACTCACCAAGGAGAAAAAACGTCTCGAGGGCGAGCTGAAGAGAAGCGCGGGTATGCTTCGCAATGAGAAATTCCTCTCCAAGGCTCCCGCGGACAAGATCGCGGCGGAGAAGGAAAAGCAGCAGAAATACGAACAGCAGATGGCAGGCGTTGTCCGTGAACTGGAGGAACTGTCCGCACTCTGATCTTCGTAAAAAGACAGAACCTGTTTCAGGGCTCGCTCTCGAGTCCTGCGCGCCGGATGGCGGCTGCAGAATAATTGCTGTGCCCCTTTCTCGGGGGGAGGCAGTTTCTGCGCCGCTTCCGTGCGCATCCTCGCGGATCAAGCCATTGCGGCGCCGCGCCGTGGAGCTGAAGTATGATTAACTTTTCAGGGCTGGAATTCATTTTCCGTTTTTTGCCTGTTTTTATGGTCCTGTACTGGATCGTCCCATCTGCATACAGAGATGTTCTGCTGTTTGTCGGAAGTCTGATTTTTTATGCTTCCGGGGCAAAGCTTTTTGTGCTCGTCCTTCTGGGACTTGTGATCGTCAATTACGTGATCGGCGAGATGGTCTGGGTCATGCCGGGCCGGCGGAGAAAAGTTCAGCAGAGACAGATGCTGGTGATCATCGTGACGATCGATGTGATCGTTTTGATACTCTTTAAGATACTGGCACTGAAGGTAAAGGCGTCTCTTCTTCCTCTGGGACTGAGTTTTTATATCTTCAAGATGATTTCCTACCAGGCGGATCTGTACCTTGGCAAGATGCACAAGAGACCTGCCTTCATGCAGGCCGCAGCATACTTTACCATGTTTCCGCAGGTCGCGCAGGGTCCGATCATGCGTTTTTCACAGGGCTGGATGGAGAAACCGACCAACATCCGGCGCAGGACGGTATACGCGGAGAGAAGTATCTCCCTTCAGAAAATCGAGGACGGCCTATGCTTTTTCGCAATGGGACTTGGAATGAAGGTCCTGATTGCCGACAGACTCGGGATTCTCTGGAATGAGATCATCAAGATTGGCTTTGAGAGTATTTCCACGCCGTTGGCCTGGCTGGGCGCGTTCGGTTATTCTCTCGAGCTTTATTTTGATTTCTGGGGATATTCGCTGATGGCGGGCGGACTCGGACTGATGCTGGGCTTCCGCTTTATACAGAACTTTATCCACCCTTACGCGGCATGCGGGATCGCGGATTTTTATCGCCGCTGGCACGCGACACTGGGAAGCTGGTTCCGGGACTATGTCTATATTCCTCTTGGAGGAAGCCGCAGACAGGCTCCCGCAGTGATCCGGAATCTCATGCTTGTCTGGCTGCTGACCGGTTTCTGGCACGGCGGAACACTCAATTTCCTGATTTGGGGCCTTGTCCTGGGGATTCTGATCGTGTGGGAAAAATTTGTCGTGAAGGGGCTGCTCAGGGCGGTTCCCCTCATCGGACACCTTCATGTGATCATCCTGATCCCCCTGACCTGGGTGATCTTTGCGATCACCGATCTGAAAGAACTGGGAATCTATTTCAGCCGTCTCTTTCCTTTTTTCGGCACAGGTACAGCTGTAAATCCGGGGGATTTCGCGAAATATCTCGGGATTTACTGGCCTTATTTTGCGGCAGGCATTCTGCTCTGCATTCCTGTTTTTTACAACCTGGTAGTGTGGAAGCGCAAAAATCCGCTTGTGGTTGTGCTTCTGGCCCTTGTTTTCTGGTGGAGTGTTTATTATTCATCAATTTCCGCAGGCAATCCGTTCATGTATTTCAGCTTCTGAAGACCTGTTCATGAAGGAGTATTGTCTTTTGTGTTTCTGAAACATCAGGGATTATAAAAATGTTGAGAGTTTTTCAAAGGGTCTTGCAGAGGGCACCCCTCCTGTCCTTGATCCTGTTCATCTGGCTTTTGCTCACGATCCTTTCGCTCGTCGGGAGGAAGGGAGCCTATAAAGACTATTCCACAGAGCACGGACGGCTTCCCGGCCTTTCTCTTGTAATGAGAGGAATCCATGACCATGTCTATCCGTGGTCAGGGGATTCAAAAAGTGCTGCAGCAGGAGAAGAAAAAGAAAGCGGGAAGTCGGCGGAAAAACCTGCGTCTGAGGATACCGGAGCAGAGGCGGACAAGAAGACGGATGCGGAACAGAGTCAGGTGAAGGAAGAGTCCGAACCTGCAGAAAAGACCGGGGGACAGGAGACTGCCGCGGAGACTGAGACAAACCCTCTGACGATCCCGGAGACAAGCTCCAGCAAAGTCGTCGGGGCAAAGGACTACGGTGTAGCGAAAGAGGAGTACCTGTCACCGGAGGACACTGTCTATAACACGGACAAAGAAGGGCTGTTTGCACCGAACGGGACCTATTACAGTTTCCGGGAAGTGGATGACAGCTATTTTGCCGACGCCCTCATGATCGGAGATTCCCGCACAGTGGGCCTTTATGAATACGGAGATATGGCGGATGTGACATCCTTCCTCGCCAAGGAGTCGGCCTCGATCTATGATCTGTTCGATGATGACGAGAAGCTGGACTACACACCCAGAGGGAAAAAATCCAGGGAACAGACTCTCAAGGGTCTCCTCTCCAAGACAAAGTTTAAAAAGATCTACATTTCGGTAGGTGTCAACGAACTCGGTGTTCCCGATACCAAGGACTATTACGAGGAGTACCGCAAGGTTGTGGCTAAGATCAATAAGCTTCAGCCGGATGCGATCATTTACATTCAGGGTATCATGCATGTCTCAAAGAATATGAGCAGCACAGATCCCGTCTACAACAACAAAGCAATTGTACAGCGCAACAGGGCCATCTCCACGCTGGCTAACGGCCGCAATATCTTTTATATTGACATGAACGGTCCCTTCTGCGATAAAAACGGCGATCTGAAGACGGAGATGACCGGAGACGGCATCCATCTCAAGGCTTCTTCCTGCGCTCTCTGGCATGATTTTCTGCGCAAAAATGCCATTGTGATACCCGGTACCGAAGGGGCATCCCAGCCGGATTCGGGAGGATCGGCACCGTCAGAAGACAAGCCGGCAGAAGAAAAGCCTGCAGGACAGGCGGCTTCCGGACAGGCGTGAACAGGCTCTGCTTCAGCAGCCGCGGAAGAGAAAGCTTCAGGACAGGCGTGAGCAGGATCTGCTTCAGCCTGAGAACACAGGTATTTCCATGCGTGAAATAGAATTTAAAATGGAGCGCGAAGGGCTCCTGAAGGAAGGGCAGAAAGTCAGAATCACGGAAGGTGTACTGCCCAGCAATTTTTATTATACGATCGACCCGTCTCTAGCCATGAGCGGCAATTTTCCTTTTAACCAGAGACTCCTGGCCAGAGAAGGCGTGGTGACAGCGATCCGTGAATTGGAGCGGGGCTTTTATGTCACTGTGAGATTCGAGGAGGAATGATTCGCCTATGCGCTTTATCAGAAACTTTCTGCTGACCGTCATCTTTATAGCCGCAATCGGGGCAGCGGCGCTTTTCGGCTATTATCGTTTCCGCGGAAGCCGTGAAACACAGCTTCTCAACAATGGGCTGTCTCTGATGGAACAGGGGAATTACCGTCTCGCAAGGGAAAAGTTCGCCGAGGCACAGCAGTATGAAAACAAAATTACCAGATATCTGTCGGACGATTCCCTCGAGGAAGATCTGTACAAATATACGGCTATCTGTGATTTCCGGCTGGGAGAGATCGAGGCCGCTGCGTCCCTTTATGACAAGCTGCTCATGATCCATCCGAAGGATCCTACGCTCATTGAATCCCGCGCGGCAGTCTATGCAGCCCAGGGAGAAATGGATAAGGCTGTCGAGCTGTTTGACATGTCGATCGCCATGGATAAGTCCAATTATACGCGGGTTTACACTGCGGCCATGACACTTCGGGAATACGGAGACAATGAGACCGGTCTGAAGTATTTTGAAAACCTGCTTTCAGAGCATGCGGATGAGATCGATGATCTTACCCGCGGCCAGGCTCTGTGTTTTCTCGGCCGCTATGAAGAGGCGGCCGCTGTTCTGGACTCTGTCGAGAGCCCGGACATGCAGACCTGTTTCCTTCTGGCCTGTGCCAAGGAATATACCGGGGAGCACAAGGAGGCGCTGGATCTGATCGCGGATTTTGAACAGGAGATTGCAGCCAGTCCCGAGATGCTCAATCTCAAGGGAACAGCTCTGTGCGGGCTGGAGAAGTATGAGGAGGCTCTGGCGTGTTTCGAACAGGCGCTCCCCCTCTCCCAGAGCGGGACGGCACTTCAGCGAAGTATCCTCTTCAACCGGATTGCTGCGGTTGAAAATCTCCGCGATTTTAAGCGAGCCAAAAAACTGGCGGCGGAATATTCCGAAAAGTATCCCAACGATGAGCGTATGAACCGCGAGAACCAGTTCCTGCAGTCACGCTGACGGTATGCAAAGATGTGAATAATTTAACGGGATTTTACCGCTTCTTCGGCCGTAATTTCTTTGAGTCCATGATAAAATATCGCCTTCGGGCGATATTTTTTCATTTTTAGCTTGACGAACACGATTATTATCATTATGTTTAAAAAGACTTTTAAGGCGCACTGTTTACTGTGCAAAATGACTATAAAGCCGAAGCTGCCCGCAGGGGAGCGGCGGTCGGATCACGCCGCCGTACAGATTGCAGGCAGGCAGGAGCAGATCCTGCTTCAGGCTGTTGAAAATGGAGTTGACGTATGATTCAAAAACTGATGGATGAGATTAAGAGAAAGAACGCGCCCGTGGTAGTGGGTCTTGATCCCAACCTCTCTTTTGTCCCGGGACATCTGCAGGATGCGGCGTGGGAGACTGTTTCGGCTGAGGGATGCACAGACGATGAACTGGCCCTGAAAGCGGCCGCGGAGGCTGTCTGGCAGTTCAACAAGGGCATTGTAGATGCTGTATATGACATAATACCTGCTGTTAAACCGCAGATTGCCATGTACGAGCAGTTCGGTCTGCCCGGACTGGCTGCCTACGACAAAACAGTAAAATACTGCAGAGAAAAAGGTCTTATCATCATCGGTGATGTAAAGCGCGGCGATATCGGCTCGACCTCCGCCTCTTATGCGAAGGCCCATATCGGCAGGATCGGCATTGCGGGCAGAGAGATCCCCGTTTTCGATGTTGATTTCGCGACGGTGAATCCATATCTTGGCTCTGACGGAGTAGAGCCCTTTGTAGAGGTGTGCAACGCGTGTGACAAGGGTATTTTTGTTCTGGTCAAGACTTCCAATCCTTCGAGCGGAGAGTTCCAGGATATCCTCACACAGAGCGGTGTTCCCATGTATGAGCTTGTCGGACAGAAGGTCCGTGAATGGGGTGAGCGCTCTATGGACGGACGCTACAGCAATGTCGGTGCCGTAGTCGGCGCGACCTATCCCGAACAGGGCGAACAGCTCAGGAAACTGATGCCGACGACATTCATTCTTGCCCCGGGATACGGAGCGCAGGGTGCGACCGCAAAGGATCTGTCTGCTTTCTTCGATGAAGAGGGCGCCGGCGCGATCGTTAATTCCTCCCGCGGGATCATTGCCGCCCACACAAAGGAAGCCTATCGGGAATTTGGTCCGGAAGGTTTCGCACAGGCGGCACGCGCGGCTTCGATCGATATGATCGAGGATCTGCGGCAGGCTATAGCGGAACGCTGAACCGGATCTGTTTTATCGACAAAAAATATATGGCAGGATGCCATAGAAACATATCAGAAAAAAACTGCTTGGTGCATTACAGGAAGGGGTTGCTGATGGAAGAATACAAGAAAGAGTTTATTGAATTTATGGTCGACTCACACGTACTGAAATTCGGTGAGTTCACACTCAAGAGCGGACGCAAGTCTCCGTTCTTTATGAACGCAGGAGCATACAAGAGCGGGTCTCAGCTGATCAAACTTGGTGAGTTTTATGCCAGGGCGATCCACGATCATTACGGACTTGATTTTGATGTCCTGTTCGGACCTGCATATAAGGGCATTCCGCTCACTGTCGCGACAGTCATGGGAATCAGTAAACTCTACGGCCGTGATATCCGCTACTGCGCAAACCGCAAGGAAATCAAGGATCACGGAGACAAGGGTATTCTCCTGGGTTCCAAGATCCGCGAGGATGACCGCGTCATGATCATCGAGGATGTCACCACCTCAGGTGCATCCATCGCCGAGACCGTGCCGATCATCAAGGCACAGGCGGACTGCGATATCGTAGGTCTCATGGTCTCTCTGGACCGTATGGAAGTCGGACAGGAAGGAACCATCAGCGCTCTTCAGGAGATCAAGCGGAAATATGGTTTCCCGACACACGCGATCGTCTCAATGAAGGAGGTCACCGAGTACCTCTACAATCGTCCTGTTGACGGCCGGGTCATCATCGATGACAAGCTCAAGGCCGCGCTGGATAAATATTACGATGAGTATGGCGTGAAATCATAAGGGTGTAAAAAACGGCCGTCCGGCTGCTGTAATGCGGTCGGACGGTTTTTGTAATAGAATCTGCAATAGAATTGGAGTCTGGATTAAGAATGAATTTCTTTGTTGATTTGGGCCGGGGTGCCCTGGAGAGCAGTGATTCTCTGAGCGGAGAGCGCTTCAGGCTTTCTGCAGGCAGGATCAGGACGATGGCGGAGGAGGAGTGCGCGGCTCCGGCCTGTGTTCCCTTTTTTCAAAATGCGGCGAAATGGATCCTCATGCTTCTTGACCATCGCCGGATGCTGGAGGACGGGTCTTTTGAGAGTATGCCGATCGAGGAACTGGAGAAGAAAAACCACGAGCTGTATGCGGATATTCTGCCGGAACAGTATGAGGAGAGCTGGGCCAATCCGGGGTATGCCATCCGCAGGCTGGGTCCGGAAATGGGGCCTGTTCTTTCTGCCTTTATGATGGAGCTGAGGAGTATGATCTCCCTGGCTTATGAAGGAGATGCAGAGCGTTTTCTGATCCGTATGGAGCTCCTTCTGGAGATCTATTTTGCCTTTGTGACCGCTTTTTGCGATGATCAGGCTGAAACAGCAGAAGAGGGATCGGCTGAAGTCCCGTCTGCAGGTGTCTGCGGAGCCGAAGGCACCGGAGACGCAGTCCGGGCTGCAGAGGACCGGAAGGACGCAGAGACGGTTTTGAACAAGATGCCCCCTGCCGCACATATCTCGGAGAAGATCAGGCAGTTTCTGGAGGACTATGCAGGGGATGAGATGCTGGCGCGTGTGCAGCGCAGCCTTGTCGGAGGCAGTCTTCCGGAGAAAATCATCGGACAATGGTATGTGCCAGGGGATGTCAGGTGCCTGTACCGCTACGGATGTCATATTTCGGAAAACGAGCGGGGCATCTTTTCTTATCTGGAAAGCCTGGATGAAGAGACGGCTGCCAGGATTGCGGATACATGGACAGAGGGATTCAGGATCGGTTTTGAAGTGACGGGAAAAGACCTGTCCATACGCAGGAGAGCGGGCCTCCTTTATCACGTGGGTTTCGAGCGCATTGTCAGGAAGGCCGCAGATAATCTCCGCAGGATGGGCCTGGAGCCGGTGATCCCCGGGATGCAGGGCAATCTCTTTACACAGCATGCCGGCCGCGGGGGCGGAGGGTATTCAACGACTCCGGCCAATCAGCAGTATGGCTACGATCACAGGGAGGATCTGGCACTGTTTTTCAACGACGTTCTGCGCAGCAAACGTCTGCAGGCGCTGCAGCAGGCCTATAAGGAGCTGGCTGACCAAACAGTTCTCTATGCCGGTCCGGCTGTAATGGAAACATTCGGCGAGAAGCCTTTTTCACCTGTTATGCATGAGGGATATCCTCGTTTTTCCAAATCCCAGCAGAAGAAGATCGCCCGCTTCAGACAGGAGGCGGATCTTCTCTATGACCGCGCTGTGATCGGTAAGGAGAGAAGTTTCACTATCATCGCATTTCCTGTCCCTGAGATCACAAAGGGATACGCGGACGGAGATCTCAAAGCTTCCTTTGATGAAATATTCCATGCCGTCATTGATATCAACACACTGGATTATATGACCTACCGGGATGTGCAGGCCCGCATCATCGATGTTCTTGATACGGCACAGAGCATTCATGTTGTGGGAAAAGGAGAGAACAGGACCGATCTGACGGTGCGTCTGCAGATGCCGGAGGATCCCGCAAAGCAGACGATTTTTGAAAACTGTGTGGCGGATGTCAACATTCCTGTAGGAGAGGTTTTTACAACACCTGCCCTGGATGGGACAAAGGGCCTTCTGCATGTGACAAAAGTTTACCTGGAGGGGCTGCTCTTTGAAGATCTGGCGATCCGTTTTGAGGATGGCCGCATCGCCGATTACAGCTGCGGAGGTTTCCCGACCCCCGGGGAGGGCAGAAAATATATCGAGGAGAACATTCTTTTCCACCACGAGACGCTTCCCATGGGAGAGTGTGCCATCGGAACGAATACAAAGGCCTGTGTGGAGGCTGCAAGGCTGGGATTTCTGGAGAGGCTCCCCATCCTGATCGCGGAGAAGACGGGGCCCCATTTCGCCGTGGGCGACACCTGTTACAGCCATGAAGAGGAGAACAGGATCTTCAACCCTGACGGAAAGGAGATTTTTGCCAAGGACAATGACTATTCCCTTCTGCGGGAGACCGATCCTGAACAGGCTTATTTCGGCTGTCACACGGATATTACGATTCCTTATGAAGAGGTAGGTCTTCTAGCTGCTGTGCGTCCCGACGGGACAGAGATTCCCGTGATCCGGGACGGCAGGTTTGTCCTGGAGGGCGCGGAGCTTTTAAATGAACCGTTCCTATCCTGACCTGTCCTTTCCCGGTCCGGTCCTCGCAGACACGGAGGGATTTTTTACAAGTAAAACACTCCCGGCGTGACCGGTAACCAATAGTTACTTGCACAGAAAGCTGTTTTTGATTAAACTACAGGCAGAAGTAAAATTGTCTGCCCTGATGCGGCAGACAGATCAGATATTGTATGTCCGGCCCGTCGTTTTGCGTGGAAACGGTAAAAAGGAACAGAAAACCGGCTGAAAACAGACGGCCCTTATTTACAATCATTACATATGTGATGTATTATGATTTTCTGTCTTTACATTTTCAGAAAGGAAAGGTAACACGAATGGCATTGGTAGGAATTGTAATGGGCAGTGACTCGGATCTGTCCGTGATGAAAAAGGCAGCAGAAGTTCTCGATGAGCTCGGTATCAGCTACGACATGCGGATCATCTCTGCACATCGTGAACCCGATGTGTTTTTTGAATATGCAAAGGGCGCTGAGGCAGCAGGCATGAAGGTCATTATCGCAGGCGCAGGTATGGCAGCACATCTGCCCGGCATGTGCGCTGCGCTTTTCCCGCTTCCTGTGATCGGCGTTCCCATGCACACCACTTCTCTCGGAGGACGTGATTCTCTGTATTCCATCGTTCAGATGCCCAGCGGAATCCCCGTGGCGACTGTCGCTATCGGCGGAGCAAAGAACGCCGGTATCCTGGCAGCCAAGATGCTGGCAATCTCGGATGATGCCCTTCTGCAGAGGCTCAAAGACTTCTCTCAGCGCCAGCTGGAAGAAGTGCAGAAGAAGGACGCCCGCCTTCAGGAAGTCGGAGTTCAGAACTACTAAACCGGACCGGAAGGCAGAAGCCCTTCCATCCCCTGTATGAATGACCATTAAAAAAAGTGCACATAAGGAGATCCGCTAGACATGATGGATTACAAGAGTGCCGGCGTCGATATTGAAGCCGGATATCGCAGCGTGGAACTGATGAAAGCGTATGTAGCAAAAACAATGCGCCCTGAAGTAATGGGAGGACTCGGCGGTTTTTCGGGAGCCTTCTCGCTTGCAAAGATCAAAGAGATGGATGAGCCCATACTCCTGTCCGGCACAGACGGAGTGGGTACAAAACTGAAACTCGCATTCCTGATGGACAGGCATGATACTGTGGGAATCGACTGTGTTGCCATGTGCGTCAATGATGTCGCGTGTGCAGGCGGGGAACCGCTCTTTTTCCTGGACTATATCGCCTGCGGTAAAAATGTTCCCGAGAAGATCGCGCAGATCGTCAAGGGTGTCTGTGAAGGCTGTGAACAAGCCGGTGCGGCCCTGATCGGCGGCGAAACCGCGGAAATGCCCGGTTTCTATCCCGTGGACGAATATGATCTGGCCGGCTTCGCGGTGGGCGCCGCAGACAAAAAGGATCTGATCACCGGCGCGGAGATCTGCCCCGGAGATGCGCTGGTGGGTATTGCTTCCTCCGGTGTCCATTCGAATGGTTTTTCCCTGGTTCGAAAGGTCTTCGATGTCAATGAAGAGAACCTGAAGGAGTTTTATCCCGAGCTCGGCGAGACTCTGGGCGATGCCCTTCTGCGCCCCACCAAGATCTATGTCCGTGCCCTCCGCAGTGTGCGGGAGGCGGGTGTCAGGATCAAGGGCTGCAGCCATGTGACCGGCGGCGGTTTTTATGAGAATATTCCCAGAATGCTTCCCGAAGGCGTACGCGCAAGTGTGAAGAAGGACAGCTATGAGGTTCCCGCTGTTTTCAGGCTTCTTCAGAAGCGCGGCAATATCGAAGAGCACATGATGTACAATACCTTCAACATGGGAATCGGCATGGTGCTCGCCGTCAGCCCTGAAGACGCGGAAAAGGCCATCAGTGCCCTCGAGGCGGCAGGAGAAAAGGCTTATCTGATCGGCAGCATTGCCGCAGGAGAAAAAGGAGTCGACGTATGCTGAGAGTAACAGTCTGTGTTTCCGGCGGCGGGACAAACCTGCAGGCGATCATCGACCGCATCCAGGACGGCACCATCCGCAATGCGCAGATCGTCCAGGTGATCAGCAACAATGCCGGAGCTTATGCTCTGGAGCGCGCTGCCAGGGCAGGGATTCCCGGCGTCTGTGTGTCCCCGAAAGATTATCCGGACAGGGAGGCCTTCAACGAAGCCCTTCTGGCAAAGATCAATGAAGTGTCCCCGGATCTCATCGTTCTGGCAGGCTTTATGGTCGCGGTCCCGAAGCAGATCTGCGCAGCTTATGCGGGAAAGATCATCAATATCCATCCGGCCCTGATCCCTTCCTTCTGCGGAAAGGGACATTACGGTCTGCATGTCCATGAAAAAGCCCTTGAGCGCGGTGTGAAGGTCACAGGCGCGACGGTGCACTTTGTCGATGAGAACCTCGATACGGGCCCGATCATTCTTCAGAAGGCAGTAGATATCATGGAAGACGATACCCCCGAGACACTGCAGCGCCGCGTCATGGAACAGGCGGAATGGGTCATTCTGCCCCGTGCCATCGACCTGATCGCGGCGGGCAGGGTCAAAATCGAGGGCCGCAGGACCAGAATTTCATAATTAATCTGTTCCGGCCGGAACAGATACGAACCAAAACAGTTTTCGCAGGAGGAAAAAGACTTGGCTGAGAAGAAAATGAACATGAAAGTGCTGCTTGTCGGCGGAGGCGGAAGAGAACACGCGATTGCGGATGCCATTCTCCGCAGCGGCCGTGCAGCTAAGCTTTATTGTGCGCCCGGCAATGCCGGCATCGCGCGTATTGCCGAGTGTGTTCCGATCGGGACCATGGATTTCGCGGCGCTGACTGCCTTTGCAAAGGAGAAGGAGATCGACCTGACCGTATGCAGCATGGATGATCCGCTCTGCGCAGGTATTGTCGATGCTTTTGAAGCAGAGGGGCTGCGCATTTTCGGAACACCCGCCAATGCGGCCATTATTGAGGGAAGCAAGGCTTTTTCCAAGGATCTGATGAAAAAGTACGGGATCCCGACAGCGGCTTATGAGACCTTTGATGACGCTGAGAAGGCGCTTGCCTATCTCGAGACAGCTTCCTTCCCCATCGTTCTCAAAGCTTCCGGACTGGCTCTGGGCAAGGGAGTCCTGATCTGTCAGGATCTCGCCTCTGCCAGGGACGGAATCCGCGAACTGATGATGGACAAAAAGTTCGGCGATGCCGGCAGCAGTGTTGTCATCGAGCAGTTTATGACAGGCCGCGAAGTATCTGTCCTGGCTTTTGTGGACGGGACACATTATCAGCTTATGACTTCATCCCAGGACCACAAGCGCCAGGGAGACGGCGACACCGGACTCAATACCGGCGGCATGGGAACATTTTCACCCAGCCCCTTCTATACACCAGATATCGATGCCTGGTGCCGTGAAAATATCTATGACAAGACGGTTGCCGCCATGGCAGCGGAAGGGCGCCCTTTCCGCGGCGTCCTCTACTTCGGCCTCATGATGACACCGGACGGCCCCCGTGTCCTCGAGTACAACACCCGTTTCGGCGATCCCGAGACACAGGTGGTCCTTCCCCGCATGAAGACGGATATCATTGATGTGATGGATGCCTGCATCGACGGCACTCTGGATCAGATCAATCTGGAGTTTTATGACAATGCGGCAGTCTGTGTCGTCATTGCCTCCGGCGGTTATCCCGAGAGCTATGAAAAGGGCAAGATCATTACAGGCCTGGACAAGTTTGACGGCCAGACACAGTATCGCTGCTATCACGCGGGAACTTCATTTGACAAGGATGGAAATACCGTGACCAGCGGCGGCAGAGTGCTCGGCGTTGTCGCCATCGGCGATACACTCAAAGAAGCACGCGCCAATGCTTATGAAGCGGCCGGCTGGGTTTCTTTTGACAAGATGTATATGCGCAGTGATATCGGCAAGGCAATCGATGCCGTCTGATCTGTAACAGGCAGGATACATTCTGTCCGCAGTGATCTGCTTGCGGCCCCCGCCCGATATGCCTGACTTTAGTCTCTGATTTTGAAAAAACCGGCACTATTTATACGATACAGTGCGAGATTTGTTTCCATAAAAGCATATCAGGTGTTATAATGTTAGATGGTGTTATCGGTTGGAACATATGTTTCGGGGTCCGGTAACGCACGGCAGCTTAAAGCGGCCGGATCCAGATTCTGCAGCACCCGCAGCACAGCCGAAGGCGCGGCAGCGGGGTGACCGGATCTGGGGACAGATACTGTGAACAGCACTGCCGGAGCCAGAAGCTCCGGCCCTGGAGGGAGATAATGAAAAACACGAAACTGGGACGCAGAAGCGGCAGGCTTGCGGCAGCAGCTTTGGCGCTCATGGCCGCTTTTATGCTGGCTGTCATTCCGGCGGCCGCTGCTACGATCAATGCTACGGATGTCACGATCCGTAACACAGCTGAGGATAAGAGCGATTTCTCCAATGCCGTCGGCGTCCTGCAGAAGGGAGATCAGGTTACCGTCCTGTCCAAGACAACGGATGCGACCGGAATCGAGTGGTTCTACATCGAACTGACGAACGGAAACAAAGGTTATGTAAAAGCGCAGTGGGTCGACAACGGAGGAGAGTCTGTCGCTCAGGAGGAGACCGCACCGGCACCGGCTGAGGAAGAGACACAGGCAGCAGAAGAGGAAACTGCAGCCGATGTAGAAGCTGCCGCCGATGACGACGAAGCAGTCAACGATGACTGGACAGAGGAAGACGCCGGCGCTTTAGAGGCAACTCCTGCCACCGGCGGTGATGCCACAGCGGCTTCCGACGATTCCGTAGAGGACGCGCAGGAAACTCCCGAGGTTGACAACGGCCAGGGCTACGATCCTTATACAGATCCCAATGCGCAGTACGGCATTAATTTCAGTACTGAGGAAGACGGTACCGGAAACTGGTATGTCTATAACTATGACACCGACAAGCGGATCAGAATCGGAGATCTTCAAAAACTCAGCGACGCTCAGAACGCAGCACAGAAGAGTGCGAAATCCGCAGGCATGTGGCGTACAATCGCCTGCATTCTGTTCATTCTCCTGATCGCGCTGCTCGTTTTCCTCTATGTGGTACTCCGCAGAAATCCCGGCAGCCCTGCTCCTTCCAGGAGGCGCACCAGACAGAGAAGAGCTGCCCGTGAGCGTGAGACCGGGGAAGACGAGGACGAGGATGAGGATTTGTCCGGATGGGATGACGAGGACGAACCTGTTCAGGAACGCAGATCCTCCGTCAAAGAGCCTGCTCCTGCAGAAGATGAGGCTGATTCGTATGACCTTGAAGACGAAGAAGCTGATTTTGATGAGGAGGAAGAGGAGGAACCTGCTCCCCGTAAGAAGTCGGCAGGCCTGTTCAGCCGCGGCAGTGCTCTGTTTGCCCCTGAAGAGGATGAGGAAGACGAGGACGATGAAGATGACGAGTCCTACGACGACTCCTATGATGAAGATGATGAGGAGGAAGACGGGGACGAGTACGAAGACGAAGAGGAAGACGAAGCTCCCCGTAAGGGCGGATTCTTCGGCTTCTTGAAAAATATGTTCTCCTCGGATGATGAAGACGATTATGATGAGGACGAGGAGGACGAAGAAGAGGACGAAGACGACGAGGAAGAATACGAAGACGACGACTATGACGCCGAGGAGGAAGAGGAAGAAGAGGAAGAGGAAGAGCTTCCCCCTCCCCCTCCTGTAAAGAAACAGCGCAGAAAGAGCCAGAGCACTTCAGCCGGATCTTCTCCTGCTTCCCGCCGCAGAACCCGTCCCGCCCGCAAGATCGAGTTTGATGAGGTGGCAGATTATCCCGAAGATGTAGATCTTATTCCTCCGGGAGGATGGAAGTCCTTTAAAGAAGGGCCTGCAGTTGATGAGGAAGCTGCAGAACCTGCTGAAAGGGAAGCTGTGAAACCTGCTTCCAGGAAAGCAGCGGCTCCTGCTCAAAAGAAACCTGCAGAGGACCTTTATGAGCCGGAAGAGGAAGAATTCTATGCGGATGATGATGACGATATGGAATATTCTTTCCTGACCAGCTCACCCAAACGCACTTCCCGTAAAAAATAATTTCTGTATGCATTAAGGCATAGGGCAGAGCATCTTGACAGAGCATGTCACTTGTTATATTATACATATAACAGTACATGCTCTGTTTTACTTTGTGCAAAAATGAGAGGACAGTCCTCAGAACTGATGAAGGTACGGTTTTGAAATGGAGCATGTAGAAGGAAATGGAGGGATATGCTATGCTAATCAAGATCGACTTTAGCAGTGATGAAGCGATTTACCAGCAGCTGTGCAACCAGATCATTCTGGGCATTGCAACTGCGGCTCTGGAGGAAGGTCAGGCGCTTCCCTCGGTCCGGCAGATGGCGGATGAAATCGGTATAAATATGCACACGGTCAACAAGGCCTATTCCATTCTGCGGCAGGAGGGCTTTGTCAAAATGGACCGCAGGCGCGGGGCTGTGATTTCCGTCGACGTGGATGCCATACGCGCGCGGACGCAGCTGGAGAAAGACCTTCGCAAACTGCTGGCACAGGCCAGATGCCGCAATATGACCAGGATGGAGCTTCATCGCATGGTAGACAGTATTTATGATGACTACGAGTGACCCGAAAAAAAGAAAGGTCTGCAATAACAAACTGCAAAAACAGGGAAAGAAAACGATTCCATGAAGGATAATTACACCAAAAACGCGCTGGCTGCTCTCCGCGCCGCCAAAAGCGCTTCCAAAAAGGCAAAACAGAACTATGTCGGTACGGAACATCTGATCCTTGGCCTGGCACAGGAACCGGATGGTGTGGCATCAAGGATCCTCGCCGAAAACGATGTGACACAGGCACGGCTCGAGGAAATGATCGCCCAGCTGAATATTCATCCCGGGAGCCTTGCCCTCCTTGATCATGAAGGATATTCCCCCCGCTGCCAGAAGGTACTGCACATGGCACGTATACAGGCGGACAAATACCGCTCAGACCAGACCGGTACGGAACATATCCTGCTCGCTATCATTCTGGAGAAGGAAAATGTGGCCCTCAAGATCCTGGAGGCCATGGGGATCAATGTCTCCAAGATCTATTTTGAACTCCTTGCCGCAATGGGCGAGGATGTGGCAGCCCACAGGGATGACCTGCAGACGGGCGCAGCCGGCTCCGGGCAGCGCGGAATTCTGGAACAGTACAGCCGGGACTTGACACAGATGGCCTATGAAGGAAAACTCGACCCTGTGATCGGACGAGAGGATGAGATCCGGCGTGTGATCCAGATCCTCAGCCGCCGCACAAAGAATAACCCGGTCCTCATCGGTGAACCCGGTGTCGGCAAGACCGCTGTTGTAGAGGGACTTGCCCGAAGGATCGTCTCCGGAGATGTTCCGGCCTCCGTGCGGGACAAACGTCTGCTCACGCTGGATCTTTCCGGCATGGTTGCGGGCACCAAATACCGGGGTGAGTTTGAGGAGCGCATCAAACGTGTCATCGAAGAGGTGACAGCGGACAAGAATATCATTCTTTTTATTGATGAGCTTCACACCCTGATCGGAGCAGGAGGCGCAGAAGGGTCTCTGGACGCTTCCAATATCCTGAAACCTTCGCTTTCCCGCGGAGAGGTGCAGCTGATCGGCGCCACAACCATCACCGAGTACCGCAAATATGTGGAAAAAGATGCCGCCCTTGAGCGCCGCTTCCAGCCGGTTCAGATCGAGGAGCCTACGCCGGAGCAGACCGTGGATATCCTCAAGGGAATCGTACATATTTATGAGGAGCACCACGGTGTCAAGGTGGAGCCTGAGGCGCTGCAGATGGCAGTGGATCTCTCTGTCCGCTATATTAATGACCGCAATCTTCCGGACAAGGCGATTGATGTCATTGACGAGGCCTGTGCATCAGTCCGCCTGAACAGCGGTGACAGCGGCAGCAAGGCGATCGCATTGGAAGAAAAAATCCGGGATACAGATGCCCTTCTCGCCAAAGCCTTTATGAAAGGAGACCTGAACGAGGCGCGCGCCCTGCGGAAAGAGCAGGATGCGCTTGTAAAGAAACTCGACAGCATCAACAACAGGAGAGGGCGCGGTCAGGCTGGAAAAACGATTCCGGTAACCGCGGAAGATGTAGCCTCTGTGATCTCCATATGGGCCAAGGTGCCTGTTACGCGTCTTACGGAGCGGGAGAGTGCAAGGCTTCTGCGCCTGGAAGATGAACTGCACAAGCGTGTCATTGGACAGGAAGATGCTGTGGACGCTGTTTCACGCGCGATCCGCCGCGGACGTGTCGGGCTGCAGAACCCGGACCGTCCCATCGGTTCCTTCCTCTTCCTGGGACCCACCGGAGTAGGCAAGACCGAACTGTCCAAGGCATTGGCAGAGGTCATGTTCGGATCTGACAAGGACCTCATCCGGATCGATATGTCCGAATATATGGAACAGTATGCGGTTTCCAAGATCATCGGTTCCGCGCCCGGCTATGTGGGATACGAAGAGGGCGGACAGCTTTCCGAAAAGGTGCGCCGCCATCCCTATTCGGTCGTTTTGTTTGATGAGATCGAAAAGGCTCATCCGGATGTCTTCAATATCCTGCTGCAGATCCTTGATGAGGGACATATTACTGACTCCCAGGGCCACAAGGTCAATTTCAAGAACACCGTCATCATTATGACATCCAACGTCGGAGCCCAGCGCATCATCGCGCCCAAGACTTTGGGTTTTGCAGATAAGCCGACCAAAGAACAGGATTATGAGCGGATGAAAAAAGGTGTAATGGATGAGGTCAAGAAGATCTTCCGTCCTGAGTTCATCAACCGTATTGATGAGATCCGTGTTTTCCACGCACTCAGCCATAAAGAGATGGAGCAGATCACGATGCTGCTTGCCTCTGATCTCATTAAACGTGCAAAATCCCAGCTGGGCATCGATCTGAGGATCACGGCCGCCCTGCGCAATCATATTGTCGATACTTACTCTGATGATAAGATGGGCGCACGTCCCTTAAAGCGCGCGATTCAGTCTGTGATCGAGGACCCTCTCTCGGAGAAAATCCTGGCGGAGGAATTTACGGCGGGCTCTACTGTCACAGCCGGATTCCGTTCCGGTGAAGTGACTTTTACGGGCACTGTAAAAGAGATGAAAAAAGCGGTGAAAAAAGAAGCGCAGTAATTTGCGCATATGAATTGTTATTATGGCAAAAAAGATCAAAACAGTCTTTTTCTGCAGCAGCTGCGGCCATGAGTCGGCAAAATGGCTCGGTCAGTGTCCGGCTTGCAGAGAGTGGAATACAATGGTGGAAGCCCCTGCGCCCTCAAAGACGGCGGGGGCTTCTGCTTCCGGGATTTCCGGATCATCAATGGGGATCCGTCGTAAACCCGTGCCGCTCTCCTCGGTGGAGGATACAGGAGAGGAGCGCTTTTCCACCGGCTTTGCCGAGCTGGACAGAGTGCTTGGCGGAGGCCTTGTAGCCGGTTCCATGGTCCTTTTGGGCGGTGATCCCGGTATCGGCAAATCGACCATCCTTCTGCAGGCGGCGCGGAATATGGCTGCTTCCGGCATTGAGATCGTCTATATTTCGGGAGAGGAATCCCTGCGGCAGATCAAAATGCGCGGAAAGCGGATCGGAGAGATCTCAGACAATCTGCGTTTTTTATGCGAGACAGACCTGGATTCCATTACGGCAACGCTCCAGGAGGAAAAACCCCGCCTGGCGATCATTGATTCGATCCAGACAATGTACAGCGCCCAGGTGCAGGCTTCTCCCGGCAGTATCACTCAGATCCGCGAGGCCACGGGAATCCTGCTGCGCCTGGCCAAGGAGACAGGCATTACCTTTTTCCTTGTGGGGCATGTGACCAAGGACGGCAATGTTGCCGGTCCCCGTGTCCTCGAGCATATGGTCGATGCCGTCCTCTATTTTGAGGGGGACCGTTACGCATCCTACCGAGTCCTGCGCAGCGTGAAAAACCGCTTCGGTTCCACTAATGAGATCGGCATTTTCGAGATGCGCGGGGACGGACTTTCAGAAGTCCTCAACCCGTCGGAATTTCTGCTGAGCGGACGTCCGCATGATGTGGGCGGCAGCGTTGTCACTTGTTCCATGGAGGGGACCCGCCCCCTTCTGCTGGAAGTGCAGGCTCTGGTCTGCCGCACCAATTACGGATATCCCAAACGCCAGTCCACCGGGACAGACTTCAACCGCGTCAGTCTCCTTATGGCGGTGATCGAGAAACGCCTGGGCGTTCTCATGTCCCAGCACGACGCGTATATCAACCTGGCCGGAGGCATCCGCCAGACGGAACCGGCCCTGGATCTGGGTATCGTGATGGCGATCCTGTCCAGTTTCCGCAACATACCGGTGGATGATCATATGATCGTTTTCGGGGAAGTCGGTCTCAGTGGAGAGGTTCGTGCCGTCTCCATGGCGCAGATGCGCGTGCAGGAAGCCGCCAAAATGGGCTTTTCCTCCTGTGTCCTTCCCCGCAGCAACATGCGCCGGCTGCAGGTGCCCGATGGCATGAGACTTATTCCAGTAAGTTCCCTCGCGGAACTGATCGATGTATTCTAGAAAGGAAAAAAGATATGGCAATAAACCCCATGCAGCTTGTAAAGCTCAAAACAGAACTCAACAATTTCAGAAAAAGGCACCCCGGCTTTACCTCCTTCGTCCGTGCTGTCAGAAGGAAAGGTGTCCCTGAAGATTCCGTTCTGGACGTGAAGATCACTACTCCCGACGGGGAGACAATGACGACAAATTTCCGTGTTTCCGCCGATGACCTTGCATTTATCCGCATGATCAGCGATCTGGGCTGAACATCGTCACGGGCTCATCAGTGTGTGAACACAAGCGGTCCCGGCGTGTTCAAAAAATCAAAAAAAGAAAAGAAATACCCCTGCGTCATCTGCCTTAACAGGAACAGATATCTGCAGGGGTATTTGTCTCATGATTTACTTAAGGGAACCCGGTGCCGGGTCCTCATCCGCGTCCGGGCAGGGACTGATCAGGACAGACCAGCCGGCGGACTGCCGGAAAATCCGTGACAGATTAATAGTTTTCTGCGTGGATCTCGAAGTAAGCCTGAGGATGATTGCAGACAGGACATACATCGGGAGCAGAAGGACCCACTACGATATGGCCGCAGTTGCCGCATTCCCAGATACGGTCGCCGTCCTTGGAGAAGACAAGTCCGCCCTTGATGTTCTCGATCAGCTTGCGATAACGTGCTTCATGCTCTTTCTCGATGGCCGCGACCATTTCGAACAGGTCGGCGATCTCATTAAAGCCTTCCTCACGTGCATCCTTGGCGAAACCGGGATACATCTCGGTCCACTCCTCGTGCTCTCCCTCTGCAGCGATCTCGAGATTTTCTACAGTGCCGTGTACACCTTCAAGAATCTTGTACCAGATCTTTGCATGCTCTTTCTCATTTGCAGCAGTCTGCAGGAAGATCTTGGCGATCTGCTCATAGCCGTCCTTTTTGGCCTTGGAAGCAAAATAGGTATATTTGTTTCTGGCCTGGGACTCGCCCGCAAACGCTTCCATAAGATTGTCAAAAGTCTTTGTGCCGATCAGGTTTTTTCCGAGAGTTGCATAATAATCAGTTGACATAAAAAGCCTCCTTTTAAACATGAAAGACTATGTTCTGCACAATCCTTCTGGACTGCGCTGTTCCAAAATAGATACAACTTGTTTCATACATATGATATCACACAAGAGATGAGTTAATAAAGGATAACTCAATCTGATGTAGAATATCCGCCCATTTGGATTGGCCAATAATCAGGACCCGCCCGTCAGTCTTGGGCGATAAAGAATAAAAGACTTTTCCCGAAAGAAAAATAGATGTATGATAGTAGTGATTGTTTGACACAGGATATGCGGGAGAAGAGCTCAATGATCTTTTACAGCAATTTATATGTGAGTCCTAAGATCCGCAAACCGCGAAAGATCAAAAAGGATCTGATACATGGCAAAGGACATCTGTCCATCTACGTTCTGCTGCTGGCCCGCGGACCGGAGGGCAGACCGCAGCTGGAGATCATGCACTGCGCAAATCTTCAGACACATTATTATAAGGCACATCAGGCCTTTATCGTGGGACTTGCCGAGGGCAAGGCAGACGCGATCGAAATGGTGGACGCAATCACAAATGAAGCATTCAACATGACAGGACAGTGGAACGCAGCTGAGTATCTGGCATCCAGGACCGGGTTTGTGCCCGGGAATGTACCGGTGCCGGTGGTCCGGTCATGATGAAGAGGGAGTGAGAACCAAACAGATAAATAAGAGGAGAGTAGTGACTGATGGCAGTTTTGTTGACTGTGCTGAAAGTGCTTGGAGTAGTGCTTCTGGTACTTTTTGTGCTGCTCCTGGTCCTGATGCTGCTCGTTCTTTTCGTTCCTTTCCGCTATGAAATTTCCGGCGGAATTAATGACCCGGAGGGAAGCACACGTATTCTTCACCTGGATCCGAAAAAAGATATTTCCATGTCCGGAGAAATACGCTGGCTCCTGAGTGCCTTTCATGTTTCTGCGGAAGTCGGCGGCGGTGACGGGCAGAGCGGTCTCGTACGTCTCGATCTTCGCATTTTCGGACAAAAGTTCCCTCTGGAGAGATTTCTGAACTTACCGAAGAAAGAGACAGGAGAAAAGAAAGAGAAACCGAAAGCACCCCAGGAAAAGAAGTCGCTGGAGGAAAAGATCGAGGCTGTTCTGGGACGAGTGGAGAAACTCTGCCGCAGGATGGAAGATATACTTTATGTCCTGCAGACAGAATACGGAACCCGGGCAAAAGAAGTGGTCCTTCTGCGGATCCTCAAAATGATCGAGGCGGTACTGCCCGCTGAATGGGGCCTGACCGGTGTCGTCGGACTGGGGGATCCCGCCCGCAGCGCCAGGGTTTTTGCAGTACAGGGATTTTTATATCCGGTTACCGCAGGACATGTTGCTGTAGGGACGGAGTATGAGCTGTACCGCTATGATCTGCGCGGCGCCGCACGGGGAGCTCTGCAGCTTTTCCCCTTCCTGTATGGAGGGATACGGATTCTGTTCTGCAAAGATGTCCGCCGGGTGCTCCGCAGGATACGCCGGGGACCTTCTTCAGGCCACCGTTACGGAAACGGGAACAGTGTAAATAAGAACAGACAGCAGGAAGCTGTATAAAAATGGACAGCAGTTCCTGAAGTGAAAAAAGACAGAAGATACAGATAAAATAATACCGACGCGGGTAATAATAGATTTGAGGAAAGGATCGGATAGAGATGGGAGAGATCAAGAACGGCAACGGCAATGGCAACGGAAACGGACTGAAATCAAACGGATTCAAACAGAACAATTTCAACCAGGTTCTGGAATCACTGATGAACGGCGCACAGGGAGTCCTCACTTCCCGTACCGTAGTGGGTGAGCCGATTACTGTCGGCGATACGATCATCATTCCTCTCTCGGATGTCAGCATCGGTGTCGGCGCAGGCTCCAACGGCGCGGACCGTAAGGATGGCGGTATGGGCGGCTTTTCCGCAAAGATGACACCTTCCGCAGTTCTGGTGATCAGAAACAATATGACAAAGGTTGTCAATGTGAAGGAACAGACCAGCCTGACGCATATTATGGATATGATCCCTGAAGTCATTGACAAGATCCGTTCCCGCAACGCCGATATGATCTCGGATGAAGACGCAGCCAGGGCTGCTTTCCCCGAAAAGGATGCGGAGGTCAGGGAAGATTAATAAAAGCTGACGGCTTTTGCCGCAAAAAAAGATCCGGATCGAAAGATCCGGATCTTTGTTTTAACTTGATCATTAAGGCATCTTCAGGCTTTGCCCAATAAAGCTGTCCGGTGTGATTCGGGGCACACCGCCGCGGTATTTTGAAAGCTTATGAGAATGCCTTATGCACGCTCGACCTTACCGGAACGCATGCATCTGGTGCAGACATGAATCTTCTTGCTGCCGCCGGCAGTCTTCACTGCAATTCTCTGAACGTTCGCGTGCCAGACTTTATTAGATCTTCTATGTGAATGGCTGACCTGATTTCCAAAGAAAGCGCCTCTGCCGCAGATATCGCACTTGGCCATTTTAACACCTCCTAACCCTTTTAAATTCAGGTAATTATTCAACACCCCAACGATCGCGGATCTGAAAATGCGGAAAGTGAGAGAGCACCGCGGACAATCCTGTGATCGCAGGCATCTTTCATGGAAGCGCATTCGCTATCGTGCCGAATAGTTACAAGTTCGGAAAAACAACATTAGTATATTATCAGAAACAAATGTTGATTGCAAGCAAAATATTTTAATCTCTTCCAACAATTGCAAAAGAGCTCCCGGGACGAGGAAAAATACCTTTTCTTTTTAAAAGGTTTGCAATTGTATGTTTCCTTTTTGGCGCCATTCAGTTATAATTTATCTGTCGATTTATGCGCGGAACTCTCCGCGGCGGTTTCCGGAATCTTCTTATCATTGTCTGGAGGATCCCGGAACAGATTCAACCATGAAACGACTGCGGCCGGAAAAGCAGGCCGCTTCTGCGTAAAAAGCGAATAAACCGCTGTGCGGTAATGAAAGGAGAACAACCAGAATATGAAGTCTTCTTACATGAATACGCATATGGGCAATATTTCGATCGACAATGAAGTAATTGCACAATATGCAGGCAGCGTTGCCAATGAATGCTTCGGGATCGTCGGCATGGCCGGCGTCAATATGAAGGAAGGGATCGTCAATCTGCTCAAAAAAGACACTATGACCAAGGGCATTGACGTAACGCTCACCCCTAAGAACCGGCTGGTGATCGACTTTCACGTGATTGTCTCCTACGGTGTAAATATCACAACAGTAGCAGACAACCTGATTGAGAGTGTGCGCTACAAAGTGGAAGAGTTTACAGGTCTTGAAATCGAAAAGATCAACATCTACGTAGAAGGCGTCAGACTGATCGACTGAACAGAACGGCCGACAGTTGTCTGATCATATATTAGCAGGAGGAGTATGCGGTGAGCATGAATGATAATAAGCAGGCGGAGAACAACCGGTCAATTGATGCAGCGCGCTTGACTGACCTTTTTCTCGCAGGTGCGGCGAATCTTGAGGCAGGGAAAGAATGGATCAATGAGCTGAACGTTTTTCCTGTTCCGGACGGAGATACAGGCACCAATATGACACTTACGATCAAGTCGGCAGTGGCGGAAGTGGAAAATCTCGATGAGAATTCCCGTTCCATGCGCGATGTATGTAAGGCAATCTCTTCCGGGTCTCTGCGCGGAGCGCGCGGAAACTCCGGTGTCATCCTTTCTCAGCTTCTGCGCGGATTCGGTAAGGTCGTCAGGGACCAGAACGAGATTACAGTCCCTCTGATCGCCGATTCTTTTGCAAGAGCTGTGGAGACTGCCTATAAAGCGGTCATGAAGCCCAAGGAGGGCACGATCCTGACTGTCGCGAGGGGTATTTCCGAAAAAGCGAGAGAACTGGCCGATCAGGGCGTGGACGACTTCGATACCTTCATCCCCGATGTCCTCGCCTACGGCGATGAAGTGCTGGCAAAGACTCCGGATCTTCTTCCGGTACTCAAGCAGGCAGGCGTAGTCGACAGCGGCGGCCAGGGTCTGATCCAGTTCCTGAAGGGCTGCTATGACGGATATCTCGGAAAGGAAATCGTTCCCGTGCAGGCACCTGCCGGTGAAGCTGCTGCCGAAGCAGCCGCTGAGCCCAAGGAGCCTGAACTGAAATATCTGTACAGCACTGCCTTCACCATTGTCCTGGACAAGGATTTCAACAAGGCGGCGGCCAAGAGCCTGCGCAAATATCTGGATACACTCGGTGATTCCGTCATCTGCGAGCAGAGCGAGGACATTGTTGTCGTACAGGTACATACCAATGATCCCGGCCTTGCTATTCAGAAAGGACTTCAGTACGGCCAGCTCAAAGGTCTTGTCATCGAAAATATGAAGCTGGAGAAGGCCGGATCCGCCCAGGCGGCTGCAGAGGCTGCGCAGGCAGATACTGCAGAGTCCGCTGAGGAGCACGTAGAGGAGATGCCGCACAAGGACATCGGCTTTATCACCGTATCTGTCGGCAAGGGGATCGAAGAAATCTTCCGCGGACTGGGCGTTGACTGCGTCATTTCCGGCGGCCAGACCATGAATCCAAGTACGGACGATATTCTTTCTGCAGTCGAAAAGGTGAACGCAGATACGATCTATGTACTTCCCAACAACAAGAATATCGTGATGGCGGCCAAGCAGGCGGCAGAACTCTCCAAAGACAAAAAGGTCATCGTGATCCCTACGACCACAATCCCGCAGGGCATCACTGCGATCATCAATTTTGCTCCTGATCTGGGCGCTGAGGAAAACAGCGAGAATATGCTGGCCGGGATCGAAGCGGTCAAGAGCGCGGAGATTACCTATGCGGTCCGTGACACGGTCATCAATGACGTCGAGATCCATAAAGACGACATGATGGGCATCGGCGACGCCGGAATCCTTGCGGTCGGCAAAGATCGTGATGAGACCGCTATTGCCTGCCTGGAGAAGATGGTAGGAGAAGATACTGAGATCATCAGTGTGTACTATGGTGAAGATGTTACCGAGGAGGAGGCGGAGAAATTCCGTGACAGCCTCCTGGCCCGCTTCGACTCCTGCGATGTTGAGCTGCAGTTTGGCGGCCAGCCGATCTACTCCTATATTCTTTCCGCGGAATAAATCGGATTTATCCTGTAAAAAATAAAAGACTGAACTTATTCAATACCGGCCTCGATGGCCGGTATTGATGTCTATGGGAAAAGATATGAGGCTTGATACTTCCGTTCAGAAATTAAAGGGCGTCGGTCCGAAAGCGGCTGAAAGCCTGGCAAAAAAGGAAATCTTCACAGTGGGAGAACTGCTGCGTTTTTATCCAGTGGAATATGACTGGTTTACGGAACCGGAATATGCGGCGGAGTCAGCACCCGGAAGCCTGACCGCCCTGCGGCTTACGATCATTGGGAACGGCAGTATCTTCCGCAAGGGAGCAAGGGTGATCTCGCATTTTGAAGGATCTGACGGTACGGCGAAAGTCAGGCTGACTTTTTTTAATATGCCCTATGTCCGCCAGACTCTTGGTGCGGGGACGAGCTTTGTTTTCCGCGGTCTGCTCAGACAGAGCGGGGCAGGGAATCTGTATATGGAGCAGCCCCGCTTTTATTCGGCTGCACAGTACAAAGGTCTCATGGGAACCCTGCAGCCGCGTTACCGCCAGATCAGGGGAATCGGAGAAAGCCGTATGCGGACTCTTCTTAAAACCGCCATCGAAGAGACAGCAGGACTATCAGACGATCTTTCCCCCGCGGTCCGGGAAAAATACAGTCTGATCGGCCAGCGTGAGGCAGTGCGCACGATTCACTTTCCTCTGGATCGGGAAAGCCTGCAGTCAGCCCGCCGGCGTCTGATTTTCGATGAATTCTTTTCCTTTATCATAGGTGTGCGCAGACAGAAGAGCGAGGAGGGGGAGCGCAAAAATCCCCGCCCTATGGTCCGTCCGTCTCCGGCTGCCGCCGACTGGTGTCAACTCTTTCTGAAGAGTCTTACTTTTACCCTGACTGATGAACAGAAGAGGGCATGGGAGGAAATCCGTGCCGACCTTACCGGTCCGCATCTGATGAACCGCCTGGTGCAGGGAGATGTCGGGTCCGGAAAGACGGTCCTGGCTTTTCTTGCTCTGGTACTATGTGCGCAGAACGGCAGGCAGGGCGCTCTCATGGCACCCACGGAAGTTCTTGCACGTCAGCACATGGAAGGCTTTGCAGATGCAATGAGAAAGGCCGGCCTTCCTGTCAAGGCAGTGCTTTTGACAGGCTCAGTCAAAGGGAAGGCCAGAAAAGAAGCCCTGCAGTCAATTGCGGACGGGAGCGCAGGCGTAGTCATCGGTACCCATGCCCTGTTTCAGGACGCGGTTGAATTTCATGACCTGAGTCTGGTCATCACGGACGAACAGCACCGCTTCGGAGTCCGGCAGCGGACGGGACTTGCGGACAAGGGAGAAAACGTACCGGTCCTGGTCATGAGCGCCACTCCCATTCCCCGTACCCTGGCAATCATTCTCTACGGAGAACTTCAGGTCTCCTCTCTGCGTCAGCTTCCTCCGGGGCGCCTGCCCATCAAAAGCCTGGCCATGCAGGACAGCCAGCGAGGCCGCGCCTATCGTTTTATCCTCTCGGAAATCGGTAAGGGGAGACAGTGCTATGTGATCTGTCCCGCGGTAGAGGAAGGAGAGATGCAGGAAATAGAAAATGTCAGTGATTACGCTGAGAAACTTAAATCTGCACTTCCTCCGCATCTGAGGATCGACTCGATGACAGGTCGGCTGCGCCCTGAGGAAAAAAACGCAGTTATGGAACGCTTTTCCGCCGGTGATACCGATATCCTGGTGTCGACGACCGTCATTGAGGTAGGTATAAATGTCCCCAATGCCACAGTTATCCTGATCGAGAATGCGGAACGCTTCGGCCTCTCCCAGCTTCATCAGCTCCGGGGCCGCGTCGGTCGCGGCCGGGATCAGTCATACTGCATCTTTCTATACAACGGCAGGGAAAAACCGGAGCGCCTGGCTGTTCTTGAAAAAAATTCAAACGGATTTTCCATTGCGGAACAGGATCTTAAAACCCGCGGTCCGGGAGATCTTTTTGGTGTACGGCAGAGCGGTCTGCCCCAGTTTACCCTCGCCGACCTCTATGAAGACGCAGACATTCTCAAAGAGGCAGCCGCCTGTGCAGAGGAAATCCTCCGCGAAAACCCCGGTTTTCACTGCGGGCAGGAGAGGACCGTGGATTACGCAACTATATAGAGAAGTGTTATAAATGTTGACTTTCCGATTATCAAAAGATATTATTTACTTTAACTGTGCTGTATAGGGCATGGTGTTGAAAGAGAATTATTACTGTTTTACAGGAGGACAACAGTATGCCTAGAGTGGCTGTGATTACAGACTCCAACAGTGGAATCACACAGATGGATGCAAAAAACATGGGAATCAGCGTACTGCCCATGCCCTTTACGATCGACGGTAAGACTTATTTTGAAGATATTAACCTCACCAGAGAGGAATTTTTTCAGATGATGGAGGACGGCAGGGACATCATGACCAGCCAGCCTTCTCCCGGCGACGTAATGGATCTGTGGGAAAAAGCCCTCGAAGAGAATGACCAGGTCGTTTATATTCCAATGAGCAGCGGTCTGTCCAGTTCCTGCCAGAATGCGCGTATGCTGGCCAATGACTATAACGGACGTGTTTTTGTCGTCAACAATCAGCGAATTTCCGTCACCCAGAAGAGATCCGTCCAGGACGCAATGAACATGGCTGAGAACGGCTATGACGGGGCAAGGATCCGGGACATTCTTGAGCGTGAGAAACTGGATGCAAGCATTTACATCATGCTCGATACACTGAAATATCTGAAGAAAGGCGGACGGATCACCCCTGCTGCAGCGGCCATCGGCACGCTGATGCGGATCAAGCCCGTTCTGCAGATCAAGGGAGAGCGCCTGGATGCTTTCTCCAAGGCCCGCACCCTCAATCAGGGCAAGCAGACCATGATCAATACCATTCATCATGATATCGAGACCCAGTTTGGGGGCATTGAAAAGGGTGATGTCTTTACCTATGCGGTTCACGCGCAGGTACCGGAGGCATTCTCCGTTTTCAAGAAGGAGGTGGAGGCGGCTTTCCCCACTCTGCCGATCGAAGAGGGACAGCTTTCCCTGAGCGTCTGCTGCCACATAGGGCCCGGCGCCCTGGCGATGGCAACCGTCAAAAAGTGTGCCTATCTGAGGTAAGATTCCTTTCAGTCAGGACGGCACCTCTCAGGAGATTTTTAGTTTTATGGCAAATCATAAAGAGCAATACGGGGCCGACAGCATCAGAGTGCTGGAAGGCCTTGAAGCTGTGCGCACAAGACCGGGTATGTATATCGGAAGTGTCTCTACGCGCGGCTTAAACCACCTGATCTACGAAATCGTAGACAACTCTGTGGACGAACACCTGGCAGGCTTTTGTGACACGATCACGGTCACGCTGGAGGCGGACGGGTCCTGTACAGTTTCGGACAATGGACGAGGTATCCCGATCGGGATGCATGAAAAGGGCGTCAGCGCCGAGCGCGTAGTTTTCACAACGCTTCACGCGGGCGGCAAATTTGACAACAATGCCTATAAGACGAGCGGAGGACTGCACGGTGTAGGTTCCAGTGTTGTCAATGCCCTCTCGGAAAAGATGACCGTTACCGTCACCAGAGACGGATCTGTATATCAGGATAAATATTCCCGCGGCGAGCCGCAGCTGGAACTTAAGGACGGACTGCTTCCGGTCATAGGCAAGGCGCAGGGAAGCGGAACAAAGATTAATTTTCTGCCTGACCCGGAGATTTTTGAAAAGACACGTTTCAAAGAGGATGACGTCAAGAGCCGCCTCCATGAGACAGCTTATCTGAATCCGGGTCTGACAATTCTATACAGAGATCTGCGCGGCGAAGAGCCCGAAGAGATCACATATCACGAGCCGGATGGGATCGCCGGCTTTATTCGTGCGCTCAACCGCAAAAAAGAGGCGGTTACGGATGTGATCAGTTTCAGCGGTTCCTCGGAAGGGATCCAGATTGAGATCGCCCTGCAGTATGTCAATGAATTTCACGAAAATGTACTGGGCTTCTGCAACAATATCTACAATGCGGAGGGCGGCACGCATCTGACCGGCTTCAAGACTGCTTTCACCCAGGTCATCAACACCTACGCCAGAAGTCTGGGGACACTTAAGGACAAGGACGCCAACTTTACAGGCGCGGATATCCGCAACGGCATGACGGCTGTCATTTCCATCAAGCATCCGTCCCCGCGCTTTGAGGGACAGACCAAGACAAAACTCGACAACCAGGATGCCGCGAAAGCGGTTGCTCAGGTGGCCGGCGAGGAGATCGTACGGTTTTTTGACAGAAATCTGGACACACTGAAGTCAGTGATCGGCTGCGCCGAGAAGGCGGCCAAGATCCGCAAGGCGGAGGAGAAGGCCAAGACAAATATGCTGACAAAGCAGAAGTTCTCCTTTGATTCCAACGGAAAACTTGCCAACTGCACCAGCAAAGACGCTTCAAAGTGTGAGATTTTCATCGTCGAGGGTGATTCCGCAGGCGGCAGTGCCAAGATGGCCCGCGATCGTATGTATCAGGCGATCCTGCCAATCAGAGGTAAGATCCTTAACGTCGAGAAGGCAAGTATCGACAAGATCCTCGCCAATGCCGAGATCAAGACCATGATCAACGCTTTTGGCTGCGGTTTTTCCGAGGGGTACGGCAACGATTTTGACATTACCAGACTCCGCTACGATAAAATCGTCATTATGGCGGATGCTGACGTGGACGGGGCCCATATTTCGACCCTTCTGCTGACCCTTTTTTATCGTTTTATGCCGGAACTGATCTATGAGGGACATGTGTATATAGCCATGCCGCCTCTTTATAAAGTTGTGCCCAAACGCGGTGAGGGCCAGTATCTCTACGACGATTATGCGCTGGCCCGCTACCGCAAGACCCACAAGGGAGATTTTACCCTGCAGCGCTATAAGGGACTGGGTGAAATGGACGCCGAACAGCTCTGGGAGACTACACTGGATCCCGCCCGCCGGCGCATGAAACAGGTCCGCATTGAGGACGCCATCCAGGCTTCCGATATGACCGAGCTCCTTATGGGCTCGGATGTTCCCCCGCGCAGAAATTTCATTTATGAGCATGCTGCGGACGCGGAGCTGGATGTATAGAGAGATATGAGAAAAACGAATGAGTAAAAAGAAGAAAGACAGCGCGGAAGCCGGCGGCGGCCGCGACCGTATTTTTGACAATCCCGGCGCAGGCACTTCCGGCGGCGGAGAACAGATCATCAGCACAGAGTATTCGGAGCTCATGCAGAAAGCTTATATCGATTATGCGATGAGTGTCATCGTATCCCGGGCTCTGCCCGATGTGCGGGACGGTCTGAAACCCGTGCAGAGGCGTACCCTCTATGATATGTATGAGCTGGGAATCCGATCGGACCGTCCTTATAGAAAAAGTGCCCGCATTGTCGGCGATACCATGGGTAAATACCATCCCCACGGCGACAGTTCCATTTATGACGCTCTGGTCGTGATGGCGCAGGAATTCAAGAAGGGACTTCCTCTGATCGACGGCCACGGTAACTTCGGCAATATTGAAGGTGACGGCGCAGCCGCCATGCGCTATACAGAGGCTCGTCTGGAGAAGATCACCGAGGAGGCATTTCTCGCTGATCTGGACAAGGATGTAGCTGATTTCGGCCCCAACTTTGATGAGACAGAAAAGGAGCCTGTGGTCCTTCCGGTCCGGATCCCCAACTTTCTGGTCAACGGTTCGGAGGGAATTGCGGTCGGAATGGCAACCAGCACACCGCCCCACAATCTGGCAGAAGTCATTGATGCGGAGCTTGCCCTTCTCGACGATCCTGATATCACGACGGAGGCCCTCATGCGAATTCTTCCCGGCCCCGATTTCCCGACCGGCGGCATCATCGTCAACCGCGACGACCTGCCGCAGATCTATGAGACAGGCCAGGGCAGGATCAGGATCCGCGGTAAGGTGGAGACCGAAAAGGGCAGGAACGGGCACATCAATCTTGTGGTCACAGAGATTCCTTATACCATGGTCGGCGCAGGAATCGGAAAGTTCCTCTCGGATGTGGCATCCCTTGCGGAAAACAAAGTGACAAACGATATCATCGATATCACCAACCAGTCCTCCAAAGAAGGCATCCGCATAGTCATCGAACTGCGCAAAGATACAGATGTGGAGAATTTCAAGAATCTCCTCTATAAAAAGACCCGCCTGGAGGACACCTTTGGCGTCAATATGCTGGGCATCATGGACGGCCGCCCCGAAACAATGGGACTGCGGGCTATCCTGGAAGCCAGTGCGGATTTCCAGTACGAGATCGCCGGAAGAAAGTATACCAATCTTCTGGAAAAAGAACAGAAGAAGCGTGAGATCCAGGAAGGCCTGATCCAGGCCTGCAACGTGATCGATCTGATCATTGAGATCCTGCGCGGATCCCGTGACCGTGCCATGGCCAAACGCTGTCTTGTAAACGGTGAAACAGAAGGGATCCGCTTCCGCTATGATATGTCCCGGGAGATGGCCGCCCAGCTTCGCTTTACCGAAGTTCAGGCCGATGCTATCCTCGATATGCGTCTCTACCGCCTGATCGGCCTTGAGATCGAGGCTCTGATGAAGGACCATGAAGAGACGGTCGCCAATATTTATAAATATGAGGATATCCTGGAAAACAGGAGCGCAATGACAAAGGTCATCCGCGCGGATCTCCTCTCTTTTAAAAAGAGATACAGCCAGCCCCGCAGGACGCAGATCATCCAGGGGCAGGAGGCGGTCTATGTGGCTCCCGAAGAAGATACTGACCGTGAGCTGGTCTTTGTCATGGACCGCTTCGGCTATGCCAAGACCATGGACCCGGCAGTTTTCGGCAGAAATGAGGCTGCGGCCAGGGAAAACTACCGCTTCTGCTTCCCCTGCAGGAGCAGCGGACGCATCTGTCTCTTTACAAAAGAAGGACAGCTCTATACACTCAAAACAGCGGATCTTCCTGCGGGAAAAATGCGCGACAAGGGAATTCCTGTCGACAATATCAGTAACTACGACTCCTCCAGGGAGGAGATCATCTATGCCGCCTCTCAGGAGACCTTGCGTCTTGACAAGGTGGTCTTTGTGACGCAGAGCGGTATGGTCAAGGCTGTTCCCGGCACGGAATTTGATGTCGTGAAAAAGACGGTCGCTGCGACCAAACTTTCTGAGGACGATAAAGTCATATTTGCTTCCGGCATGGGAGACGCTCTTTCCATTGTTCTGCAGTCGCACAACGGTATGTTCCTGCGGTTTGCCGTTGAGGAGCTGCCGGAGCAGAAGAAAAACGCCATCGGCGCCAGGGGAATCCGTCTGGCCGACAGAGACTATGTGGAAAATGCATGGCTTTTGTCGCAGGGGGATAAGACAGTGGCATCCTTGCACGATACGCAGATCGACATCACCAGACTGCGCATTTCCAGACGAGACGGCAAGGGGACCAAACGTTTCTGACTGCATGCAGGGCAGGGACCAGCAGAATCGGCAGCATGTGCATGGCTATTTATACAATAACCCGCAGAAACTCTGCAAAATCACATCGACTTTTGTATAAATGATGTATAGAATAAAACAATAAACTGAAAACCTGCGGAAAATGACCCCTTTGTGCATGCGGGTCCCGTGTTTTGAAAAGTTCCCTGTTTTTGGTTTATGATATTTTTGAAAGGATGCATATAATATGAGAGTAATCGCTGGAAGCGCACGAAGACTTCCGCTCGTGGCACCTCCCGGACTCGACACGCGTCCGACACAGGACAAGATCAAGGAGACCCTCTTTAATATCCTTCAGATGGAGGTTCCGGGATCTGTCTTTCTTGATGTCTGCGCCGGGAGCGGAGGCATCGGGATCGAAGCGATCAGCCGCGGTGCCAGACGTGCCTATTTTATAGAAAACGGAAGGGCTGCCATTTCCTGTATTCAGCAGAACCTCCACAAGACAGGATTCGAAGACCAGGCGGTCATCCTCAGGCAGGATGCTGTTGCTGCCCTCCGGCAGGTACATGAGAAAGAAGTGGATCTGGTCTACCTTGATCCGCCCTACAGATCCGACCTCGCGCGGAGGATCCTGACTGCCCTTGACGGCCAGTCATATATTACGGAAAATACCATTATCGTAGTGGAAACAGATTTCGAGAGTGATTTTTCCTTCCTGGATGAGACCGGTTTTGAGATCTACAGAGAGAAGAACTATCGCGGCAACCGCCATCTTTTTATCCGCAAGTCATCAGGGCCTGAATCATAAAGAGAAGAATAAAACGGCACACTGAGCAATTCTTATAGAAAGGAATAGTAGGCATATCATGAAATCAGCCATCTACCCCGGAAGCTTTGATCCGGTCACACTTGGGCATATAGACATTATTTACCGGGCGGCAAAAATGTTTGATGAGGTGACGGTCTGCATCCTCGAGAACAAGGCGAAAACTCCATTGTTTTCTGTTGATGAACGTGTTAGAATGTTGCAGAAAGTATGTGAAGATATACCAAATGTTCGTGTGGATTCCTACTACGGGCTTATGGTTGACTATGCAAAGCAGATCGGAGCGCATATTTCCATAAGGGGTGTGCGTGCGGTATCGGACTTTGAATATGAACTCCAGCTTGCGCAGACAAACCGTATGCTTTCATGCGGGGAGCTGGATACGGTTTTCCTTACTACATCCGCCAAGTTTTCCTATCTGAATTCTTCGGGTGTCAAGGAAATTGCTGCTTTCGGCGGAGACATTTCCAAATGTGTTACACCCTTTGTGGAAAAACTGATCTGGGAAAAGCTCCGTGAAAAGAAAAAGGAGAATCAGTGACGATCCACGTTACGGCAATCTCATTTCAACGTGAACTGTTACGAATGATATAGTAAATCAGATTAGGAGAGAAAGATGAGCAGTAAGATTGAACAGCAGATTGATCAGATCGAAGATTTTATCGACAGCTGCCGGTATCAGAAATTTTCCAAGACCAATATCATTGTCGATAAAGATGAGCTGGACGGCCTCCTTGAGGAGCTGCGTGCCAGAACACCTGAGGAAATCAAGCATTATCAGAGGATCATCAACAATAAGGAAGCGATCCTTGAGGATGCTAGGCGCAAAGCGGACGAGCTGATCAATGAAGCTACGATCCACACCAATGAGCTTGTCAGCGAGCACGAGATCATGCAGCAGGCCTATGCGCAGGCGGACCAGATTGTCCGCTATGCTCAGCAGCAGGCCGAGGAGATCGTTGACCGCGCCGTCGTCGAGGCAAATGCATACAGAAATTCCGCCTCTCAGTACATGGATGACATGCTGGGACAGCTCGAGGACAACACCACGCAGTCTCTAGAGAGCCTGACCGCGATCTTCGCCAGCTTCCACAACAGCCTGAGCGGCTACATTGATACCATCCGCCAGAACCGCACCGAGCTCCTTCCTCAGAACGAGGAGATTCTTGCATCTCAGGATGCTGCCGATCATGATTACGCGGAGGATGAGGAGTAAGCTCTTGCAAGTCTGTGTGTGCTGTATGCACGGAAACGACATACTTTTTTATTCCTGCGCATATGTGAGCGTTAGACTATGGCGGTAAGCTGCCATAGGCGTTGAAACTGGTAACAGAGAAAGCCCGGACTTGCTGTTTGGCATGGCGCCGGGCTTTTCTTTCGTGATAAAAACAAACCATCCTCTGTCATCACCGGGGATGGTTTGATGAGATCTTCCTCCGGGAAAAAGAGGAAGCCGGAGAGGGAGTCGCAATCTCTATGAAAAAAGGAACCTTCGGATATTTAGAGAATGCAGGGAAAAAATCTCTTATCAAATCCGGACTGTTTTTGGCAGCGGTCCTGATCATTTATTTCGGAGCACTTTTCTATTTTAAGACCAATAAAAATGTCTTTTCCATTCTGGCAGCTGTCGGGGCTCTTCCCACAGGGCGGAGTATTGTCCTGACCATCATGTACCTGCGGGCAAAGGGTGCCTCGGAAAAGGTGCGGGATGCAGTCGATGAAGTGGAAGGACTGCCGGAAGGCTGTTCCGGCTTTGACCTCTACCTGACTGGCTATGAGCACTCTTTTTCCATCAGCCATTTGGCGGTCCTGGACAGGACAGTCGTAGGTCTGACGGAGGACAGCAGTGTGGATCTAAGGCTATGCCGGAACCACATCCGGGATATGGTCCGAAAAGACGAACATGTTGGATATGATGTGCAGATCTACAGGGACCTTCAGGAATACACGCAGACACTACGCCGTTTATCCGCAGCGGAATCCACGCCGGAAGACCGCGCAGTGATGAATATGCTCTTCGGGATTTCAATATGACCGGCATGAGAGGAAAGGGTGCTGACACATGCAGGAAATACTGGTGAACCGGGAGGAGAGCGGACAGCGCCTGGACAAGTTTCTGCGCAGGAGGCTGCCGCTGGCACCTTCTTCCTTTATATATAAGATGCTCCGGAAGAAAAACATCACACTGCGGGGCAAAAAAGCGGACGGCAGTGAAAAAGTGGAGACGGGAGATAATATCCGGTTATATCTGGCGGATGAGACGATCCTCAAATTTTCCGGAACTGCAGATGACGCTGCTGCGCGCCGGGAGGCGGAAGCTGACCTGGATGCCTATAATAAACTGCAGCCGCTGCTGGGGCCTTCCCCGGTCCTCTATGAAGATGACAACATTCTGGTGGCGGCGAAGCCGGCAGGAGTGCTGTCCCAGAAGGCGGAGGCCGCCGATATCTCCATGAACGAATGGCTCCGCGGCTACCTGGCAAAGGAAGGCGGCGCTCAAAAGAATCATGCTGCGGGGAGGGCGGTTTTCCGTCCATCCGTCTGCAACCGGCTGGACAGAAATACGGGCGGAATTCTTTTATGCGCGAAAACGCTGCCCGGGAGCAGGGCCTTGTCTGCTGTGATCCGGGACCGGGTGATCCGCAAGACCTACACAATGGTGGTCCACGGACAGATCAGCAGTCCCGGAGTCATTGAAAACGAATTGGTCAAGGACCGGGAAAATAACAGGGTCCGGACATCGGTTATTTCCGATCAAAAGGGGCAGAGTCGGAAGGCTGTCACGGTCTATCGGCCTGTTAAGACCGGTAAAAAGGTTACAATATTGGAGGCAGACCTGATCACGGGACGCTCCCATCAGCTGCGTGTCCACATGGCTTCCATCGGTCATCCGATCGTATCGGATCCCAAGTACGGAGACCGCAGTCTGGACAGCACGCTGAAACTGAAAGGACACCGCCGGGGACAGCTTCTGTGGTGTACGGAAGTGGCTTTTCCGGAATCTTTTCCGGATCAGGCAGAGAAAGAGAAAGTGATGGAAGTGCTGGCTCCTGCAGCGGGACGCGTTTTTCGCTGTCCTCCTCCCCTATGGTGGGCTGAGCTGTGCAAGGATGCAGGACAATCTGAGAACCCGTCAAAGAAAACGCCTTCGCGTATTTCTTCCCGGGGCCGCTCCGGCGGGCAAAAAGCCGGAAGAGGATAAAAGATGGCAACCTGGAAGACACGGGGACTGCGCGGTTCACTATTGGAAGATCTGGTCAACCGCACCAATGAAAAGTACAGGGAACAGGGCCTGGCACTGATCCAGAAGGTGCCCACCCCGATCACGCCCATGCATATCGATCAGGAGTCGCGGCATATTACACTTGCCTATTTCAACCAGAAGAGCACAGTGGATTATATAGGCGCCGTGCAGGGCATCCCGGTCTGTTTTGACGCAAAGGAGTGTGCCGGCACGACCTTCAGCCTGCAGAATGTCCACCCGCATCAGGTACAGTTCATGCAAGAGTTCGAACAGCAGGACGGGATCGCTTTCTTTCTTCTTTATTTTTCCCGCGAAAACATATTTTATTATCTTCCGCTCCGCTTCTTTCTGCCTTTCTGGGAGCGGGCCAGAGAGGGGGGGCGAAAGAGCTTCCGCCTGGATGAACTGGATCCGGACTGGACCATTCCGGAAGAGCAGGGGATCATGGTTCCCTACCTGGATATGCTCAACAAGGACCTCCAGGAGCGGGACTGATAAAAAAGATTTGACAACATGCCCGGCGCATGTGTATACTTCTCATGATTTAATATGTTAGCGAATTATCACGTTAAAACGCTAAAGTACAGACAGGAAAGCCGGTTTTTTATCAGCAGACGGGATCAGAAAAATGGGATTTGACAAAATGGATTTAAACAATGACCTGCTCCATACACCCGACGGTATGCGGGATACCTATGGAAGAGAAATGGCAAAGAAGAGTGAGATCATGTCCAGGATCCGCAGCAGGATCCGTCTATATGGATACGAAGAGATCCAGACTCCTTCTATTGAATTCTATGATGTTTTTTCAAGTGAAGTGGGAACAACTCCGGTCAGGGAGCTCTATAAGCTTCTTGACAACGATGGAAATCTTCTGGTCCTGCGTCCGGACTTCACACCTTCTGTGGCCAGATGCGCAGCGAAATATTTTTCTGACGAGAAGGCTCCGATCCGCTTCAGCTATGCGGGCAGCGTCTTCGGCAATACTTCAAGTCTTCAGGGCAAGCTGGCCGAGACGACCCAGATGGGCGCGGAACTGATCAATGCCCCTTCTGTGTACGCTGACGGCGAGATCCTGGCGCTTCTCATAGATTCCCTGCTGCAGACAGGACTCACCCAGTTCCAGATCAGCGTCGGCAATGTCGATTATTTTAAGGGAATCTGTCAGGCGGCCGGCCTGGATTCCGGGACAGAGATGCGGCTTCGCGACACGCTTTCGGGCAAGAATTATTTCGCCGCGGAGGAGCTTCTGCGCAGTAAAGGATTTGACCGTTCCACCAGGGATCTCTTCCTGAAGGCAACCCGGTTCGTATCCACCAGACAGGAGCTCGCCGGTTTCCTCACCAATGAAATGCATTCACGGGCCAGAGCCGCGATCGAGCGGCTGATGGAGCTCTGCGAACTTATGGAGGCCTATGGGTTCTCACAGTATATCAGTTATGATCTTTCCCTTTTGAGTAAATATCGCTACTATACCGGCATTGTATTCAAGGGATATACCTATGGTGCCGGAGAGGCGATCGCCTCCGGCGGAAGATATGACGGACTTCTTTCCCATTACGGCAAAGATGCTGCCGCGATCGGCGTCATGATCCAGCTCGACCTTCTCATGGAGGCATTGCGGCGTCAGGGGATCGACGTCGGGACGGCTCCCGCGGCAAAGAAGATCACTTTCGGAGACGGGGACGCTTTCGGACAGGTCAGAAAAGCAATGGCACTGAGAGACGAAGGTAAAGCCGTGATCCTGGAGTGATTGCTTATGAAGGATAAACGCTCTGCGAGTCTTGAATGATCAAAGGCTGATTTTTGATTTTGATATTTGCGCTGTATAAAGTGTGTTTTCAGAGGAAGAGGATATGCAGTATCTGACAATAGCCCTCACCAAGGGACGCCTGGCCGGACAGACCATGGAACTTTTTGAAAAGGCCGGATATTTTTGTGAAGAACTAAAGGACAAAAAATCCCGCAAACTGATTTTTACAAACGAGGAACAGAAGCTCCGCTTTTTCCTGTCCAAAGGACCGGATGTGCCCACCTACGTGGAGTACGGGGCAGCAGATATAGGAATAGTGGGATCGGATATCATCCTGGAAGAACAGCGCCGCTGTCATGAGGTGCTGGACCTGGGGTTCGGAAAGTGCCGGATGTGTGTCGCCGGACCGCCCGAGGCAAAGGAACTTCTGAAACATCACGAGATGATCCGTGTTGCATCCAAATATCCCAATATAGCCAAGGACTATTTTTATAATCGAAAGCATCAGACAGTGGACATCATCAAGCTCAACGGCTCTGTGGAGCTGGGTCCCATCGTGGAGCTGGCTGATGTCATTGTGGATATTGTAGAGACAGGATCCACTTTGAAAGCCAATCGTCTGGATGTTCTGGAAGAAGTGCTCCCTATTTCTGCCCGGATGATCGTAAACCAGGTCTCCATGCAGATGAAGACTGAGCGGATCCGCGAGATGATCGACAGGGTGCGCGACTGTCTGGTCTGATGCCGGTCTGACCGGAGCCGGATCTGCGGATCTAAGGAGTCTGCCGCGGGCGGCAGGCAGTTACAGGGCACGATCTGCAAAAGAGCAGGATCTGACGTGAAAAAGAAGGCACCCAATAAGTGCGCAGGAGGAGAACAGATGGCCCGTATGAGGATTATGAAGCTGACGGATGATACGCGTGCAGGCGCCCTCGAAGCGCTTTTAGGCCGCAGTCCGTCCGGCTATTCGGAATATGAAAAAACAGTGCGTGACATTATCGACGATGTACGCTCCCGCGGCGACCAGGCCGTGTTTGAACTGGAAGAAAAGTTTGATAAGTGTGTCCTGACAGAAGAGACCATCAGGGTCAGCAAGGAAGAGATCGAAGCCGCTTACCGGGAGCTGTCCCCTGAATTTATTGAGGTGATCCGCAAAGCGGCGGCCAATATCCGCGCCTATCACGAAAAACAGGTCACACAGAGCTGGATCACGACTGCCGAAGAAGGCATTATTTTGGGCCAGAAAGTCACTCCCATCGAGATATCCGGCTGCTATGTTCCCGGCGGAAGAGCAGTCTATCCCTCCAGCGTATTGATGAACGTGGTTCCCGCCAAAGTGGCGGGTGTAGGCCGCATCGTCATTGCCACACCCCCCGATGCGGACGGAAAAGCGGCAGCCGGCACGATTGTGGCGGCGGATATTGCCGGTGCGGACGAGATCTATAAGGTGGGAGGCGCACAGGCAATCGCAGCCATGGCCTACGGAACTCAGACCATTCCCCGCGTGGACAAGATCACAGGCCCGGGAAATATTTTTGTTGCCCTTGCCAAGAAGGCCTGCTTCGGCGTGACAGGCATTGATTCTGTCGCCGGTCCCAGCGAGATCCTTGTGATCGCGGACAGGACTGCCAACCCCCGCTATGTGGCTGCGGATCTTTTGTCTCAGGCCGAACACGATCCCATGGCCAGTGCCATTCTGCTGACCACAGATCAGAAACTCGCGGAGGAGACCGCACAGGAGATCGACGCTTTCATCGAAAAGCTTCCCCGTACGGAGATCATCTGCCAGTCCATTGAAAACTACGGATATATTTTTGTCGGAGACACTATGGATGATCTCATTGATGCGGCCAATACCATCGCCTCCGAACATCTTGAGATCATCACCGAGAATGCCTTTGAAATCATGACAAAGATCCGTCATGCGGGCGCCATCTTCCTGGGAAGCTATTCCTCCGAGCCTCTGGGCGATTACTATGCGGGTCCCAATCACATCTTACCGACCAACGGTACGGCGAGATTCTTCTCCCCTCTGGGTGTGGACGCCTTCATCAAGAAGAGCAGCATCATTTCCTATTCAAAGGAAGCCCTCCGCCGTGTCCACAAAGATATAGAGGTCTTTGCCGAAAACGAGGGTCTCTATGCACACGCCAATTCCATCCGCGTGCGCTTTGAAGAAGAGTAAAGTATCTCCGGAGTGAATCAGAGATTATTATAAATAAGAGGAGCAGGACTATGCGAAACGCAATCATTAACCGCAATACCGGAGAAACACAGATCCGGATCGGGCTGGAACTCGACGGAAAAGGCACCGCGGACCTTGGCGGCGGCACGGGGATCGGTTTTTTTGATCATATGCTGAACGCATTTGCGCGCCACGGCCTTTTTGATCTGAATGTAGAGGCAAAGGGTGATCTGGAGGTGGACGGCCACCACCTGGTGGAGGATACCGGCATAGTTCTGGGTGATGCCATTAAACAGGCAGTCGGCGGCAAGGCCGGCATCCGCCGCTACGGATATTTTGTTCTTCCCATGGATGAGGCACTGGTGCTCTGCGCTGTCGATCTGTGCGGACGTCCGTATTTTGTCATGGATTTTGAAAACGGAAAAGAAGGATTCCGCACACCTGCGGTCGGAGCCTTTGATACGCAGCTGGTCAGGGAATTTTTCTACTCTGTATCCTATGCCGCGTCGATGAACCTGCACTTCAGGATCCTGTCCGGCGAGAACGATCACCACATCATTGAGGCAATGTTTAAAGCCTTCGCGAAGGCCCTCGATATGGCGACACAGAAGGATCCGAGGATCGAGGATGTTCTCAGCACCAAGGGATGCCTGTAAAAGGAGAGACAAAAGAATGAGCAATGGTAAAGGTATTTATCCTTGTATCTGGCTTCTGAACGGGAAGGCGGTCAAGGGCTTTGACAATAATGAAGTAGTATGTGAAGATCCAGCCGAACTTGTCCGCTCTTATGCGGCCTCCGGTGCGGACGGCGTGATCCTCTTTGACCGCTCCGGGACAGATGCAGAACATGACGCGGCCATCGAACTGATCAGGAAGATCTGTGAAGAGGGCTGCCTGCCCGTGATCGGTGCAGGCAATATCCGGAGGATGGAGGATGTCAAGAAGCTGATCTACGCGGGATGTGAACTGGCTGCACTCAACCTTTCCAAGGAGAGCAACCGCCTTCTGGCCCGTGAGGTCTGTGAACGATTCGGCAAAGAGCGTATAGCAGGCTGCTACAAGACCGGCGAGGATCTGGATAAAGAGTGGGAAAAGCTCGCTCCCTGGCTCGCTGTGCGCGTCCTTCTGGACGGTGAAAACATGAGACCCGCGGACGAGTCTGCAGCAGCCGGACAGGACAAGGCTGTCAGTATCCCCGTGATCGCTCTTGTAGAAGACTCCGACGGCCAGGCACTCTCCGCCAGGCTGACGGCCCCCAACGTCGCTGCAGTCTCAGGAAACGGCGTCAACCGTCTGGTGGGCGGCGGAGAGGATGCAGTGAAGGCTGCACGTGAACAGTTTTCCGCCTCCGGAATCAGAATGGAAGAGCACAAAAAGGCTGCCTTTACCTGGGATGATTTCAAAAAGGGGCCGGACGGCCTTCTGCCGGTCGTGGTCCAGGAGGATTCCACCGACCAGGTCCTTATGGTTGCTTACATGAACGAGGAAGCCTACAATCTGACCCTTGAGACCGGAAAGATGACATACTATTCACGCAGCCGCAAATCCCTCTGGATCAAGGGGGAGACCAGCGGACATTTCCAGTATGTGCGGTCACTCTTCGGTGACTGCGACATGGATACTCTGCTGGCCCGCGTGGTCCAGATCGGGGCTGCCTGCCACACCGGCAGCCACTCCTGTTTCTTTAATCAGGTGACTGAGCCCAAAATGGGTGCGCGCCGCGCAGCTTCTGCCGGGGATGTTCTTGCAGAGGATTACAGGACCATTGTGGACCGCAGAGACAACCCCAAAGAGGGCTCCTATACCAACTATCTCTTCGACAAGGGTCTTGACAAGATGCTCAAAAAGCTGGGAGAAGAGAACACGGAGATCATCATCGCGGCAAAGAATCCCGCCGAGAATGAGATCATCTATGAGATCGCCGATTACCTCTATCATCTGGAAGTTGTCATGGCAGAGAAGGGTGTAGACTGGGATGATATCACCCGCGAACTGATCCGCAGACAGAAAAAAGGATAAGTGTAAAAATATATTGACAAACCAAATATTGTCTGCTATTTTAACTGAGTATGCCGCTTGATGAGGCTTTTGTGGTCATGTCCGGATTTGGAATCGGCTGTAAAGAAGAGGAAAGATTTGGATTGGAACTGCCGGTGCAGGTACTGTCTGGTACTGCAGCATCTGCAAAAAGCGAAGTCCCTGCTGTGACGTTTTCCTGAAGTCCTTCTCACGGGATAGAGGGGAGGGAAGCGACAGGGCGCCGTAATCAGCGAGTTTTTAATTGAGAAGGAGGTACCTGATATGTATGCTATTATTGCAACCGGTGGTAAGCAGTACAAAGTTTCCGAAGGCGATGTGATCGATGTTGAGAAGATCGCAGCAGAGGCAGGCGCAGAAGTTACTTTTGACAATGTGCTGGCAGTCGGCGGTGAGACCCTCAAGGTCGCAGGCGATGTCGCAGGCGCTAGCGTAACGGGAACTGTCATGGAGCAGGGCAAGGCTAAGAAGGTAGTGGTCTACAGATATAAGAGGAAGACCGGCTATCACAAAAAGAACGGCCATCGCCAGCTCTTCACCCGCGTCAAGATCGACAAGATCAACGCGTAATGTTTCATGACAGTCGTAGATATTTTCAAGGATAAAGAGGGACGATACGCATATTTCGAGTGCGCAGGTCACGCGGATGACAATGCAGTGGAAGGGGAGGACATTATCTGTGCCGCCATTTCCATGCTGGTCATCAACACGATCAACAGTCTCGAAGTACTTGCAGGGGCAGATATTACCTATGCCGCTGCAGAAGAAGGCGGGGAACTTTCCTGCCGCTTCGCAAGTCCCCCCGATGAAAAAGCTGCGCTTCTCGTTGACAGTATGATCCTGGGACTCAAAAGCGTCAGGGAGACTTACGGCGGGAAGTATCTCGTTATTCATCTCAAGGAGGAATGAACCATGATGAATCTCAATCTTCAGTTCTTCGCGCATAAAAAGGGAATGGGCTCCACCAAGAACGGCCGTGATTCCAATTCCAAGCGTCTCGGTGCCAAGAGGGCGGACGGCCAGTTTGTCAAGGCCGGCAACATCCTTTACAGACAGCGCGGCACCCACATCCATCCCGGCCTCAACGTAGGCATCGGCGGCGATGACACTCTGTATGCTCTTACAGACGGCATCCTTCGTTTCGAGCGCTTCGGCAAGTTCCGCAAGAGAGCTTCCGTACACCCTGTAGAGGCAGCCGAGGCTGTGGAGCAGGTAGCAGAAGCATAAGAAGATTACCGCACGGTAAAGCTTTTGTGCCAAATTGATTTTCGAAACAATGAGAGCTCCTGGCAGAAAACTACAGTTTTCGCCCGGAGCTCTCTGTGTATGTACAGTAACTTTTATGCCGGGCCTTTCCGGCTGCACCAGAGCTTTTACAGCAGATACCCGCAGGAGAGTATTTCATGTTTATAGATAAAGCCAGAATCATTGTTTCCAGCGGTAAGGGCGGCGACGGACACGTTTCCTTCCGCAGGGAAAAATATGTCCCGGCAGGCGGTCCCGACGGCGGTGACGGCGGCAAGGGCGGCGATGTCGTTTTTGTCGTGGATGAGGGTCTCAATACCCTCACTGACTTCCGCCATGTGCGCAAATATGCCGCACAGCACGGAGAAGACGGCAAAAAGAAACGCATGGCCGGAAAAAGCGGACAGGATATTGTGATCAAGGTCCCCGAGGGCACTGTGATCCGGGAGGCTAACAGCGGAAAGGTCATTGTCGATATGTCGGGTGACCTGCGCCGCTATGTGATCCTCAAGGGAGGAAGAGGCGGCAACGGAAATATGCACTACGCCACTTCCACCATGCAGGCGCCCAAATACGCACAGCCCGGCCAGCCCTCCCGTTCCCTGGAGCTTCTGCTGGAGCTCAAGATGATCGCGGATGTAGGCCTTGTCGGGTTTCCCAATGTCGGCAAGTCGACACTACTGTCTATGTCGAGTAATGCCAAACCCAGAATTGCCAATTACCACTTTACTACACTGCAGCCTATTCTGGGTGTAGTAGATCTTGAAGACGCCAAGAGCTTCGTTATGGCCGATATCCCCGGCCTTATTGAAGGCGCTGCGGACGGTGCAGGCCTGGGACATGAGTTCCTGGCACATTTGGAGCGCACCAGGATCCTGATCCACGTGGTGGACGCTGCCGGATCCGAGGGACGTGATCCCATCGAGGATATTATGGCGATCAACCGTGAGCTCGCCCGCTACAAGATCGACCTGTCCTCCCGCAGGCAGATCATTGCCGCCAACAAATGCGATCTGATTCCCGGCGAGGAATACAGGGAGGAAGGGGAGAAAAATCCTCTTGATGAGATCCGTGCCTACTGTGAACCCCTGGGTTACGAAGTATTTCCCATCTCGGCTGCGACCGGAGAGGGCGTGAAGGAGCTTCTCTATCACTGCAGCTCTGTCCTGGCAGAGATGCCCTCCGAGCTCATCACTTATGAGCAGGAATATGATCCCGAGGTGGAACTGGCGGAAGAATCCGAGCCCTACACCGTCACATACGACGCAAAGACAAAGGAATACCTCGTGGAAGGCCCCCGCATCGAGCGCATGCTGGGCTATACCAATCTCGAGACAGAGAAGGGCTTTGTCTTCTTCCAGAAGTTTATGGTGGAAAACGGCATTATCGACGAACTCAAGCGCCTGGGCTGCAAAGAGGGAGACACTGTCCGGCTCTATGGTCATGGATTTGAATTCTATGATTGAACTGAGGCCGGAAGAACACTATGGAGGAATAGTAAAATATGCTTACAAGTAAACAGAGGGCTTATCTAATCGGTCTGTCCAATTCTCTGGATCCGATCGTGCAGGTGGGAATGCAGGGGGTTACTCCCGAGGTTGTGAGATCGGCGGAGGAAGCCTTCAACACGCATGAGCTGGTCAAGGGCACTGTTCAGAAAAACGTGCTCGAGGATGTCCGCAGCTGTGCGGAGACGATCGCGGAGCGCTCACGTGCCGAACTGGTCACTGTGATCGGACGAAAATTCATCATGTATAAGCCTTTTAAAGATAAACCCGTGATCAAACTTCCCAGACAGAAGAAGTCCGCAGAGATGTAAATGATCTTCGAACTGCGAAAGACCTGAAAAGGCGAAAGCAGTACTCTGTAAAAGTAACATTGCCCCAGATCGGTACAGATGCTTATTGACGAGATTGAAGAGGAGATTAAAAATGGCCAATCCCATGGATCATACGATGAACACTTGTAAAGAAGAAAAAAGCAGTTCAGGCAAAAAAGTGGGAATCCTGGGCGGAACCTTTGACCCGATCCACACCGCTCATCTGATCATCGCCGAGGCTGCCTATGATGCCTTTGACCTCGACGAGGTGCTGCTGATGCCGTCCGGGCACTCCTATTTCAAGGACAAACGCTCGCAGAAAGTGCTCTCTCCCGAGATCCGTTATGAAATGGTATGCGAAGCCGCGGAGGACAATCCGCATTTTACACCTTCTGACTTTGAGATTCGCCGTCAAGGGAATACCTATACCTATGAGACTCTGCGGGGCCTGCGTGAACTGCATCCCGAAAACCACTATTATTTTATAGTTGGCGCGGATTCTGTCCGGGATATTCTGACCTGGAAAAATCCGGAATCTATTTTCGCGGACTGCACCCTGCTCGCTGCTCTGAGAGAAGACGGTATCCCTACAGAGGAATTCCTCAGAGAAGTGAAGAATCTGCGGACACAGCACGGAGCCGATATCTACACTCTTGAGATTCCTGCCATTGGCATATCGTCTACAGACATACGAAATCGAGTAAAAAACGGCAGAACCATACATTATCTCGTGCCTGAACGCGTAGAAAGGTATATAATAGAGTCAGGGATTTACAGGTAAACCTGTTCGTACCTAAAGGACCGGTTTTTTGAAGCCAGGGATCTCTGGATGAAAGGTTCCGGTTCAAAGGATTACTTGTAGAGTGAAGACAGGAAAGGAATCGGGAACAGGTGAAGAAGGTTTCGAAGATTGAACTGATCAGAACACTTGAGCAGGAGCTGAACTATAAAAGATTTATCCACACCCTGGCTGTTGCCGGAACAGCGTCTTCCCTGGCTATGTGTTACGGGGCGGATCTTGAAAAAGCCGAGCTGGCGGGGCTTTTACATGACTGCGCAAAGTGTATTGATGTCAGAAAAATGCAGCGCCTCTGCGAGAAAGCAGGACTCGAGATTTCTCCCTTTGAGAAAAACAGTGGCTCTCTGCTCCACTCCAAGGCAGGCAGTGTTCTCGCAGCAGAGAAATACGGATATACAGATCCGGATATTATCAATGCGATCCGCTATCACACTACCGGACGGCCGGGCATGAGTCTCCTTGAAAAGATCATCTTCGTCTCGGACTATATCGAACCCGGTCGGTTTACTGCCAAAAATCTGCCGCTGATCCGGAAAATGGCCTTTTCCGATATTGATGAGGCCCTTCTGAAGATCCTTTATGACACCCTTGTATATCTGAATTCCACCGGGAATACTGTGGATCCCATGACGCAGAAGACCTACGAGTACTATAAACGGCTTGATGAGGAGAAGAACATTTATGACTGATATCAACGATAAGAGCATGATCCCTGAAAACGGCAAAGAAGCGGGAAAGGAACGTTCCGCGGACCTTGCGCGTATTGCCATCGCAGCACTGGAAGATAAGAAAGCAGAGGATGTGCGTGTCATCGACATCGGCGGCGTCTCTGTCCTCGCGGATTATTTTATCATTGCCAGCGGCAATAACCGTATCCAGGTGCAGGCAATGGCTGACGAAGTTGAGGAACGCCTGGGCCGTGCCGGCGCAATCCCCAAGCAGATCGAGGGCTATCAGGCAGGAAACTGGGTCCTTCTGGATTTCGGAGATGTGATCATTCATATCTTTGATGCCCAGAACCGCCTGTTCTATGACCTTGAGCGTATCTGGAAGGATGGAAAGCAGATTACTCCTGAAGAGCTGTAAGTCTGTGCTGCTCCCTGGCTGCTGTCAGGATGCATGTTGGTATATCCTTTTATTTCATAAACTGTTCAGGTGTGCTGTCCGGCAGCCTGAATCCGTTTCATAAACATGCGGCAGGGATTTCTCCAAGGGAAATCCCTGCTTTTTATGAAGAAACTTCCGTTTGTAACATGCAGTGCAGGAGAAAGAGAAAGATGAGAAATCAGGAACATATGCCTGCAGGGCTGGATGACGATGTAAAAAACAGGGATCAGATTATCATCCGCACCAGCATTATAGGAATTGGGGCGAATGTCTTTCTTGCAGCCTTTAAAGCTGTGATCGGTCTTCTGTCACATTCTATTGCAGTCACTCTGGACGCAGTCAACAATCTGTCTGACGCAGTTTCCTCTCTGGTCACGATCGCAGGCGCAAGACTGGCAACGCGCAAACCGGACAAGAAACATCCCCTGGGCCATGGAAGAACAGAATATCTGAGCGCCATGATCGTGGCGGCAATTGTACTGTACGCAGGTATCACCTGTGCCTATGAATCTGTCAAAAAGATCCTGTATCCCGAGGTTCCCGATTATTCAGCCCTTTCCCTGGTCATCATAGCGGCAGCAGTCATCGTCAAGATACTGCTGGGAAGATACTTTACAAAAAAGGGAAAGGAGGCGGGATCGGGTGCCCTTGAGGCCTCCGGCGCGGATGCCACCTTTGATGCCGTCCTGTCTTTTTCTGTCCTGGCCTGCGCTGTCCTGTTCAAAATGACCGGAATCTCGCTGGAAGCTTTTGTCGGTGCCGTGATCTCTTTGTTTATCATGAAATCGGGCGTCGGGATCATGCTGGAGACACTGGACGATATCATCGGAAAGAGAGCAGACCCGGAAAAGGTACAGAAGATCAAGCAGGTGATCGCCCGCGAGCCGAAAGTCCGCGGCGCCTATGACCTGTTTATCAATAACTATGGTCCTGAGCGCGACTATGCATCCGTACATATTGAGCTTCCCGATGTCATGACGGTGGAAGAGGTCGATAACATTACCCGCCGTATACAGCGCAGAGTCTATGATGAAACAGGTGTGATCCTCACCGGCGTCGGTGTCTATTCCTACAACACCAGGAATGAGGAGGCAGCCAGGATCCGCAACACGGTTATGGAAAACGTGATGAAACATGACTGGGCTCTGCAGGTACATGCATTCCACGCCGACATTGAAAAAAAGAAGATGCGGTTTGATGTTGTCTTCAGTTTTGACATTGACCCTAAAGACGGCTATATCATCATCATGAAGGAAATCGGAGAACTCTACCCCGACTATGACATCATGATCACGACCGATGCGGATATCGCATAGATTTGCGGATGTCTCCTTGGCATATTCAGGACTTGCTTGTGAGTCTTGTGCGCGGATCCCGAGGCTGAAGCCACGGGTATTGCGCGAAGAAGAAAAAACCGGCAGGAATTCTATTGAGTTCCTGCCGGTTTTGGTCAGCGCATCAGGCGGAAGACGCCGAAAACCTTTCCGAGAATCTGACAGTCCTTGACGATGATGGGATCCATGGAATCATTTTCGGGCTGAAGACGGATGTGGTCTTTCTCTTTATAAAAAGTCTTGACTGTTGCGGAGTCGTCGACCAGAGCAACAATGATATCTCCGTTGCGGGCAGTACTGCAGGAGTTGACGAAGATGCGGTCACCGTCAAAAATACCTGCATTGATCATTGAATCACCGCGCACACGCAGAATAAAGGATTCACCGGAGGGAATAAGCTCCGAGGGGACAGGAAAATAGCTCATAATGTTTTCCTGTGCAAGGATGGGAAGTCCGGCAGCGACATCGCCGACTTCCGGAATAGATGTCATTTCCGTTCGGACGATCTGGAAGCTGTCATCACAGATTTCTATGGCACGGGGCTTGGTGGGGTCCCGGCGGATATAACCGTTTTTCTCAAGTGTGGAGAGGTGGGCATGTACCGATGATGTCGAACGAAGGCCTACCGTTTCGCAGATTTCCCGCACAGTGGGAGGATAGCCTTTCTTCAGGATCTCTTCTTTGATATAATCCAGAATTTTCTGCTGCTTTGCGGTGAGCGCCCTGCCGCTCCTCTCTATATTTGCCATGCTGCTTTACCTCCTGGGGCCTTGACTGCTGCCTCTGATCTGCATAGTGCAATAGTATTGACTGCTGCGATTTACACAATTAGGGAAAGGTTATCTGCAGCAATCCTCTTTCTTTTCCTGTTCAGTATACACTATCCCGGCATAAAAAAGCAAACATATATTCCGAACATTTATTCAGAAAATATGTTCGATTTTTATTGACTTTCAAATGTACGTTCGATATAATGGACCTGTACCAAACAAAAGTTCGAGCAGGTGATCAGTATGAACGGCATTAATGTAATGACATGTGTGCAGACCAATCAGTCCGGATTCCGCAATACTTATGGAAAGGAAAACCGGATGCAGCAGAAATATATCATGATTTCCAGACAGACCGGAGTGAAGAGTGCCGGGGAGAAGAAGGCGGACAGGAAAGAGCAGTATAGACCGGGAAAAGCCGGCACAAATCAGTACGGACAGGGTACAGTGCTGAAGAGCCGCCGCTGCAGGAAGGCTTCCGCGGGCAGACGCGGTACTTCTTTTGTCCTCCGCACACTCGTGCTGGCAGTTATCTTTTCCGGAATGCTGGCAGGATTCCAGATGATGACAAGAGCCTCCAGCCGCGAGAAGGAGCAGACTTATAAATATTACACGACTGTTACGATCGGTTACGGAGAGGATCTGTCAGATATCGTATTTCAGTACTGTGACAGCAGTGAATATGAAACTGCGGATGCCTTTGTCCGTGAAATCTGTGAGATCAACAGTCTTCCCTACCATAAGGGATCCGTACCGGATCTGAAGGCCGGTGCCAGGATTGTGATTCCTTATTATTCGACAGTACTCAAATGATTCTTTGTATTTTGACTGAAAGCTGATTACGGATTATCTGAATACAGCAGCAACTGATCCTCTCTGCCCCGCAGAGAGGATTTCTTATTCTATTCCGGAATCATTGTATACAATGATTCCGGAATACATTTCTCTTGACAATCAGGATGAGTATTTGTCATAATACGGTGAGCGAAAGACAATGTAATGGTCAGAAGAGAATCCGGGTTGTTTTCTGTGTGTATACGGCAGATATTCCGGAATCTATCTTTTTATTCAGGAGGATATTTAATTGAAACCCTATGCAGAAATGACAATCGATGAACTCACTGAAGAATATGATAAACTGCGGAAGGAATATAAGAAATATCAGAATATGGATCTGAACCTGAATATGTCCAGAGGAAAGCCCAGTCAGGCTCAGCTTGATCTCTCTATGGGGATGATGGATGTTCTGAATTCGGATGCAGATATGTTCTGTGAAGATGGTACGGACTGCCGCAATTACGGAGTGCTGGACGGCATTGAAGAATGTAAAGACCTGATCGGTGATATGATGGAGAACCGTCCTGACAATATCCTGATCTACGGCAATTCTTCGTTGAACGTAATGTATGACACAGTATCCCGCGCAATGACCCACGGCATTATGGGCAGCACTCCCTGGTGCAAGCTTCCCCAGGTCAATTTTCTCTGCCCTGTGCCCGGATACGACAGGCATTTTGCCATTACAGAGTATTTCGGAATCGGCATGATTCCGGTGCCCATGAGCCCCACAGGCCCTGATATGGATATGGTTGAGAGGCTTGTCTCTTCAGATGAATCCATTAAGGGTATCTGGTGTGTTCCTAAATATGCCAACCCCACCGGATATTCCTACAGCGATGAGACTGTCCGCCGCTTTGCAAGGCTCAAGCCCGCCGCACAGGACTTCCGTATTTTCTGGGACAATGCATACGGCATCCACCACCTCTATGACCTTGACCAGGACTATCTGATCGAGATTCTGGCGGAATGCAAACGTGTCGGCAATCCCGATATGGTCTATAAGTTTGCCTCCACCTCCAAGATCACCTTCCCCGGAAGCGGTATTTCCGCCCTGGCAACGTCTTCCAACAATCTGGAGGATATCCGCAAACAGCTCTCCATCCAGACGATCGGACATGACAAGGTAAATCAGCTTCGTCACGTCAGGTTCTTCGGCGATATCTCCGGGATGGTCGTTCATATGCAGAAGCATGCCGAAATCCTCCGTCCCAAGTTTGAGGCGGTCGAAGAGATCCTGGAGAAGAATCTGGGAGAACTCGGGATCGGCTCCTGGACAAATCCCAAGGGCGGGTATTTCATCAGTTTCGATACACTTCCCGGCTGTGCCAAGGATGTTGTTGCCAAGTGCAAAAAGGCCGGCGTCATGATGACCAAGGCCGGGGCGACATGGCCCTATGGACGCGATCCTTTTGACTCGAACATCCGGATCGCACCGTCCTATCCGCCCCTTGAAGATCTGAGGACGGCTGCGGAACTGTTTTCACTGTGTGTGAAACTGTCCAGCGCGAAAAAGATTCTTGATGAGAAAAAGGCAGAAGCCATTGCGTAAAAACAGGCCTTAGATCCTGCGTTTACGAAAGATTTCATCTGATTCGCAGAAAGATGCAACAGGAAAGAGTCCCGCTCATCACTCGCGGGACTCTTTTTATGTCTGCTCAAAGAAGATTTTGTTCACCGGCGGTATTTTGAAAAGAACAATTTATATCCTGCAGTTGCAGTAGACACAGGTTTCTGATAGAATCTGTTAGATTTTACATAAAACACATTTGGAAACCGTCAGAAAATGACGGACAGCCTTCGAAGGGCAGAAGGAATTATAAATATGAAACAGTATATTATTCCCTTTCTTGTCTCTATGGTTCCCCTGATCGAGCTCAGAGGCGCGATTCCCATAGCTCAGGGCATGGGGCTCCCGATCATTCCTTCTTATATTGTCTGTATTGTCGGCAATATGATCCCGGTACCTTTCATTTATCTCTTTGCAAGAAAGGTGCTGGAATGGGGCGCCGATAAACCGGTGATCGGCAGGTTTTTCAGTTTCTGTCTGGAAAAAGGCAAAAAGGGCGGAAAAAAGCTCACCGAGAAAGCCGGACGCGGAACATTTTTAGCCCTGCTTCTCTTTGTAGGCATCCCTCTTCCCGGGACCGGTGCATGGACGGGAACGCTTGCCGCAAGTATTCTGGATATGGATTTTGTCCCTACAATCGTGGCAGTCATGCTGGGTGTTCTTCTTGCCGGCGTGATCATGATGACTGCAAGCGTCGTCGGCTTCTCTCTTGTATAAAAGCCGGGGCTTGACGATTGCGGAACAGGTGATATCATTTGATAGATGTATTTGCAAAGGGTTATAAAGTAAGCAGCTCATATTTTTCATCATGAAAGGAAGTGTATCTTCACTATGAATTCCAGTCAGCCAATTTATGATGCGTCAAAACTTGGATATGGAAAGATGGCTATTCTCGGTATCCAGCATCTTTTTGCCATGTTCGGTGCTACGATCCTGGTTCCGATTCTGGTAAACAGCTATTTCCACGGAGAGGGTCTTTCCATTCAGGTCACACTGTTTTTCGCAGGTATCGGAACTCTCTTGTTCCATTTCCTGGCAAAATGGAAGGTTCCTGCTTTTCTGGGTTCCTCATTTGCCTTCCTCGGTGGATTTGCCACTGTCGCCGAGCTCAATACCGGTAAGTTTGCCGATATGAGTTACGGAAAGAAGATTCCTTATGCCTGCGGCGGCATCGTGATCGCAGGCCTTCTCTACCTGATCCTGGCTTTGATCATCCGCGGCGTCGGTGTCAAAAAGGTCATGCGTTTCCTGCCTCCTATCGTGACCGGCCCCATTATCATCTGCATTGGTCTGGGACTTGCGCCTTCTGCTATCTCAAATGCTTCGATGAACTGGCCTCTGGCACTCATTGCCCTGGCGGTTGTCATTATTTTTAATATCTGGGGAAAAGGAATGTTCAAGATCATTCCGATCCTTCTGGGCGTTGTTATTTCCTATATCGCAGCTGTGATTATGAATGCCCTTGGGATCACAAATGCCGACGGCAGCGCGATCCTGAACTTTGCACCGATTGCTGATGCGGGCTTTGTCGGACTTCCTCCTTTTATTCTTGCAAAGTTTGATCTGACAGCGATCTTTGTCATGGCTCCGATTGCCATTGCTTCCATGATGGAGCATATCGGCGATATTTCCGCTATTTCCGCTACGACAGAACAGAATTTCATCGAAGACCCCGGTCTGCACCGCACTCTGGTGGGTGACGGTCTCGCAACAGCCATGGCCGGCATGTTCGGCGGCCCCGCAAACACGACTTATGGCGAGAACACAGGCGTTCTTGAGCTGAGTAAAGTTTATGATCCCAAGGTCATCCGTCTTGCGGCCTGCTATGCGATCGTTCTGAGCTTTATTCCCAAGATGGCACAGATCATCGGCACCATGCCCTCCGCGATCATCGGAGGCATCAGCTTCATCCTGTACGGTATGATCTCCGCGATCGGTATCCGCAACATGGTTGAAAACCAGGTTGATTTTACCAAATCCCGCAATCTCATCATCGCAGCTGTCATCATGGTATGCGGCCTGGGTCTGGGAGACGGCGCCACTTTTACTATCGGCGGCGTTACTATCACCCTGACAGCACTTGCTATTGCCTCCATAGTGGGTATTATCCTCAATGCTGTCCTGCCCGGAAATGACTATGAGTTCGGTGTTAACCAGCATGGAGACGAGAACAGGGGAATTCATGTGTAATTAAAAAATCTCTATATTTTTTTACAGCCGGGACATTCTGGACGTGTCCCGGCTGTATTTTTCTGTTATAATAGGTATTTGTAATGAGTCTAAAAATATCAGGGACCCCATGCGTCTTGTACGATGCAGTATAAATCCCTGCTTTTTTGACAGGAGCAGATGGCTTTGGGTTCTGATCAGATTTCATGATGTGATTCATTTTTACCTTTACATCATAACATCTTGTAGACAGGGAGAAGAAAGAGGATGAAAAGGATAAATTGCTGCAGGTTTTTTTCCATATTGCTGATGCTGAGTCTTATACTGGGAACTCTTGCGGGATGCGGTTTGACCGGCGGAAGGAAAAACTCACGTATGCTGGCCAAGATCGACACGGATGTAATCTACACGAGGGTCAAGTCTCCGCTCAGTGATATTATGAACTCTGCGCAGGACAGCTCCTCAGATGAAGAGGAAGATGACATGGGTGAGGAGCGGTTCAACTTCTCCGCTGCGCAGGCTGCAAACGGCAGATATTATGTAATGTATTCAGACCTTCAATCCGCCAACGGCACATTCCTGTGCTCCTTCGATGCAAAGGGAGAAAACGGCAGGACGATCCAGCTTCCATCGTCCGAGGACGGCGGTGTCACCAACTTTAATGTCATGTCGGACGGAAGCATTATTCTGCTGAGCAATCAATACAGCGAGCAGAAAGAAGTCTTTATCTGGCAGATGGGCCGCTATACACTGTCGGACGGGGAGAAGCCGGAACTTAAGGAAGTCTGGACAAAGGCAATTTCCGAAGAGGAAGATTTTTACCCCAACGGGATCGTCTCTACGGATAAACAGATTTTTCTCCTGACAGAATCTGACCTGAGGATTTATGAAGGTAAGGATGGCGCAGGGAAGCTGAAAGCAGATCTTCCGAAAGACTTTTACGGAAACATATGTGTGACTCCCGATCACAGAGTTCTGCTCGTTGGAAGCGCTGAAAAAGGCTTGATCTCCTATGCGGTAGATCCCGCGACAGGGAAATATCAGGAGACAAAATACGAGACACCGGCTTCCTTTATGAGTGAATTCTTCGCATCCGGCTGCGGGGACTACGATTTTTATGTTACAGGCAGTGATGGTGTTTACGGAGTGAAAGCCGGGACCTCCGGACTGGTCAAGGTATTCGACTTTATGGCGTCCGATCTGGAGATTGAGTCAGTCATTGGATGCTCCTTCCTTTCAGCGGATTCAGCTGTTTTGATGTACTACAATATGGATTACGGCTCAGAGGCAGCTTTGTTTAAAAAAGCCGTTGATGCGGGACAGGGCGACAAGGTCGCCCTGTCCCTTGCCTGTACATACGCTGATTCAGATCTCAGCAAAGCCGTTGTGAGGTTTAATAAAGCCAACAGCAAGTACAGGGTCGTATTACAAGAGTATCCCTATGATGATGAAGGAAAAAATACATTGAACATGGAAGTCGCAGCGGGCAATATTCCGGATATGCTCTGTATATCCGGGGATATGCCCGTTGAAAGTTATGCGGCAAAAGGCATGTTCGTGGACCTGGGATCTTTTTTTTCGGAAGATGAGGAGCTTGCATCCCGCGACTATCTGGACAATGTCCTGGATGCTTCCCGGATCGACGGTAAAATGTACTTCATCTGCCCGGCTTTCAATGTCATGGGTCTGATCGGAAAAAAGAAAGATTTCGGCAATACCGTAGGTGTGACCACAGGGCAGATTGAGAAGATGATAAAGGAGAGGGGCCTTAATTACGAAACAGCATTGGGGCCTATAACCAGGGAAGGCATGCTGTCATGGGTCCTGTTCTGCGCGATGGATGAATATGTTGACTGGGACAGGGGGACTTGCAGCTTTGGCTCGGAGTCCTTTATTAATCTTCTGAAATTCTGCAAGAAGTTTCCCAAAAAGATAAATTATGAAAATATAGACTGGGCACAGCTGGAAGGTGCCATGCGGGATGGGAAACAGCTGATCCGTGACGGTTACATGTACTGTTTTGACAGCTATATGCAGGAGAGATACGGATATGTGGGCGAAGAGATCACCTATATGGGATATCCGGGAGACGGCGGGAACGGGCCGGTCATCATGAATGAACTGGCTATTGCGATCACGCGCAGTTCGGATCATCCGGAAGGGTGCTGGGAGTTCCTTCGCGAGTTTTATCTGGATGAATATCAGCAAAATATTGACAGCGCTTTCCCGATCAGTGTGGATGCTCTTGAAATCCTTGCGGACAGAGCCATGAACCCCAAAACCTTTACATATACTGATGAGAAGGGAAAAGAGGTCTCGGAGACGGAGACATCCTCTGTCATGATGAACGGAAAAACAGTGAAACTTCCTGTTACGTCTCAGAAAGATATCGATCATGTGATGGGCATTCTCCGTTCCCTGAAGATGAAGACCAGTGTCGACAGCAAGATCACCGAGATCATCAATGAAGAGAGCAGCGCGTTTTTTGCCGGGCAGAAAAGTGCCGAAGAGACCGCGGATATAATTCAGAGCCGTATAAAAGTTTATATCAATGAAACAAAGTGATGGAGAATCTATGAGCTATTCGTTTTGTTTTGGGCCTTCAGGGTCGGGAAAAAGCCGTCTGCTGCGGAAGATCATCATTGAAAAGGCAGGATCTTCCCTTGCCTCAATGGGAAAAGACAGGATCAAATATATAGTCGTTGTGCCTGAGCAGTATTCCATGCAGACCCAGAGGGAACTGGTCCAGGAGCATCCGGCACATTCGCTGATGAACATTGATGTGCTCAGTTTCGGAAGGCTTGCCCACCGTGTCTTTGAAGAGACAGGGGCGGATAAAAGGACGGTCCTGGATGATATCGGCAAGAGCCTGCTGCTGCGGCGGGTCGCTTCTAAATGCGCGAAGGATCTGCAGATTTTGGAGAGGGGGATCCACAGGCCGGGAATGATCGACGAAGTGAAGTCGGTACTCTCCGAATTCATGCAATACGGCATAGGAGAAGAGCAGATCGAGGAGATGGCAGTCTATGCCGGCGAGCACGGGCAGAATGCCCTGCAGGCAAGGCTTCAGGATCTTGGTAAGCTGTATACGGAATTCTGTACAGCAAAGAGGGACTCCTATGTCACATCCGAGGAGACGCTTGATCTTCTGGCAAATTCAATTCCCGAGGCGGAAAGTCTGCGGAACAGCGTCATCGTATTTGACGGATTTACCGGATTTACCACCGTACAGTACAGGGTTGTGATGGCGCTGATCCGCTGTGCTTCGGAGGTGGTCTTTTCATTGACGGTCTCTCCCGATCAGGGCCCTCACATCAGCCTCACTGCCTGCGGCGGTCCTGCCGGCAAAGAAGAAAATCTTTTTTATCTGAGCCGAAGGACAGTTTATGACATTATCCGTATGGCTTCAAAAGAGGGTCTTAAACGGGGAGAAGATCTCTATATCGGGTTAACCGGCGCCTCCGGGAAAGAAGGGCTGAAAAAAGAGGACACAGACTCCGGGCTGATGCCTGGATGTCTGCCCCGCTTTTCGGAAAGCAGGGTGCTGGCACATCTTGAGAGCCGTCTCTTCCGCTATCCGGAAATCCCTTTTGAAGAAAAGAGGGAGGGGGAGACGTCCGGGAGCCTGCAGCTGTTTGCCGCCTCGACACCCCAGGAGGAAGTGCGTCTGATCTTCAGCCGGGTGAGGAAGATGATCGCAAAGACAGGCTGTGCCTACCGTGATTTTGCCATCGTCACGGCGGACCTGGAGACCTATGGGGACCTGTTTGCGCTGGAGGCGGAGAGAGCGGGGATTCCTGTCTATATTGACAGGACCAGCGGTGCTTTTCACAATATCCTGATCGAGGGTATTCGCAGTGTACTGCAGATTTCATCGGATAATTTTTCCTATGCGTCTGTCTTCCGTTATCTGCGGAGCGGACTGAGCAGTCTGTCTTTGGAGGAAACGGACCGGCTGGAAAACTATTGTCTTGCAAATGGTGTAAGAGGAAGGAAAAAATGGACTGCGGCTTTCGATTCCTCCTGTGAGGAAGCCAGGATAAAGTTCCTTCGTGAAGTAGAACCTGTGACCGGTCTTCCGGTCCGGGTGATCCCGGATGCACTGCGGGCGCTGCAGGGGGAAGAGGTGCCGCAGGACATAAGCACATCAGAACAGGATTCCGGTCCGGCCGATCAGGCTCCCGGCGGTGTACAGGATACCCACAGAAAGGCCAGATCGGCAGCGGTCCGCACAAAAGAGCTGTACGGATTCCTTGCGGGGTGCGGAGCACAGATGCGCGTAGAAGTGCTGGCGGATGAATTTAAAGATGCAGGAGATGTTGTCCGCGAACTGCAGTACCGCCAGATCTACCGCACCGTGATCGATCTGCTCGACCAGATTTATGACCTTGCCGGCGAAGAGATCATGAGCGCACGCGATTATCTTGAGCTTTTGGAGGCAGGGTTTTCCCAGATTCGACTGGGAACACTTCCCCAGCGTGTCGACCGCATTCTGGTGGGAGATATTGAACGCACACGTCTCACACAGATACGTCATTTATTTATGGCGGGAGTCAATGAAGGGAATATTCCGCGAAGTGCCTCCAGGGGCGGCATTTTGTCTGACATGGACCGGGAGTTTCTGGCTGCCGGCGGTGCAGTGCTTGCCCCTACGCCCAGACAGCAGATGTTTACACAGCGTCTGTATCTGTATCTGAATATGACAAAGCCCTCCCGGACGCTTACTGTTTCCTATTCTACAGTGTCCAGGGATGGGAAGAGCCTGCGTCCTTCTTACCTGATCTCTATGCTGCAGGGACTGTTTCCCGCGCTTGAGGTGGAATATCCCGAACAGGAACCTGTAAGCAGCAGGATTACCGGCCGCGCGGACGGCCTGCGTCTTCTGGCGGACCAGCTGCGCACCTTTGTGGAAGGAAATACACCGGATACGGAAGATTTTGTGCGGGATTTTTCCCTTCTGTATGGGTTTTATACAAGCCCGGAGGTCACGGCGGATGCAAGGATGCGCGATGCGGTACAGAGCCTTCGAAACGCCGCGCTTTCCCGCTACACCCCCCGGCTTCTGCAGAGCAGCCTTGCCCGGGCTCTCTACGGCAATTTGATCGTCGGCGGTATCAGCAGGATGGAGACGGGAGCAAAATGTTACCTGCGGCAGCATCTTCAGTACGGACTGCATCTTCGTGAGAGGGATCTGTATGAATTTGCCCCTGTGGACGGGGGCAGTATCCTCCATGAGTCTCTGCAGCGCTTTGATGCCCTTCTGCTGGCGGAAGGCATTTCATGGAAGGATTTTTCCGAGGAGGACGCGCTGCGTCTCAGTGCCCGTGCATTGCAGGAGGAGGCCGCTGTATACCGCAATCTTCTTTTATATAAAAGTGCCCGCGACCAAGGGCGTCTGGACCGCTATGCAAAGAGGCTTCTCAGGACGGTCGATACTTTACAGTATCAGATCCGGCAGGGAGACTTTCAGCCGATTGCTTCAGAACTGTCCTTCGGTGGACAGGAGGGGCGTATGCCGGCGATCGGATTTGATCTTGGAAACGGCCGAAGGCTTTTTCTCGTCGGCAGGATCGACCGCGTGGATATGTGCGCACAGGATGGAGCCCGCTATCTGCGCATCATGGATTACAAGACCGGGATCAATGATCTCGATGAGGATCTGATCCGGAGAGGCCTGCAGCTGCAGCTGATCACCTATATGGAGGCCCTTCTGAATGCCGGCGCAGACCGTCTGGATACATTGGCCGGCCGGATTGAGGACAGGCCTGCCGGAGAGGAGATTCCGCTTTCTGAAGAAACACGGCAGGAAGATAAAATCATACCCTCCGCCATGTTGTACTACAGGATGACGGATCCGGTTATAAATATTACAGCGGCAGAAGTTGCTGATTCTGCGGGACCCGACGCCGACCCTGAGCAATATATGGCGGGTGAGCGGATCGGTAAGATCCGGAGCAGTCTTCGTCCCACCGGTCTGGTGTTTGAGGATGACAAAAGTATTTCCCACCTGGACAAATATTTTACAGGAAAATCAGATGTCATCCCTGTTACCAGGAGCACGAAAGGCGGCTACACAGCCGCTTCGCATCTGATCGATGAAGAGGAATACAGAAAACTGGCAGACATGGCACGGCAGGCTCTGTGCAGAGTGGCGGAGCATATTCTCGACGGAGATGTCAGTGCACAGCCGGCATCCCTGAAAAAGGGAGCATCCGCATGTGATTACTGTCCCTATAAGGGGGCATGCGGATTTGATCCCCGGATCCCCGGCTACAGCTACAGGAAATAATAACGTATATATCGGAGTGTCATATGGCCATACATTTTACGCCTGCCCAGCAGAAAGTACTGGATGCGCGGGGACACAATATTCTGGTTTCGGCGGCAGCCGGCAGCGGTAAAACAGCTGTCCTTGTCGAACGGATCGTAAAGCTTGTCAGTGAGGGAGAGCATCCTCTGGATATCGACAGGCTTCTTGTCGTGACCTTTACCAGAGCTGCCGCAGCCCAGATGCGGGAGCGAATCGGAAAGGCCCTGTCAGGGCGTCTGGCGGAGGATCCCTCCAATGCTCACCTGCAGAGGCAGGAAGTCCTGCTCCATAACGCGCAGATCACGACTATGGACAGCTTTTTTACTTTTCTGCTGCGCAACTATTTCAGCGATATCGATCTGGATCCGGGCTTCAGGCAGATCGAGCCGACGGAGAGCGGCATCATTGCAGCGGAGGTACTGCGCGATTATCTTGAAGAAAAATACGCGTCAAAGGATCCGGCATTTCTGCGCTGTGTGGAATATTTCTGCCCGGGCGCAGACGACAGTCCTATCGAAGAGCTGATCCTTGAACTGTGCAAGAGGGCGGGCAGCCACCCCTCTCCGAAGGCCTGGCTGAAAGAGCGCGCGTCCGACTATGACGTACAGGATGAGGAGGAGCTGTTCTCCACTGTCTGGATGCGTTCCATGATCCTGCGGCTCTCGGATTTTCTTATTGAGTCCGGTCTGCGGTATGAAGCGATGAAGGAAATGTGCCTTGCGCCGGGAGGTCCGGACGTCTGCCATACTTTTCTGGATGATGAGGAGCAGGGAATTGTCAGAGAGATAGGCACAATCCGCAGGGAACTGGATGCTGTGATGGCATCGGAGGACCGATCCGGCCAGTTCCGTCTTTTGAAAAAACTCTGGGAGGAGATCCAGCAGGGACTTCAGTGGACATTTCAGCGTTATCCTGCCGTGAAAGGCAAAAAATATGCCTACATGGATCCTGCGCTCAGAGATACCGTCAAGTCCATGCGGGATACAGAAAAAGACCGCATTGTAAAACTGCGCGGATCCGTCAGCGGGCAGACCCCTGAGGTCATTCTGGCCATGATGAGTGCGGCAAGGGAACCCATGCAGACCCTTTCCGAAATGGCAATTGAGTATTCCGAGCGCTTTCTGGAAGTTAAAAAAGAGAGGCATCTCATTGATTTTGTGGATCTTGAGCACTTTGCGCTGGACATCCTGGCTGAGAGACAGGAGGACGGCAGTTATGTACCCCGACGGGCTGCCAGAGCTTTAAGAAGCCATTACGCCGAGATCCTGATCGATGAGTACCAGGACAGCAATGAGGTGCAGGAGCTGCTTCTGCAGATCATTTCGGGAGAGGACGACGGCCGCAACAACCGCTTTATGGTCGGAGATATCAAGCAGAGTATTTACCGCTTCCGCCTTGCCCGCCCTGAGATCTTCATGGAAAAATATGATTCTTATCAGCCTGATGATCCCTTGACTGAGCGGATCGAGCTCGACCAGAACTTCCGCAGCCGCGCACAGGTGCTTGACTGTGTCAATACGCTTTTTATGCGCATCATGCGAAGAGAAGTAGGCGGTGTCACCTACAATGAAAATGTCTCTTTGAAACAAGGTGCGGAATTCCCCGGGCAGGCACCATCCGGAAATCCGGAAGAGGGGACTGATCCCTACAGCGCGGAACTGCTCCTGCTGGATCTGCTGCCAGTGGATGGGTCTGCAGAAGAAGAGTCTGACAGCCAGCCTGCAGGCCAGTCGGCTGAGGAAGAGTCTGAGACAGGAGAAGAAGAGTACACGGTCCTCAGTAATGAGATCAGCGAGCTCAGTGACAGGCAGAAAGAGGCGCTTCTTATCGCCGGGAGGATTCGCCGGATGGTAGGGAGCCTGCCTGTGCGGGATGAGCAAACCGGAGAGCTCAGGCCGGCCCGGTACGGAGATATCGTTGTTTTGCTGCGCAGCACAGTCGGATGGAATGAGGACCTGCGCGCTGTTTTTGCACGCGAAGGAATCCCTGCATATGCAGAATCCAGAACAGGCTATTTTGCCGCGCAGGAGATCCGCGAGCTCATCGAAATGCTCCGGGTCCTGGATAACCCCAGGCAGGATATTCCTCTGTACGGGACTCTGAGTGGGTTTTTCGGGGGCTTTACCCAGGATGAGATCACTATGATCAGGATCGCCTGCAGAGAGGGTATGCTCTACGACGCACTCTGCGCCTGTGCAGGGGAGGAGACCGCCGGACAAGATATTTCGCAGGAACTGGTGGAGAAATGTGCCGCCTTTCTTCATTTCCTGCGGAGCTGGCGCAAACGTGTACAATACAGTTCTGTCTCGGAGATCGTCACCGGCCTGCTTGAGGAGACCGGTTATCAGGACTATTGCACGGCCTTGCCCGCGGGTGCACAGAGATCAGCCAACCTGCGTTTTCTGCGCAGCCAGGCAGATGCATTTACTAAAACAGACTTCACAGGACTGTTTCAGTTCCTGCGCTATATCGACGGACTTCACCGTCAGGAAATCGATTACGGGGAAGCAAATACCCTGGACGAAAATGCGGATGTTGTCCGTATTATGAGTATCCACAAGAGTAAGGGACTGGAATTCCCCATCTGCTTTGTGGCCGGACTTTCCAAAGATTTTTCCTTCCGCCGCTTTGATGCCTCCGGCACGATGATCTTCGATGGGGACTGGGGTGTAGGGATCAAGTATTTTGACACGGTTTCCAGGGTAAACGCCTCCACACTGCGGCGCGAGGAGATCGCGGAAAAGATCCGCCGCGACTGCATGGGAGAGGAACTGCGAGTTCTCTATGTCGCACTGACCCGTGCCAAGGAAAAACTGATCATGACCGCATCCTTGAAAGATGTGGTAAAAAAAGCCAAAATCTGGAAAGCAGCTCTGGCAGGATTTTTCCATGACAGAACGGAGACCAAACTTTCTCCTGCTATGATAGCGGGCGCGTCTTCTTTTGCACAGCTGATCTGCCAGGCACTCCTGGCTCAGGCCGGACCTGAATATGATCTTGCGGACATGATTGAAGATGCGGAGCATCTGTCTCTTCCTGTCATGATATCTATCTTCACGCAGAATGATCTCACCATGCACGCAGTGGAAGAGCAGTTTGAGCTGTCCCGGTGCGAGGAGATTCTGCGGGGGATGGAGGGACGCGCCCTTGATGCCCAGCCGGACCCGGAGGCGGCAGAAGAACTGGCGTCCTGGTTTTTCCGAACCTATCCCCACGAGGAACTTCGCGATCTCTATGCGCAGACATCTGTCTCTGAACTCAAACACAGGGCAATGCGTTCGCTGCAGACATTAGAGGAAGGGACACAGGAATCTCCAGCAGAACTATTCCCTGAAGAAGTTCCCCTTCCGTATCTCCCGGCCTTTGTCAGAGAGGAGCAGGCAGAGCAGGAGGCTTCCGGTGCAGGTGCCGGCGCCAGACGCGGCACCGCCTTCCACAGAGTTCTGGAGCTGATGGAGTACGGTCATCGCAGCGAATGGATCGCAGACGGCACTGAAGGAGCCGCTAAATTGAATAAATGGCTCCATGATCTTCCTGCCGGGGGAAAGATTACAGAAGAGGACGTAAGTCTTGTCAGTGTTTCCCGCCTAATGCGTTTTCTGCAGTCACCTCTGGCGGAGCGGATGACCCTTGCCTGGAAGAGGGGACAGCTCTTCCGCGAACAGCCTTTTGTCATGGGGGTTCCCGCGGATCAGGTAGGAGAAGGACTGCCCCGCGAGGAGATGGTGACGATCCAGGGAATCATAGATGCATTTATGATCGAAGATGGAAAAATCATCCTCGTGGATTATAAGACAGACCGGGTCAGCGAAGCAGGTGAACTTGCCGCCCGCTATCAGACCCAGCTGAATCTTTATGCGGAAGCGCTGCAGAAGGCCTATGGGATTCCCGTTTCCCAAAAACTGATCTATTCCACTGCACTGGACTGTGAGATTGCTCTGTAGACTGCTGTTTCACAATAACAGAATATTCAGCATACATAAAGAAAAACGCTGATGCTTAACTCATACAAAATCAACAAGCTGTATGAAAAAAAAGACACGAATGATGGGGATTTTCAACAAGAAAGTGTCATCTGAATCAAAATACTATGTAGATAAAGCACAAAATATATGTTATAATCCTAACATACATGCGAAAGTATGCGCATGGTCACATTATTTGTTTATTGTACGGCATTGAAATGTGTGCAAAAAAAGGAGGTTGGTTTTTATGAATTTCTTTAACGACGAGATCCATCAGGATATGGTAGACATGTATCGTGATTTTGCTCAGAACTCCTGCGGCCCGATCGCAGCAGAGCTTGACGAGCAGGAGAGATTCCCCGAAGAGCTTATCCCTGTAATGGCTGAGATGGGTCTTCTGGGCATTCCTTTCCCGGAGGAGTACGGCGGAGCAGGCCTCGACGAGGTATCCTATGCACAGTGCGTCGAGGAAGTTTCCAAGGTTTGCGCTTCCACAGGTGTTACAATCTCCGCACATACCTCCCTTGGCACATGGCCGATTTACAAATTCGGTACCGAAGCTCAGAAGCAGAAATATCTCCCCGATCTCTGCTCCGGCAAGAAGCTTGGTGCTTTCGGTCTGACTGAGCCCGATGCAGGAACTGATGCTGCAGGCCAGAAGACTGTTTTCGAAGACAAGGGCGACTACTATCTGGTAAACGGCTCCAAGATCTTCATCACCAACGCAGGCTATGCGGATGTTTTCATCGTCTTCGGTATGACTGACAAGTCCCAGGGCACAAAGGGCATCTCCTGCCTGATCATGGAGAAGGGCATGGAAGGCTTCACCATCGGCAAGCACGAGCATAAGATGGGTATCCGTGGATCCAGCACCTGCGAGCTCGTATTCGACAACGTCAAGGTTCCGAAGGAGAATCTGCTCGGCGAAGTCGGCAAGGGCTTCAAGATCGCTATGATGACTCTGGATGGCGGCCGTATCGGTATCGCTGCTCAGGCTCTTGGTATTGCTGAAGGCGCAATCGAGATCACAAAGCAGTACGTCAAAGAGAGAGCTCAGTTCGGCAGACCGATCGCTAAGTTCCAGAACACTCAGTTCGAGCTGGCTAAGATGCAGGCCAACACAGACGCTGCAAGACTTCTGGTCTATCAGGCAGCTAACGCTGTTGACGAAGGCAAGCCTTACACATTCCTCGCTGCAGAGGCTAAGCTGTTTGCTGCAGGCAATGCAAGTGATGTTACACGTCGCTGCGTACAGCTGTACGGCGGCTATGGCTACACCCGTGACTATCCCATCGAGCGCATGATGCGTGATGCGAAGATCACCGAGATCTACGAAGGCACATCCGAAGTTCAGATGATGGTCATCGGCGGCGCTATGCTGAGATAATCGGATTCTTAATCTTCTGATTGATGATCCGAAATGATCTGCACGCTCCGGCGGCGGATCATATCAAATGAATTCAAGACTCCGGTGCAGAGTTTCTGCACCGGAGTTTTTATATCAGTGGAGTTTTTCCGCTTTTAGACAGAAGATTGCCAAAAACAAGTAACTCTGGTACATTTTTAGTGTTTCAGTCGTAATGGTACCTTTGTTATCCCGATCAAGAGATCTTAGATGAAAAAAGAAAAAACATTTTCCGTACTGGTCTATATTTTCGGCCCGGTAATCCTCTATATCATTGTCAGCGAACTTGCTGCCGCCGCCATGGATTTTGTGTGGAATTTTTCTCTGCAGGAGAAAGTTCTCCAGGGGGCAGGAATGGCGGATTCCCCTACAGCTCTGGCGCTCTGGTCATTTCTCCGGCTTTTCATACCGGCAGGGGCCGGGTGTCTTTCTGTGCGCCGACAGGCAAGGCTGGAATGGCCGGCTTTCCGTGCGGCGCAGGAAAAAAGACGCATGCTTTATTCCGCTGCCGGAAGGAAGGGAGGATCTCAGGGAAAAGGAAACAGCTGCTTTTGGTCTGCAGTCTATACCGCGGCCGGTGAAGGGATCAGGCGACGTGTTACTGCCCTTTTACTGCCTGCAGCAGTATTTCTAGCGCTTGGAATCAATGTATTGTTCTCTGTTTATATGCCGGATGCTGCTTCACAGGCAGGTGCCGCAGGCCTGCCCGGTTCTGCCGGAATCCTGCTCCAGGCTATTGTCTACTGTTTTTTCATGCCTTTTGTCGAAGAGACTGTCTTTCGCGGGATCCTCTACCCGCGTCTGCAGAGATGGTATGGAACAAGTGCCGCGGTTCTTGCCTCAGCCTTCTTTTTCGGGCTCTATCACGGGAATTTTGCTCAGGCGGTTTATGCTATGATCATGGGCATCCTGTTTGCCGCTGCCTATGAAGCGTCAGGAAACTTTTCAGTGCCCTGTTCCCTTCATGGCGCATGTAACCTGAGTATACTGTTTTTGCAATGGACAGGGACATACGGAGCTGTGTGCAGTCCTCTATGGGGTGCTGCTTTTCTCGGCATAGCAGCAGGAGGATTCCTGACTATCTTTCTGATCATAAAAAAACAGCAGAGCGGCTGAAAAGTACCCTCCTTCCCGGTGATCTTCTGCTGAGTAACCTATTTTCCATACTTCAGTGTCATGGCATGCGTTCACAAGCAGTTCACAAGCATGTATGAAAAAAAAGCGTGACTATCAATTGGAATCGATATAAAATAGGATAAGACATTTTATTATCCCGTGCGTAACCCGGAGGTGTTTCTTTACCCTGCCGGGATTCTTTTTTCAAATCCTTATTTATATAAGCAGATGATCAAAGAGGTTTTATACTATGACAATGAAAGACTGGATCGTGCTCAAAAGAAAACTGTGGATAGTGCTTCTCTGCAGTATGTTTCTGCTGGTCTCTTTAACGGGTTGTTCCGGCAGATCAAAAAAGTCTGATTCCTCCGGCACTCCGGGAGGAAATACAGATTCTTCCGGGGAAAGCGGACCTGGAGACGGGGAACTGCAGGCTGTTTTTTTCGATGTGGGCAAAGGAGACTGCATTCTGCTGACGATGGGAGAGGATCATATTCTTCTGGATGCAGGATACGAGGAGACTTATCAGTCGGTTGCCGGGGAATTGAAGAAACAGGGGATCAAGGCTCTGGATGCGATGATCATTACTCACTATGACAAAGATCATGTGGGGGGTGCAGCCGAGATTGCCTCTGTGATTCCTGTGGATGTCTTTTATCTTCCCGATTACACAGGAGACGAAGACAAGTGCGGAGACCTGATCGCCATGATCCGGAAAAAAGGTCTGGAAAGCGTCAGAGTGACAGAGAAGGAGAACCTGTCTCTTGGACAGGCACAGGTTGAAATAGATCCCGCCCTGATCCGGTATAATGCATCGGAAAAGAACGATAATGACGCCTCTTTGATCGTCAAGATCTTTTACAAAGAGGATGAATGGCTCCTTCCGGGAGATATTGAGAAAAATGCTATAGAAATCTGGCTCGGGGAAAACACACAGACTTTCGACGTCCTTAAACTTCCCCATCACGGCCGCAAAGAGAAAAACACCAAAGAACTGATCGAGAATACAGACCCGGAGATCGCTGTGATCACAGACAGTGCGGCGGAAGAGGCTTCCGAAAAGGTATTGAAGCAGCTTGAGAAGAAAGAAATAACGGTCTACAGGAGTTCTGTCAACGGCACGGTCACGATCACCGGAAACGGTACGGGAAAGTACGATGTTGTTTCGGAAAAATAACCTGCAGGGGTGTTTTGCCATTACCGGATTGATTCTTCATTGCGCAATACCCGCTGGCGTGTCTTGCACTTTAAAGTTTTAGGAAGATGATAATAGACTGTCCGAAGGCTGTTGACCGGAATGGTTACTTCAGATGTTCGAAGGTTCCGCAGTATATGCTTTTGCTTTGATTTATGAGCTTTTGACGAAAAAACACTGTCAGCTGTAACCAATAGTACAGATTTTTCGTTTGTATTTTTAAAGAACTAAAGCGGCAGACGTCTTTTGAGGTTCAGTATAAGGGAACAGAACCGCATTGCATGCCGCCGGAGTACGAGATGAGGCTTTATGGACGACAATAAGATTATAGAGTTGTTCTGGAACAGGGATGAAGCCGCCATCGGACAGACAGAAGCTGTATACGGCAGATACTGCCGTAAGATCGCTTTTAATATCCTCGGAAGTGAAGAGGATGTGGAGGAATGTCTGAATGATACATGGCTCGGCGCCTGGAACAGTATCCCGCCTGCACGGCCGGACTGTCTGAGCGCATTTCTGGGAAAGATAACCAGAAATCTTGCTATATCCCGATACAGAGCAGGACACGCGATCAAGAGAACCGGAGACCGCCTGTCTGAATCGATCGAAGAAATGGGAGATATTACCGGCCTGTCCACCAACAATGTGGAGGAGGCTGTAGACAAAAAGGCGCTGGAGACGGCGATCAACAAGTATCTCGATACCTGTACCCAAAAGCAGCGCAGGCTGTTTGTCAGACGATATTTTTATATGGATTCTGTCGCTGAGATTGCGGAATTGTACGGACTTGGGCTGAGTGATGTTAAAGTTACACTGCTGAGAATGCGTCGTTCCCTGAAAAAAATATTGGAAGAAGAGGGCTTGATGTGATGAACAGATACGATATTCTGGAAGCGATGAGCGGAATCCGGGACGAATATATAGAGGAAGCCGCTGCATTTGCGAATCAGGCCGGACAAAACCTGGAAGATCCCGGACTGATACCCGCAGCTCATAAGTCAGAAAAAAATACTGAGTCTCAGCAGAAGCAGCCGATGGCGGCTGAGACAATTCCGGCTGAAAGGGAAAGGAAAACATCCGGGGAAGAAAATGATAAAGGTTTCAGGCGCCTGAAGATCCTGCGTCTGCAGCGGTGGGCGGCGACAGCGGCCGCACTTTTATGTGTATGCGTGATCGGTTTCGCCATCCGTTCCGGACAGCGGATCCATACAGCCTCCGAATTTAATTCTGCGGAGCCGGGTATGGTTTCCATGTCCGAAGAAGAGGTGAAGGTGGAAGAGGAAGAAGAACTGCAGCAGCCGCTCTCGGATGCAGGCTCTTTTGCTTATGACGCACAGAAGGCTGCCGGCGGGATTGGGACCATGGGAGAAAGTGCGGCGGTCATCCAGGACAATGGCAATGAGGCACAGGCCGCGCCTGTACAGGAGCAGGAGAATGCGGATGTGTCTGCAGCATCGGCCATGTCGGATTCCGGGGTAACGGCATCTGTCAGACAGCTGACAGAAGAGGAAGTCCGTGTGTTTGAGAATTCCCTTGCGGAGGAAACCGGTTACAGCAGTCTTCGTTTTACGCATGAGATCACAACTGATTCCGACGACTGGTTTTCGCTGAAGATGAAGGCATATACCTGTGCGGCGGACGGTTTCGAGCAGGTGACGCATTTTAATATCAACAGAGATTCCTCGGAATATGTGACACTTGAGACCCTGTTTTCAGAAGAGACGGATTATATTACCCCCTTGAGCAGAGAAGTCATTCGCCAGATGCGCGAACAGATGGCGGCGGATCCGGACACCGAATACTGGCTTGATTCTGTAGAAGGACCTGAGTACGATTTTCAGGAGATCAGTCCCGCCCAGGATTTTTATTTTGATTCCGACGGAAACCTGGTCCTGTGCTTTAACGAGGGGGAGGCAGCTCCTCTGTATATGGGAACGGTTGAATTTACCATTCCGAAGGATATAACGGAAAAACTGCTGAAGAGCTCAATTTGACAGGGAGGCCTGCAGAATTGAAAAACACGAAAGCCCGGGGAGGCATTCTTCTCCGGGCTTTTTGAATGCCCTTAACTATAGGCTTTCAGTATTCAGGACTGCCCGTTTTTTTCAAAATTTAAAACTGCCGGAGTATTGTTCGGAAGACATAGGGTGTATAGACGTTTTATATAAAATCAGTGTGATATCCAATTGTTCTTTTGGAATCTTTTGGTAATTCTGATAAAAAAAGAATTATATTGACATAAAAAATATATAAACTGTATAATGAAAATTGTAATTCATACCTGCGGCGAATCTGATATTATTTTCGGCTTCGGGTATGAGAAAATTTCACAGAAGGGAGTTTTTATAATGGTAGGGATTATCCTTGCAAGTCATGGTGACTTTGCGACAGGCATCTATTCCTCTGCATGCATGGTTTTCGGCGAAGCAGATGACGTGATTCCTGTTACTTTCCACAACGGCGAGACGCCGGATGACCTGCGCGTGAAGATCCAGGAAGCAGTTGCGAAACTGGAAGATCCTGAGAACGTGCTGTTCATGTGCGACTTGTTCGCAGGAACACCGTACAACCAGATTTTCCTGCTCAGCGCTGACCATCCCGGATGGGCGATCGTGACAGGCATGAACCTTCCCATGATCGCAGAAGCGTATGGGGCAAGAGATGATTTTGAGACAGCCGGTGAGGTCGCTACTGCGATCGTGAGCGCAGCGAGAGAGGGAATCGTGACACATCCCGAATCCCTGATGCCCGCTGATGCTGCTCCTGCTCCTGCAGCTGCAGCTTCCGCTGAGCCCACAGGCGCTATTCCTCCCGGAACAGTCCTGGGCGACGGCCACATCAAATACGTTCTTGCCCGTATCGATTCACGTCTTCTTCATGGTCAGGTTGCTACGGCATGGTCCAAGACCACTCAGCCTACCCGTATCATTGTCTGCTCCGACGGAGTTGCACATGATGATCTGCGCAAGACCCTGATCGAGCAGGCGGCACCGCCCGGAATCAAGGCGAATGTCGTTCCGATCGACAAGATCATCCAGGTTGCCAAAGATCCCAGATTCGGCGCAACCAAGGCACTGCTTCTGTTTGAAACACCTCAGGATGCGCTTCGCGCGATCAAGGGAGGTGTCGACATCAAGGAGCTCAATGTCGGTTCCATGGCACATTCACTCGGCAAGGTAGCTGTCAACAAGGTTCTTTCCCTCGGCAAAGAGGATGTAGAGACTTTCGATGAGCTCAAGAAGCTCGGCATCACATTTGATGTCCGCAAAGTTCCCACAGATTCGAAGGAAGACATGAACGCTATCATTGAAAAAGCGCGCACAGAGCTTGCAAACGCGTAATTATTACGATGTGAAGTGCACATGAACTGATTGGAGGTTTATATGAACATTATATCCATAGTGTTGGTCGTAATCGTAGCTTTTCTTGCAGGCATGGAAGGCATTCTGGATGAGTTCCAGTTCCATCAGCCTCTCGTGGCCTGCACATTGATCGGTATCGTCTGCGGACAGCCCGCAGCTGGTATCATCCTCGGCGGATCTCTTCAGATGATCGCCATGGGCTGGGCGAATATCGGTGCGGCAGTCGCTCCCGACGCAGCTCTGGCATCCGTTGCATCCGCAATCATCCTTATGAAGGGCGGACAGGGCGCAGAAGGTGCTTCCACTGCTATCGCAGTTGCTATCCCTCTGGCAGTCGCAGGTCTGTTCCTGACCATGGTTGCCCGTACTCTGGCAGTCCCGATCGTCCACGGAATGGACGCTGCAGCTGAGAACGCAGATTTCGGCAAGATCGAGTTCCTGCAGTGGGCAGCCATCTGCATGCAGGGCCTTCGTATCGCGATCCCCGCAGCAGCTCTTTGTGTCGTTCCCGCAGAAGTTGTTTCCAATCTTCTGAACAGCATGCCCGCATGGCTGACAGACGGTATGTCCATCGGCGGCGGCATGGTCGTTGCAGTCGGTTATGCGCTCGTTATCAACATGATGGCGACTGCAGAAGTGTGGCCTTTCTTCTTCATCGGCTTCGCACTTGCTGCCATTTCCGACCTGACCCTCATCGGCCTTGGTATCGTCGCAGTTGCGATCGCTTTCATCTACCTGAACCTGTCTGAAAAAGGCGGCAGCGCATCCGGCGGTGCAGCAGCAGGCGGAAGCGGTGACCCTCTCGGCGATATCCTGAACGATTATTGATTAAGGAGGAATACGCAATGGCTGAAAAGAAAGTCGCTTTAACAAAACAGGACAGAATATCTGTCTGCTTCCGTTCCACTTTCCTTCAGGGTTCCTGGAACTATGAGCGTATGCAGAACGGTGGTTACTGCTATGCTATGATCCCCGCTATTAAAAGACTCTACACCACAAAAGAAGAGCAGGCGGCAGCCCTCAAGCGCCACCTCGAGTTCTTCAACACCCAGCCTTACGTTGCTGCTCCTATCCTCGGCGTTACACTGGCGCTTGAGGAGGACCGCGCTAACGGCGCACCGGTCGATGACGCTGCCATCCAGGGCGTTAAAGTCGGTATGATGGGACCTCTCGCAGGTGTCGGCGATCCTATTTTCTGGTTCACCGTACGTCCTATCCTCGGTGCTCTGGCTGCTTCCTTCGCAATGAGCGGAAACATCCTCGGACCTATCCTTTTCTTCGTCCTTTGGAATGTGATCCGTTATGCATTCCTGTGGTATACACAGGAGTTCGGTTACAAAGCCGGTACCGCAATCACCAAGGACCTCTCCGGCGGCCTTCTTCAGAAGGTTACACAGGGCGCTTCCATTCTGGGTATGTTCGTCCTGGGTGCTCTGGTTCAGCGCTGGGTTTCCGTCAGCTTCCCCTTCACAGTATCCGAAGTTCAGCTGTCTGAAGGCGCATACATCGACTGGGCAAACCTTCCTCAGGGCGGCGAGGGCATCAAGAGTGCCATCGTTCAGTATTCCTCCGGCATGGCCCTTGATCCCGTCAAGGTTACAACCATGCAGGACAACCTGAATTCCCTGGTTCCCGGACTTGCAGCTCTGCTGCTGACTTTCCTGTGCATGTATCTGCTCAAGAGAAAAGTCTCCCCGATCGTCATTATCCTCGGCCTCTTCGTCGTAGGTATCGTCTTCCACGTAATCGGTATTATGTAAGAAGCAGATTCACGAATCTGTCGGAATGGCTGTAAAGAGTCAAGGACAGATAGTGAATATCCGTGGATAGAAGATCTGACGTAGATAATGATCAATTATCCGGTGCCCCCGCAGACGGCTCATGCTGCTGCGGGGGCATCTTTTTGCTTCGGCTTCCTTCTGGCCGGCTTCCTTCTGACAGGAATCGGATTGAAAAAATCGCAGGTGCATGTTACGATAGTACAGCATGTAAAACCACAGCAAGCGAAGGAGATTCAAAATGGCTGTATCGATGAATAAAGAAGTTGAATATGTCTGTAAAGCAACCGCTTTTCTGGGACTGCAGAGTTACGGCAAGATCATGGTCGGTGACAAGTCATTTGAATTCTATGATGACAGAAATGTAGAAAACTATATTCAGATCCCCTGGGAGGAGATCAATTATATTGTTGCTGACCTTGCTTTTGGAGGGAAGTGGATTCCTCGTTTTGAGGTACAGACAAAGAGCAACGGCAATTTTCGCTTTTCCGCCGGAAAGGCTACAAAGCCTCTGCTCCGTGCCTGCCGCGAACATATGCCGGCAGACCATCTGACCAGGGCACTCACGATGTCACAGAAGATCAGACGCGGTGTAAAGGCACGTTTCGGCAAATGATCATTCTGCTTGAGGAAACTCTTCCGGGCATGCTGTATACAGATTGCCTGATCTGCAAAACAACCGTGCAGTCGATGCTACTATTTCATAAATTGATCAGAAAGGAACTACAAAATGCATATCGTATGTTTGGACCTGGAAGGTGTACTTGTACCTGAAATCTGGATTGCTTTTTCTGAAGTGACCGGAATTCCGGAGCTGACAAGGACGACCCGCGATGAACCGGATTATGAGAAACTGATGGCTTTCCGCAGGAATATTCTGCATGAGCACGGACTTGGACTTCCCCAGATCCAGGAGACGATTGCAAAGATTGATCCGCTCCCCGGTGCACTGGATTTCCTCAATGAATTGCGCAGCATTACTCAGGCTGTCATCATCAGTGACACCTTTACGGAGTTTGCCATGCCTCTCATGAAGAAACTGGGCTGGCCTACTCTTTTCTGCAATTCCCTTATTGTTGCTCCCGACGGTGAGATCATCGGTCACAAGATGCGTGTTGAAAACTCAAAATATTCCACGGTCAAGGCGCTTCAGTCCATCGGATTCGAGACGATCGGCGTAGGTGACAGTTTCAATGATCTGGCCATGATCCAGGCTGGCAAGGACGGATTTTTGTTCCGTACAACGGATCAGATCCGAAAAGATTATCCCCAGCTTCCCGCTTTCGAGGAGTATGATGATCTGCTTGCAGCGATTAAAAAGGCGATCGGGGCATAAGGGAGGAAAGACGATTGGCGAACATCCTTAGTACGGCTGCGGAATCCATACAGATTGAAGACATCGAGCAGCTTGATGCTTCCGACCTGACTGTGTCCAATGTAAAAAATTTTTTTGAAAGCCTGATGCCCGGCATCCGTTCCCTGGCTTTTGATATCATTGTCTGCATCATTCTCTATGTGGTGGGCAGAAAACTGATCAAACTGCTGCACCGGATGCTTAACAGGACTCTGGAAAGAACACAGGCGGATGTAGGAGTGGTGAAATTTCTGGGATCTGCCCTGGATATCATCCTTACCGTATTCCTCTTCTTTATGATCCTGGGCCAGCTCGGGGTCAACACAGCATCGATCGTGACAGTACTGGGTACTGCCATGCTGGCAGTCGGTATGTCGCTGCAGGGGAGTCTCTCCAATGTTGCAGGCGGCATTCTGATCCTGTTCATGAAGCCTTTCCGTGTAGGTCACTATATCATCAGTGATTATGGTGAAGGCACTGTCACAATGATCGGTCTGTTTTATACCACGATCACTACGAAAGATAACCGTGTTCTTACCCTTCCCAACAGCCAGATTTCAAACTGTGCGGTGACAAACTGTTCGCAGAATCCTGTCAGGAGGCTCGACACAGTGGTCGGCATCAGTTACGATTCTGATATTCGTGCCGCAAAGGAAATCATGGATCAGATTGCCAGGAGCTGTGAGTACGTCTTGCAGGACCGCGACATCACGGTTTTTGTGGACAGTCTTGGTGACAGCTCTGTCAACATCGGCCTGTTCTGCTATGTCAATTCCTCTGATTTTCTGGCAGCCAAATGGCAGGTCACCGAAGAGATCAAGCTCCGCTTTGACCAGGCGGGGATCAGCATCCCCTTCCCGCAGGTCCATGTTCATATGGAAAAAGACTGAGCAGCTTCTGCTGTTTTGCGCAGTTAAACACAATCCGCCCCCGGATCAGGAAATAATCCCGGATCCGGGGGCTTTTCTATTGGATCCGGATCATCAAAACCTATAGGAGGGAAAATGTCCTGGGATCCGGATCCTGCGGATATGACGCCAAAAGAACACCTTGTTTTAAAAGGGTCTGTCATGATATAATTTCATTCGGTTCCGGCCGATCAGGGATTGTGTATGACAGTACAATATTTAATTGACAGCGAAAATGTAGGGGATTTCTGGATTCCCCTGCTGGATCTGCCCGGAAAGGATACAGAGCTGATTGTTTTTTATACAAGAAACAGTCCGCACATGAGTTATGACAGTCTGATCAGACTCAAAGAATCCGACCGGACAGTGACCTTCATCAAATGCTATGAGGGTACAAACGCGCTGGATTTCCAGCTGGTTTCCGAGCTGGGATACCGCATCAGCAAAGACGAGGAAGGCAGTTTTATTATCGTAACAAACGATACCGGATTTGATGCAGCGGTCAAGTATTGGAAACGCAGGAAAAAATCGGTCAAACGTATAACAGGCAAGGAATGCAAAAACCTCGAGAGACGCCTGCGGGAAGATCTGTCCATCGGCATTCCTCAAGCTCATTCTGTAAATGTGTCAAGTCGTCTGATCACACTGGAAGAGAATGAAGAGGAACAGGATGTTCATGCTGAGATGATCCGCACGGATACAGAAGCAGATCAGGAAGCAAGACCTTCCCGTCCTAATCTCAGGGATGCGGAAAGGGCGGCGCAGCCTGATCCGGACGAAAGCTATTCGGCGGATTCCGAATATATGTCAGATGTGGATTTCGACGACGATGAGGAAGAAAATGCAGATTCGGATGCATTTGATCTGTTCGTCGAAGATATGGATTATTCCTCCGATGAAAATGAAGAGGATGATTCACAGGATGAAGACGCATTTGATATTGGAAGGTCTGAAACAGGCCAGGAAATTCCCGAAACATACCCGGCAGAAGATGATGCTGATGCCGAAAAGGACCAGGCAGCTTCTCTGGAAGAAACTGAGGATGTTCCGGATGCAGCAGGCGGAGAGGAAACGGGTCCTGCTGAGTATGGTGTTTTCACCAGTGAGGACGCTGCAGAAGAGGCTGTTTCCGAGAATGAAGCCGGTCTTACCGGGAATGATCAGGACGGCAATGCAGACGGGCGGCAGTCCGATGATGAAATGGATCCGGCAGCCCGCAATGATGCGGTGAAGGCGGAAGAGGAAGGTCCTGCACAGGAAGCGGAGATTCCGGAAATAATCGCTTCTGAGCAGGCTGATGATTCAGAAGATAACAACTCTGAACCGTCTCCTTCCCAAGAGGGTACACCGTCACCGGCAGTAAATACCCCTGCAGAGCTTCAGCAGACATCAGAATCGGGTGCGGATTTATCCGCAAGCGAGGAGGATTCTGTATCCGAGACAGCCCACCGCTCAAAGTCCCGCAGATCGAGATCCCGCAGGTCAAAATCCACAGCCAGAAAACAGGAACAGGCAGCTGATGACGCACAGACCCGTGAGACATCCGGGCAGGCGGTTACAGTATCTGCTGCCGGAAATGACGGCAGAAAAGACGAATCCCCCAAGGAAGACACAGATGCGGTCCGCGAGAAATCCGCGGATGCTTTACCTGAACCGGGGGATGAAGAGATCGCCAGAATCGTCGCCTGCATCGGTGCTGAAAATCTGGCAGAGCTCCACAATCAGCTTGCAACCTTCTACGGGGAACAGGGCAAGGATATCTATCTTTCAATCAAGAATAATACCCGCAGCCTTCCTGTTTTAAAGCCTGACCTTAAGCAAAAATTCGAATATTACTGTGAGATCATTTTCTACCGCAGTGATTATTCGGGAGAGTACCCTTCGGACATATCTGAATATCTTCTTAATGTGAGAGAAAAACTCAACAATCTGAACTCTCTTCGCTATGCGCTGCAAAAGCACTATGGCAAAGAAAAGGGCCGCAGGTTCTACTTCCTGCTCAAGCCCTTTGCAAAGACAATGTATCAAATGTAAAGGAAAGTCGGTCGGAACGGCAAATGCAGGAGCCGGACGCTGCCAGTGCAGCGTCCGGTTCTTTTAGGTATTCCATTATTCTTCATATTTTAGAAAAAATCATTTACAAAAAGATTCTTTTATGGATATATTGTAGAAGGCTGTTGAAGGCAGAACAGCACTTATGCCCGCAGGGCATCATTTTCAGAGATGAGGTAAAAAGGAGTCCAAAAGAATGTTTGTCAGAAAAGCAACTATAGATGATCTGGATCAGATTACGAGACTTGAGGCCGTTTGTTTCTCTCCGGCGGAAGGTGCGGACCGGGAGAGGCTCAAAGGCAGGCTGGAACACTATCCGGGGTGCTTTTGGCTGGGCTTTGATGATTTTATGAATCTGATCAGTTTTGTCGCAGGTCCTGTCACAAAAGAGTCGGACCTGACCGATGAAATGTTTGCTGACCCCTCCTTCCATGATCCGGACGGTGACTGGCAGATGATCTTTACAGTCTGCACTGTTCCCGAAGAACAGAACAAGGGGAATGCCTCGCTTCTCATGCAGCGTATGATCCGTGAAAACAAGGCACTGGGCAGAAAAGGAATCGTATTGACCTGTAAAAAGGAAAAGGTTGATTATTATTCCAGATTCGGTTTTCATAATGAGGGCATCTCCCAATCCGAGCACGGTGGTGCCGTGTGGTATCAGATGCGCCTGATTTTTGACGAAGAATATCACTATGAGCATATGTTTGATATCTCAGATAATCCCTACGAGAATAAAAGGATGTTTGAAGATGCTTTCTGGGGATCACAGTGCTGATGGAAGATGTCCGAACATGCAAAAGAAAAACCCGTGGAGACAGGTTCACCTGTTTCCGCGGGTTTTGTACTGTTAGATCATTCTGCCGAACCATTTTGCTGAATCATTCCGTCTTCTTTATGTAAGCAAGAGAAGCTTACTTCATGATCCCAAGATCTCTGAGGACTTGGGAAGCTTCTTCGACAGGGACGATTTCGAGATTTTGCTTGACTTCTTCGGGTACATCGCGAAGGTCGTCCACATTATCTGCGGGGATAAAGACTTTTTTCACTCCTGCTCGCTGTGCTGCAAGAAGCTTCTCCGGCAGACCTCCGATCGGATTTACGCCGCCCTGAAGAGAGACTTCGCCGGTCATCCCGATGTTGGGAGGGACCGGAGTGCCGGTGACCAGAGAGGAGAGTGCTGTTGTCAGGGTAATGCCTGCAGAGGGACCGTCCTTGGGCGTAGCTCCGTCCGGCACATGGATATGCAGGTCGTTTTCCTCGAGGACTGCTGTCTGCTCGGGGAAAAGAGACTTGACCAGGGTAACTGCAATGCGGGCGGATTCCTTCATGACATCACCGAGCTGTCCTGTGATCACAATCTCGCCCTTCCCCTTTGTCAGAAGAGTTTCGATGTAGAGAATCTCACCGCCTGCGGCGGTCCAGGCGAGCCCGGTTACAATGCCGGGATTGGCACTCTCTTTAACCTTCTTGTGGTAGACCGGATGCATATCCAGCAGGTCGCGGAGGTTGTCTTCCGAGACAACAACCTTTTCGCCTTTTCCGCGGACGATCCTTACTGCGGCAGCCCTGCAGAGTGTCTCAAGACGCTTGCGGAGTCCGCGGACGCCGCCCTCCTGTGTGTAGTCGGAAATGATGACGTTGATGATATCATCAGAGATCTCAATCTGGTCAGCATCGATGCCGACGGCCTGCATGGCTTTGGGCAGCAGATGGCGTCTTGCGATCTGCAGCTTATCAGTTGCCGTATAGCCCTGGAACTGGATGACTTCCATGCGGTTGAGCAGCGGCTCAGGAATGGTCTCCAGGGTATTTGCAGTACAGATAAAGAGCACGTTGGAAAGGTCATAGGGTGCGTTCATATAGTGATCGGTAAAAGTGCTGTTCTGCTCCGGATCGAGTACCTCCAGAAGGGCACTGGCGGGATCACCGTTGTAGGATACGGACAGCTTGTCGATCTCATCGAGCACCATAACAGGATTGGAGACACCGCTCTTCTGGATACCATCCATGATCCTGCCGGGCATGGCACCGATATAGGTGCGGCGGTGACCGCGGATGTCCGCTTCATCGCGTACGCCGCCAAGGCTGACTCGCGCATATTTGCGGTGGAGAGCCTTTGCGATGCTCTGTCCGATACTGGTCTTGCCTGTGCCGGGGGCGCCGACGAAGCAGAGGATGGAACCGGACTGCTGTTTTTTCAGATTCATGACAGCAATCTGCTGGATGATTCTTTCTTTGACTTTTTTCAGGCCGAAGTGGTCTTCTTCGAGAACTGCTTCCGCCTCGTCCAGGTCGATTTCCTGCGCATCTTCATTTTTCCAGGACAGACCGGTAATGAAATCAAGATAATCATAGAGCATACCGGACTCAGGGCTGTTCTGCCCTTCCTGCTTATATCGGTTCAGGACTTTATCGGCTTCTTTCCGGGCTTCCGCATTCATGCCGGATTCTTCGATCTTGACCTCGAAGCGGCGTACATCCGTGATGTTTTCGGGATGCATTTCATCGAGTTCCTTCTGCAGGTACTCAATCTGCTTTTTGATGGCCTGTTCACGGTAGACTTTCTGATAACCTTCCTCCTGGGCGTTGCGGGCTTCATTGTTGACATGGAACATCTCCAGATTCTCATAAAGAATCTTTTCCATGGTCTCGCTGCGGGTCTTTCTGGAATCTTCTTCAAGGAGAGCATACCGCTCTTCATTTGTGATGTTGAGCCAGGGACTCATGATGCAGGCGATTTCACCGATATTGGACCACTGATCCGCATAGGCGCGGGTCAGCGCTCCCCATTGAAACTGGGAGGTGTACTCGATGACTACTTTTTTGAGTTTTTCGAGTCGCTCCTCCTCGTAAGCGGGATCCAGATCCTCAACATCAGGCTTGCGGGAGACCGAGAGTTCGATCGTGTGGTCACTGTAGACGGTGATCTCGTCGAAATGCACACGGCCATGTGTGCGGATGACCAGATAGCCTCCGGCGTTGACTTCTGTGATGACACCGGATACACCGATTGGATAAAAGCTGTCTTTTTCAAGATCTTCACGGGAATCATCGGCGCGGAGCATCATGAGGATGACCTTTTCGCCTTCAAAAGGAGCGCGTCCGGTCATTTTCTTATATGCGTCGATTGCGAAAAAGATATTCGAATCGGGTACGACGACCGCGTTATAAACGGGTACAACTGTCATTGTTTTTCTCCTTTATATATAAACATGTAAAAATCAACTGAAAACAAAGAAAATAGAAGCGTTAATCTTTGGTAGCACTCACCGGCATTGAGTGCTAACAGATGTGTTTTGGTGATAATAGCACTGCGTAAGTTAGTTGTCAAGTACTCCGGCGCTATAATTGCGGGTTTGCGGAGGAAGAGAGAACGGAAGCAGGAAGTGAGGACGCAAAATTCAATGGTTGCGCACCATTGTATTCGATGTTATACTGTCATTTTGGAAATTCAGGAGAAATATTAGAGCTTTAGATGAAAGCGTTCCGGAAAGGCAGGCCCTGGGTCCGGAGATTTAATTTCAGGAAAGGCAGATATGAAGCAGAAGAGAGAAGACGTCAGAAATGTAGCAATTATTGCCCATGTCGACCACGGCAAGACCACGCTTGTGGACGGGCTTTTAAAACAGAGCGGTGTATTCCGTGAAAACCAGTCCGTGCAGGAGCGTGTAATGGATTCCAATGATCTGGAACGTGAGCGCGGCATTACGATCCTGAGCAAAAACACAGCAGTATATTATAAAGGAACAAAGATCAATATCGTTGACACGCCCGGACATGCGGATTTCGGAGGCGAAGTAGAGCGTGTTCTCAAGATGGTCAACGGCGTCATCCTGGTTGTAGATGCTTTTGAAGGTCCCATGCCCCAGACACGCTTTGTCCTGAGCAAGGCTATGGCTCTGGATCTTCCGGTTATTGTCTGTATCAACAAGATCGACCGTCCCGGTGCCCGTCCTACACAGGTCATCGATGAGGTGCTGGAACTTCTGATGGACCTGGGCGCAAGCGACGAACAGATCGACTGTCCCTTTGTGTTCGCTTCCGCCAAATCAGGTATAGCGACCCTGGATCTGGGCAGTCCCGGCGCCAGTATGAAGCCTCTGTTTGAGACGATTATCGACTACATTCCCGCACCCGAGGGCGATCCGGAAGCCGGAACACAGATGCTGATCAGCACGATCGACTACAATGAATATGTCGGCCGTATCGGCGTAGGCAAAGTTGACAACGGAACCATCCGGGTAAACCAGGAGTGTGTGATCGTAAACCATCACAATCCCGATGTGCGCCGCAAGGTCAAGGTCAGCAAACTCTATGAGTTTGAGGGCCTCCGCCGCGTTGAGGTGCAGGAGGCAGGGATCGGATCGATCGTTGCCGTCTCCGGTATTGATGATCTGCATATAGGAGATACCATCTGCGCGCCTGAGAATCCTGTTGCGATCCCTTTCCAGAAGATCTCCGAGCCCACGATCGCCATGACATTCAATGTCAACGATTCCCCGCTGGCGGGCAGGGACGGCAAATATGTCACCAGCCGGCACATCCGCGACCGTCTCTACAGAGAGCTCAACACAGATGTATCTCTGCGCGTCGAGGACACCGACACCACCGAGTCCTTTAAGGTCTCCGGCCGCGGCGAACTCCATCTTTCAGTCCTCATCGAGACCATGCGGCGCGAGGGGTATGAGTTCTCTGTCAGCAAGGCCGAGGTCATCTATCATTATGATGAGAACGGAAAGCGCCTGGAGCCTATTGAGGAGTGCATCATAGATGTCCCCGAAGAGTTTGCCGGCAATGTCATTCAGAAGCTGGGCGAGCGCAAGGGCGAACTGGTCAATATGACAACGCTGCAGGGAGATTATACCCGTCTGACTTTCATGATCCCTTCCCGCGGACTGATCGGCTACCGCGGTGATTTCATGACCGATACCAAGGGCAACGGTATCATGAATACTATTTTCCACAGTTATGCTCCTTTCAAAGGAGAGATTTCCTATCGAAAGACCGGTTCCCTGATCGCTTTTGAATCCGGAACCGCAGTTGCCTACGGACTGTTCGGCGCCCAGGACCGCGGCCAGATGTTCATTGGACCCGGCGAGGAAGTCTACACCGGCATGATCGTGGGACAGAGCAGCAAGGCTGTGGATATTGATGTCAATGTCTGCAAGACCAAACATCTGACCAATACCCGTTCTTCGAGTGCGGATGAAGCCCTTCGACTCGTTCCGCCGAAGATCATGAGCCTTGAGCAGGCGATTGAGTATGTCGATACCGACGAGCTTCTGGAAGTTACGCCGCACCATCTGCGCCTGCGCAAGAAGATCCTCGATGCGCGCCTGCGCAAGCGCGCATCACAGAAGTCTTAAGAATACATGCGGGAATACATACGGCCTGCCGCGACTGATATGAGGTGCAGGAAGGGCAAATGCCATCTTGTCAGTATCAATAGTCAAATGATATACTTGTGAAGGACATAAATGATTTGGAAAAGGACATGAATCTATGAGCAGAATCATTTTGAAATTATCCGGAGAAGCGCTTGCCGGAGAAAACGACGGCACCATGCGCAACGCAAAAGGCGCTGTCAAACTGTATGATGAGCAGGTGATCAGAGGGATCGCAGCGCAGGTCAAAGAGCTGCACGATGCGGGACACCAGATCTGTGTAGTGACAGGCGGCGGCAACATCTGGCGCGGACGGACCGGCAATGAGATTGACCGCGTCAAATCCGATCAGATCGGCATGCTTGCCACAGTCATGAACTGCCTGTATGTCTCCGAAATCTTCCGGGGCGCAGGCATGGATACCCGTGTCATGACCCCCTTTGCCGTCGGCACATTTACCGACCAGTTTTCCAAGGACCTGGCAATCCGTTTCCTTGAGAAGGGGATCGTTGTTTTCTTTGCCGGCGGTACAGGCCATCCCTATTTTTCTACAGATACAGGTATTGTCCTGCGTGCGGTGGAAGTTGAAGCGGATATGATCCTCATGGCCAAAAACGTCGACGGCGTCTACGATTCGGATCCCATGAAGAATCCGGATGCCAGGCGGTTTGACCATCTTACCTATGAAGAGGTTGTCGAGAAAAATCTCCAGGCAGTGGACATGACATCGACAGTACTGGCCAGAGAGAACGGTATGGAAATGCGTATTTTTGCCCTGCAGGCCGACAGGAGTATCGTTCATGCGGCGAGCGGTGACTTTGACGGAACCACTATAACAAAACGGTGATTGCAGCGGTTCGGCATCCTGCAGTATCGCAGTATTATGAAGGTATTAGAGATTTATGCACCTGTGCGGGAGGCCTCGGATGCCGTCCGTGCCGGATTCAGCGGGAACACTTGATTTCAATGAGAAAGGGGTAATACCATGAGCAGCGAGAGAGTCAAGCCTTACGAAGCAAAAATGGAGAAGACATTGTCTCATCTGGAGACTGATCTGCAGGCAGTCCGCGCAGGACGTGCGAATCCGCATGTTCTCGATAAGATCCGTGTTGATTATTATGGTTCTCCCACACCGATCCAGCAGCTTGCAAATGTCTCTGTCCCCGAAGCCAGGATCATTCAGATCTCTCCCTGGGAAAAGAAGATGCTCAAAGAAATCAGCCGCGCGATTTCTGCTTCCGATATCGGCATCAATCCTACCAATGACGGCAGTACCATCCGCCTGGTATTCCCTGAACTGACCGGTGAGCGCCGTAAACAGCTCTCCAAAGATGTCAAGAAGATGGGCGAAGAAGCCAAGGTCGCTCTGCGCAATATCCGCCGCGACGGAAATGAATCCTTCAAGAAGCTCAAAAAGAGTGAAGATGTCTCTGAGGATGTCGTAGCCGAGCTGCAGGATGAACTGGGCAAGGTCACTGACAAATATGTCAAGAAAATCGACAAGGCCATCGAAGAGAAGACCAAGGAGATCATGACCGTCTGATCTTCATCTTTCAGGGGCGCCGGTATGTTGATGCAGGCAGTTACCCGGACGTTAAGTCCCGCAAGGAATGCCTGCAGCAGCCATCCGGACGGCTGCTGACGGAAATGTTTTTTTGAAAATACCCGCAGGAGGTACTGCAGCCGGACCGCTGCGGCCGGCTCCTGCGGGTTATTATAATATTATTTTAAAGTTCCGCAGGCTGGTCATTGAATTGAGAGAGAAAAGAAAAAGATGAGTAAGGAAAAGAATGAATCCCTGAAGATTCCCGCTCATATTGCCATCATTATGGACGGCAACGGGAGGTGGGCAAAACGACGCGGCATGCCTCGTACCTTTGGACATTCCCAGGGAGCGAAAGTTGTCGAGGAGATTCTGGAGGATGCTGACCACATGGGTGTCAAATACCTGACTGTATACGCATTTTCCACGGAAAACTGGTCCAGGCCCCAGGCTGAGGTCAAGGCACTGATGAACCTGCTTCGCAGGTATATGAGGTCGAGTCTTGCCAAGTGTACCAAAAACAATGTGCGTGTCCGTGTGATCGGTGATAAAAGCATGCTTGATCCGGACCTTCAGGAGGCAATTGCGGATCTTGAGCGTGACACTGCTGCTAATACCGGCATCGGGTTTCAGATCGCCATTAATTACGGCGGCCGCGATGAGATCGTGCGCGCTGTAAGGCGCGCGGCTTCTCAGGGTCTTTTGTCAGATCCGGAAAAGATCGACGAGTCGGTCGTGGACAGCTGTCTTGACACTGCGGGAATCCCCGATCCGGATCTGCTGATCCGGACCTGCGGGGAACAGCGGATCTCAAATTTCCTGCTGTGGCAGCTTGCATATTCCGAGATGTATTTTACTGATAAGGCCTGGCCGGAGTTTGATCATGATGAACTTGTAAAAGCTATCGACGCATATAATCATCGTGAGAGAAGATACGGCGGCCTGACTGACAAGTAACAAAAGGCGCAGCCTCCCGCAGCATGTGTTTTCGTGCGCGGGATCGAATGGGGCGATCGGAGGAAAGAAATGAAAACAAGAATTATCAGCGGTCTTATCATTGCTGTGTTGATCATCGGACTGGGAATTCCCGGATCCTACCCCCTGTGGCTCATGTGCATGCTCTGCAGTCTGATCGGTTATATTGAGCTGACAGCAGTACTGTGCAAACCTTCTTCTGCAAAAAAGAAGGGAACTGAGCACAAGTGGAATGCCAGACCGGACCTGATCGCTGTTCCAGGCCTGCTCCTGACACTGGTCTATTACGCAGGTATGATGTATATTGAGTGGCGCTGCGGTTTAGTCAACCAGGCCGACATGATCAGATTATCCGATTTCTGGACAGTGATGATCCTTGCTCTGGATTTTCTGCTGGTGATGGCAGTCTATGTCTATACTTTCCCCCGCAGGAGATCTTCACAGGCGACCGGTGCTGCAGCTGCCTTTTTATATATGCCCGTATTGATGGCATATTTGTGCAGGACAAGGAATCTTTCTCATGGTATCTTCCTGTACCTTCTGATCTTCATCTGCGCATCTGTCAGTGATGTGTGCGCTCTCGCTGTCGGTATGGCGCTCGGACGCCACAAACTGGCGCCTGTCCTGAGCCCCAAGAAGACGATCGAGGGAGCCGTCGGAGGTGTTGCAGGCAGCGCCCTTGTCAGTTTTCTTCTTGGGCTGGTCCTTCATCATTTTGACCAGGGCATGCATGTTACGATGCTTTTCCCTGTCATCGGAGTATGCGGCAGCATCATAGGACAGACCGGTGACCTGGCAGCATCCGCGATCAAGAGGAACAACGGTATCAAAGATTACGGCTCTCTGATCCCCGGCCACGGCGGAATCATGGACCGTTTTGACAGCATCGTTTTTACGGCTCCGGTAATCTATTACCTTTCGCTCCTGATGAACAACATCGTGTAAATAGACCAAAGCACCATACAAAAACAGGATTTGTCCCTATGGGATAGAGGCAGTCATATATGATAATCAGTATACTTATTTTTCTGGTCATATTCAGCGTGATCGTCATATCACATGAATTCGGCCATTACGCTATCGCGAGGAGAAACGGGATTCGTGTCAATGAATTTGATATCGGCATGGGACCTGTTCTCTACCGGAGAGAGGGGACAGAAACAGACCTTTGTATCCGGCTGCTGCCGATCGGCGGTGCCTGTGTATTTGACGGACTGGATGGATTGGAAGAGGAAGAGAGATCCGATAAGCTGGATGAACATTCCTTTCCCAAAGCGCCGGTAGGCGCAAGAATTGCTGCCGTTCTGGCCGGCCCTATGGCCAATTTTATCCTCGGCTTCATCCTTTCTCTTATTCTTGTAGCCTTTACAGGTACAGATCTTCCTGTGATCCAGGAAGTGATCCCTGATTCTGCCGCTATGGAGGCGGGTCTGCAGCAGGGAGATGTGATCCGCAAGATCAACGGCGAGAGTATCCACATTTACAGAGAAGTGACACTCGTATCCACAATGAACTATGGTGAGCCCCTGTCCATTACGATCGAGCGGGACGGCCAGAAGAAAGTCGTCAATCTCATACCTCAGTATGATGAAGAGGATAACCGCTACTATATAGGGATCCGCGGAGCGGGACAGTATCTAAAGTGCAATCCTGTCCAGGTCTTTCAGTACGGATTTTATGAGACCTTCTACTGGCTGAAAGCCACCTATAAATCCCTGGGACTGATCTTCCGGGGGCATTTCTCCAAAGATGATGTAGCCGGTCCTGTCGGTGTCGTGAAAGTAGTCGATGACACCTATGAACAGACAGCACCTTACGGACCGGCGGCTGTGGTCCTTACTTTCTTAAGTCTGGCAACACTGCTCACTGTCAACCTGGGTGTGATCAACCTTCTGCCCCTGCCTGCTCTGGATGGGGGAAGACTTCTCTTTCTGCTGCTTGAGGCTGTAAGGGGAAAACCTATCCCGCCCGAGAAAGAAGGCATGGTCCATCTCGCGGGATTTGCTGTGCTCATGTTTGTGATGATACTGGTTCTGTTCAATGATATTTCCAGATTTTTTACATAAAAAGCGGCCGGATGGCGCAGTGGACAGAAGTTTACACTCCTGCCATGCGCCGATCCGGCTTTGTGCGCAAAAAAACGATAGATGAAGCAGAAAACATATTTCGGAATGGAGAAAAAAATGACTTATCGTGACCATACTAAAGTGATCCATATCGGCGGCCGCGTGATCGGCGGCGGCAACCCGATCCTGATCCAGTCAATGACCAACACTCCTACAGAGGATGTAGAGGCGACTGTGGCGCAGATCCTGCGTCTTGAGGAGGCCGGATGCGAGATTATACGCTGCACCTGCCCCACGGAGGAAGCTGCTCTTGCCATCGGTCAGATCAAGAAGAGGATCCATATTCCCCTGGTGGCGGACATACACTTTGATTACAGAATGGCGATCCGTGCCATGGAAAACGGCGCCGATAAGATCCGTATCAACCCCGGCAATATCGGCGGACGTGACAAGATCGAGGCAGTGGTCAATGTCGCGAAAGAGCGCTGTATTCCCATACGTGTCGGCGTCAACAGCGGTTCCCTGGAAAAAGAGCTTGTTGCCAAATACGGGGGCGTAACTGCGGAAGGGCTGGTGGAAAGTGCCCTGGACAAGGTCCGTATGGTGGAAGAGTGCGGCTATGACCAGATGGTCATCAGTATTAAGTCTTCAGATGTTCTGACCTGTGCCCGCGCTCATGAGCTGCTGGCAGAGAAAACAGATTATCCCCTGCATGTCGGCATCACTGAAGCCGGCACGCTTTACAGCGGAAACGTCAAATCCGCGGTCGGTCTTGGTATCATCCTTTATCAGGGAATCGGAGACACCATCCGGGTCTCCCTGACAGGCGATCCTGTTGAGGAGATCAAGTCCGCAAAAATGATCCTCCGTACCCTGGGACTGCGCAAGGGCGGTATAGATGTTGTCTCATGTCCGACCTGCGGCAGAACCAAAATTGACCTTGTCGGCCTCGCCAACCGGGTGGAAACCATGGTGCAGGGATATAACCTGGATATCAAAGTGGCCGTGATGGGCTGTGCCGTCAACGGACCCGGAGAGGCCAGGGAAGCGGATATCGGTATTGCCGGAGGAGTCGGCGAAGGACTTTTGATCAGACACGGACAGATCGTCCGCAAGATGAAAGAGGACGAACTTCTGGACGCCCTCAAATATGAACTGGACCATTGGAATTGAGCGGCTTTTAAAACAAAGCGCAGACGGACTGCCGGTGTTCATTGATTACTGTGCACGCGTGTTTATGACCGCATTAGTATGATTGCATGATGTAAAGGTCAAAAGGTATCCAATGGCTCTGAGTCTCGTCAAGCTGCACAAACAGCCGAAGGGCCTTGGCGAGCGGCCGGTAC
>JBGUPU010000026.1:0-72263 GCA_045130475.1 Lachnospiraceae bacterium
TACCATGAACCAGTGAGGAGTTGTTTTATATTGTAACCAAAAGAATGCCGTATTTATGCGGCTTCTGGCGTTTCGCAAACGCCTAACTGTGCAGAATATAGAAAGGAGCTCATTTCATGGACAATTTCATACTCAGCTGCTGCTCCACAGCGGACTTAACAAAAGATCACTTCGAGAAGATCGATGTTCATTACATCTGTTTTCACTATATGTTGGACGGAAAGGAATACCCGGATGATCTGGGCAGGTCCATCCCTTTCCCTGAGTTTTATGCAAGAATGGCCGCGGGAGCAAAGACAGCGACATCCCAGGTCAATGTGCAGGAATATACGGATTATTTTGAAGGCTTCCTCAGGCAGGGCCTGGATATCCTGCATGTCACTCTTTCAACAGGGATAAGCGGAAGTTTTAACTCCGCATGCGGTGCACGCGATCTACTTGAAGAAAAATATCCCGACCGCAAAATATATGTGCTCGATTCTCTTGGGGCTTCCTCAGGTTTCGGACTTCTGATGGATACCATGGCAGAAAAAAAGGCGGAAGGTATGGATATAGACAGTCTGTATAAGTGGGGGCTGGAAAACCGTCTGCGCCTGCATCACTGGTTTTTCTCGACAGACCTTACCTTTTACATTCGGGGCGGACGTATCTCCAAAACATCCGGCGCAATCGGGACACTTTTGAATATCTGTCCTCTTCTGAACATGGATAATCTGGGACGTCTGATCCCCAGGTATAAGATCCGCACAAAGAAAAAAGTTTTCCGCGCCATCGTTGACAAGATGGAGGAGCATGCGGAAGGCGGAAAATCCTACAGCGGAAAATGCTACATCTCGCAGTCTGCCTGTATAGAAGATGCCCGCGAAGTTGCCCGCATGGTCGAAGAGCGCTTCCCTCTCCTTAATGGCAGAGTCGAGATCAATGACATCGGTACGACTATAGGCAGCCACACCGGTCCCGGAACCGTGGCGCTTTTCTTCTGGGGCGATGAGCGCACACAATAAGAATAAAGAATACAATTCTTCTGTATAAAAAAGCAGGTACATTCCCTCGGGACTGCACCTGCTTTTTTCATGAACAAAGTTAAGAAGTGTACGGACGGTCAGATCAGATGGATGAAGAGACCGCTGAGCAGTTTGGGTTCAAACCATGTCGACTTGGGGGGCATCAGGCGTCCGGCATCAGCGACGTCGAACAGCTCTCCGATAGATGTTGGATACATAAGGAATGAGACGCCGTGCATGGCGTCTGCCTTGTCCTGCAGTTCCTTTGTACCGCGGATTCCGCCGACGAACTCAATGCGGGAATCCGTCTTGGGATCTCCGATTCCAAGGAAAGGTCCAAGAATCCTGTCCTGTAAAAGAGAGACGTCAAGGCCTTCGACCGGATCTTCGGACATCATCTCAGGCCGGATCCTCAGAAGGTACCACTGCCCCTCCAGGTACATGCCGATCTCGCCCTTATGGGCCGGTACGGGAACTGTCCGGCTGTCATCCGGGCAGTGGATATCGCAGATTTCTTTGACTTTAGCCAAAAATTCCTCTCCGGAAAGACCGTTCAGATCATGCACAACGCGGTTATAATCCATGATCTTGAGCTCGTTCTCAGGAAAGAGCACCGAGAGGAAATAGTTGAACTCCTCTTCCCCTGTATATCCGGGATTTATTTGTCTGCGCATCTTGCCGACGCGGACTGCAGAAGCACAGCGGTGGTGTCCGTCAGCGATATAAATGCTGTCGATGCTGTCAAACGCATTGCGGATGGTTTCGCAGTCACCCGGTTCTGAAATGATCCAGATACGGTTGCGGACATTGCCCTCGGATAAAAAATCACAGGTAGGTTCCTGTGCAGTTGTTTTTTTCACTACTGCATCTATGGAGCAGTTCTGACGATAGCACAGGAAGATCGGGCCTGTCTGGGCGCTGCAGGCATCCACGTGGCAGATCCTGTCTTTTTCCTTGTCTGCACGGGTATTTTCATGTTTTTTGATCACGCCCGAATCATAGTCGTCGATCGACGAGCAGGCAACTATGCCGGTCTGGGTGCGGCCGTCCATTGTCTGTGCATAGACATAATAGCAGGGAGTTCTGTCCTGGACAAAGCGCCCCTCGCGGATCCACTCTGAAAGAAGTTCACTGGCATGCTTGTATACGCGGTCATCGTAAATATCCATCTCCGGGGGCATGGTTGTCTCCGCCCGGTCGATGGCGAGAAAGGACCCCGGGTGGGAAGACACATATTCACGGGCTTCCGCGCGGGAATAAACATCATAGGGAAGTGCGGCGATCTCGGATTCAAGGCCGGCTGCAGGTCTGCAGGCACAAAAAGGTCGTATGTCAGCCATGTATATGTAATATCCTCCAAATTCGAATAAAGGTAATCCTTACTTAATCACACGCACGCGGTAGACTCCGGCGACATTGCTGAGTTCTTTGATCACAGCATCGGAAGCCTTGGTATCAGTATCGATCAGAGTATAAGCGACTTCCCCGCGGGACTTGTTGGACATCTCGGCGATGTTGACAGCTTCAGCACCCATGATCCTTGTAAAGTTGGTGATCATGTTTGCCTGGTTTTTGTGGAAAATACCGATCCTGCCGACACTCTGGCACACACCCATGTTACAGCGGGGATAATTCACACTGTTGGTGATATTGCCGTTTTCCAGATAATCGCGGAGTTCATTGACAGCCATCTTGGCACAGTTGATCTCGGACTCCTCAGTAGAAGCGCCCAGATGGGGTGTGGTGATGCAGCCGCGCTTTCCGGCAACGATAGGGTTGGGGAAATCAGAGACATAACGGCGGACCTTGCCCTCGTCGATTGCTTCGACAACTGCTTTTTCGTCCACGAGAAGATCACGTGCCATGTTAATGAGAACAACACCGTTCTTCATCTGGCTGATCGCATCGGCGTTGATCATGCCGCGGGTGGAATCCAGGAGCGGGACATGGATGGTAATATAATCGCACATCGAGTAAATATCCTCGATCCGGAGAACGTGTGTGATCTTGCGGCTCAGATGCCAGGCGGAATCGACAGAGACGTAAGGGTCATAGCCGTAGACATCCATACCCAGATTGACTGCGGCATTGGCAACGCGGACACCGATGGCGCCCAGGCCGATGATGCCTATTTTCTTTCCTTCGAGCTCACTGCCGGCGAACTGCTTTTTCTCCTTTTCCGCTGTCTTGGCAATGTCCGGATTATTCCAGTTCGCGCGGACCCAGTCGACGCCCTCGACAATGTCGCGGGAGGCAAGCAGCATGCCTGCAAAGACAAGCTCTTTGACGCCGTTGGCATTTGCGCCGGGTGTGTTGAATACCACGATTCCTTTTTCGGCACAGCGCTGCAGGGGAATGTTGTTGACGCCTGCACCTGCGCGAGCGATTGCAAGCAGATTGTCGGAAAACTCCATGTCATGCATGGCCGCGCTGCGGACCAGAATTCCCTGCGCCTCGTTGATATCGTCTACCTGCTCGTATTTGGAGGTAAAATTCTTGAGTCCGATGGGGGAAATATTGTTAAGGCAATGAAATTTATACATTTTTTGATTTTCTCGCTATTTGATTTATTTATTCTGCAGGATGTTTTGCTTCGAAGTCTTTCATGAAAGCGACGAGCTTTTCGACGCCTTCATAGGGCATAGCATTGTAGATGCTGGCGCGCATACCGCCTACAGAGCGATGGCCCTTCAGGCTTACAAGGCCTTCTGCCTCGGCTTCCTTGACGAACTGCGCTTCCAGGTCCTTGTCGCCGATGATGAATGGAACGTTCATGAGAGAACGGTCCTCCTTGCGGACTGTACCCTTGAAGAGCTTGCTTTCATCCAGGTAATCATAGAGAAGTTTGGCCTTCTTCTCGTTGCGCTCTTTCATGACTTCAAGGCCGCCCATCTTTTTGATCCATTTGAACACCTTGCCGCAGATGTAGATACCATATGCAGGAGGAGTATTGAAGAGAGAGTCGTTGTCAGCCTGCGTCTTCCACTTGAGCATGGTGGGTGTTCCCGGGATCACGTCGTCGCGGATCAGATCTTCACGGATGATGGCGATGACAACACCTGCAGGTCCGATATTTTTCTGAACGCCGCCGTACATCACTGCATACTTGGAGACGTCAACAGGTTCGGACAGGAAACAGGAAGAAACATCCGCTACAAGATCATGTCCCTTTGTATCGGGCAGCTCATGGAACTTGGTCCCGTAAATGGTATTGTTCTCGCAGATGTAAACGTAATCTGCCTCTTCGGGAATATCCAGATCGGAGCAGTCCGGAATATAGCTGTAGGTCTTGTCTTCAGAAGAAGCGACAGCGATCGCATCACCGTATTTTCTGGCTTCCTGGTATGCCTTTTTAGCCCACTGACCGGTGATGACATATGCTGCGACATGATTGCGCATGAGGTTCATGGGAACAGCCGCAAACTGCGTCCAGGCGCCGCCCTGCAGAAACAGGACCTTATAGTTATCAGGAATGTTCAGAATTTCACGGAGGTCAGCTTCGGCCTCTTTGATGATTCCGTCAAAAATTTTACCGCGATGGCTCATCTCCATAACGGACATGCCGCTGCCCTTGTAGTTAAGCATTTCATCGGCTGCTTCGCGGAGGACTTCCTCCGGAAGAACGGCGGGACCTGCGGAAAAATTGTAAACTCTATCCATTGTTTTAGTGTTCCTCCTGTAGATCAATGGTGTCTGGGTCAAAAGTGGTCGAGACTCAATGCATTCAGGAACCATTTGCCTTTGACATCCTTGTGTAGCTTTTTACTTCATCATATCTTTCTCGTCAAATGCCTCTTCAATGGAAGCTCCGGGGGAGACCATAGGAAAGACCTTGTCATCCTCATCGATGACACAGTTGACCAGGATGGGCTCTTTGGAGGCGACCGCCTCTTTGAGGGCGGGTTCCAGTTCAGAGAGGCTGGTGACATTGATCGCGCGGCATCCGAGGCCTTCGGCAACTTTGCAGTAATCGACTTTGTCTTCAATGATAGTGGCACTGTAGCGGGCGCCGTAATACAGGGTCTGCCACTGGCGGACCATACCGAGCACGCGGTTGTCAATGACGATCTCAATGATCGGAATATTGTAGCGGCTGGCAGTGGCCAGCTCATTCATATTCATGCGGAAGCAACCGTCGCCTCCGATATTGATGACGGTGCGGTCGGGATGAGCGATCTTGGCGCCGATCGCCGCACCGATTCCGTAGCCCATGGTGCCCAGACCGCCGGAAGAGATCAGGGTGCGGGGCTTCGTGTAGGTATAATACTGTGCCGCCCACATCTGGTGCTGTCCGACATCTGTGGTGATGATGGCATTTCCTTCCGTCAGCTCGTCCAGTTTCTGGATGATCGCGGGGCAGGTCAGCTTCTTGTGGTCATAATTGAGCGGATAGGATGCCTTGAGCTGGGAAGTGTATTTGAGCCAGTCGGGGTGAGACTGCTGTGTGAGCTTTTCGTTGATCTTCTCCAGGACCTCTTTGAGGTCGCCGATCACGGAATAGTCCACTTTGATATTTTTGTTGATCTCGGCAGGATCCACATCGATGTGCAGGATCTTTGCGCCGGAGGCAAATGTTTTGGCATTGCCGATGACACGATCTGAAAAACGTGCGCCGAGAGCGATCAGAAGATCACAGCGGCTTACGCCAAGGTTGGAAGCCTTGGTGCCGTGCATGCCGATCATGCCGGTATAGCGGGGATCAGTCCCGTTAAAAGCGCCTTTGCCCATCAGGGTATCACAGACGGGGGCATCGATCATGTCGACAAAAGTCTTTAGTTCATCGGAAGCACCGGAGATTACTGCTCCGCCGCCGACCATGACAAAAGGCTTCTTGGAAGCGTTGATCATTTTGATGACCTGATCAACCTCTTCCTCCGTAACAGGATGTTTTTTGACGGGAAGATAACGGTCCGGGACAACCGGCTCGTATTCGCATACAGCACCGGTAACATCCTTGGGAACATCCACAAGGACAGGTCCGGGACGGCCTGTGCGGGCGATGGCAAATGCATAGCGTATGGTCTGTGCCAGGTCATTGACATCCTTGACGATCCAGCTGTGCTTGGTCACAGGCATTGCAATACCGTTGATATCGACCTCCTGGAAGGAATCCTTGCCAAGTAGAGGCAGGGTCACGTTGCAGGTGATTGCGACCATGGGAACACTGTCCATATAGGCTGTGGCGATACCGGTGACCAGGTTGGTCGCTCCGGGTCCGCTGGTTGCCAGGCAGACACCCACCTTGCCGGTGGAACGCGCGTAGCCGTCTGCCGCATGAGAGGCACCCTGCTCATGGGATGTCAGATAATGATGGATCTTGTCGCTTTTTTTATAAAGGGAATCATATACATTCAGGATCGCACCGCCGGGATAACCGAAAACGGTATCCACGCCCTGCTCGAGCAGGCACTCGACGATGATATCCGCACCTGTTAATTTCATTACTGCTCCTTTCCGTTCACAAAAGGCAATGTTTACTTCTTACTGACTGACTCTTCTTTTGTGAACTGTTCCCGGCTTCCTAATGAAGGCATTACTCTTTGGGGAGCTCCAGGATTGCACCACGGTTGCCGCTGGTGACCAGTGCGGCATAACGGTGAAGGTAACCGTCTTTGACTTTGGGCTCGCGGGGCTGCCATTTGGCGCGGCGCGCGGCAAGCTCTTCGTCGCTGACCTTCATCTCCAGTTTGTTGGCAGGGATATCGATGGAAATGATATCTCCTTCCTCTACCAGGGCGATCGGGCCGCCGACGGCTGCCTCGGGGGAGACATGGCCGATGGAAGCGCCGCGGGAGGCGCCGGAGAAACGGCCGTCTGTGATCAGAGCGACAGTGGAATCAAGTCCCATACCCGCAATGGCGGAAGTGGGATTGAGCATCTCACGCATGCCGGGGCCGCCCTTGGGACCCTCGTAGCGGATCACGACAACGTCGCCGGGATTGATCTTTCCGCCGGTGATGGCCTTGATGGCATCTTCCTCGCAGTCAAAGACGCGGGCGGGGCCTTCGTGAACCATCATCTCGGGAAGGACGGCGCTGCGCTTGACAATGCCGGTATCAGGCGCCAGGTTGCCCTTGAGGACCGCAATGCCGCCGTTGGGCATGTAGGGGTTTTCGATGGGACGGATGACTTCGGGATCCAGGTTGACACAGCCCTTAATATTCTCGCGCATGGTCTTGCCGGTGCAGGTCATCAGATCCAGATTCAGAAGTCCCTTCTTGTCCAGTTCGTTCATGACGGCATAGATGCCGCCGGCTTCATTGAGATCTTCCATATAAGTGGGACCTGCAGGAGCAAGATGGCAGAGGTTGGGAGTGCGGTCAGAAACTTCGTTTGCAATCTCCATATTGATCTCAACACCTGCCTCGTGGGCGATGGCAGGAAGATGCAGCATGGTATTGGTGGAGCATCCGAGTGCCATATCCATGGCCAGGGCATTCATGAAAGCGTCCTTGGTCATGATGTCGCGGGGACGGATATCTTTTTCAACAAGTTCCATGATCTTCATTCCGGCATGTTTGGCAAGACGGATACGGGCGGAGTAGACGGCGGGAATGGTGCCGTTGCCCTGAAGGCCCATGCCGATTGCCTCAGTCAGGCAGTTCATGGAGTTTGCAGTGTACATACCGGAACAGGATCCGCATGTGGGACAGACCTTCTCCTCGTACTCGCGGAGCTTCTCTTCTGTCATGGTGCCTGCGGCGACGGAACCGACTGCCTCAAAAATAGAGGACAGACTGCGCTTTCTGCCGTCGATGCGGCCGGCCATCATGGGACCGCCGGAAACAAAGATGGTGGGAACGTTGACTCTTGCAGCCGCCATCAGAAGGCCGGGAACGTTCTTGTCGCAGTTGGGGATCATGACGAGGCCGTCAAAACCGTGAGCCTTGGCCATGCACTCAGTGGAATCCGCGATCAGGTCACGGGTGACCAGAGAATACTTCATGCCGATATGTCCCATTGCGATACCGTCGCAGACAGCGATAGCGGGGAACATTACAGGCATGCCGCCTGCCATGGCGACGCCCATCTTGACTGCCTGGGCAATCTTATCCAGGTTCATGTGGCCGGGAACGATCTCGTTGTAGGAACAGACGATACCGATCATAGGACGCTTTCTCTCTTCCTCGGTGTAGCCGAGCGCATTGAACAGACTCCTGTGGGGAGCTGTGGAGACACCTTTTTTGACGGAATCACTCTTCATATTATTACCTCGATTCTTAAAAGATTCTTGAAATATACTTGTTGAAAGCGTTCAGATTTGCTCGCAGATACGATCGCCGAACATGTTCCCGGTGACAATGACGTCGAACTGCTCGGGTTCGAGCACCAGCTGCATGGCGCAGTCGTCAACATACATATCGGCGTCCTTTCTCTGTGTCCGAAGGAAAACTGCTCACAGGGGAAATCTGTGCGTCAGAACATCAACACAATGCATCACTAAAGCGCAGGCATGTACCCAAATACACGCCTGCACACTTTTTCTGCTGCCCGTATTATTCTTTTGGCTGAATTACGATTACAGATCCCGGTCGGAGTTTGCTTTCCGAATTATATTATTCGCTCTTCTCCTCTGCATCCTCGGGCTTCTCGATCTGAATGATCGCGCCGCGCTGCATAGGAATACGGCAGTTCTTGTTATAACCGAACTCTACGATAACGGTATCTGCGTTAATATCGATGACAACACCGTAAAATCCTGAGGTTGTAAGGACAGTATCGCCGACGGCAAGGGTTGCCAGCATAGCAGCTTTTTCTTTCTCCTGCTTTCTCTGAGGCCTGATCATAAGAAAGTACAGTGCACCGAAAATAACTGCCATGTAAATAATCGTACCAAAACCGGCAAAACCTGCAGAGCTCAGCATCATTCCATTCATGTTTAATAATCCTCCATATTCATTTATTCAGAACAATGACGATAATTTTACGTCATTGCACTCTATAATACAACAAACATACCTGTGTTTACAACACTTTTCTTTGATCAGCCTTCTCCCTCGTGCATCTTGTCAATGGCTTCTTTTTTGAAGGCGGAGAATCTTCCCTGGTCCAGGGCACTGCGGATATCCGCCATCAGATGATTGTAATAATAAAGGTTGTGGATGACGCCCATTCGAAGGCCCAGTGCTTCCTGGGCTTTATACAAGTGGCGGAGGTAAGCGCGGGAATACCCTCCCCGGCAAACAGGACATCCGCAGTCCTCCTCAATGGGACGGGGGTCTTCGGCGTAGCGCGCACTCTTTATGTGAACGGTCCCCTTTTTTGTATACAGGTTCCCGTGTCTGCCGTTACGGCTGGGATAAACACAGTCAAAGAAATCAATTCCGCGTGCAACGCCCTCAATAATGTTTTCAGGGGTTCCGACACCCATCAGATAGGTCGGCTTGTCAACGGGAAGGTGGGGAACAGTCTGATCCAGAATGGCATACATCTGCGCGTGGGTCTCACCCACGGCAAGGCCTCCGACGGCATAGCCGTCCAGCTCCATTTCAGAGATCCGCTTGGCGTGATCGATGCGGATGTCAGGAATAATGGCGCCCTGGTTGATACCAAACAGCAGCTGATGTGGATTGACAGTTGTCTCGAGCTGATTGAGCCTGTGCATCTCAGCCTTGCAGCGGGCCAGCCACCGGGTCGTCCTGTCCACGGACCGCGTGACATATTCCCGGTCAGCCAGCGCGGAGGGACATTCATCGAAGGCCATGGCGATCGTGGATCCGAGATGGGACTGGATCTGCATGCTCTCCTCAGGTCCCATGAAGATCTTGTGTCCATCAATATGGGAGCGGAAGGTAACACCCTCCTCTTTGATGCTGCGCAGGTCCGATAAGGAAAAAACCTGAAAACCGCCGGAGTCGGTCAGAATAGGCCGGTCCCAGCACATAAATTTGTGCAGTCCTCCCATGCGGTGTACCAGTGCGTCTCCGGGACGGACATGGAGGTGGTAGGTGTTGCAGAGAGCCACCTGGGTGTCGATCGTTCGAAGATCGTCCGCGGAAAGACCGCCTTTGATGGCGCCGGCCGTCGCCACATTCATAAAGACCGGCGTCTCGATGACACCGTGTACCGTTGTCATACGTGCTCTTTTAGCACGTCCTTCCTGCTTGATCAGTTCATACATGTTTCTGTTGATAACCTCCGTATAGAGATTTTTTAAAAAATCATTATTGTCTGCAATCCCATTATCCTGACATGGAAAGGCAGGAGAAATCAGTCACTGATCTCTCCTGCCTGCTGATGATTTCACCTATTTGCTCATCGAAGCAGAACCACGGGATACTGCCGCATCGAATGAAGCGGCTGTTTCAACCATTTTAAAGCTGGTCCGGAAGCAGCTTATGGAAGATAATGCAGTTTGGCTTATCCACCTGGATTTCCTTCGCGGACATGATAAGAGTCTTCTTCTTAATGTCCACCTTGAAGAAAGTCATGGTATCCGACTCATGGTTCAGGCTGACCAGGTGCTTGTCATCCGGGAACAGAGCTGCATCTTTGGGATACTCGCCGCTGATGGGAAGGCAGAGGACTTTTTCCAGGTAGCCGTTGTCCTGATCAATCTTGAAGATGACAACGGAATTATCACCTGCATTCGAGCTTACCAGATATTTGAAATCCGAGGAGAAATTCAGAGCACTGGCAGCGGAACCGGTCGCATGATAGTCGTTTAATGTGGGCACTGTCTGAATCTTCTCAAAATCCGGAACACCGTCGATCTCCTGATAGAAATAGACATCGATCAGGTTCTTGAGCTCATGGACGACATAGAGATAATGGCCGTCACTGGAGAACTTCAGATGACGGGGTGCCGATTCCAGTTCGGAATGAAGGACCGCACACTGCTTGATCTTACCTGTCACGTCATTGAAGGAGTAGACATTGACATGGTCCATTCCCAGATCCGCGACGCACAGATATTTATTGTCGCGTGTCATCTTCACACACTGTACATGCGGGCGGAAATTGCGTTCAGCAATACTTCCAAGGCCTTTGAGGAAAAGTTCATCCGTGATCTCCCCTACGCTTCCGTCCTCTCCCAGACGCAGTACAGTAATCTTTCCGTCGTGATAGCTGCAGACGAAAAGAAACTCATCGTTGTAGTCCGTGGAAAGATGCGATCCACGCATGCCGTTGATGGATCCCCGGTTGATCTTCTCAAGATTACCGCCTTTAACGATCCTGAAGGCCTCAACGCCGAAGTCCGTGATGGAATACAGAAAGCGCCCGTTGTGGGAAATGGTCACATAAGAAGAATTGGTAATGGAAATCTCACTCTTCTCGCTCAGTGTCCCCTCCTCAACATTGACATCATACACGCGGATGCCGACCTTTTTCTTTCCGGCTCTGGTGTAGGAAGAAACATAAGCAACAAATTTGTCTCCCGGTACGTACCCGTATCTTGACAGGTCCAGCTCCTGATCATATACTTCTGCCATTTAGCACGTCCTTTCCACAGCCTACCGGCTATTGAACCTTCTGCGTAACAAATGTCTAAGCAAAGAGGATCCGTCAGGCTGAATATGCCTGCAACTTTTCCTCCGTTTATACTTTATCACAAATCCTCCGTAAATGGTATGAAAAATCGGATTCAATGCGCGGAAATATGCCGGGAATGCAAATTCTGCCCTAAGCGGTCAGCCCAATGACTCGAGATAATCCTGCAGATCGAAACGAGGATCGGGATCGGCGCGGAAAATAGTCCCGTGATTGCGTCCCTGGATAACCTCGTGGATGACATTCATATGTCTGCTGTTGACAATTACCATGTCACAGCCGCTCTTGGTCGCGATCATGCCCGCCTGGAGTTTGGTGCTCATGCCTCCTGTACCGCTCTCGCTCCCTGTTGTTCCTTTTGCCATTTTCATCAGATTTTCATCGAGATGGGGGACATATTCGATATATTCCGCGTCGGGATTTACGCGGGGGTCATCGGTATAGAGTCCGTCCACGTCGGACAGAAGAATGAGAAGGTCCGCATGCATAAGTGAAGCGACTATAGCGGAGAGGTTGTCATTATCACCTACGGAGTACTCGTATGTGGCGACAGAGTCGTTCTCATTGACGATGGGAATACAGTTGAATTTGAGCAGCTCGTTAAAAGTATTATAGAGATTGTATTTGCTCAGGTTTTCCATGATGGCATTTTTGTCCATCAGGATCTGGGCGGAGATCTGGTTATAATCCGTGAAAAAACGCTGATAGATCATCATCAGGCGCGCCTGTCCGATTGCGGCGCATGCCTGTTTGACTGTGATCTTGCTGTCCTCCGAAAGATTCTTCCCGGAATCTGTACGCCGGATCACTTCACGTCCCACCGCGGTGGCGCCGGAACTGACCAGGATCACATCCTTTCCGCGGTTTTTCAAGTCGCTCAGTTCACGCACCAGAACATCGATCTTGTGATAATCGAGACGATGTGTGGAACTGTGCAGAAGCGAGGAGGATCCGACCTTGACGACGATCCTCTGACGGTTCTTCAGCTGCTGTCTGTAGGACATATTCTCATCGAGAACAGATTCCAGGTTTTCGTGATTCTGCTCTGTCTTCTCGTTCATTACATTTTCTCCTTTTCCGTCAATGCCGCCCGAAAGAGCAATTCTTCGTCAACCGGGGCATATTTATGTGCAATTGCCTCTGCAATCCTGATCCCATCCATAGCTGCAGACATGATCCCGCCGGCATAGCCGGCGCCTTCTCCACAGGGGTAGAGTCCCGCGGCGCCGATCGATTGGAAGGTCTTGCCGCGGGGGATCCTGACCGGTGACGAAGTACGGCTCTCAATACCTGCCACAACCGCATCCTCGCCGTCAAATCCTTCAATCCTGCGGCCGAACTGGTCCATTCCCTCTATAAAATCCAATGTCAGCGCAGGCGGGAGGAGGGTGTGGAGGGGTGCCTTGCGGCAGGCGCCCTTGACTGCCTGAGAAATGAAACGCTCTTCTGCAGGGAAGGTATCCTCACAGCACTTCTTCTTTCCCTCTGCCGGATCATCTGCAGTATCTGTTTTTTTCTGTTCTTCAAGACAGCATTTGCGCAGGTTACGGTATTGCTGGATCGGGACCGCGCCCTTGCCCATCTCCCAGGCTCTCTCTTCCAGAGAACGCTGAAATGCCATACCCGCCAGGACATGGCTGCTGCCGAAATCTTCCTGTCCGACCGTGATGACGATGGCGCTGTTGGCCCAGCCGCTGTCCCGTCCCTCGTCACTCATGCCGTTGACACACAAACGGCCCTGCTCTGAAGAAGCGTTGACGATATAGCCTCCGGGACACATGCAGAAGGAATAGACTCCCCGTCCCGAAGAAGCCCGCGCCGTCAGTTTATAGGGCGAAGCGGACAGACGCATGCTTTGCATCCGGTCCGGATCGCAGAGACCGTACTGGCTCTGATCAATGAGTTTCTGCGGATGTGCGACGCGGAATCCCACGGCAAATTGTTTCTGCTCCATCGGTATATTTTCCCGGAACAGTTCTTCGATCGTATCTCTGGCACTGTGGCCGACTGCAAATACGACTGTCTCTGCCGGTATCCATTCTTCCTGTCCGTAGGATTGTCCGCCTGGGGAGGAAGATTTTTTTTCTGCAAAAATAACAGGGCGCACGTGCAGACCGGTCAGTCTGCGCCCGGGTCGGAACTCTTCTTCTGTCCCTGCCTCAGCCGGGATCTCTTCATAGGTGAATCCGGTACAGACACTTCCGAACCGCACCTCTCCGCCTGCCTCTTCGATGCGTCTGCGGATCCGGGGAATGACCTCTCTAAGACGGTCCGTCCCTATATGGGGCTTTCCCTCGTAGAGGATGGATTCAGGTGCCCCCGCCTCAACAAAAATACGAAGTACCTGGGACGACCGGCCGGTCCGGTCGTTGACCTGTGTATTCAGTTTGCCGTCGGAAAAAGTCCCTGCACCACCTTCACCGAACTGTACATTGGAGGCAGGATCCAGCACGCCGGTCTTCCAGAATTGCTCGACATCCTGCGTGCGCTCTTCCATTGGCCTTCCGCGTTCAATGAGAAGGGGTCTGTAACCGTGCTGTGCAAGAAAGAGAGCGCAGAAAAGACCGGCAGGTCCAGCGCCGATCACGACAGGACGATGGGAAAGCTTTTCCATGCCGTCTGCGGCAAACCGGTAATTATCTTCCGGCGCAGGCATCAGATTCCTGTTTTTCAGACGCCGCAGAAGAGCCGATTCCCCTTTGAGACCGAGCCCGGTATCCACATCCACGGTATAGGTATCAAAAAGCTGCGGCTTTTTGCGTGCGTCGACAGAATGGCGCACGATCGTATAGGGAAGGGTGCGTCCCTCCATACGGAGAGTCCTGCTTATTTTGTTTTCCAAAGCTCCTGCGGCGTAACCGCAGGGAAGCCGGAGCTGCGTTATCCTGATCATAAATCAATAAATATTATTGCAATTTAAATACTGTGCAGCAGACCGGCCGGCGAGCATGCCGCTGGTCATGGCCCACTGAAGGTTGTATCCGCCGCAGCGCCCGTCTACATCCAGCAGTTCTCCTGCCAGAAACAGGCCTGCGCATTTTACGGACGCAAAGTTGCCGTCAACTTCAGAAAGAGGAATACCGCCCCTGGTGACCTGTGCGTGGTCAAAACCGCCCGTGGCAGTCACTTCCAGTTCCAGAGCACGGAAGGAAAGCAGGATCTGCCGCAGCTCTTCGTCAGTGAGGCGTTTGGCCTTCATCTCTGCCTGAAGTCCCGCCCGGGCAAGAATCATGTCGATCACTTTCCGGTGGGCAAGTCCCAGCAGAAAATCCCCCAGCATCTGGCCGCGGTCCTGAGCAAGTCGTTCCTCTATCTCCTCATCATAGTCCTGCTGAGTATATTCCGGCAGAAAATCAACAAGGACACGGACTTTGTGCGCTTCCCGGAGGCGGCCTGCCGCGATCCCGCTGATCTGAAATACCGGGATCCCGGAGAGACTTGTCTCCGTAATCTGCAGTTCTCCGTCTTCGCAGATGATTTTTTCCGGATGACTGTCCGTGTCCGGTCTGTCCTCTTCGTTAAGGAGCGTCACAGAAGCATGACAGCGGACGCCAGCGGCGCGCCGCAGCAAAGGGTCATTGGTCTCCATGCGTGTCAGGGCAGGGAGCGGACTGATCACACTGTGTGAAAAATTTTCAGCAAATCGATAGCCGTCGCCGCTGCAGCCGAAGGTAGGACCCGCAAGGCCTCCTGTACAGAGGATCACTGCGTCACAGTAACAGGAATGAAGGGTCTCCTTTACCTCGTTTTTACCTGCCTGTTTTGCCGTCTTTTTGCCGTGTCCCTTAACTTTTGTCTTTTCTTTTTCTGAAAGGAGAAAACGGATGCAGAAACCATCCGGCGTCTTCTTAATCTGCCGGACATCACAGTCTGTGCAGACATGCACTTTTTCCTGACGCAGGCACTTTTCCAAAGCTCTTGCAACTGTCTCTGCCTGATCCGTGCGGGGATAGACATATCCGCTGCGGTCATGGACCGGTACACCTGCATCCTTAAAAAAGCGGATCAGATCCTTCTGAGAAAATTCTTCAATAAAAGAAAGAATACGAGTGACCTCACTGCGGCTGTCATGTGTATGATAACAGGACCCGTCCAGATAGAGGTTGGTCAGATTGCATCTGCCGTTGCCGGTCGCATAGATCTTCTTGGCAATTTTCTCATTTTTATCAAATAAGGTGACGCTGCATCCTGCGTGGGCTGCCGCGATCGCCGCAATGCAGCCGGATGCCCCTGCTCCGATCACCGCAATCCTGCCGACAGTATTTTCCATCCTTGTTCTCCTGTCTTCCTATCCGGAAGGAAGTCTTCAAAGCGGCTGCAGTCTGTCAGGAACGGGTTATGCCCATGCTCTGAAGGACCGCCTCCTGTTTCTCTTCCATGCGCTCACTCTCATCGGGTGTCATGTGGTCGTAACCGCAGAGATGGAGCATGCTGTGAGCCACCAGAAAGGCAAATTCCCTGCGGGGGCTGTGTCCGTATTCCTCTGCCTGTTCCCAGACCCGGGAAGCGTTGATCACGATATCTCCCAGCTGCAGAAGGCCTGTATCCGGATCTATGTAATCCATCTCATTCACTTCAACTGCGGAAAAATCCGACTCAGACTCAAATGGAACAGCCGGGAAAGAAAGGACATCCGTGGTCCTGTCTATGCCGCGGTATTCCAGATTCATGCGGTGCACTTCCTCTTCGTCCGTGACCAGCAGATAGACACCGGCGTCATAGGGGCAGTTCTCCGCTTTCAGGACTGCCTCGCACACCTGCATTGCCACTTGCTCCGCATTAAAGTCAAATCTGCGGCCATCGGGACCTTCCGTGAGGATTTCCGCCTCCAGTTCAAAAACCGGATCCGCATCAGGGCTGTTCAGACCGGCCTCTTCCGCTGTAAAAGTATCATTCATCATATTTGTGTCCAATATTTTTATTTCGTTTGTAGCGGTCATGAGAATCACGCTCACTGCGTCCCTCAAACCTTCCTCTTCTGCCGTCTGCCTCGTTATTACCGCCATATCGTTCCTGCTTTTCCTGGCGTTCACGATTCCGTCTTGCAGCCGCCAGTTCGTAGTTTTCATATGCCTTGACGATCTTCTGTACCAGAGGATGACGCACGACGTCACGCGCATCAAGAGTGATAAACTTGATGCCGTCGACATGTTTCAATACCTGCATGGCGACATCCAGTCCGGAGCGGCGGTCAGGCGCCAGGTCTTTCTGCGAGGCATCACCTGTGATCACTGCATGGGAGCCGAAGCCAAACCGGGTCAGGAACATTTTCATCTGTTCCGGTGTAGTATTCTGCGCTTCATCGAGGATGATATAGGCATTGTCCAGAGTCCGGCCGCGCATATAGGCAAGCGGCGCGACCTCGATCAGCCCCTTTTCCATGTTTGCCTGGAATTTTTCCGCGCCCATGATCTGATAGAGAGCATCATAGAGCGGGCGCAGATAGGGGTCGACCTTGCTCTGCAGATCACCGGGCAGAAATCCCAGCTTTTCGCCGGCTTCAATGGCGGGACGGGTAAGGATAATGCGTTCCACTTCACCGTTCATAAAAGCAGTGATCGCCATGGCCATAGCCAGGAATGTCTTTCCAGTGCCTGCCGGACCGTTGGCGAAAACGATCAGATTGTCGCGGATCGCATTGATATATTTCTGCTGACCTACGGTCTTGGGACGGACCGGCTTACCGCTCACTGTGTGGCAGATGATATCGCCGTCCATCTTCTGCAGCATGCCGGGTTCGGCATCTTCTTTCATATCCAGGGCATAATCCACCTGCTGGGAAGTTACCTCAGAGCCGTGTTCCGACAAACCTGCCATGTCCTCCAACAGGACAACAGCTGCCTCTACATTCCTCTCCTCGCCGATCACCTTCATAGACCCGTTGCGGGAAACAATGCTGACCTGCAGCTCTTTTTCGATTTTTCGAACATGGGAGTCCTGCATACCGAAAATATCTCTTTGGATTTCCGCACTGAAATCCAGCTCTCTTTCCATATATTACCTCCTGCGGAAACTGCTTTGCGGCGATAAAGCCGCTTTTCCTATAATAGTCAAAGCACAGCCGGCATGCAAGCAAAAAAACTGCCACCAGACATTTTGGTCTGATGGCAAAATGCTTTAGTTATTTATTCCCTGCAATCAGGCTTTTCCGGACAGATACTCGTCAATGCCTTTGGCAGCTGCCTTACCTGCACCCATGGCAAGAATGACAGTCGCTGCGCCGGTGACAGCGTCGCCGCCTGCGAAGACGCCGTCCTTGGAGGTCTGGCCGTTCTCTTCGTTTGCAACGATGCATTTGCGGCGGTTGATGTCCAGGCCCTTGGTCGTGGAAGCGATCAGAGGGTTAGGGGATGTACCAAGGGACATGATAACCGCGTCGCACTCGATATAGAACTCGGACCCGGGAATCTCAACAGGGCTGCGTCTGCCGGAAGCATCGGGCTCGCCCAGTTCCATGCGCAGGCAGGTGATTCCCTTGACCCAGCCCTTCTCATCAGCGTGGATCTCAACGGGATTGGTCAGAAGGTTGAACACGATACCCTCTTCCTTGGCGTGGAGGACTTCCTCACGCCTTGCGGGGAGCTCCTCCTCACTTCTGCGGTAGACGATGTGGGTCTCGGCTCCCAGACGCAGAGCGGTCCTGGCAGCGTCCATGGCAACGTTTCCGCCGCCGACAATGACAGCCTTTTTGGGCTTCATGATCGGAGTTCTGGAATCGTCGCTGAAAGCCTTCATCAGGTTGCTCCTGGTGAGATATTCGTTGGCGGAGAAGACACCCATGGCCTGCTCGCCGGGGATATGCATGAACTTGGGAAGGCCTGCGCCGGATCCGATAAAGACGGCGTCAAATCCCTCTTCCTCCATCAGGGCGTCGACAGTGGTGGACTTGCCGATAACGCAGTCGGTCTCGATCTTGACACCCAGCGCCTTGACGTTTTCGATTTCCTTCTCGACTACCGCATCCTTGGGAAGACGGAATTCGGGAATACCATAGACCAGAACGCCGCCTGCCTTATGCAGGGCTTCGAAGATCGTTACATCATAACCCATGCGGGCCAGATCGCCTGCACAGGTAAGTCCGGACGGACCGGAACCGATGATCGCGACCTTTTTCCCCTTGGGAGCCGCGTCGGTAGAGGGCTTGATACCCATCTCGCGTGCAGTGTCGGCGACATAGCGCTCGAGCTTGCCGATGGAAACGGGTTCGCCTTTGATTCCGCGCACGCAGACGCCTTCACACTGGGATTCCTGGGGACAGACACGTCCGCAGACAGCGGGAAGTGCGGAGGAAAGGCTGATTACATCGTAAGCGCCCTTCACATCGCTTTCTTTGACCTTCTGAATAAATCCGGGGATGTCGATGGAAACAGGGCAACCCTGGACACAGCGGGGATTTTTGCAGTTCAGGCATCTTGCCGCTTCGGCTTCTGCCTCTTCTTTATTGTATCCCAGACATACTTCTTTGAAGTTTGTGGCACGGACTTTGGGATCCTGCTCACGGACCGGGACTTTAACCATCATATTTGCTGCCATAGTCTTTTCCTTCCTTGTATATTCGAGAGCTTTTCCTTGATCCGCTTATCAGCCGCAGTTTCCGCAGCCGCCGTGGTGGGTGTCGCCTTCCTTCGCGCGAAGGAACAGACGTCCCTCTTCTGTTGCGTACATGCGGGAACGCTGCATAGCCTGATCGAAATCTACGAGGTGGCCGTCAAACTCGGGACCATCCACACATGCAAACTGGACTTTGTCGCCTACCATTAGACGGCAGGCACCGCACATGCCGGTTCCGTCGACCATGATGGGGTTCATGCTGACAATGGTCTCGATGCCGAGCTTTTTGGTCAGAAGACATACGAATTTCATCATGATCATGGGGCCGATCGCGACGACGCGGTCAAAACGCATTCCGTCATCATACAGCTTCTGGAGGGCAACTGTGACATTGCCGTTGATACCGTAAGAACCGTCGTCCGTGCAGATATGCAGGTTGGAGACAGCGCGCATCTCATCCTCAAGGATAATGATATCTTTTGTCTTGGCGCCCTGGATACAGTCTACTGTTACGCCGTTATCGTGGAGCCACTTCAGCTGGCAGTAGACAGGAGCTGTTCCGACACCGCCCGCTATGAAGCAGATCTTCATTTTCTTAAGTTCTTCGATGGGGAGTTCTGTGAGATCAGAAGGTTTACCAAGAGGACCGACGATATCGTGGAAGCTGTCGCCTTCATTCAGCCGAGACATTCTCTGCGTTTCTCCGCCGACCACCTGAAATACGATCTGTACAGTGCCGGCAGCAGCATTATAATCACAAATAGTCAGCGGCACTCTCTCTCCCTCATCATCCACACGAACGATCAGGAACTGGCCGGGAAGCGCGTTCTTCGCGATCCTGGGAGCCTCCACGTCCATCAGAAAGATGTTCGGAGCAAGATTTTCTTTTTTAAGAATCCTGAACATGTTTTCCTCCTACTCTGAATACATTTTATATCTTGAAGATATCCGGTTCCGATCCAAAACTCCGGTAAATAGAAGTTCTGTGAAAATATTATTATATCCATGCTGCCGGATCTTTGCAGATCACGGTACAGAATGTGCCGCCTCTCTGACACATCTGCGATACTTTCTGTTTAGTAAAACTCTCAAAAACTGATCGAAAGATAGTACATGTATACAATAATACCCTATTGTGCCAGACTCATTCTAAATAATCAACATTTATTTCTCAAAAAACTAAATTTACAGGCGAAAATGAAGCGCAAAAATACACAGACGGATTCTCTAAAACTGTCTGTGTATTTTTGCCTAAAATGTAAATTATCCGTTTTCACTTTCCAGAAAAGCCTCAAACTCAGGCATGGTCATGAGAACCTGTCTGGCGCGTGTACTGCTCTCTTCACTCACGACACCGGCTTCCGCAAGCTGGTCCATTATGCGGGCTGCGCGGTTGAAACCGATCTTGAAGACACGCTGAAGCAGGCCGATGGATGCCTTGTTCTTCTCGATGATGAAGCGCCCTGCTTCCGCGAAATGCTCATCGCGGGCGGGGTCTGTTCTGACTTCTCCGGAAGCAACATCAGCTATACCGTTGGCGGCAATGTCATCGATCTGCCGGTCGATCTCCTTGTCATGCATGCCTGCCTCGTTGTGTTTCCTGATATAGTCCACAACAGTCAGCACTTCTTCCTCTGAAATAAAGGCACCCTGAATTCGTGCCGGTTTCTGATAATTCTGCGGATAAAAGAGCATATCGCCCCTGCCGATCAGCTTCTCTGCACCGGCCATGTCCAGGATCGTCCTGGAATCGATCTGACTTGACACAGAAAAAGCGATACGGCTGGGCATATTTGCCTTGATCAGGCCTGTGATGACATCCACAGAAGGCCGCTGGGTGGCGATAATGAGGTGGATCCCCGCAGCGCGTGCCAGCTGAGCCAGACGGCAGATGGCGTTTTCCACTTCATTTTTTGAAGTCATCATGAGATCTGCCAGTTCATCTACGATAATTACGATCCTGGGAAGAGGATCCCTGTCAGCAGATCCGTCTTCATTGCGGTAGGAGGCAGCCAGTGCATTGTATCCCTCCAGATCACGCACACCTGCCGCGGCAAAAAGATTGTAGCGTTTCTGCATCTCCGCCACTGCCCAGTTCAGGGCTGCAGCCGCCTTGCGCACATCTGTGACAACCGGAATGATCAGGTGCGGGATCTTCTGATATACACTCAGCTCGACTACCTTGGGATCGATCAGAAGCAGGCGGACTTTTTCGGGTGAAGTCTTGTAGAGAATACTCATGATGATGGTGTTGATACAGACGGACTTGCCCGAACCGGTCGCTCCTGCGATCAGAAGGTGCGGCATGCGGGCTATATCGGTGATGACATTTTTGCCCACGATATCTTTGCCGACCGCAAAGGGCACTTTGCCCTGAAATCCCCTGAATTCTTTGGATTCGAGAAGTTCGCGGATCTGCAGAGTCGTCTCTTTTCTGTTGGGGACCTCAATGCCGATCGCGGATTTGCCGGGAATCGGCGCTTCAATCCGGATATCGGAGGCGGCAAGCCGCAGCTTGATATCATCCGAAAGATTGACGATCTTGCTGACCTTGACGCCTTTGTCGGGCTTGAGCTCATAGCGGGTGACAGAAGGTCCCTGGCTGATATCTGTGATCGTGACCTGAACGCCGAAGGTGCGAAGGGTCTCCTGCAGGCGATAAGCAGTCTCTTTCAGCTCACGCTCTGTCTCATCGCTCTTGGTGCTGTTTCCGCGTTTTAAAAGAGAAAAGGTCGGCGGAACATAATTTGTTCCTTTTCTTGTCGCCGCAGTGCGGGCCGGAATGCGGTTTGCCGTGTTCGCATTATCCTTGTCTCTGTGTACTGAAATTCCCTCCAGATCTTCTTCGGAAGGATTAAAAGTGCCGGTACTCAGCCGGTTCGAAGAGTCGGAGCCTGCAGCTGGTACTGCTTTGACGACATTATTTGTCTCCGGATCAGAAGGAGAACCTGCGGCTGTATTCGCTGCGGAGACTGCCGCTCCGGCGGCCCTGTCTTCGACATTCCGGGCAGCAGAAGCGATCACATCGATCTGTCCTGTTTTGGGATGGGGATCTTTTTCGGTAAGATTAGCAGAAGAATCCGGAATGCGAATGTTCATGCTGCCGCCTCCGGGGATCCTTTCTATATCGCCGGCAAGAGACTCTTCACTTCTGCGGACCACAGGAATCTCCTCTGCGGCATAGTTGCCGGCAGAATAAGAGGATCTGCGGTAGACAGTTCCCTCGGGCTCTGTACGAAAGTCCTCTTCCGCAGCCCCCCTCATATTCTCTTCCTGCTGAGTCAGAACGACGATCTCGTGTACATCTCTGCGCCTGTCTAAGTTGTTGACGGCATTCGTGCTCCGTCTGCCGTTTCTGCCGGCGGAATTCCTGTTCTCTGCGAAAGCAGCTTCCGAATTGTTTTCATCCAGTTTCATACGTTCGAGGTCCAGGGAGCGGGCATCATTGGATCTACGCCGTTCTCTTCGCATCTGTGCATTCTGTTCCCGCTCCCGTCTATGCTGTGCCTTTGCTGCTGCCCTGTCCTCCCGGATGAGGATCCGGTCAGCTTCGCGGGAAAGCCTTTCCTCTTCTGCTTCCTCCCTCATCTGCTGTCTGCGCCTGCGGCGCATTTCGCGGCGCTCCGAAAAGCCGGGAATACCTTCCTCTTCCCTTCGTTCACGCCAGCTTCTGACTGCCCCCGCAGGTGAGCGCTGAAGGAGCAGCATCAGGGCTATGACAGCAATGCCGAAATAGACAAGCCCACTGCCGATAACGCCGAATGCACGATAAATAAGCCTCGAAAACCATCCGCCGATGATTCCGCCGCCATAGCTGTTTTCGCCGCATTTGATAAAAGTCTCTTTCAGGTCAAACGGCACATCCAGAGAAATCCTTCCTGCAGTGTGCAGATACAGATGACCCGCGGACTGCAGGACCAGGATCAGGAGGGCAGCTGCGATCAGCCGGACAGGCATCTGTGTGCTGCCTTGCTGTGTGATCAGACAGACACACAGCACTAAGATCCATAACGGAACCACCCATGCGCCAATTCCGAACATGCCGAAGAGAATCATACGGAGTGCACTTCCGACACTTGCACCGAATCCGGCAAGAGAGACATAGATGATCACCATGATAACAGCTGTCAGGACGAGTAAAATATCCATTCGGATCTCAGCACTTCTCTGCTTATTCTGCCTGCGTGCCTTCTCGAGAGCAGCTCTTTTCCTGGAACTCCCGGACCTTGACGAAGTCTTTCTTGTTCCGGCATTTTTAGCGGAAGTTCCTGTGGATCTCCGGGTTCCTGTGCCTGCTCCTTTTTTTCTGCGGTTTGTATTTGACGTTGATGAGGACCTGGTCTTTGTCCCTGAGGTCCTTTTCCTTGTACTCTGTGCCATAGATTTCCTCTGTGTTCTTCCGTCCACTTTTTTGTTCATCACTCAAATCGAATGCTTCGCACTGACTCTGCGTTCATAAATACAGCGAACAGGATCAGATATCAAAATCATCATCTTCTGAAATGTCAATATCAAAATGGTCCTGCCCCCGCGGAATATCCCAATCATCTAAAAGGTCAAATTCCATGCGTACATGCGGCCTGCGCTTGGGAACAGGCAGCGGATTTTTAAGAAAGCGCCCTTCATCAGATTCCGGGCTGTCCGGCTGCATCCCGGCAGATTTATTTGTATTTCTGTCTTCAATCATGGTGCAGCATCCTTTCCAAATATAGACATAGCAGCTTCGCGTACCAAATTCGCAAAGCTGCTGTGTCAAAAACTTCATGCATAAGCCCGAACGGGCAGAGACTGTGTATCAGCAAAAGTTCTGAGGATCATTCGTCACCCTCATCCCAGTTGTGATAGACATTCTGTACATCGTCGTCATCGTCAAGAATATCCAGAATACGACGGATCTGCTTGATCGCATTCTCATCTGTCAGGGTAACATAGTTCTGGGGGATCATGGTGACTTCCGCAGAGACTGTTGCGATTCCCGCCTCGTCAATGGCTGCCTTTACGGCATCAAAATCATCCTCGGAAGTGATGATCTCGAAGCTGTCCTCTTCCTCTTTCAGGTCTTCGGCACCGGCATCCAGAGCGATCATCATCAGATCGTCAGCGCTCATATCACACTCTTCGCGGTCAATGATAATCTGTCCGCGCTTATCGAACATATAAGAGACACAGCCGGGAGTTCCGATGTTGCCCGCGCCCTTTGCGAAAGCCGCACGTACATTGGCTGCTGTGCGGTTCTGGTTGTCGGTCAGTGTATCGACGATCACAGCGATGCCGTTGGGGCCGTATCCTTCGTATGTATTGTACTGGTAGTTGACGTTGCCTACATCGCCTGCAGCCTTTTTGATACCGCGCTCAATGGTATCGTTGGGAACATTGTTGGCCTTTGCCTTCTCAATGACCTTTGCCAGCTTATAATTGTTGGAGGGATCGGGGCCGCCTTCCTTGACAGCGACTGCGATTTCTCTGCCGATGATGGTAAAGATCTTACCCTTGGCGGCGTCGTTCTTTTCCTTTTTGTGCTTGATATTAGCAAATTTCGAATGTCCTGACATGTTAATTCCTCACTAATTCATATTTTTCCGGTCTGCATCTCATCTGGAACTTTTAAGTCTGTATGCAAAGCCACACTTAAATATAGCATTACAGGCTTCAATCGTCAATGAATACTCTGGGAACACGCGGTGAAATGTCACAGGAGAACTCATAGTTGAAGCGTCCGGAGAGCGCTCCCATCTCCTCCATGGTAATACAGAGCTCTCCGTCCCGCCCGATCAGGGTGACCGTGTCGCCCTCACGTGCTTCCGGAATATGTGTGACATCCACCATCATCTGGTCCATACACACGCGTCCCCGGATGGGAGCCCTCTGTCCCCTTATGAGAACATATCCCTTGTTGGAGAGACTTCTGGGATATCCGTCGCCGTATCCGGCCGGAACAGTAGCAAGCCTCTCTTCCTTCGGTGTCACATATGTTCCGCCATAACTCACCTGCGTTCCCGCGGGAACCGTTTTGACATAGACTATATGGGACCGCAGGGACATGGCCGGCCTCAGCGGAACGGGAGTCTGAGGGACTTCCGACGAAGGCCACAGCCCGTACAGGGTAATGCCGGCGCGGACCAGATCAAAATTTGCCTCGGGAAGCCGGATAATTCCGGCGCTGTTCGAACAGTGCCTGTGAGGTATCCTGTATCCCAGTTCCTTCTCGATTCTGCTGCAGAATCCTGAAAACTGTCTGATCTGTGTATAGGTATGATCGAGATCCGTTTCGTCGGCTCGGGAAAAATGTGTGAAAAGTCCTTCGAGAAAAACGGAGCCCTCTCTCTGAAGATCCAGTATGCGCCGGATAAAACCCATGCCCTGATCATCCGGAGTGATACCGATCCGGCTCATGCCTGTATCGACAGCCGCATGGATCCGTACAGGGCGGCCTGCCTTTTTTCCTGCCTGCACCAGTTCTTCCAGCATATCCTGACGAAAAACTGCCGGCCTGATCTGTAGCCTGGCCAGTTCTTCGTAACAGTAAGGAAACACATATCCCAGGATCAGGATAGGCTTTGTGATCTTTGCTTTTCTGAGCTCTTCAGCCTCTTCGAATGTGGCAACGGCAAATCCCCACAGATAAGGAAGCTCCTCAATCTTCTGTGCAATCGCAGCAGCTCCGTGTCCGTAGCCGTCAGTCTTTACCACCGCGATCATACCCGTGCCGGGTGTCAGATTGCGATGCATACTTTCCATGTTATAGGAGATGGCGGAAAGATCTATTTCCGCGCAGATTCTTTCATTACTCATAATAGGTTCCTGTGCTCAAGCGAGTCTTGTATTTTCCTCCTGCCAGAAGGAAGCCTTTCCAAGCTGTACTGCAATATCGCCTGCTTTCATGCCCTGCTTTCCGCAGGACTGCGCAGCCAGGTCTCCGGCGATCCCATGAAGGCAGACGGCGGTGACAGCCGCTGCAAAGCCATCGGCACACTCGGCTTCTGTAAAAAGCTTCTGATGTCGAGCCTGCGTGACCGGACGATGATCCGGGGAAGCCGGCATTTCTTTTTCTCTGAAATCAAGGGCAAGAAAGGCTGCAGTCATACCGGTCAGGACATCGCCGCTGCCCGCGGCAGCCATTCCGCAGTTGCCTGTAGTGTTCAGATACATACGGTTCAGTGAAGCAGCCGGTCGTCCGCCGTCCTGCAGGGAACTGTCAAAGATGGAACTGTTTTTCGACGGCTGTACCACAAGCGTGCGCGCGTCCTTGCAGGCGATCGTACTGGCCAGCCGGTCCGCCTGTTCCTGCACCAGCAAAGCTCTGTCGGCTATACATTCAGAGACTGTGTGCCCTGAAAGAGCCGCAAATTCCGCCATATGCGGCGTAAGGATACAGGGGATGTCAGGACGTCTTGCGGCCAACATTCCGCAGAGCTCCTCACTGCGGGCAAGCAGGCGCATCGCATCTGCATCCAGGACCAGCCCTCGGACAGATCTCTTTCTCTTTTTCCGGGAACAGGCTCCCGAATCTGAGTCAGCGGCTTGATCGGTACAGGCGTCCTCCTGCACATACAGAAGGATCTGCCGCAGAAGGGCCAGAGCAGCAGCATCAGTGCCCATAGCAGGACCCGCTGCGGCAATGTCCGCCCACTCCAGTGAAGCCAGAAGCTTAGCGGCTGCCTGTTCCGGTGTCTCCTCGTCCGTAAAGGTATCCAGAAGTGCTTCGGGGAGTGCCTGCTGGATGATCACACGGTTTGATTCATGAGTAAAGATTTTCACCATTCCAGCGCCTGCAGACAGGCATGCCCCTGCAGAAAGTAAGGCGGCACCGCACATATTGCGGCGTCCGGCGACAAGGAGGATCTTTCCGAATGTCCCCTTGTTGCCTGCGGCATCCCTTGCAGGGACAAGATCAGATGCACCGGCATCCCGAAGGGTAAACATGGAAGGCTGTTTTTCAAATCCTCTCTCTGTGATCCCGATTCCGGCCAGGCGGCAGGTGCCGGCATAGGAGGTTCCAGGATACATGAAGTGACCCCTCTTGTAAAAGGCGAAGGTTCTTGTCTCATCGCACCTGACTGCGCATCCCATTACACGTCCGTCATCAGAAGAGATACCCGAAGGAATATCCACCGCGACAACGTAGCTTCCATAGCGGTCCCTGCAGAGGTTTACAGCCTCCACACACCTGGCCGCTTCGCCTGTGAGGTCTCTGGACAGACCGGTACCGAAAAGGCCGTCTATGATCACATCCGGAACAGGATCCATACTAACGCATTCATCCGAACCATCCGGTTCATCGGGCAATGCGGCGAGGGAACTTGCGGGAAATTCCTCCACGACTGCCCCGTACTGTTTCAGAATATTCTCCTGCACGGCAAAGCTGCTGTCCGGAGGGATGGTCCCCGAGAGACGGCAGAAACGGACATCATATCCCCGGTCGAGCAGGATCCTGCCCGCCGCGAGAGCATCCGCTCCGTTGTTGCCGCGGCCCGCTGCCGCAAGGACTACGGGGGTCTGTCTGCTCTTCCTGCCGGAGAAATTTTGGCGTAAAAATACGTCAACGCTGTCCGCTACGGACAGCGCTGCACGCTCCATCAGGACGAGAGAAGGAATTCCGATCACATTGGACGTCCTGGCATCGCATGATGCCATCTCCGCACCTGTCAGTAAATACTCAATATTCATGATAAAATCCCGGATTTTGAGGAAACCTGAACTGTGACATTACTCTTTGTCCTCAGAAGCAGAATCTGAGTTCTTGTGAATATTATAGGACAATTTCATAAGGCTGTCCTGAAGGTGAACACTCTCCACCTGAATGGAGGGCGGAAGCTCCAGATCGATATGCGCGAAATTCCAGATCGCCTTAATATTTGTTTTTGTGAGAGAATGCGCCACCTCGCGCGCTTCTGATTTGGGAATCGTCAGCACAACGATGTCCACATTATTTGCGTCCACATATTCCTGAAGGTCTGTGAGCGGACGGATCGGTATCCCTCCGACTGTCTGCCCGAAAAGTTTTGGATTGACATCAAACGCACAGATAAAATTAAAACCGCTCTGCTTGAACTTCAGATAGCGGACCAGCGCCTGCCCCAGATTGCCGGCACCGACCAATACCATATTATGAGTATGATCAAGTCCTAAAATCTTGCCGATCTCTTCATACAGATAATTGGTGTTGTAACCATATCCCTGCTGTCCGAAACCTCCGAAGTTATTGAAATCCTGTCTGATCTGGGAAGCTGTCACCTTCATGATCCGGCTAAGCTCCTGAGATGATATTCTCTCTTTGCCGGATTCTTTCAGCTCTTTTAGATAACGATAATACCTCGGCAATCTTCCGATTACCGCCTGAGAAATTCCCTTTTCTTCCAAATAAGCACCTCTTGTAATAAAATAAACGGAAGCGTCTAAGAGGGCACCTATCCCCATAACCCAAATGAATGCCCGTAAACTGATACGAATGCCTGATTAAATCAGCAGCCGCTTCTTTACAATTGCAACAACCCCAAATTCATTATAAGGTGAGTTCATTTTCATGTCAAATATACAAATCATCATGATTGACAGCTTATTTGATTCCTATTAAACTGATTTGGTGTCCTTCTCCGCGGCACTTTTTTGCTTCCCTAAACCCGTACGAATACAGGTAAAACCATACATGATTATTGCATGTCATCACATCACAAAAGAATTTGTTGAAAAGACTGTTTTGTCCGATATCACTTTTCATCTGGAAAAAGGCGACCGCGCTGCCATCGTAGGAATTAACGGAGCGGGAAAGACCACGCTGCTTCGGATCATGGCAGGCGAAATGGAAGCGGATTCCGGAACAGTCACTTTGTCCGGCGGCGCACGTCTTGGGTATCTGGCACAGGATCAGGGTCTCGATGCCTCCAGCACCATTTATGATGAAGCACTTGAAGCCAAGCGTGAGATCATCGAGATGGAGAAACAGCTCTCGCAGTATGAGCAGGAAATGGAGGCTGTCAAGGGGAATGCTCTCAATGAGCTGATCGAGTCCTATACCAACCTTCTTCACCGCTTTGAAATGATGAACGGCTACGCCTATAAGGGTGAGATCACCGGTGTCCTGCGCGGTCTCGGCTTTGAGGATGAGGAATTCGACAAGCAGATCTACACACTCTCAGGGGGACAGAAGACCCGTGTTGCCCTGGCACGCCTCCTTCTGCAGAGCCCGGATGTCATCATGCTCGATGAGCCCACAAACCATCTGGATCTGGGAAGTATCCGCTGGCTGGAAAATTACCTCACCAATTATCGGGGTACGGTTATCATCGTGTCCCACGACCGTTATTTTCTCGACCGCACTGTCACCAAGGTCATCGAGATCGAAAACGCCTCTGCCACCTTTTTTACCGGCAATTACACAGTTTATGCCGAAAAAAAGAAAGCGCTCCGGGAGCAGCAGCAGCGCGCCTGGCTCAACAACCAGGCCCAGATCCGGCACCAGGAGGAGGTCATCGCAAAACTCAGGCAGTTTAACCGCGAAAAATCCATCAAGCGGGCGGAGAGCCGGGAAAAAATGCTCAACCGCATGGAAGTGGTCGACAAGCCCTTCACCCTGCGGGATGACATGCATCTCAAACTGACGCCCTGCATCCGCAGCGGACGGGAAGTCCTGACTGTGGAAAATCTGGCCAAATCATTTGACGGGCAGACACTCTTCTCCGGTCTGGGATTCCACATCCGGCGCGGAGAGCATGTCGCGCTGATCGGAGACAACGGCACGGGCAAGACTACGATCCTGAAGATCCTCAACGGCCTTCTGGGACAGGACCAGGGACATATACGGCTTGGGACCAACGTGCACATCGGCTACTACGACCAGGAACATCACGTTCTCGATGACCGCAATACGGTCTTTGAAGAGATTGCCTATACCTTCCCTTCCATGACAAACACAGAGGTGAGAAATCTTCTGGCCTCCTTCCTTTTTACCGGCGACGATGTCTTCAAGCTGATCGGTGAGCTGTCGGGCGGTGAAAAAGGACGTGTTTCCCTGGCAAAGCTCATGCTCTCGGAAGCAAACCTGCTCATCCTCGATGAGCCGACAAACCATCTGGACATTGTTTCCAGAGAAGTCCTGGAAAATGCCCTTAACTCCTATGACGGCACGGTTCTCTATGTCTCCCATGACCGTTACTTTATCAACCGTACCGCAAGCCGTATCATGGAACTTACACAAAAGGTTCTGGTCAATTATCCCGGAAACAATTCCGAGAGTGTGCCGGAGCGTTTTATCGGTAATTATGATTTTTATGTTGAAAAATCCACCCAGGTAGGCGACAGACTGATCGCTGACCTCCGCGGCAGCCTCACGGAACTCGACAGCAGTCAGGGAAAAAGCGCACCGAAATCTTCTGCTGTGGATACGGCCAATACAGACAAAAATCTTGCTGCCGGATCTGCCGCAGCTGTGCAGACCTCCCGGGTTTCACAGAACCAGGCAGCAGGTGCCGAGGACTGGAAGAGCCGCAAAGAGGAGCAGGCACGCAGACGCAAGATCGCCAATGACCTCAAAAAATGCGAGAACGAGATTGCCCGCCTTGAATCCGAAGGTGAATCCCTCGACGAGGAGATCTCGCTCCCGGAAAACAGCACTGACCCTGACAAGCTCCGGGAACTGACGGCAAAAAGAGAAGCCATCGACGAAGAGCTTGCCTCTCTCTATGAGAGATGGGAGGAACTCGGGGAACTCTCTGAGGAAGAATGAGATAAAACGGAACCCGTCCGGCAGGTCATCTATCATAGACCTGACTGAACGGGTTCCGTTTATTTCGATATTAGGTATTAAGCTGTTATGCGCGAAGTTTCTGATCCAGAGTGTCACGGATCGCAAGAATAAAGGATTCTGTATCGAGCTTTTCGACGTTTTCAAGTGTCGTGATCAGGGCGAGGTCGCCGGTCATCTTTCCGCTCTCAATCGTCTCAAGAGTCGCTTCCTCGAGCTTGCCGGCAAAGTCCATAAGCTCCGGAATATTGTCGAGTTCACCGCGCTTGCGCAGGGCGCCTGTCCATGCAAAGATAGTCGCAACGGAATTTGTGGAAGTAGTTTCCCCTTTCAGGTGCTTGTAATAGTGGCGCTGAACTGTACCGTGAGCGGCTTCATACTCGTAAATGCCGGTAGGGCTTACCAGGACAGAAGTCATCATGGCCAGAGAGCCGAAACTGGTTGCCATCATGTCGCTCATGACATCGCCATCGTAGTTCTTCAGCGCCCACAGGAAACCGCCTTCAGAACGCATGACACGTGCCACGGCATCATCGATCAATGTATAGAAAAACTCAAGGCCGGCCGCCTCAAACTTCTCTTTGTATTCCTGTTCATAAATCTTTTCAAAGATCTCTTTGAAATGTCCGTCGTAGATTTTGGAAATGGTGTCCTTTGTTGAGAACCACAGATCCATCTTCTGGTCCAGAGCGTAGGCAAAGCAGGAACGTGCAAAACCTTCGATGGAATCATCCAGATTGTGCAGGCCCTGCAGAACGCCCGGGCCCTTAAACTGGTGGATGACCTGACGGGTCTCGTTTCCGTCCGCATCCGTGAAGACAAGCTCGGCAGTGCCGGGACCTTCGACGCGGTACTCAACATTTTTGTAAACATCGCCATAGGCATGACGGGCCATGATAATGGGCTTCTTCCAAGTGCGGACATAGGGGTCGATGCCTTTCACAAGGATGGGCGCGCGGAATACAGTTCCGTCCAGAGCTGCCCGGATGGTGCCGTTGGGGCTCTTGTACATGGCTTTCAGGTTATACTCCTTGACACGGGAGGCATTGGGAGTGATCGTGGCACATTTGACAGCGACACCGTATTTTTTGGTGGCTTCTGCTGCTTCGATCGTGATCCGGTCATCTGTCTCGTCTCTTTTTACAAGTCCGAGATCGTAATACTCGGTTTTCAGATTAATATAGGGAAGAAGCAAATCGTCCTTGATCATCTTCCAGATGATACGGGTCATTTCATCTCCGTCCATTTCCACAAGGGGCGTTTTCATCATAATCCTGCTCATTTTTGCTTCTCCTTCTGTCTCATTCCTTCCGGCCTGGCTTCTCAATATCGTTGGCACCTCACGAATATTTCGAAATGTCATGTCTGAATCTCCGTTTTTTATGCTTCATCCTTATAAATCTCATAAAGACCGTTCTTAACCATATTGTCATAGGCATTGTGCATATGCTCGCATGCCAGCCTCTCCGCCAGATCTGCCTTTCCGGCCCGGATCGCTTCCATAATAGCCCGGTGCTCCTTGTTCGAAGCTGTACCTCTTCCCACACTGGACAGAGTTTTTTTGCGGACACGATGTACATACTGATGATAATCGATCAGCAGATGTTCCAGCATCTTGGAATGGCAGGCGCTGTATAGAATATGGTGAAACTGGCTGTCCAGATCTACCATCTGTTCGAGATGTCCCTTGCCCGCGTGATATTCTGCGAGATAGACATTCTCTTCCATTGCCTCCATCTGTTCCTTGGTGATCTTCTCCGTTGCCCAGCGGGCGCAAAGTGCTTCGAGACGAGCGCGGATCATGTAAATATCCTTGACGTCCTTGGCGGAAATACCTGTGACGAAAGCTCCGCGGTTGGGGATGATCTGCACCAGTCCTTCCAGTTCCAGCTGACGAAGTGCCTCTCTAACGGGTGTCCTGGAAACACCGAGCTCTTTTCCGATCTTAATCTCTTTGAGCTCTTCGTGCTCCTTGTACCTGCCGCTCAGAATATCCTCACGGATCTTTGTGAACACTCTCCCGCGAAGAGAATATTTATCCGTCACTTCACGCTTCAAATCAAACTCATCCATATAAAACCCCCTCTGCAGCATACTGTAATATGCATAATATGGCTGAATACTGCTTATATTGACGGTCTGATGAAAATCAGATCTGCAAATTGGATCACGTCGCGGCGGCTTGAAACTATGCCGGCAGACGCATGTATTATTGTATACATTTAGTACAATAAAGTCAAGCGTTTTGCTCCAAAGCATTGGTTTATGAAGAAAAACCCCGCATAAAGAGTGCGGCCATACGGCGTGGATCTCTTTATGCGGGGATGTGAATTTTAAACTGATCTTTATTTCCTGCATCGACACAGGGGCGATCACTCTATTATTTGACTACGAAGTTGATGATCTTGCCGGGGACATAGATCTCCTTGATGAGCTTCTTTCCTTCCATGAAGGAAGCGACACGCTCATTTGCCTTGGCTGTGGCAAGAGCAGTCTCCTTATCGGCATCGCGTGCGATCTGAACTGCAGCGCGGACCTTGCCGTTGACCTGTACGCCGACCTCGATCATATCGTCGACGGTCTTGGCGGGATCGAATTCCGGCCATGCGGAAACGGTAAGGAAGCCGGCGTCCTCTCCTGCGATGTTTGCATAGATTTCCTCTGTGAGGTGAGGGGCAAACGGGGAAAGGAGCTTAAGGAAGGTGATCAGGTCATCCCTGGAGATGCTGCCCGCCTTGTAAATATCATTGACCAGAGTCATCAGTGCCGCGATGGCAGTGTTGAACTTCTGCGCCTCGATATCCTCGGAGACCTTCTTGATGGTCTTGTGCATGCAGGTCTCAAGACTTGCAGGAGAAGGACCGTCTGTCATGATCTCGGTCAGACCGGCGACACGCTCGAGGAATCTGCGGCAGCCCTTCACGGAACTGTCACTCCAGGGAGCTGCACTGCTGTAATCGCCCATAAAGAGGACATAGACACGGAGAGTATCCGCGCCGTACTGCTCAACGATGTCCAGCGGATCCACGACATTGCCCTTGGATTTACTCATCTTATCGCCGTCAGGTCCGAGAATAAGGCCCTGGGCGGAACGTTTCATATAAGGCTCGGAAGTGTTGACTTCGCCGATGTCATAGAGGAAGTGGTGCCAGAATCTGGAGTAGATCAGGTGTCTGGTCACGTGCTCCATGCCGCCGTTGTACCAGTCTACAGGCATCCAGTAATCAATCTTTTTGCGGTCTGCAAATGCTTTGTCATTGTTGGCATCGCAGTAACGGAGGAAATACCAGGAAGAACCAGCCCACTGGGGCATGGTGTCTGTCTCGCGCTTTGCCGCGCCGCCGCACTTGGGGCAGGTGCAGTTGACGAAGGAATCGATCTTGGCAAGAGGTGACTGACCGTCTTCGCCGGGCTCGAAGTCCTCGACATCAGGCAGACGAAGGGGAAGCTCCTCATAAGGCACACCGACAACACCGCACTTGGGGCAGTGGATGAGCGGAATAGGCTCGCCCCAGTAACGCTGGCGGTTGAAAGCCCAGTCTTTCATCTTGAACTGCACGCCTGCGTGGCCGATGCCCTTCTCCACCAGGAACTCGACCATCCTGGCGATGGAATCCTTTTTATTAGTGAGACCGTTGAGGAAACCGGAGTTGACCATCTCGCCATCGCCTGTGTAGGCTTCTTTGGAGATGTCGCCGCCCTTGATGACTTCAATGATCGGAACGCCGAACTTGGTCGCGAACTCCCAGTCACGCTGGTCGTGGGCAGGAACAGCCATGATGGCGCCGGTGCCGTATCCCATCATGACATAGTCAGCGATGAAGATCGGGATTTCCTCGTTATTCACGGGGTTGATGGCGGACAGACCTTCGATCTTGAGACCGGTCTTGTCTTTGACCAGCTGTGTGCGCTCGAACTCAGTCTTCTTGGCACATTCTTCCCTATAGGCCCTGATCGCATCCATGTTGCCGATGCGGTCTGCATATTTGTCGATCAGAGGATGCTCCGGAGCCATGACCATGAAGGTGACGCCGAAAAGGGTGTCCGCGCGGGTGGTGTAGATCTCGAGCTTCTCGTCAATGTCCTTGAGTGTGAAATTGACGAAAGCACCGGTGGACTTGCCGATCCAGTTGACTTCCTGCTGGCGGATGTTCTCAGGATAATCAACAGTGTCCAGACCGGTCAGGAGCTTATCGGCGTACTCGGTGATCTTCAGATACCAGACATCCTTGGGGAGTTGGATAACATCGCTGTGGCAGATATCGCACTTGCCGCCCTGGCTGTCCTCGTTGGAAAGGACGACCTTACAGGAAGGGCAATAGTTGACGAGCGTCTTGTCACGGAAGACAAGACCGTGGTCAAACAGCTTGCGGAAGATCCACTGGGTCCACTTGTAATAATCATCTCTGGAGGTATCGATCACGCGGTCCCAGTCAAAGGAGAAACCGACGCTCTTGAGCTGATTGGAGAACTTTTCAATATTTTTATCCGTGATGATGCGCGGATGTGTATTGGTCTTGATCGCGTAATTTTCAGTGGGCAGACCAAAAGCGTCGAAACCGATGGGGAACAGCACGTTGTAACCCTGCATTCTGCGCTTTCTGGAAATTACCTCAATGCTGGAATATGCCTTGATGTGGCCGACATGCATGCCGGCGCCGCTGGGATAGGGAAACTCCACCAGGCCGTAGAATTTGGGCTTATCACTGAAATCCACTGCCTTGAAAATACCGGCATCTTCCCATTTCTTCTGCCACTTCGGCTCAATCTTTTTAAAATCGTATCTCATGTTAATGCTCCTTTGTCCAGTTAACCATCAATATTCGCCTTTGCAAGCCGCGGACAGGATCATCCACCGGATTTTAGCAAAAACAAACTTTCAATATAATAATCCACGCAGGGTATATTCGTCAAGCACAGGGGACGCGCCCGGCCTTATTTGGTCAAATCCCGGTCAATGATGTTTCAGGATAAGGTTAAGTTTGGCGCAGAATCAGAGTGGTTTCTACAGCCATTTCTTCTTGTGGAAATACAAAAGGCTCAGGATCAGGATGGCCAGACTGACGATGATGACGACCGGATAAGCATAGGGAGAATCCAGCTCCGGCATATAGGTGAAGTTCATGCCGTACCATCCCACGATCAAAGTCAGAGGCATAAAGACTGTCGTCACGATTGTCAGAATAGTCATGATCCTGTTCTGTTTTACATCCAGACGGGTCTGGTAAAGGTCGCGCACCTGAACCGTATAGTCACGAAGAGAGGTCACCATAGCCTGGCGCCGCTCCATTCTGCCTGAGAACAAGCGGAAGAAACGGATATTTTCATCGGTGAAAAATTGGTTCTCATTGTCCTCAAATACCTGGGACATATCCAGAAGCTGATCATAATGACCGCGCAATACCAGCAGATTACCCCGGATCTCATTAGTCCTGGCAGTACTGAGCTCTTCATGTCCCTGCAGGATCTCTGCCTCGATCCGGTTCAGTTCCTTTTCATAAGATTCGAGAAGGATCCGGTCATCCGCAATGATTACCTCCAGAAAATCATACAGAAAACGCTCCAGGGATGGAAAGCGCCATTTCCTTGTACTGGCTATTTTTTGAATCAGTTTCTTTGCCATACCGCTCCGGTCAATAAAAACAACGCCCTTTTCATCCAGGGCAAAGGAGAAAACTGCATCCTCGCCGCCCAGCTCATCCCTGTAAGGAATAGAGAATGTTCCGGTGACGGAGTCGTAGTTTACTTCCGCTTTGGTATTGTAAATATTTTGCGGATTCGGATCTATATCAAATCCCATATCAAAGGAATCCCGATATTTCAACCATGTCGAAGGGGACAGCACAACGGCATAAGGCACTTTTCCCATATCCTCCAGACATTTCTGAAGGGTTGTCTCCTCAAGTATATCCTTAATCTGAAAACATATTCCGCGCATTCCGGCCTCTACTTTCTCGCAATACATTTTTTGAACATGAAATCCCGGACACAAGTCAGTCCACTGATGAGTTTACTCTCTGTAGTCTTTCTGTGCAAGCTCTCAGGAAGATATCGAAGATATGCAATTCAATATTTTGTATCACCATGAAAAAATGCCCTTTCGCCAGCAGTAAAAAAACTGACGTAAGGGCAAAATCGTTGTAAGAGCTATAGAAAGGAATAAGGCATCAGCGGAAATTCCTGTTTCCGAAATGGATGACAGCGGCAAAGCCGGGGCCTGTATGGGAACCGATCACGGGACCCATGGGGCAGATCTGAACCTTTGCATTCGGATTGATCCGCAGGATCTCGCTGCGCATTTTCTCTGCCCGATCCTTACAGACTGCATGGGCAACGATCACATCGCTGCTGATCGTGTCGTCATGGGCGCCCTCATAGCATTCGATCAGGTATTTGACGGCCCGCTGGACACCGCGCTGTTTGGAGATATTGATCAGCTTTCCCTCATCATTGATCTTGAGCACCGGCTTGAGATTGAGAACATTGCCGGCAAAAGCCGCAGTCGCCGAAATACGGCCGCCGCGTTTTAAATATTCGAGATCTTCCACCATAAACCAGAATCCGATATCCGGAGCGATCTGCCGCAGATAGGCAGCGTTTTCTTCTACTGTCTTCCCTTCTTCGCGGCCTTTGATCGCCTGCATCAGCAGCAGGCCCACTCCTCCTGTGGCACCGAGAGTATCCACGCTCTCGATCTTCACATCCGGATAGTCCTCCATGACAGCCTGCGCCGCATTCAGGGAGGAAGAATAGGTGCTGCTCAGACCGCTTGAGAGACACAGATAAAGGACATCATTTCCTTTTTCAGCCTCTGCCCGGAAAACCTGATCATAGGTATATGGGGTAATCTGGCTCGTGCCTGTGACCGCGCCCTCTTTCATGCACTGGTAGAAGTGTTCCAGCTCCTCTTCTGTCTGCTGGCGGTCCATCACATATTCCCTGTCATCGATCATATATTTCATGGGAATAAAATGGATATTATTTTCTTCGATATATCTGTTTTCGATGTCGACAGAAGCATCGACATATATTTCATAGGTTTTCCGATTATCCAACTTATCTATTCCTTTCTCATTTTAAGACGCAGCAATCCATTACTTGCAAAGGTAACACATGTGTATTATTATACGAATGTATAATCATTACAACAACAAGGTTTATCGAAAATGTGGTTTACTTCACGTTTTTACACATTTGTGTAGAAAAATACACAGTTCATGGAAAAATTGTCCATTTTAGAACAAATTCGTGCAATCAGGAGGAGAAAGGCGCAACAAGTGAATAAAGAAGAAAAAACCATGGATAAAACAGTTGAAAAATCTGACATCACGGACAGACGTGTGATCCGTACCAAACGAAGCATTCGCATGGCCCTGACCAGACTCCTTGCCGCAAAACCCCTGGGCGAGATCACTGTGACAGAACTCTCCAAAGCGGCGGATATCAATCGCAAAACATTCTATAATTATTATGGAGATGTCTCCATGGTCGTAGATGAAATCGAAAATGAAATCGCAGCGGACTTTGCTTCCGCCATTAATAATATCGATTTTCTGGAAATCAGCAGAGAGCCCTCGGATATCTTCCTCCGGATTGCCAGACTGATCGAAAAAGACCTGGAATTTTATGCCAGTGTATTTGCAGCGGAGGGACAGACTTCCCTGCTTCAGAAAATAGTAGCCCCTCTAAAACTGCAGCTCTGGGAAAGTTTCGCCGACCAGATCGGTCCTGAGGCAGAAGGTTTTGAATTCCTTCTCGAATATACGGTCTCCGGTATGATCGCTGTCTATCAGAGATGGTTCAATACAGGGCGAAAGCAGGATATTGAAGAATTATCCCGCAATCTCAGTATTCTGACCTTTAACGGGATCAATGGACTGAGCAGGGAATAAATGATATCCTTCTTTACTTGCATCAGCTCTGCTGACCAATTTGCCCTGTTGACAGGCAGGAACACTCGTATGACAAAAAGAGCGCATCGGAATTTTCCGATGCGCTCTCATTTATTTCACTGCTAATTCAGTTCGCTGCGAAAGCAAATGATTCAGGATCAGTCGTCGCTGCCTTCCTCAAGAGCTGCTGCACGGGCTGCAACTTCCTTGGCCTGGACATCAGCGGGAGCCTGCTCATAGCGTGCAAACTCATACATGTAATCGCCGCGTCCGCCGGTCATGGAACGAAGGACTGTGCAATAGTCAAACAGTTCGGACATGGGAACTTCCGCCTCGACAACCTGTTTGCCGCCGCCAATGGGGTTCATGCCGAGAACTCTGCCGCGGCGCTTGTTCAGATCGCCCATGACATCGCCGGTGTAGGAATCCGGGATGGTGACCTTCAGGGATACGATGGGCTCGAGCAGGACGGGTGTAGCGTCCATGATGCCCTTCTTGACTGCCTGGCTGGCAGCGGTCTTGAATGCCATTTCGGAGGAGTCTACCGGGTGATAGGATCCATCATACAGAGTCGCCTTCAGGCCGACAACGGGATATGCGGCAAGGGGTCCCTTGAGGACGGTCTCGGCAATACCCTTTTCAACAGCGGGGAAGTAGTTCTTCGGTACGCTGCCGCCGACGACTTCTTCGTCAAACTCATAAGCTTCCTCAAGATTGCCGGAGGGAGCGAATTTGATCTTGACATGACCGTACTGGCCGTGTCCGCCGGACTGCTTCTTGTACTTGGAGTCGACATCAGCAGTTTTGCGGATGGTCTCGCGGTAAGCAACCTTAGGCTGGACAGTCTCGATCTCGACCTTGTACTCGTTCTTCAGCATGCTCTTGACAACTTCAAGCTGCATGTCGCCGACACCGTAGATCAGAGTCTGACGGTTCTCGGAATCGTTAACCATCTTGAAGGTGAGGTCCTCGGAGGAAATCTTGGTCATTGCCTGAGCAATCTTGTCGATATCGTTCTTATTCTTCGCGTTGTAGCGGACATAAGTATAAGGTGTGGAAATATCCATCTGAGGATAGACGATCTGCTGAGCCTTGGTGGACAGAGTGTCGCCTGTCTTTGCGTCGCCGAGTTTTGCAAGGGCGCAGATATCACCTGCGTGGATCTCGCCGATCTCGCTGGTCTTATTGCCCATCATGATGTAGAGCTTGCCGATCCTGAGCTCGGACTCCATACCGGAATCATAGACAGTCTCATCTGTCTTGAAGGTACCGGAGCAGACCTTGATCAGGCTGTAACGGCCGATGAAAGGATCCACGATGGTCTTGAAGATAAATGCGGATTTGGGCTGCGCGTCATCAAACTTCGCAACGAATTCCTCTCCGGACTTGATATCTTTGCCGGTCATGGTGCGGCCTGCGGGGTTGGGCATATAGCGGACGATATCATCGAGAACATTCTCAATACCGCTGCACTGTGTGGAGATGCCGCACTCTACAGGGATCACGGAGCCGTCAAGGATGTTGGCTCTGACTGCTTCGCCGACTTCCTCTACTGTGAAGGTGTCGCCGCCGAAATAGCGTTCCATGAACTCTTCATTTGTCTCTGCCACGGTCTCCATCAGAGTCTCGTGATACTGCTCGAGGTCATCCTGGCAGTCCGCGGGAACATCACAGGGAGTGGACTTCTTTCCGTCCCACTTGTAGCCCTTCTGCTCGATGACGCTGACACAGCCTGTAGTCTTGTCGCCTTCATGAATTGCGAAATGGAAAGGAACGATCTTGGGTCCGTACAGCTCGGTCAGAGCTTCGATGGTACGGCCATAGTTGGTGTCATTGAGATCCATGTCGGAAACATAGATCATTCTGGGCAGATTATATTTGTCGCAGAGATCCCATGCGCGCTCAGCACCGACTTCTACGCCTGCTTTGCCGGAAACAACGATGATGGCTGCATCCGCTACGCTGATCGCCTCTTCTACTTCACCGACAAAATCAAAATATCCGGGAGTATCAAGAATATTGATCTTGCAATTCTTCCACTCGACGGGAATCAGAGATGTCTTGATTGAGAAACCTCTCTTCTGCTCCTCCTTCGTAAAATCGGAGATGGAGTTTCCATCCTCGACCTTACCCATTCTGGATGTGACGCCTGTCAAATGGCACATTGCCTCTGCCAGGGTTGTCTTACCTGCTCCGCCGTGACCGAGCAGAACAACATTTCTGATTTTATCAGTTGTGTAAACTTTCATTGCTGACCTCCACTACATATTATTTCTACTTTTATTTTAATGAAAAGCGCACTAAAAGCAGGCTTTCCAAAAAAAGTCCTTGTCCATTTTACTAAATATAATGTGGCATTACAAGTGCTTTTGTAAATATTTGACATCCGCCGTAAACCGTCCAAACTAATACAATGTAAAATAAGAAAAGGATTATGGCGGACACAGGCATGGATCACATGGAAATCCAGCCGAATACATTCGCGATCGAGCTCACCAGAATGATGATGACGAACACAGGGCAGATGTACTTGATCATGAACTCGAAGATTCCTCTTCTCCGGAAAGCATGACCGTCCTGCAGGACCTCCTCCACTGCGGCGGCGATCGTCATGCGGCGGGTGACAAACAGACAGATGCAGAGGGCTGCGATGGGCATCATGACAGAGTTTGTCAGGAAATCAAAGAAATCCAAAAACTGCATGCCGATGATCGTGACATCGGCCAGGGGACCATACCCCAGGCAGGACAGGGTTCCCAGTATGATGATCTCGACACCGATCAGGATCGTGCATACAGTGCGGTTCCAGTGGAATTCATCCGCGAAGGTCGCCACTGCGCTCTCTGTCAGAGCAATGGCACTTGTGAGTGCTGCAAACAGAACCAGTGCGAAAAATGCGATGCCGATGATAGCGCCGAATCCCATATTGGCGAAAATCTTGGGCATAGTAATGAACATGAGGGAGGGGCCGGCGCCGAGCGCTTCCGGATCTCCTCCGGAGAAAGCAAAGACGGCGGGAATGATCATCAGGCCGGCCAGCATGGCGATTCCGGTATCAAATATTTCCACCTGCACTGTGGATTCCTCAATACAGACATCTTTTTTCATATAAGATCCGAATGTGATCAGGATACCCATTGCAATGGAAAGGGAATAGAACATCTGCCCCATGGCAGATATAACTGTCATCCATGAAAAATGGTGTATGTTGGGGATCAGAAAATACTTCACACCTTCCATGGCACCCGGACGAGTAATGGAATAGATGCTGATGATGATCGCAAGAACGATGAGAATCGGCATCATAATCCGTGAGACGCGTTCAATTCCGTTCTCAACACCCAGGAGGATGACTACAAGGATCATGGCCGCAAAAACAATGAACCAGAATTCGGCAGAATAGCCGCTGGTAATAAAGCCTCCAAAATAATTGGAATCTGCAACTTCCTTCACATTTCCCTTCAGATATTCAAACAGGTATTTGCACACCCATCCGCCGATAACAGAGTAGTAAGGGCAGATCAGCATAGGAATGATCGCGTTGATCCAGCCTCCGAAATTTGTGACACCGGTCTTTCCGTAGGCACTGAATGCACCGACCGGACTCTTGCCGGTCGCACGGCCGATCGCCGTCTCTGCCATGATCATGGTATATCCGAATGTAAGCGCCAGCAGGATGTAGACAAGCAAAAAGATTCCTCCGCCGTATTTTGCGGCAAGATACGGAAAACGCCAGATATTGCCCAGTCCGACAGATGCGCCGGCCGCTGAGAGTACATAACCGATCTTTCCCGAAAAACCTTTCCGTTCTGTATCATTTGTGTCCATGATTGATGGTTCCCCCTTTCTTACCATGCGCTGCAGTTAAAAGTTTTTTGAAATCAAATGGACAGCGCAGTATTGAACAGAATACCACAAATATCAATAATTGTCATGTATTATTGCAATTCTGTACAGTTTTACAAGAAAGAGTCCCGCTTGCGAGACTCTTGCGCCGAGAGCGGCCGCCCGAGCGACATAATTCATCGCGCGCAAGTGCGCATCCTCCCGGAGGGTTTTTTTACTCATAGTAAATAGCAATTTTCTATGAGTTAAAAAAAGATACCGGACATGCAGAGATGTCCGGTACCGTATTGGTCTCAGTTTTTTAACAGTTTCTGTTCAATGCTCTATCAGATCCAAGATCCGGGAAAAGGACCGTTAAGCAAGAAAAGGATTGGAAGGTTTAAACAGATACTTTTCGGAGAGGCTGGCAAGATCGGGAGCGCCGCACATCTTCATAGTGTCAACGAGTTCCGCGCCGAGCTTTGCAGTATAAACCGCAACACCTTCTGCTCCGCCGCCGTATACAGCAGTCACATAGGGACGGGCGACCAGAACACCGTCCGCACCAAGGCACAGTGCCTTGAAGATGTCCGCGCCTGTGCGGATACCGCCGTCTGCGAAGATCTTCATCTGTCCGCCCACTGCCTGTGCGATGTCATAGAGGACTTCGGCTGTGGCAGGGCACTGATCCAGGACGCGGCCGCCGTGATTGGATACTACAATGCCGGCAGCGCCTGCCTGCAGGGCCTTTTTTGCCGCCTCTACAGTCATGATTCCCTTGACGATAAAAGGTTTGCCTGCCGCACTGATAACCCGGGCCAGTTCCTCTACAGTCTTGCTGCCTGCAGGCGGCTGAAGATTCTGCAGGAAAGGAAGACCTGCGGCGTCAATATCCATGGCAACAGCAAAACATCCGGAGGACTGGACGAGATCAAATTTTTCCTTGAGAGTATTGACATCCCAGGGTTTTACAGTGGGGATGCCGAATCCATCCTTTGCCTTGATCGCAGCACAGGCAGCTTCCATAACGGCAGGATTTGTACCGTCACCGGTAAATGCCGCAATCCCTGCGTCAGCGCAGGCAGAGACCAGAATATCATTGTAGGCGACGTCATCGAGCTTGTCGCCGTAGTGAAGCTTGACAGCTCCGACCGGTCCCGCGAAGAAGGGATATTTCAAGGTATGGCCGAAAAACTCAAAGGAAGTATCGGGGGTTACGTTTTCGCTGATCGTATCCATGTTGATGCGGATCTTTTTCCAGGCGTCATAATTCCTGATAGCAGTATCGCCGACACCTTTTGCACCGGGGCCGGGCATCTGCGCGCCGCAGGCTTTGCCGTTGCATGTAGGACATGCCTTACAGTAGGGTCCGATACAAGTGCGTGCATTTGTAAGAATATCCTGATATGTCATTTTTTTCCTCCTGAATATTACTCGTGACAATCTGAACCGGCACAGTGAGGAATTGCCGCCTGTAAAGTCCGGCTGCACCCTGCGGGCAGGATTTACAGACGGCAATTTTTTTATGTTGTCAGTTTTTAAACAGTGTTCCTATAATACCGCGGCCAAGGCTTGCACCCAGATTGCCGCCGATGGTTTTTCCGAATTTGCCGAATGTTCCGCCCAGAGCTTTTCCTGCTTCACGCCCTACTGTACCAGCAACAGTACTGCCGACCTGCTTTGCAGCGCGCTTTTTGGCGTTCTCAGCTCTTTGTGCCTCTCTCTCTGCAGCAGCTGCGGCCTTTGCCTCTTCCCTTGCCTGCTCTTTTGCCGCAAGGGCTTCCGCCTTGGCTTTTTCCGCTTCCGCCGCTTCTTCCATACCGCGTCTCTCCAGGAATTCATATGCAGAATCGGGATCGTAGGCCTGGTAATATTTGGTGTACAGAATACTGCCCTTTATACTCTGCTCCCTCTCGGTGTCCGAGATCGATCCCATCCGGCTCTGCGGAGGAAGAACGGACGCTTTTGAAACAATTGCAGGAATACCGCCTTCATCCAGGAAGGAGATCAGAGCCTCTCCGGTGCCCAGTGCCTGCAGCGTATCTTCGGTATTAAAAGCAGGGTTTTCACGGAAGGACTGTGCCGCTGCGCGGACAGCTTTCTGGTCTTTGGGCGTGTAGGCGCGGAGCGCGTGCTGGACCCGGTTGCCCAGCTGTGCCAGAACGGAATCCGGGATATCTCCGGGGACCTGTGTGCAGAAGTAGACACCGACACCCTTTGAGCGGATCAGCCTCACTACCTGCTCTATTTTTTCCAGAAGAACCTTTGATGCGTCTTTGAACAAGAGATGCGCCTCATCAAAGAAAAATACCATCTTGGGCTTGTCGAGGTCGCCGACTTCCGGCATCTGCTCGAAAAGTTCGGACAGCAGCCACAGAAGGAAAGTCGCATAGAGACGCCCGTTGCTGAAGAGGATCTGCGAGTCAAGAATATTGATAATTCCTTTTCCGTTGAAAGTGGACATCCAGTCGGAAATATTGAGGGCAGTCTCCCCAAAGAAGAGATCTCCGCCCTCTCCCTCAAGAGCTACCAGTGCACGAAGGATCGCACCGATGGATGCGCTGCTCATACGTCCGTACTGTTCTGCGTAATCTTTCGCATGCGCCTGCACATAATTGAGCATGGCTTTGAGATCTTTGATATCAACCAGAAGAAGGCCCTCTTCATCGGCAATCCGGTAAACGATGCTGAGGATATCTGACTGCAGATCATTGAGCTGGAGGATCCTTGCCATCAGGATCGGTCCCATCTCCGAGATCGTTGTGCGGAGCGGAATTCCGTTTTTACCATAAATATCCCAGAGATTCACCGGATATCCCTGATAGGAAAAACCTGCATCAGAAAGACCAAAGCGTCTGATCCTCTCCTGCATATCGGCAGAATCCGTGCCGGCGGTCATAATTCCGGCCAGATCGCCCTTGACGTCCGCCATGAAGACCGGGACACCCATGTCGCTGAATGCTTCCGCCAGTACACGTGCTGTCACAGTCTTGCCCGTTCCGGTCGCACCGGCAATCAGTCCGTGCCGGTTCGCCATACGGGGCAAGAGATATATTTTTTCTCCCGATTCACTGTTGGCCACCCAGATTTTTCCTTCTTGCAGCATCTCTCCACCTCCTGATAATTGATATTGTTAATACTTATGGCAATCCGTCAGAACGCCGGGCAGAACATCTCTTCACCCGTCATTTTGAAATCCGGCATCGGAATACAGATCCTGTCACCGACACGGCCGTCCCTGATCCAGCGGACACCGTATCCGTCCATGTACTGCCATTGCCCATCCAGGTACTGCCAGCCTGTAAGCGGTCTTCCCCGGTCAAAATAAAACCAGAGACCATCCTGTTCGTACCAGCCCTGATAGAGGCTGAACTCGATGATCCGGTAGATCTCCCGATAAGTGGCGCTGTCATAATGAATGCCGTCCGGTGACCCGTAGGAATAGCGTATCCTGTTATAGGCATCTATATAATAGACATCCTGGAAATTTTCTATTGCATAGGCATTGAAGCTCTCAATCCTTGCGTTTTTCGCATTCGGGCTGCGCCTGTCGTCAACAGGCGTGACAGAAACAAAAAAAGTACGGGCGCCAAGCTTTTTCCATTCCGCAGCCTTCAAATTGATATAGTCAACATACTGATAGACATTACCAAGGTCGTTGACGCCCATGAGGATGACAACATCCGTGTTGGGACCGATCAGGTTTTCAACATTGGGGATGCCGGAGTTCACCATCCAGCTGTATCCCATAGCGGTCTTTGAGGACCAGTATTCTTCCGGCATACCCCCGCAGGACATCTCCATGCCGACAGTGCGGGAATCACCGATGAAAACAGTTCTTCGCTGTCCAAAGAATTCCATGGACCCTGTCCGGTCTTTATAATATCGAAGCGGCAGGAAGGTCTCCTCCTGATGCTTTTCATCTTCGAAATCATTCTCTTCTTCCTGATATTCCTCTGCCGCGGCAGCATGGTCGGAAGGCGTTTCTGCAGTATATGTTCCGGCGTAGGGATAGATCCCGACAGGAAGCGGCATGGTATTATCTTCTTTAACCAGGTAAGCTTCCGGACCGGTATCATAAGCAAAGGGCGGTGTCATCAGATAATGAAAGGCCGGGGACATCACCCTGCTTTGCTGTGCCGGTAAAAAATCCTGATCCCGGACATGTTCCGGATCGGTCTCCTTCGATCCATCCCGATCCGCAGAAGATTCTTTCGGAGTGGAACTATTGTCAGAGGATTTATTGTCATCTGAAAAATCTTCTGAGGCATCTTTTGAAGGATCTGCTTCCTCATTCTGCCTGCTTCCCTGATCAGTATCACTTAAAAACCAGGAAACAGAGGAGGATCCGTTTGTCCGGTCTTTTCGGGGTTTTCCCGCAGTCATAAGAGAACCCTGGCCGCCGTCAGGGCCTATGCCGTTATTCAGGTAGGCGTAGGAATGCGTGCGGACCGGCCGGCTGTAAAGGTTTTCCTGCAGTGCACTGACCAGTTCCTGCCCTGATAAACTGCCCGAAGAAGCAAGCAGATTGCGGGTCATGTCCACAAGCCGGCTGCTCTCTTTTCGCAGCGCTTTTGTCGCTTTTTTTGCAGCTGCCTCACGTATGGCATCTGCGCGGGCAGAATATTTGGAAAGATCTGTCCCGGGAGGTGTCTGGCCGGCATACCACTGCACAGCCTCTGATGCGGCTTCCTGAAAATAGGAAAGATACTCTTCCGGAATTTCCGGTCTGTCGTTGTCCCGGTCAGAAGGGAAATCATCGGGATCCAGATCCCACCGGTCAAGAATTTTCTCTTCATCCCAGTATGTTACGGATTTTTGATCGTCATCGCCGCCTTCCGGGTCTTCCGAGTCCGCCCCGTCACTGCCCCTTCCCCACCATATGCCGCTTTCCGCAGCAGATGGAATATCGCCGGATATACGAGAAAGATTGGATTCATCTTCCGGACAGGCGCCTCTTCCCTGCGCGGCAAAGGCACTTATACCTGTATTGACGCAGAGCAGAGCTCCCGTAAGACCTGCGACGGCAAATCTGTATCCTTTCAGAGCGCTTTTCTGACTCTGTACATTCCCACTATTCTTTTGTGTGTATCCAGTCCCGATGCCGTCCATGCAGGGACTCTCCATGGACGCTGCACGAACGGATTCCTTGTCGGAACTGTCTTCTTTTTCTGTGATCTGATAATTTTGCAAAAGTATTTCCCACCTATGTCAAAGAGCGCAGCATGCTTCACATCATCTCTTGATCATTGTGCTGCTTGCTGCCGGCAGTCATAAATCGAATGATTGACTCCTTCCCACAGGAGTCCGTACCGGCCTTTACACAGATCGTTGAGTTCGGAGTCTGTTTTCACCATGATATACCGGCTGCTGAATCCGTTGTTCTTGATACACTGTTTCATATATTTTTCGGAACAGTAATTCAGAGACAGATAATCCGGCAGCACAAAGGAAAGCTGGATCTTGTTATCTTCGGTTATCTTGGCAACTGTGTTTTCCCAGTATGGATCCAGAGAAGACGGCGCCTCGAATATACCGTTCTCCGGAATCTTGTACACAGGCATCTGCCTGATCATTTCCTCTTTATATCCCTGCAGCTGCTCAGCGGAAATACTGGCTTCATTGATCTGCGGAAGGGCAAATGCAGAAGGTTTCATAAGTATATAAAAACCGACACAGGCGATAATGGCAGCTGCATTCAGCCATGGCAGTACGGTGCCGAACTCGATCAGGAACAGTGAGTAGGCAATGGTTATGGCCAGAAGCATTCTGTGGAGCTGATAAGCCTTGTAAAGCAGTATTGTGGCCTCATAGATCATCCCGCCCGAGAGGAGCAGCAGAAAGAGGATTGCGGCAGAGCCGTCTTTTTTTCTGCTGATCAGGGAGTAGACAAATTCCAGGAAGAGGATGATCCACTCGCAATAAAACAGGAAAGCGATACCGCCTGCCCAGCGGTATTCCCTGACAAGGTCGATCGCAGACCGTACACTGTCTTTGTTTGCCTGCCACAGACTCAGTACAATCTCCCGGATCTGACCGCCGCGGATGATCTGGGCAAGTTTCATGGCGGGCGCAACCTCAAAATATTCCGCGATATAGCCCATAAAATAATACATGAGGATCACTGTGCCGAACATGACCGCCAGAATGACCAGCGCGCTCAGGAAACGGGAAACCTCGCCGATACTGTCGTTGCGGAAAACCAGCAGGTAGAGCGGGATCAGAAACAGAACCGTAAAATAGGGGCGCATAACACCGAAGGAAAAAGTCAGCGCAACCATGGCGATCAGGGCCAGTGCTTTCTTAAGTCCGGACGCATCGGGATGTCGAAGATACCAGATGACCAGTCCCATGAAGACAACAATATAGAAATGGTAACTTGCTTCCGCCATACCTGACCAGGTATATCTGGCCGCGATCAGCTGGGTGAGGAAAAAAACTGCCGTCAAAAGCGCCTGCCGCCTGCCGGGGCGGACAAGGGCAACGAACAGTATGTTGGCAAGGACCGCCATAATAATGTTGCAGAAATAGATGTAGTTGTGAGATGTACATCCCGTAACAAATGAAAGCAGATAATAGGGAATATAGGTGAAAAGATTATAGGGTCCGAAAGGAACATTGCCGGAAGTAATCTCGTTAAATCCGGTCATTCCCTGAGGTACGCCGTAGTAACGCATAGTCCTGATCACCCTGAAATAACCGTTTTCGTCATTCCAGGTCGTGTTCCACGCATCCAGCTGCAAGGGGGTTGTCCCCGAAACGAGGCCGATCAGCCATCCGGCTATGACCGGTGCCAAAATGATCAGAATCCAGAGCAGAACACGGATGATCCCGACTTTTTTAGTTTCCTTAACCGTTTCCATATATTTTCCTTTTCTACTTCATTCAAGTTCCGGAGTGTACAAGCTGCAGGTCCAGGCTTTGACCGCCGTCGTTTTTTCCAAACGGTCATAGTCTGATATATTATAGCATGTGTATGTGACAATGTAAAAACTGACTTGAGCAAAAAGATTATGCCGAGAAGCAGATTCTGTGAAGCTGTATGATTTATTCCTTCTCCTCCCTAACATGGTAAAAACACTTGCATTCTTATAAAAGACGATATATTATTAGTCTGTTCTAACTATCTTCTACTGCAAGTTACTTTCATTGAAAGTATATCTGATGATAGAAGTCCGCTCTTCCATTGTTACAGACAAGGAGTACCATACATTGGCTTTTGAACATCATAAAGATCATAAAGGAATTCATTCGAAAAATCTGTCATCGGGCGCAGCCGGTTCCGGAAGCGGAGAGATCACTCTCCGCCAGTCGGCCATAGGAAAGCCTGCCATCATTACAGCGGTCGGCGGTGAGGGCGCCCTGCGTCAGCATTTCCTGGATATGGGAGTGATCCCCGGATCCGAAGTGACGGTCGTCCAGCTTGCTCCCATGGGCGACCCTATGGAACTGCGCATTCATGGTTACGAACTTACCATCCGTGTCGCGGATGCCGAAAAGATCAAGGTTGTCCCTGTAGCAAACAAAACGGCAGCCCCTTATGTTTCCGAAAACGGAAACATAAGGGAAGATGTCTCTGTGTCCGACAGCACTTCTGCACCCCGGTCCTTTGCCCGCGATGCCTACGAAAATGCTTCCCATGCCTATAAGCCGGAAGATGAAACCGACGGCAAAAGGACTGTGCGGCGTAAAACGGAACATCCCGGACTTGGTGAAGCAGGTCGTTTCCATCAGCCCGGAGACGGCGATCCGCTCCCTGACGACACGCTTCTGACCTTTGCCCTGGTCGGCAATCAGAACTGCGGCAAGACTACTTTGTTCAACCAGCTCACCGGCGCCAATCAGCATGTCGGCAATTTTCCCGGTGTCACAGTCAGCCGTAAAGACGGTGAAATCCGTCACCATCCAAACACACTCGTCACAGATCTGCCCGGCATTTACTCCATGTCCCCCTACAGCAGTGAAGAGCTCATCTCCCGCAACTATGTGCTGGAGGATAAACCGAAAGCCATTATCAACATAGTGGATGCAACGAATATCGAGAGAAATCTGTATCTGACCATCCAGCTGCTGGAAATGAACATACCAATGGTCGTTGCCCTCAATATGATGGACGAGGTCCGCGGCAACGGGGGATCCATCGACATCAATGCCATGGAATCTCTTCTGGGTGTCCCTGTGGTCCCGATCTCCGCTTCCCGCGGTGAAGGCATCGAAGAACTTGTAAATCACGCCGTCCATGTCGCTCACTATCAGGAGCGGCCCCTGCGTCAGGACTTCTGCGATGAAAACGATCACGGCGGTGCTGTACACCGGTGCCTGCACGCCGTTGCCCATCTGATCGAAGACCACGCCCGCCGCGCTGATCTGCCCGTTCGTTTCTGTTCCTCTAAGCTGATCGAAGGGGATGAAGTGCTCCTGAAAAAACTGGAACTGGACCAGAACGAAAAGGAACTGCTGGATCATATCATTGTCCAGATGGAAAATGAACGCGGCATGGACAAGAGCGCTGCAATGGCAGATATGCGGTATGCCTTTATCTTCAAGGTCTGCGGGATGACTGTAAAGCGGGCAAGGGAGAGCCGCGAACATCTGCGAAGCCGCAAAATTGATAAGGTTCTGACCGGTAAGTATACAGCAATTCCCGTTTTTATCCTGATCATGGGAACCGTCTTCTTTTTGACTTTCAACGTGATCGGGGCCCGGCTTCAGGAAATCCTTGAGACATGGATCGACTCTCTCACGGTCATGGCGGACACGGGACTCACTGCCGCCGGTGTCAATCCGGTCATCCAAAGTCTGATCGTGGACGGAATCTTTGCCGGTGTGGGCAGTGTTCTCAGTTTCATTCCGATCATTGTGGTCATGTTCCTCTTCCTCTCGCTGCTGGAAGACAGCGGATACATAGCCCGTGTTGCCTTCGTGATGGACCATATGCTGCGGCGGATCGGCCTGTCCGGACGAAGCATCGTCCCAATGCTGATCGGTTTCGGATGCAGCGTCCCCGCTGTTATGTCGACCAGGACGCTTCCCAGCGAACGTGACCGCCGCATGACGATCCTTCTGACACCTTTTATGAGCTGTACCGCAAAGATCCCGATCTATGCATTTTTTGTCAACGCCTTTTTCCCCGGTCACGGCGGTCTCATCATGATCGGCCTGTACATACTGGGTATCCTGACCGGCATTCTGGCAGCCTTTTTATACAAGGGAACAATGTTCCGCGGAGAAGCTGTCCCCTTTGTCATGGAGCTTCCCAATTACCGGCTGCCGGGACTGAGGAACACATTGCAGCTCTTATGGGAGAAAGCCAGGGACTTTTTGCAGCGCGCTTTCTCTGTGATCCTGATCGCCACCATCCTGATCTGGTTTCTGCAGAATTTCGACCTCCACCTGAACATGGTGTCAGATTCCTCCACCAGCATCCTGGCTATGGTCTCCGGTCTTCTGGTACCTCTATTCAAGCCCATCGGCCTGGGGGACTGGCGGATCTGCACTTCCCTGATCAGCGGTTTTATGGCAAAGGAGAGTGTCGTTTCGACGCTTGAGATCCTCTACGAAGGCGGTGTGACGGCTTTCATGACTCCTCTGATGGCCGCGGGACTGCTGGTCTTTTCTCTTCTCTACACCCCCTGTGTTGCCGCTGTTGCGGCAGTACGCCGCGAGCTCGGCATGAAATGGGCCGTTTCCCTTGTTATCTGGCAATGTGTCATTGCATGGGCCGCCGCCCTGATTGTACGGATCATTGGAACGCTCCTGTAAATTCAGATGAAGCTTTTTCAAGCCGGAATCAATGAGTTTTCCTTTGCGGAACAGGATATTATGCAGGTAAGTCCTGAATAAAACGAATATTTATCAGCAAATAAAAAAAGAGGAAACGGAAATTCCGTCTCCTCTTTTTTATTTGCTGATTCTCTTTTTATGGCACTGTTATCTGTCCATCCTCAATCGTGGGTATAGTTATCGAAATAACCCTGGACGAGTACGACCGGAGTTCCCTTATCGCCGGAACCGCTGGTGAGATCGCAGAGAGAACCGATCAGGTCAGTCAGCTGACGGGGGGTTGTACCCTGAGAAGCCATGTTTCCCTTGAGATCATCATCCTTTTTGCGGATACTGTCGGAAATAGCCTCTCTCAGTTCCTCGCCGGACAGATGCTTGAAGTCATTGTCTGCCAGATACTTGAGCTTGAGCTCATTGGGAGTACCGACGAGTCCGTCTGTATAGAAGGGAGAAACAACCGGATCTGCGAGCTCCCAGATCTTGCCCTGGGGATCCTTGAAAGCGCCGTCACCGTAGACCATGACTTCAACGCACTTGCCTGTCTTGTCAAGGATCTGCTTCTGAATGCCCAGTACAAGGTCTCTGCTGTCACGGGGAAAGAGCTTGACCTTGTCTTCCGTGGACTTGTTGGAACCGAGCAGACCGTAGAGCTCATTGCAGCCGCTGCCGTTTACAGGTGCATTCATGATCTCGTCCAGGCTGCAGACAACCTTAGCGCCTGCATCCAGGAGGATCCTCTTGGTGCGCTTGCGGGTATGGATATCGCAGTTGAGCACATGGTCAGCATATTTCAGGATCGTCCTGGGATTGTTGGCGAAGATGATCTCCGCTTCAGCGCCGCAGGAACGGATCAGATCGCCGTAATACTCAACATAATCAACACCAGTGAACTCGTGGCGGTTTACGCCGAAGAGCTCCCTGTATCTTTCCAGAGTCAGAATATCACTGTAGGGATTGACGCCGGCTGCATCGATCTGGTCCAGGCTGACAAGCTCATTGCCGACCTCATCGGAAGGATAGCTCAGCATCAGGACGATCTTTTTCGCGCCTTTTGCGATACCGCGCAGACAGATGGCAAAACGGTTGCGGGAAAGAATGGGAAAGATCACACCGATGGTCTCTCCGCCCAGCTTTGCTTTTACATCCGCGGCAATATCGTCCACACTGCAATAGTTGCCCTGTGAACGTGCGACGATGGACTCTGTTATGGCTATGACATCCCTGTCCCGAATCGCAAAACCTTCAGATTCCGCCGCTTCCAGTACGCTGTTTGTCACGATCTGGCCAAGGTCATCTCCCTCCCGGATAATAGGGCAGCGAATGCCTCTGGAAACAGTACCGACTTTGCGCTCTGTATTACTCATGCTTTTACTCTCCTGTTATTGTGAAATCAAACTTTTGCCGCGAACCCATAATGAGTAAACACCACTTCAGTATTTTAGCAGAATAAAGTCCCTTTGAAAAGTATTATACATTTTAAAAGATACGTTTGCAAAGGTCTATCTCTCTTCACGGAAATAGGGCTGTCCCAGGCTGGCAGGAGGCTGATTCTCTCTTTTATTCCGCATACTTGTGATGATCAGAACAATGATCGTGACAATATAGGGAAGCATCTTATACAGCTCTTTGACTGCCAGATTCATCCCGGTGGGAATATACAGATACAGAATGTAAAGTCCGCCGAACAGGAAGGAGGAAAGCACACCTACATCCGGGCGCCAGATGGTAAAAATGACCAGCGCGATCGCAAGCCATCCGCGGTCTCCGAACGCGTCATTGGACCAGACTCCGTTGGCATAGTCCATTACATAGTAGAGTCCGCCGAGTCCTGCGATCATACAGCCCAGGATCGTGGCGACGTATTTGTACCTGGTGATGTTGATGCCGGCGGCATCAGCAGTCGCAGGACTCTCACCGACGGCACGAAGATGCAGTCCTACCCTGGTACTGCGGATCACGTAGGCGGATACCAGCGAAATAATAATGGCGCCATAGGCCAGAAAACCATAGGAAAAGAGCAGCTTACCGACGACTCCTGTACCGGATGCAAAGGGAAGTGTCGTGCGGAAGGCGTTGGAAGTTGCGCTCAGAGCAATAGAAGGAACATCCGAACCTGTCAGCTTGATCAGAGAGCCGCCGAAGAAATTACCGAAACCAACACCGAAGGTTGTCATGGCAAGACCGGTGACATTCTGGTTTGCACGGAATGTAACTGTCAGGACACAGTACAAAAGTCCCATCAGAAAGGATCCGAGCAGACAGCAGAACAAAGGAATGGCAATCGTCAGGAAAGGATTCATCGCTTCAGCAGAACCGCCGCAGGAACGCTCGTATATAAAGGAACCGATGACGCCCGAGATTGCACCGACATACATGACACCGGGAATTCCCAGATTCAGGTTGCCGGATTTCTGCGTGATCGTCTCTCCGGTGCTGCCCAGCATGAGCGGAATACTCTGTGCTACCATACGCGGGATAAAAGCAACAATATCAAACATGTGCCGAATCCTCCCTCTTCTCTTTGCTGTTTCCGGACTCTGTGTCTTTCAGAGAAACAGATTTGGAACTGCCTGCATTAATACCTGAACCTGTATGACTGTGCCCCCTGAAATGCAGCTGATAGTTGATAAAGAACTCGCTGGCGATGATAAAGAACAGGATGATACCGGTCAGAATATCGCCGAAAGACTGGTTGAGCGTGAACGCTGTGGCGATCTCGCCGGCACCTCTGCCGAGAAAGATCAGCAGGAAGGTCGAGAGGACCATGCCCAGCGGATTGAACTTCGCCAGCCAGGCGACCATGACAGCTGTAAAGCCCTGTCCGCCGGCCAGTGTAGTAGTCAGGGTGTGGTCTGTTCCGGCCACCAGAAGAAAACCGGTAAAGCCGCAGATCGCGCCGGAGAGCATCAGTGTTCGGATGATGGTCCAGCCTACCTTGATGCCGACATAGCGGGCTGTCGCAACACTTTCACCTACGACAGAGATCTCGTAGCCATGCTTGGAGTAGGTCAGATAGATATACATGAGTATCGTAAGGATTGCTACGCAAAGAATATTCAGAAGATAACGGTTTCCGGCAATGACAGGGAGCCAGCCGGCCTCAGTGGACTGATTGATGATACCGATCTTACCGGATCCCTTGGGGACTTCCCATACAATGACATAATAGGCGACCAGCTGTGTCGCAACATAGTTCATCATCAGGGTGAACAAGGTTTCGTTCGTGTTCCACTTTGCCTTGCAGAGCGCGGGGATCAGTGCCCAGACCGCGCCCGCTCCGACGGCGGCAATGATACATACAGGAATCAGAATGACGTTCGGAAGTTTGTCTCCCAATACGATCATGCCGGCTGCTGTTCCCAGCGCACCGATCAGGATCTGTCCTTCACCGCCCAGATTCCAGAAACGCATGCGGAAAGCAGGGGTCAGTGCCAGTGAAATACAGAGCAGAATCGCGATTTCCTTGCCAAGGATCCAAATACGCCTCTTTGTTCCGAAAGCTCCGGCAAACATGGTCGCATAGACTTCAATCGGATTAAGACCCGTAGCGATGGATGTAATAACGGCGCATACGATCAGGGCGATCAGAATAGCGATCAGGCGGATTCCCCATGCCTGATACCATGTGAGCGCTTTGCGCTTCGACATATGGATAAGTGCTTCCTTCGGTTTGTTATGCAAGTCCTTCTCCCTCCAAAACAGTTCATCGGCTGCAAAGCTTTACTGTCACTCTTCTTTTTCCTTCGCTCTGATCCTCTCGGATCCGCCGAGTTCGGTCATCATCATACCAACCTCATTCTTGTCAGCCGTACGGCCGTCCAGAATACCGCTCACACGGCCGCCGCAGAGAACAACGATCCTGTCTGCCAGCTCCAGGAGCACATCGAGATCTTCTCCGACATAGACGACAGCAACTCCTGCCTCTTTCTGCTGGTTGAGCAGGTCATAAATTGTGTAGGAAGAGTTAATGTCCAGTCCGCGCACAGCGTAAGCAGTCAGAAGCACCTTGGGAGAAGAGGCGATTTCACGTCCGACAAGGACCTTCTGTACATTGCCGCCCGAAAGACGTCGGACAGGCGTGGAGACGCCGGGTGTATTGACTTCCAGCTCCTGGACAACTTTTTCCGCGAGTTCATGCGGATGTTTACGGTCTGTAAATACGGAATGTCCGGACCGGAAAGATCTGAGCATCATGTTTTCAGAGAGGTCCATATTTCCTACAAGACCCATTCCGAGACGATCTTCAGGAACAAAAGAGAGAGCTACACCCATACGCTGGATCTCCAGCGGATCCCTCCCTACCAGTTCTTCGGTTTTTCCGTCATCATGAATATAGAGAATCTGTCCGGATTCCACACGCTGCAGTCCCGCGATCGATTCGAGCAGTTCCTTCTGGCCGCTGCCGGAGATACCTGCAATACCCAGGATCTCTCCTGCGCGGATGTCAAAATAGACGTGGTCCAGCTTGAGGACGCCGTCGGAGGAAGTGACCGTCAGTCCCTTGATCTCGATCCGGGGCTTGGGATTTACCGGTTCCGGTCTGCGGATATTGAGGGTGACCTGATGGCCCACCATCATATTGGTCATCTCCTGCGGATTCGTATCCTTTGTCAGCATCTCTCCTATATAGGCGCCTTTGCGCAGGACAGCAACCCGGTCCGAGAGCGCCTGCACCTCGTGCAGCTTATGAGTGATGATAATGATCGCCTTACCGTCCGCGCGCATATTGCGCAGCACAGCAAACAGCTTCTCTGTCTCCTGCGGAGTCAGAACAGCTGTAGGTTCATCCAGGATCAGGATATCTGCGCCGCGGTATAGTGCCTTGACAATTTCAACTGTCTGCTTCTGTGAGACCGACATCTGATAAATTTTCTTGTCGGGGTCGATCGAAAACCCATAGGTATCGCAGATTTCCCGGATCTTTTTTGAGGCGGCAGCACGGTCAAGACGTCCCTTTTCCTCCAGGCCCAGAATAATATTCTCTGTCGCTGTGAAGACATCGACCAGCTTAAAGTGCTGATGGATCATTCCGATTCCGTAGCGGAAGGCATCCTTGGGAGACTGGATGGTGACCTCCTCTCCGTTGATGAAGATCTGTCCCTCGTCAGGATAATAGATTCCGGACAGCATATTCATAAGAGTAGTCTTGCCGCTTCCGTTTTCACCCAGAAGGGCCAGAATCTCGCCTTTGCGGATATCCAGGTCTACATGGTCATTGGCCACGACGGTGCCGAAAATCTTGGTAATGCCGCGCAGGGCGACAGCAGGTGTAGTATTATCCAAAGCAGTTCCTCCGCCGGATTCAGAAGTCAATAATGATTGTTAAAAGCTCACATCACTAATAATGTAACACAGAAAATAATAATTCGCATCAGCCGGTTCGAACAAAGAGAAAGGGCTGTCACATGAAAATTCATGTGGCAGCCCGGATAAAACTCTGTTTTTGTGCGGCCGTCCGACGGCCTGCGCCAGTTCCGGGTCCCGCACACAGGGTCAGACGCTTATTAGAATGCGTCGTTCAGAAGCGTGATACCATCGATCTTCAGATCGAAGTAAGGAGCGCTGCGATACTCGGATTCATGGAAGTAACCGTCGGCGATAACTTCGGTGTCACCTTCAAAGTTGGCATCAGTATCAACATCAGCCATATAGGAGTCAAGGTTCTTGCCGTCAACAGTGAACTTGGAAGTATCAAATACATAAACTTCCTCGTTGATCAGCTGCTCTCTGACTTCCTCGATCTTCTCGGCAGTGCCCTCAGCCGCAGCCTTCTCATTGACCTCGGTCAGAAGAACAGATTCTGTGCTGATGGTGCCGGTATAGTCTGTATCGAACTCTTCGCCTGCAGCAACTGCAGAGATGGCATACTCATAGTAAGGTGTCCAGTCGATTCTGGAAGAGACGATGAAGGTATTGGGGCATGCGGAAATGGTGGATCCGTTATAGGAAACATCCGGAACGCCGGCCTGCTCGCAGGCAGTGGGAGCGCCCATGGAGTCCGCGTGCTGGCTGATCAGGACACAGCCGTCGTTGATCAGAGTGTTCGCGCCTTCTTTTTCAGCGGTCTCATCATACCAGGAACCTGTGAAGGTAACTTCCATAGTAGCGGAAGGGCAGATGGAGCGTGCGCCCAGGAAGAAGGATGTGTAACCGGAAATAACCTCTGCATAGGTGAAAGCGCCGACATAACCGATCTTGGCTTCGTCTTCCTTGATCTCGCCCTTTTCGATCATCTCATTGAGCTTCATGCCTGCAGCAACGCCTGCAAGATAGCGGCCCTCATAAATGGAGGCAAATGCGTTGTGATAGTTGGGAAGGCCTTCGGTATGTGCCTTTGTGCCTGTAGCGTGGCAGAACTGGACTTCGGGGAATTCCTTGGCAGCCTGGATCATGAAATCCTCGTGGCCGAAGGAATCCGCAAAGATGATGTTGCAGCCGGCATCTACAAGATCAGCAGCTGCATCATAGCACTCCTGTCCTTCCGGAATATTGGTGCGGATGATGTAGTTCTGCTCGGGGATGCCGAGATTTTCGCAGGCAGCCTTTGCAGCATTGATGAAGTTGAGGTCATAAGTGGAGTTTTCGTCATGAAGCATGATGAAACCGACCTTGATATCCTCTGCGGACACAAAATCGTCGTCGCCGGCCATTTCGCCTTCAGCTTCGGTAGCTGCCTCGCCGCCCTTGTCCGCAGGTGCAGTGCTGCTGGCGGAACCGCCGCCGCATCCTGCGAGAACGCCCATGGCAAGAATCAGTGCGAGTAAGATACTCAGTGTCTTTTTCATTTTTTTCCTCCCAGTTTATTTCTGCGCCAGACCGGCAGTATTCTGCCGCTGTCACAGGTATGAAAATAAATTTTCAGGAATTCTTATAATACGAAAGACAAAACCGTTTGTCAATTCCACAAATCTCATTTTTATAATAATAATTTCAGAAACAAAGCGGAAATTTCAATACCCGCCTGCAGGAAAAACGCTTACTGAAGCGGTTCTGCTTCTTCTCTATGTAAAAGGCAGACCGTCTCCACCGAACTTGTCCAGGGGAACTGGTCCACACAGACACCCCTGACAGGACGGTATCCGGCTGCCACAAAGGCAGGCAGGTCCCTGGCAAGGCTTGTAGGCTTGCAGGAAATATAGAGTATATTGTCGACTCCGTAGGAAAGGATCCGGGGCAGCGCCTTTGGATGGATCCCGTCCCGCGGCGGGTCGAGAATAATGGTATCTGGTTTTTCTTCTATGGTATCCAGGACTTTGAATACATCGCCGGCCAGGAAAGAGCAGTTGTCCAGTCCGTTCCTCTGCGCATTCACTTTTGCCGCTTCGACAGCTTCCTCCACGATCTCGACACCGATCACTTTTTTGGCTGTTGATGCCATGAGCTGGGCAATGGTGCCTGTACCGCTGTAGAGATCATAGACAATACCCTTTTCCTTGTCTGCCATTTCTCCTTCTGAGAGGAAGTTTCTGGCGGTGTCGTAGAGCACTTCAGCCCCGTGGCTGTTGGTCTGGAAAAAGGAAAAAGGCGTTACCTTGAATTGAAGTCCGAGCAGTTCCTCTGTAAAGAAATCTTTTCCGTAGAGGATCTCTGTTCCCTGGTCTGCGACTATGTCCGCAAGAGAATCATTTTTTGTATGCAGGATGCCGGCGAAACTGCCCTTTAAGGATCCCGCTTCCTGCAGCTGCAGAAGCGCCTCTCTGAAGCCGGAAAGATCCGGCTGCATCTGCGTAGTGGTGATAAGATCCACCAGGATCTCGCCTGTAAAGGCAGCCTTGCGCACCAGCAGATGGCGTAGATATCCTGTGTGGCGCAGGCGATGGTAAAACGGGAGCTCTGTCCTGCTGAAATACTGCAGGGCAGTCCGGAGGATCAATGAAAAATCCGGGTCCGTGATCCTGCAGCCGTCGACGGTTACAATGTCATAGAAACCGCCGCGCTTATGCATGCCGAGGGCAAGAGGACCATCCTTGTATTCGTCTCCGAAGGTATATTCCATTTTGTTGCGGTATTCGTACTCCTGGGGACTGGACTTGATCCCCTCAAACCATCGGGATACTGCAAGTTCATCCGCCGCAGCTCCGGAAAGCTGAGCCGCCTGCTCCATAGCACCTTGCAGAAGGCGTTCCACCTGGCTGCGCTTGAGTTCCAGTTCTTCCTCATAAGGGAGGTTCAGATACATGCATCCCCCGCACTTTCCGAAATGCGGGCAGGGGGCGTCCCGCTCAGCCGGTGCTTTTTCCAGAACTTCCTGCAGCATCCCCTCCGCCTTGCCGCGGCGCTTTTTTGATACACGAAGCAAGACCCGCTGCCCCGGCAGTACATTTTTGACAATACAGATTCCTTCAGATGTCTCAACGACACCCTTGCCCGGATAATCCACCCGGACCACATTTCCTTCCAGGATTTCACCTTTTTTCATTCAATATCTCCAAATAGAAATCACTGCAGAATCTTCAGGATCCGTTCTTTTTCAGCGGAAAACTGTCCCATCTGCGGTTCGATCTCCTCCATTCTCTTACGGAAGACTGCAGCTTTTTCCGTCATCCCGGCCTTTTCGAATGCATTTGCGAAGAATGCTTTTTCAAAATATCTTCCTACAGCATAGTAGTCCGAGAGCTTTTGTACTTTCCGGTCGTCCTCTCTGCCGATGGCGTTTTCATTATAGCGGTCTGCCAGATCGGTATAAGTTCCTTCCGATAAGGAATAGTAGAGGGATTGTTCGCTGTCATAATATACTTCTGAAGCATCACGCATGACAAATATGGTGATGAGGATGGAAATGCCGAGAATGACACTGAGGACAATATTGACAGCATTGAGAGGGGAAACCGGCTTTTTGGCAGGCGCAGAAACGCGGCTGCCCGGTGCCCGCATTCGTTTATTCATTCTCCACCTCCTGCATGTACTTTTCAAAGCCTCTCTCCACCAGGATCGTCCTGTTGCCCTGAGAAATCGTGCGCATGCTCTTTGCTTCTTCAGGTGTCATGGAAAGATAGGCTATAAAGACAGCTTCCATATCCTCGGCAATATTTTCGATCTGTTTCTGGATCTCAGGGTTCTGCCATGAGTCATAATAAGAATAATTGTCGGGATCCAGACTCTCATAGAATTCCTGAATATACTGGGCGGCATACCTCATATACATTTCCGGTCTGGAATATTTGCCGTGATTGATCACCCTCATGATCTGATCGCAGGTATATCTATAAGTATTGGCAACCCGGGTGACCGGATAATATTCATCATAAAGATCCCTGAAGGTATACAGATCAATACTGCTGCAGTATGCCGAAAGACCGGTATAATCTTCTTCTGCCAGGAAGGACTCGATCTTCTGTCTGTACAGGTCTTCATTTCCCTTCGACTGCATATCCTGCCATATGCGGTGAATGGAATAGCTGTTAGCCTGTATAAAGATATTGGCGCCGATCGCCAGAAGAAGGAATGCAGTCACGGCAATGCGGACAGCTGTCCTGGACTGCCTGCCTGCTCTCTCGATCACATCCTCTTTGGTCTGCTGAAATTCTTTGCGATAGTGCTGCATATCGCGGGCGTGCCGCATGGCTTCCTCATTGGGGCTTCCGCAGTAGGGGCAGTGCAGGTCCTCCAGACGGACTTCTCCCCCGCAGTTTTTACATTTCATCTTCTGTCCTCATGTCTGCAGTGAAAACTGCTGTTCGCGCTGTTTACTCTTCCCATATTTCCGGATGATCCTTCACATATTGGCTGCATGCTTTATATTCGGGAAATCCGTCATTTTTTTCAAGCATCCTGTCAAATGTCCCGAGGTCTTCAGCAGATAAGTGAAAAATCTCCTCAAGATCATTCTGATACTGCTTTGCTCTGGCCGCCATGAGCTCCAGGTCCCCGGCAGGAATGTTCCTTCTCTCTCTGAAGCCCCTGATCCTCAGCTCCTGATATAAAAGATCTGCTGCGTCATCTTCCGTGAAAAGTCCAGCTTCCCGGGCGGCAAGATCCTGATCTATATATTCGGCTTCTTCCCAGAATGTACAGAATTCATAATGTTCCCAATCATAAAGATCATGTCCCTCGTCCCGTGCATTCTCAAAGGAAGAGATCAGAGTATCATATTCTCCCTCTTCAAAGAGTTTGTTTAGTTCCTGCAGATTTTCCTGCCTCCAGACGTACTCGTCCCTGTTCTGTCTGTTCTCCCGTCCTCTCATTACTCCGAACAGGATAAACAGGGCAGCCCCTGCCGCCAGGATGAATCCTATGATCACGGCGGTTCTCTTTCCGGACCTTCCGATCTCATTTCTGGATACATCTATACCTGTGTCGCCCACATCATCCAGGTCTTCCCTGATCTCATGCAGCTTTCGCATATATTCGCGCTCCGCTTCCGGAGCATAGGAAGACCCGCAATATGGACATACAGCAATTCCCGGCAGAAGTTCAGCGCCGCACTGTCTGCAAATGATCTTTTTTGCCTGCATGGAAGGCTCCTCCTGTTTTTCCGTTTTTCTTTTGGCCGGCTGTGCTTTTATGCTCAAGCCCTCCTGCGGGAATTGAGCGATAAAGCGAGTTTCCATTTTGCGCGCGTATCCCACGACTGAAGTCACGGGTATTGCGCGCTGAAGAATAAATGCCGGGCCGGGGGCAAATGAAAATGTGCCGGATCAGTCTGTCTCCGGCACATTCCGATTCATTCATGTAAAAAAAACGAACTCAAAGGCAGCCGAATTCGATCATTGCCTTCCTAAGAGACTCCTTGTGGGCATCTGTCAGTTCGGTCAGGGGAAGCCTGGGAGATCCGACATCAAAGCCCTGCATGTTCAGCGCGGCCTTGACCGGAATCGGGTTGACTTCAATGAAGAGCTGTTCGATCAGAGGAAGCGCCCTGAGCTGGAGTTTTTTGGCCTCCTCGTATCTTCCCTCCAGGCAGTGCATGACAAGGTCGTGAGTCTGACGGGGGGCTACATTTGCGAGAACGGAAATAACGCCGGATCCGCCGAGGGAACATAAGGGTACGATCTGATCATCATTTCCGGAGTAAATATCGATTCTGCCGTCCACAAGGCTGGCCAGTTTCGCGACCTGGCTGATGTTGCCGGTGGCTTCCTTGATACCTGCTATGTTGGGCTGATCCTTGATAAGCCTTGCCATGGTCTCAGGCAGAATGTTGGTTCCGGTCCTGGAAGGAACATTATAAACAATGCAGGGAAGTCTGGTCGCGGATGCGATCGTGCGATAATGCTGGTACAGGCCGTCCTGGGTCGCTTTATTGTAATAAGGCGTGACAAGCAGAAGACCGTCCGCACCGAGCTTTTCCGCCTCTTCAGACATCATAACAGCATGTGCTGTATTGTTGGAACCGGTACCTGCAACTACGGGAATTCTTCCCTTTGTCACCTCTGCGGAAAAGCGGATGGCTTCCAGATGCTCGGGATCGTCCAGTGTAGGAGCTTCGCCCGAAGTACCTACAACGACCAGTGCGTCAGTACCGTTTTTGATCTGGTCTTCGATCAGTCTCTCGAGAGAATCATAGTTGATCTCTCCGTTATCCTTCATAGGCGTGACGAGAGCAACACCGGATCCTTTAAAGATAGACATATACAGTTTCCTCCTCATATATTTCGTGTACAGCCCTTTTCGGATCATATGCCTTTCCCCGGCTATGATCAGGCTGCAGCAGATTTTCAGCGCAGCAGCTACATTATAACACAGTTTGACCAAATAGAAACCCTGTGTGCAGACTATCGTTTTACTTATTCAGCACTTATTTCCATCTTCTCTCAAAGAAGTCTATGAGAAGCTCTCCCATGATCTCGCTGTCCGCAATATAACTGCCGTGGTCCGCTCCCCCGACGATCACCAGCTCTGCATCCGGCAGGCCGGAGGCGATCCGTTTCGTCTCACTTGGCAAAATCAGGTCATTCTCTCCGGCAGTGACCAGAACCGGGATCCTGATTTTCTCAAGAGAGGAGGGATCGATCTGCGGCTCGGTGAGCATTAAAGTGATCAGCGGGTCGTGCTCTTTTTCATTGATCTTTGTGTACTCTTCAATAAATTCCGGTACGATACCTTCCGGTACCAGGTTGACGCCGCTGACAGCCATGATCCCCAGGGTTCCGGGGTGTTTCATCTCAAGGAGGAATCCGATGATCCCCCCGTCGCTGTGGCCGTAGAAAGCAGGTTTGTCCATTCCCATGGCCTGAATGAACTGAAACATGTCCTCGGCCATATCATCAAAATGGTATTCGCCAAGAGGCTCGTTTTTTCCATGCCCTCTGGAATCCGGAGCATAGACCCTGTACCCGGCATCGGTCAGCTGACCGATTTCAACATCAAACAGGTCGTGATCTTCGGCATTGCCGTGGACCAGAAGAACCGGTCTCCCATCACCCACAGCAGCATAATGAAGGCTCACCCCGTTTACATGTACGATATTTGAAGCATCATATTTTTGCATACATACCTCTTAAGCAGCCTTGTCCAGAATGTTTTCCATATAGGTATTGATGCGCAGTTCCACATTCTGCTGGAGATTTCTGAAGAAAAACTGGTAATCATAAAGATGATAGGATCCTTCGGGCAGGATGGGCAGTACGGGCGGATATTCCTGAGGTGTGACATCTGTGACCTTCAGGACACCCCGTTCGGGATCGATATAGCAGCCGCACAGTTCGGGAACTTCCTGCCGGATCCCGCCGCTGTAGTCCGTAAAGCATGCTCCTGCATTTAAGGACTTGTCGGCAGGCGTACTGTCCGTCTTCCAGTTGAGGGGATTGATCGAGATTGCTGTCTGACCGGGAGGATTGATCATAGAACCGGTCAGATCCTCGGACTCGCACTCGAAGCTGACGACGACACCTGTATCGTTTTCCGAAGCTGCGGGCTTGATCTGGGGATTTTCCGTGATCATCTCATCCGTCATCGCCCAGCCGATGGCATAGACTGCGACCAGCTGTTCCTGCAAAGCGCTGTCGCCGAAAAATTCCTTCAGGACGCGGTAGCACATATCAGCTCCCTGGGAAAAACCGGCAATGACGATGGGCCTGCCTTCATTCTCATTTTCCAGATACCAGGAAAAGGCTGCCGATACATCCTGGTAGGCCAGTTTCAGATACTGTTCACGGTCCTCAGGGCTCAGGTCATAGATTTTCATGGCCGCCTGCCTGTAATAGGGAGCAAACATTCTTGTATTGTCTTCATAGATACCGCGCTCCATATTCAGCGCGCCGAAAAAGCTCTTTTTTACCTTTTCATCATCCATAGACATATTGTATTCGTCCTTGGTATCCACTGTGGGACAGATCAGGAAGAGGTCAACATCCTTATCTTCACCCAGAGCAAAATACGCCCAGTTCTCTTCCTTTGCGTAGTCCGGCACAAGCTCCGGCTGTGCGCTTTCGGCTGCAGTCGCATCGACTGCAGCAGTTTCCGCCTGTGCCGCTCCCGGTGCAGACTGGTCTGCGGAGTCTGCCGAAGTGTCAGCTGCGGCGGAAGCCTCTTCTGTCTGTTCGTCCGCCTGCTCCTGTGCCTCTTCCGGGACGCTCTCCTGCTCAGATGCCGTCTGGGAATCTTTGTCAACAGAAGTCCCTGATTCAACAGCTTTCTGAGAACCGCCGCAGGCGGTCATAGAAAGAATCAGACAGATCACCGCAAACAGGGCGGACAGCTTCTTCCATTTCTTCATCAATTTCATTTTTATTCTCTCTTTCCAAATATGCCATACACATGTGTTAAACAAGGATCTTTCTATTTCTTACCATTGATTATACTACAAAGCTATTGATTTTCATTATTTTTAGAAGTATACTGTGAAAACACAGCAGTTTCCATGCATTTTTTATGGAACACTGCCGGCATTGGCCTCAAGGCCTGTTGCACGTTTACATGGGTTAGTAAAGGTTTCGACAGGGGTCTTGCAGGTGGAGAAGCGATCCGGAGCCGAGCGTCAAACGGCAAAATTAAAAAATAAACGCTAACGATAGAGTAGCACTCGCAGCCTAAGAGCTGCGTGTCGCCCGGAAGTCACCCGCATCTTCCGGATACGGCATCATGAAAGCGGGAAACGACATGGCTTAAGCTTTGCGGCTATGGGCGTATGATGAAGCTACCAAACCGGCCAGATTGACTGTTCTCTCGCCGGATGCGGGAAATGGACTTGTCCGCAAGAACAGGATATGATCGTAGAAGTACACTGAATGGGCTTTTGGACGCGGGTTCGATTCCCGCCTAATCCACTCAATTATTGAAAAGAACCGGGATCCGCCGATTACAGGGATCCCGGTTCTTTTTCTATTCTTTATCTCTAAATGCCCGTTACTGCAGTCGTTGGATCGGCGCACAAAAGTACAGGGTCAAAGATCCATCTCATTCTCGAAAAAGATCCTGTCCGTGTATTTCTCAATGCGGGGATCTTTCAGATATTCCCTGACCTGGTCCCGGCGGCCCCAGTAGTGCATGGGGAAAACGTGTCCGGCACCCAGAATCTCCATAAAAGAGGCCATGCATCGGGGCGCATGCTCCTCCAGCCTGAAATCAAGGGGCACAAAAGCGATGTCTAAAAGCTCCGGCGCAGTCTTTCTCTCTTCCGCCGCTTCTTCGGGATGTTCACTGCGGATGCTGTCAGCAAGGAACTGCATCTCGGCGCGGCACTTTTTCTCTGATGCAATGTTATCTTCCATAGGTTCATCGTTCCAGAACCAGACATTAAGGTCACCTGCGTGGTAGATGCGTTTTCCCTCGGTCTCAATGTAGAAGGCAACGCCCATGTCCGTGGATTCGAGGGTCGTGATCTTGAGGACAGCGGGTCCCTGGCCGTCGGCCGGGATCGTATAGCTTCCGTGCGCTTTCACTGTGACCACTTGAGCCTCCGGGTGATTGGCAGCATCCGCAATCCCTTCGTCCAGGATATAGGTGACGTTGGGGCAGGATTTCTGCAGATCCCAGATCTGCGGGCTGTAGTGATCCTCATGGCTGTGGGAGCAGAACACATAGAGCTTTTTGTCTTTGGGTATCTCCGGAAGGCTTCCCTTATACCAGTCAAAAAGGAGCGCGCTGTGATCCATAGTCACAAGAAATGCGCTGTGATAGATGTGTGTGATCTTCATTTCATTATCCTCCGGCGATTGCAATCATGCGGCAATCATTCAAACATGTCAAAAAGGGAGATCTGATTTGTCTGCGGGAGATCACCCAGAAGACCCAGTTCATGCATTTTCTCTATCACGGTCTTCGGAACCTTGGTCCGGTTCCAGAAATCATCCCGTGATATAAAGGGACCGTCTTTTCTGGCCTCCACTACTGCATCTGCTGCTTTTTCACCCATACCGTCTATGCTCTTGAGGCTGGGCATGATCTTCCCGTCCACAATGGAGCAGAGACGGGACTGGGCCGTATAGATATCGATCGGTACAAATTCAAAGCCGCGGGCATACATCTCGCGGACGACCAGACAGTCGTCCAGCGTAGTCTGCTCCTTGGGGGTAAGTGTGTCCCTGCGCCGCTGGTAATCTTCCATGACCGCCAGAAGGTGGTCTCTTCCCCTGCACATGATCTCATAGGAGAAGGCCGAGGCCCTGATGCTGTAGTAGGCGGCATAGTAAGCCAGCGGATAATGTACTTTGCAGTAAGCTATGCGAAGGGCCATCATTACATAGGCAGCCGCATGCGCGCGGGGGAACATATATTTGATCTTGAGGCAGGAATCAATGTACCACTGAGGGACATTGGCGGCATGCATGGCCTCTTTCATGTCCGGTGTGAGCCCCTTTCCCTTTCGGACAGACTCCATGGTCTTGAAGGACAGGGATTTGTCCATGCCCTGGGCGATCAGATAGGACATGATGTCGTCACGGGTACATATGGCAGTGGACAGAACAGCCTTGCCTTCCTGGATCAGGGTCTGGGCATTTCCCAGCCAGACATCCGTGCCGTGGGAAAGGCCGGATATACGGACCAGCTCCGACATTGTGGTGGGTCTTGTATCGTCGAGCATGCCGATAACAAATTTGGTGCCGAACTCGGGGATACCCAGGGAGCCGACATCAATGCCGCCGTTCTGCTCGGTGGTGATCCCCAGTGATTCAGTACTGGAAAACAGCTTCATGACATCCGGATCATCCAGTGGGATCTCAGTGGGGTCAAGGCCCGTCAGATCCTGCAGCATACGGATCATGGTCGGATCATCGTGTCCCAGGATATCCAGCTTCAGGAGATTGTGGTCAATGGAATGATAGTCGAAATGGGTCGTGATGATATCGGTTGTCATATCATTGGCCGGATGTTGGACAGGGGTAAAGGTGTTGATATCCTCCCCCAGCGGCAGGACCACGATACCGCCCGGGTGCTGGCCGGTACTCCGCCGGATGCCTGTACAGCCTGCGAGGAGTCGTTCTATCTCACAGTTCCGCTTGGCGATGCCTTTGTTTTCAAAATAATGTTTTACGTAGCCGTAGGCGGTTTTGTCGGCCACAGTTGCGATAGTGCCGGCCTTAAAAGTCTGCTCATGGCCGAAAATAACTTTTGTATAGGCATGAGCCTTTGCCTGATACTCACCGGAGAAGTTCAGGTCGATATCCGGCTCCTTGTCGCCCTTGAAACCTAGGAAAGTCTCGAATGGGATATCAAAACCGTCCTTTTTCAGTTCCTGCCCGCAGTGGGGGCATTTCATGCGGGGCATGTCGATCCCGCATTTTCCCTGATATTGTTTCACCAGATCCGAATCAAAATCCGTGTAGTGACAGTTGGTGCAGTAATAGTGCGGCGGAAGGGGGTTGACCTCTGTGATACCCGACATGGTCGCCACAAAGGAGGAGCCGACAGAACCGCGTGATCCGACCAGGTAGCCGTCTTCGACGGATTTCCATACCAGCTTCTGGGCAATGATATACATAACCGAGTAGCCGTTGGAAATGATGGAACGAAGTTCCCTTTCCAGACGTTCTTCGACGATTTCAGGAAGAGGATTGCCGTACATGCTGTGGGCCTTGTCATAACAGATCTTCCGCAGCATCTCATCGCTGTGAGGAATGATCGGCGGGCATTTGTCCGGGCGGACAGGAGACATGGCATCCACCATGTCCGCTATGCGGCGGGGATTGTCGATGACAACTTCCCGGGCTTTCTTTGCTCCCAGATAAGCGAATTCCTCAAGCATTTCATTGGTTGTGTGAAGATACAGGGGAGCGGGATCCTCATCGGACATACCCATTCCCTCCTGGATGATGCTCCTGTAGATTTCATCTTCAGGATCCAGAAAATGCACGTCTCCGGTGGCAACGACCGGCTTTCCGGCGTGCTCACCCAGACGCACGATCGTCCGGTTCAGGTTCAGCAGATCCTCTTCTGTCCTGATCTGCGGATATTTGTTCTGCATCTTAGGGGACTCAAGCAGGAAACGGTTGTTGTCCCGGGGCTGGATCTCCAGATAATCGTAGAAATCCACGATGCCTGCAAGAACTTCATCGGAACGTTCCTCCAGCACAGCCTCCATCAGTTCACCCATAACACAGGCACTGCCCACAAGGATTCCCTCTCTGTATTTCATCAGGAGGCTCTTGGGGATACGGGGTTTTTTGAAAAAATAGGTCAGATGTGATTGGCTGACCATGGTATACAGGTTGGTCCTTCCTGTAGTATTTTTGGCAAGCAGGATGCAGTGGTGTGTGCGAAGACGCTTGACTGTATCCGGCGTAGGTCTGCAGAATTCATCGATCTGCCGCAGTGTGGTCACTCCATGCTGTTCCAGGAGGGGGATTATTTTCATCCAGATCCCGGCGGTGCACTCGGCGTCGTCCACAGCCCGATGATGATTGTCCAGACTTACATTGAGGAGCTTGGCCACAGCATCCAGGGTGTATTTGGCGTGTCCCGGAAGAAGGGCGCGGGCCATTCCCAGAGTATCTGCTGTGGTAAACCGGCAGGGCAGTCCCTGGCTTTTCGCATTGGCATTAATAAATCCAATATCAAACTGCACATTGTGCCCGACCAGGATGCATCCCCGGCAGAAATTCAGAAAATCAGGCAGCACAAGATCGATGGTCCCGGCATCAATGACCATACTGTCGGAGATTCCCGTGAGCTGTGTGATCCTGTAGGGAATCGGAATCTTTGGATTGACAAACCGGGAAAAGCGGTCCGTGATCCTGCCGTTTTCTATTTTTACGGCGCCGATTTCAATGATCCGGTTTTTTTCCGGTGAAAAGCCGGTGGTCTCCAGATCAAAAACAACGACCGGCCGGTCTTTGACTGCGGCATCCAGATCCTCTTCGGGAACGGGGACGACGCTCTTTACCAGGTCATCTACAAGGTAGCACTCGACGCCGTAGAGAACTTTAAAAAAGTCCTGGCTGTCGACAGGCGGTTCTCCTTTTTCCTTCCGCTTTTTGTTTTCCGATTTCAGCAGATCTTCGCGTACATGACCTGCGTCCGGGAAAGCCTGTATATTGCCGTGGTCTGTGATGGCAATCGCAGGCATACCCCAGGAATAAGCACGCTTGACGATGTTTTTGCATTCAGAGACACCGTCCATGTCGCTCATCTTGGTATGGCAGTGGAGCTCGATGCGTTTGACAGGAGCATCATCGACACGTGCTGTCCTGAACGAAGGGATCTTCATGATACCCTGGATAGAGGACAGGATCACCTCTTTGTCAAATGTATCCATGACTGCGGCGCCCCGCACCTTGACAAAAGTGCCTTTGCCCAGGTCCTTTAAAATCTCATCCGCCTTATCTGTAGGAACAAAAATCTTGCAATAGACAGAATCGGTAAAGTCTGTCAGGGAGAATTTGACGATGGTCTTTTCATTGCGGATATCGCGGCGGTCATTGCCGAGAATCTGTCCGCGGATGACAACTTCGCCGATCTCTCCGATGACATCAGAGATCGGGATCGCATCCGCAGTGACTTCGCGTCCGTAAATGACATCGGGATGAGAAGAGCGCTTGAGTGAGTACTCACGCTCATTCCTGCCGTTCCGTCCGCCCCGTCCGTTCTGTCCCCTTCCGCGGCCATAACCTGTATTCCTGCCATATTTGCTGCGATCACTCTCATTTCCGGCAGGGCCTTCCGTCTGGCCGCTTCTGTTAACAGGGACTGTACCTTCCTCATTTGCCGTACGGCCTGTGCTGCTTCCTGAGGAATCAGGGCCGGCACTTTCCGGAGGACCGTCCTCAGCGTTTCCTGAGGATTCGGCTCCTGCGTATTCATAAGAGCTGCCGAAAGTACTTGTTTGAGAGCTGGTACTGGTGCCGGCGTCTTCCTTGTCTTCTCCTCCCTTAAGAGTCACCGTCAGTGTGGCGGGCACGCCGCAGCGGTCACGGAAAATGCGGTTCAATGCCTCTTCCAGCCGGTCCTGCAGGCCTCTGCTGATACAGGTGTCCCGCATACACACATCGATGGATCCATTGTCTCCATAAGTGATCACTGCATCCCGGAAAAAAACTCCCATGACCGGGGAAAAGGAGGAAATCTCACAGCTGATGGAATCGCTGTAGGCCTCCATCAGGGAACGCGGTGTGTACTGTGAGGATAGATTATAATGCTCCTCTACATATACTTCGACTCTGCGGTCCCCGAACAGCTGCTCTTCCATGGCTTTCTGCATGCGGAAAACCCGTTCTTTGTGGATCAGATGATCTGAGTGCAGGCAGACTTTGAGCCTGGTACGCTCACGGTTGGCGGTCAGTCTCTCCACCTGTGTGTCCTGAAAATATTCCTGTAGATCTCTGCGGACTTTCAGTTTTGGAAATACGTCAAAAAATGGCTTGGACATTTCTTACATTCACTCCATGCAATGTTGTTGAGATCAAAAGGTGGTTAAGAGAACACCGTCTCGTCAAGCTGTACAAACCCCGTGGGCACGCTCTCGCTCTACCCTCGCTGGCAGCGGTACTAAGGCCGCTAAAAATCAGCGGCCAAGTACCGGCCGCTCGCCAAGGCCCTTCGGCTGTTTGTGCAGCTTGACGAGACTCAGAGCCATTGGATACCTTTTGACCTTTACATCAT
>JBGUPU010000027.1:0-2797 GCA_045130475.1 Lachnospiraceae bacterium
GGGAAGGATGCACCGGGGTGTAGCGCAGTCTGGCTAGCGCACGTGCTTTGGGAGCATGGGGCCGGGGGTTCGAATCCCTTCACCCCGACTCAGTCACCTCGTACGTGGCTCCGTGGTCAAGAGGCCTAAGACACCGCCCTTTCACGGCGGCTACCCGGGTTCGAATCCCGGCGGAGTCACTTTTTCTTCCTTTCCGATATGGGCCTTTAGCTCAGTTGGTCAGAGCGGCCGGCTCATAACCGGTTGGTCCGGGGTTCAAGTCCCTGAAGGCCCACAGCCATTTGGCCCGGTAGCTCAGTTGGTTAGAGCGCCAGCCTGTCACGCTGGAGGTCGAGGGTTCGAGCCCCTTCCGGGTCGCCACTTTTCTCAGGTTCGGATCCGCCGGCTGTGTTGGGAAGAGCTTCGTGCTGGCGTAGCTCAATTGGCAGAGCAGCTGATTTGTAATCAGCAGGTTGCGGGTTCGAGTCCCATCGCCAGCTCCACCCTTTGGGTCAAGAGGGATTTATATGGGTAGGTTCCCGAGTGGCCAAAGGGAGCAGACTGTAAATCTGCCGCTATTAGCTTCGGTGGTTCGAATCCACCCCTGCCCACCAATCTGCGGGAATGGCGGAATTGGCAGACGCGCATGATTCAGGTTCATGTGTACGTACGTACTTGCAGGTTCAAGTCCTGTTTCCCGCACGTCTGAAAGGCCCCTTGAAATCTGAACTGTCAGATTAGACAGTCTGGATTTCAGGGGGCCTTCACATATGAAAAAATAAAGGCTTCCGTCAAACCGGCTGCCATCGATATCGTTGGACAGTTTTTTGAAAACAGAAAAAAATCCGGCAGAAAAATGTGAATGACATCAGGACTTGAACAAGATGTCCGGACAGTATTGCTTCAGCTGCGATACATCATCAGGAACCAAGGTCAATCATATTTCAGAAACTTCTCCTCGAAGGCAGCGGGAGTTTCATAGTTCAGGGATTCATGCAGGCGGCTTTCATTGTAGTATTTGATATATTCCGCGATCTTCTCCTTGAATGCCCGGACAGAAAGATAATCATGCCGGTAGAGTTCCTCTCTTTTGAAGCTGCTGTTAAAGCTTTCGATCATAGCGTTATCAGTCGGTTTTCCTTTCCGGGAAAAAGACTGGATCACGCCGCGGGCTTTCAGGAGATTCTTGAAGGAAAAAGATGTGAATTGCGCGCCTTGGTCGCTATGAAAAACCAACGGCAGATCAGGCTTCCGCAAAGCCATGGCGTTATTGAAACAGTATGTCAGCATTTGGGCTGTGGACTTCAGACCGACTTTATACGCAAGGATTCTCCTGGAACAGCAATCCATGATGATACAGACACTGAACATCTTTCCCATAACGCGGAAATAGGTGAAATCGCTGACCCAGATTTGATCAGGACGATCGCCGGGGAACATGTTCTTCAGGTTGATTTCGCTTTCCTCCCTGGCTTTTGAAAGGTAGATCTGCTTTGCGCTGTTGCGGATACTGGAAATACCGAGTTCCTGCATCAATTCGCGTGCAATACGCTCGCTGACGGCATATCCCTGTTTTTTCAGGAGTGCCTGCATTTTTTTGATACCGGGTATTTGATCGTGTTCAGCATAAAGGTCTTCAACTACTTTTCTGAGCTCATTTTTCCGGATGTTGAACCAGGCGTTTTCCCGTTTGTTATCATTTAAATGATGATAGAATGTTGTTCTGTTTACGTTGAGAGCTTCGCAGAGAACGCGGGCGCTGTACTGATCAGTCAGGCTTTCCATCTCAGCCATCCTGACATGTAAAGGGGAGAAGACCGTACAATGGACCCTGTGCAGTACCTCAATAATCTGCTGAAGCTTTTCTTTGGTTCTGATGGCTTCACAGTACATTTTCATATTGATGGTTTTATGCTGATAGTCCTGGATGAAATCATCGGTTTTACACCAGTTATACAGGGTACTGCGGGGAATGCTGTGCTCCATCGCGAAAGCGGATTTGTTTTTGCTTGCTTTGAACCTATCGACCATAGCCTTTTTTTCTGTAGGGCTTAACGATGCAATATCGACAGAAGTTATTGCGGAAAGCGGATTGGGCTTCCTGATGGTCTGCCTGCGGTGGGAAAGACTGGCTTCCTTAACCCAGTTATATATGCAGGTGTGTGAAACATCAGTTTTGTTGATAATTTCATCAACAGGCAGACCATCCCGATACATTTCGAGAACAGCTTTTCGAGTTTCCAAGGGGTAAGTTTTGCACATTGGATTTCACCTCTTTCATGTAATGCGTTTCGTGTGAAGCGATCGCAATTATACAAAAGGATTGGCAATGTGCAAAAGACATGATTATCTCCGCTTCTTTTCCCGATACTCACCAGGCGTCATTCCGGTCGTATCTTTGAATACTTTTGAAAAATGCCCCTGACTGGAAAAACCGAGATAAGCGGCAATGACAGAAGCAGATCTGTCAGTATATCGGAGGAGGCGTTTCCCTTCCTCTATTTTTTCATTGCGGACAAAGGCCGCCAGTGGAATGCCTGCTTCCTGAGTAAATTTGCGTGACAGATGCTGACGGCTCAGGAACAGATGCTCAGCGATCTGTTCGGTAGTGATTGTTTCTGAGAGATGGTGCTGAATATAATTTGCGACGTTCTTCACTAATTCCGAGGAATAGTTTCCATGACGTATGCGTTGTACCTGCTGTGTATAAAACAGGACCATATCGTATTGCAGTTTGGTGATCTGACTTCCGTCTGTCATCATTTCACATTCCTGAATATACGCATCACTGGATGTAAGCGCGTCCTCCACATCCATT
>JBGUPU010000028.1:0-18695 GCA_045130475.1 Lachnospiraceae bacterium
GGAGCTGCCGGAGCCGCCGCATGCCATCAGGGAGATGGCTACAGCACCTGCGAGCAGAGCTGCAAATAACCTTTTTTTCATGTTACAACCTCCTATCTTATAAAAATAACACTACGTTAACAGTTACCTATAAAAAACCGGATAGGATCAGCCCGTCACCCGCGCAGACCAATATTCCACCCTGTCTGGAAATCAGCGCACAGTGCCTCGTATTCGGACAATCCCGGTATTACAGGCAATCGAGTAGGATGCTCCTACTCGATTGACCGTTGGCCGACAAATGCATCTTCTGCATCTTCGTGCAAGCTCGAGATGCGCTTGGCGGCTTATCGCACAAAAAAAAGAAGCCAGTGCACAGACACTGAACGTGATGTCTGTTCACCGGCTCCCATTGCCCTTCTTCACCTCCAATCAGGTGAAGGATAATATGCTGTTTTATACGTATATCTTACAAAGATTGTACAGCTCAGTCAAGTGTCAGCAGTTCGTTCTTCAGGAAGGATTCCTTGCAGGCATAGGCGACCCTGGTAGCCTTTGTGCCGTCATAGACATTGGGCTCTGCAGCCTGTCCCTTGGCGACATAATCACAGAAGACTTCCATCTCGGTGATGTAGGCATCGTGCCAGCGGCTGACGAAATCCTGGAAGCACTCGTGGCAGACGCCGTTCGTGCTGAGAACTTCTACCAGAGAAGAGGAAGGAGTAGCGCCGATCCTGAGTGTTCCGTGAGTTCCGACAATCTCAGTCTCAACAGCACTGCCATGGGCAGCTGTTCTGCCGGCAAACATGAATGCCATCGCGTCGTTCTCACACTGCATCAGGCAGGATACGTTGTCGCCGTCATCCCAGTCCTTGAACTGCGGGAACTCGAAGCAGCCGCCGATTGCCCAGATCTTCTTGGGCTCGGAACCGGTGAGCCAGCGGATCAGGTCGATGTCATGGATAGACATATCGATGAACTGGCCGCCGGAAGTGGGAGCGAAAGGAAGATAGCTGTCAAATGTGGACCTGGGGTCCTCAGAGTAGCAGCGGACAAGGACAACTTTGCCGATGTCGCCGTTATCGATCTTCTGCTTGGCGATGCGATAGGATTTATCAAAACGGCGCATGAAGCCGAGCATGAATACCTGATTGGGATGAGCCTTGATGATCTCTTCCGCAGCGAGGCACTTCTCAACGTTCTCTGCCAGAGGCTTCTCGCAGAAGACATGCTTGCCGGCTTCCATAGCGATGCGGATCATGTCTACATGGGAAGCAGTGTTGGTGAAGATGGCAACTGCCTCTACTTCAGGATCTGCGCACATGGTCGCAGGATCGGAATAGATCTTTTCAACATTCAGTTCGTCCGCAACTTCCTTTGCGCGGGAAGCATTGCCGTCGCAGATTGCAACCAGTTCCATACCGGGAACACGGTTTGCGATATTGCATGCATGCTCATAACCAAGACGTCCGACACCGATAACACCCACTTTAAGCTTTTTCATGATAGTTCTCCTTTTAGTTCTTGTTGAAAATGCTTTCGTTACATCCCTTGTTCGTGATCCTGAAAAGCGCCTTTTCTTCTGTTAGTTTTTCCGGATCACCCAGCAGCATCCTGCGCTGCTTTCCTTGTTTTCACTGTAATCATGATAACTGATTATACTCTTTCCCGCTTTAAAAATCTTGCTTTAACTTTTTAGAAAACAGAAAAAAATCCCGCTTAAAAGGCTTTTAAACGGGATTTTCTATGAAAACATTTCTAAAATATTGCTTTTTTGGGGAATCTTCGACAACATTTTCCCGGTCGACTTGCAAAATATTGTTACTATTTACACCCGAATGAGGCCATGAACAAAAGTCTCGGAATAATCTGGCTTTGCGGAACCTGCGGAAAAAGCATGCGGAGTAAATAATAATGCATCTCACTATTTTCCGTTCTTTTTACTGATTACATAATGTTTTCTGAATTCCCCCGGGGGCATTCCAACATGCCTTGAGAACTGCTGGTTGAAATGGCTCTGCGCATCATAACCCAGGCTGTAGGCAATCTCAGAGATCGACTGGTCTGTGTGGATCAGGAGTGTCTGCGCCTCTCCGATCCGCCTTTTCTGTAAATAGGTCATAGGAGCATATCCGCTCATGTCCTTGAAAACATGTGCCAGATAATAGGTGCTCACATTCAGCTGGTCCGCGATCATCTGCAGGGTCAGGGGCTCCCGGAAATGTACGTCGATATAACGCTTGACCCTGTTTCCGAGGACGGATTCCTCTTCTTCGGATTCAATCAGAGGGTGCTCCTGGATCTCTGCTACTGCAAGGGCCATGGTCAAAAAGGAGTACATCAGCCCCTGGCAATAGGTGGCCGAGCCGGCATAAGGCCCGGAGAGCAGCTGAAACATTAGCTCACACAGGCTGTTCATCTGCTCAAAAAGGACATCAGCCCGGAAGACACAGCCCTTGTCTGCCGGAAGAAGGGCGTTCTCCGGGATGCCGGGCATATGCAGTCCGCCGACTGCGACACACCAGGTTTCCACCTCTGCCCCCTCCCCCGCGACTTCGTCGTGGACAATATGCGGGTTATAGACCAGAAGGTCTCCTTTCTTGACTGCATATTGTCTGTGGTCGATCAGGTAATTGCTGCTGCCTTCCGTGATCAGGACAACCTCTGTATAGTCCTCATGTGCGTGCATGATCCTGGGATGACGGCTGGCGTCCACACTCTGCCTGCTCACATACAAAAGCTGCGGTGTATTTTCCCCTGTAAAAACCTGTTTCGCATCATGCTTCACAAAACACTGGACCTGAAGCTTTCTCTCTTCCTTTCCCATCATCGATTCCTTTTTATATTGTCTGTTCACTGATGTCGGTTCATTGAAGTTTCATTAGGAATTGCTGACCTTGATTGCATCTGTAGGATGGCCATCAAAAATCTCTCAGCGCTTGTTGGAGCGGCGCCAGATTTTCTGTTCCTCCGCAGCCCGGATCAGCTCATCGCGGAAATCAGGGTGGGCGATACTGATGAGCATCTCCGCCCTCTCCCAGGTAGTCCGTCCGGTCAGGTTGACTGCTCCGTATTCGGTGACCATGTAATAGCTCTGGCTGCGCGGGTTGGTGATGATCTCCCCGTTAAAATAAGGAACGACGCGGGAAGATCTCACACCATTTTTATCCACGTGAGTAGATGTCATGCAGATGAATGCCTTGCCGCCGCGCGCCATAGCGGCTCCGGTGAGGTAATCCAGCTGACCTCCGGTCCCGCTGATATGCCGCAGTCCGACGCTCTCCGCATTGACCTGTCCGTAGAGGTCTACGGAAATACAGTTGTTGATGGAGATCATTTTGTGCTGTCTGGCGATGATTTCGGCAGCATTTACATATTCCAGAGGTTCGATGATCACACCGGGATTGCGGTCCACCCAGTCATAGAGCGCCCCGGATCCGAACACGATTCCCGTCACGCCCTTGCCGGGACGGAAGGTCTTGCATTTGTTGGTGAGCTTACCGGCTTTATACAGTTCATAATAGGCGTCCCCGCACAGCTCCGTGTGCATACCCAGATCCCTGACATCCGATTTTGCAAGAATCGACCCGACCACATTGGGCAGGGAACCGATTCCAAGCTGAAGCGTGGAACCGTCTTCAATAAAAGGGATCAGAATCTCCGCCACCTTGATTTCCTCCGGCAGAGCCTCCGGGATCGGGGACTCCGGAAGGGGCGGATGCTCTCCCTCAACAATATAGTCTATTTCGGAGATATGGATACTCTCGTCAAATCCGCCCAGAATATGTGGCAGGCGCTCATTGACTTCCAGAATGACGATATCCGCTTTCTCGATGATTCCCTGGGCAATGCCGGCACCGCAGGACAGGTTAAAAAATCCGTGCCGGTCCATAGGGGTCACGCACATCATGGCGACATTGACCGTCAGAAAATGCCGGTAATAGGGCTCCAGATTCCGGAAGATCATGGGGATATAATTGCACAGTCCCCGGTCACAGAGCTGTCTTTCATAGGAGGAGCAGTGCCAGCTGTTGTAGCAGAAATGCTCTCTCTCAGGGTCCGACTCCACCGTCATGATCGGTCCAAAGCACAGGTTCCCCCTGATCTTAACATCATAGAGCTCATCCCGGCGCGTTGCCAGTGCAGCATCCAGAAGTGTGGGAAAGCAGACATTTGTCCCGTAATCGACCCAGTCCCCGCTCTTTACAACCTGTACGGCCTCCTCCGGAGTTCTGCATTTTCTTTTATATTCCGCGTAAAAATCCATCTTTGTCCGGCTGCCTCCTGTTTATCTCTTACATTACAGACAAGCTGATCAGTCAGACGGTCCGCCAGGGAACCACACACGACTGTAATGAGAGTGTATCGGTTTTTTCCAAATCCCGCCGGCGGATGCTGCCGCCGGTGCAGCAGCGCAGGTTGGTCAGCCAAGGTCTCCCACCGCGCGCTGAATATCCTCAAGCGTATCCGCAAAAACAATCCTGTCCCTTGCTTCTTTTGCCATAAATTCGTAGTGTGTCATTTGGTCGAACATGCCGCGGAGCAGATTATAGTATCCGTTTTTGTTATACAGAATACAGGGCTTTTGGTGCTTGCCCAGAGCCGCCATGACGATGACCTCCGAAATCTCGTCCAGAGTGCCGATCCCGCCGGGAAGCGCGATGAAAGCATCGCCCATCTCCATCATCAGCAGTCTCCGCTCAGCCATGGTCTCCGTAGGGATGGTCTTCGTGATCCCTTCATGGAGAAACCCGTCATCGATAAAGAATTGGGGCTCAACGCCGATCACCTCTCCGCCGTTTTCCATGACAGCATCAGCCAGAACTCCCATGAGTCCGATTCCCGAACCTCCGTAAATGAGGCGGTGTCCCGCCTCCGCGATCCATTTTCCGATTTCTGCTGCGGTCTCCCTGAAGACCGGCTCATTCCCTTCGCGTGCTCCCAGATAAACTGTAATGTTCATATATATAACCCGTCTGTTTCCTCTGTTGTATCGATGTTGTATCAACTGCTCTCCTGTTTTGACAGAAGGGCAGAACAGATCCCGTCTCTGAAACATTATATCATGTGCTCAGGCTTTATCCACCATCCGCCATTTCCAAATTATTCCGATAATATTCCAAATATATTTGAAAGTGCTTATGCCGGCACAAACCTTTGTTTTCTGCTGACTAAAACTGTTCTATAATAGAATTCAGGAAGCACTTGTGCATTCTGTGCAGAGTTCATATACATTGTCCGGCCATGCCCCTCCGGCGGGCGGCATGGTCTGAAAGGAAGAAGGATCACTGGATCACCTGTTACAATAGATCCGGAAGAGCACTCAGCAGAAAGGAGCTGATTATGAAAATTGTTGTATTAGACGGCTACACGGAAAATCCGGGAGACCTGAGCTGGGAAGAACTGGCTGCGCTTGGAGAGCTGACCGTTTACGACAGGACTTCTTACGTGGAATCTCCGATCATTGCCGAGAGGATCGGCGATGCCGATATCGCTGTCACGAACAAAACTCCGATCAGCGCGAAAACCATCGACCTTTGTCCCAACCTGAAAGCCATCGCAGTCCTTGCAACAGGCTACAATGTCACAGACTTCAATTATGCAAAAGAAAAGGGGATCCCTGTCATCAACGTCCCCACCTACGGAACCCAGATCGTGGGACAGTACGCAGTTTCCCTGCTCCTCGAGATCTGCTCTCATATCGGACATCATGACCAGACTGTAAAAGAAGGGAAATGGGAAAATAATATTGACTGGTGTTACTGGGATTACCCCCTGATCGAGCTCTCCGGAAAAACCGCCGGCATCATCGGTCTGGGCCGGATCGGCAAGACCACGGCCAGAATCCTCGGCGCCATGGGAATGAAGGTGCTCGCCTACGACGCATTCCGCTCTGAGGAAGGAAAGAAACTCGCGAAATATGTCGACCTCGATACTCTCTATGCCAGCTCGGATGTGATCTTCCTGCACTGTCCTCTCTTTGCCGATAATGAAAAAATGATCAACAGGGACAGTATCGCCAAAATGAAGAACGGCGTCATCATCATCAACAACAGCCGCGGCGGCCTGGTCAACGAACAGGATCTTGCAGATGCCCTGAACACAGGGAAAGTCTATGCCGCCGGTCTCGATGTTGTTTCCACAGAGCCGATCAAGGGCGACAATCCCCTTCTCGAAGCAAGGAACTGCATCATCACCCCTCATATTTCCTGGGCGGCCCAGGCGGCCAGACAGCGTATCATGGATATCACTGTAGATAACATCCGGGCCTTCATCGACGGCAATCCTGTCAACGTAGTGAACCTGTAAAAGCTATGAACCTGTAAAAGCAGTAAACCTGTAAAGCAGTGAACCTGTAAAAGCATTGAATCTATAAATGCAGTGAATCTGTAAATGCTGTGAACCTGTAAACTGCTTTGCTCTCAGGAAGGAATGCAGCTGCGACGCGGGGCGGAAGAGGCAGAATATGAAAGCTTTCGGACATTTCTATCTGGATAAAGAAAAGGATATCATCGTGGACCTTTTCCTGGAGGGAGAATCGCTCTCCTATGTTCTGCGGACCCCCAACCACGCAACCGGCAATCTGATCACCAATCTGGCCCGCCTCTGCGGACTGCCGATCAGTTTTGATGAAAACAAACTTAAAGTGGTGCGGGGGGATATTCCCTGCTATATAGACGACTCCAACAAGGCCGTCTATATTTTGCGCCTCGGGGATACCAAAGTCGCCAATATCTATCCGGACGGGACGATCGAGCGAAAGGCCTCCATTCCGGCCATCGCAAAAACATTGATGAGCCAGACCAAGAGTTACGGCCTGACTTCCTGGCAGACCCTGGTCAAGACCTATATTCCCAGAGATTACAAATTCCGCACAGACCTCCACACCCACATGAACGCCAACCTGGATCCGGATATACTGATCGCGCTGGGCATCCACCATCAGATCCGCTATCCTCTCTACTATATCAAAAAGCTGAAGCTGCGCTGTACTGCGGAACAGGAAAAACTCCTGGCGGAGCGCAGAGCCGTGAGCGCTAAACGTTTTGCGGGCTCGCCCCTGCAGGGCAAATATCTGACCCGGAGAATCAACGACAATACCTTTATCAATTTTGCGGACTTCATCCTCGCCGATCCGGAAAACGCCGCATACAACATTCCGAAAATACGCGCATCCCTGGCAATCCTCAAGGACGGGCAGGCCGTTTTTTCCAATCTCGAAAAAGTCTACCTCTACCGTTATGTTTTCACCAAAGGACAGGCCGCGGAGGATCCGGTCAATCTCAAGGACTATGGGACTGCCCCGGACAGGGAGATTGCCCAGGCACTGGCGCAGATGGAGAGAGACCGGAAAAATCCGGTCTATGCCCGTTTTTCGCTGCTGCAGGATAAATTACTGTGGGTTGCCCGCGGCTGTCGGAAAAGGGGCATCTGTTACATGGAGATTTCCGACACCGGCCTGGTCAAACCGGAACAGGCTGCTGCCCTCCTGGGACAGATCCACGCCTGCATGCCCGCCATCACTGAAGAGACCGGCGTGGTACTCCGCTTCCTGGCTTCTTTCCGAAGGATCCCCCTGACCATAGTCCGCGATCAGGTTGAGCCCCAGCGGGTTGTCCAGGACCAGGTCCGCACCCTGCGTGCCATTGCCTGCGATCCTTATGTCGCCGGATCAGATATCATCGGCGAGGAGATCAATGACATCCGTGATCTGCAGCCCCTGATCCGGGAACTGGTATCTATCGCCAAAGACCATCCGGGCTTTGTCATCCGCATTCACGCGGGAGAAAACGACTCTCTGAAGAACAACGTCGCAGAGAGCCTGCGGTGTGTAAAAGAAGCTCTCTCCCCCGGTCAGGCCATGCCTGCCATGCGGATCGGACATGGGCTCTATACCGCCAATCTCCATTCCCGCCTGGGCCGCAAGCTCATTGAAGACCTGCGTGAATCCGGCACTGTGCTGGAATTCCAGCTGACTTCCAATGTCCGTCTGAATAATCTCAGCATTCTCCGTCACCATCCCCTCCGACAGTATCTGGCGGAAGGAATCAACTGCGTCCAGGGAACTGACGGCGGCGCCATCTACGGGACGGATTCCATCGATGAGCAGCTTGCCCTGGAGCGCATGCTGGACCTCTCCTATGAAGAGATGCTTGCCATGAGACAGGCAGAGGACAAGGTGCTGGCAGCCAGTCTGGAAACATTTTCCCGCAAACAGACATCTTTTACAGTTCTGTGCGGCCAGCGGACTCCGGAAGCATTTCTCCAGGAACAGATCCAGAGAGAGCCCCTGCCGGAACAGTCCCTTATGATCGGCCGCGGTCGTCTGGAGAGTTCTGAATGCCTGGAAGACCAGGTGCGGGAGATGCCTCTTGATAAGGTGCCCGTCATTGTGCTGGGCGGAAGTTTCAATACTGACCGACGGTCCACACGGATGCAGGACTGGGCCATCGACCTCGTGCAGCGGATTGTGGAAGGGGCAGATCCGGAGAAAGTCTTTTTCGTGATCGGCTACCGGATGCTGGCCTATGAAAAAGAGCTTGTCCGACTCTGCAAAAACTCCTTCGAAATCTATGCCATGGTCCCTACGCAGCTGACTGAGGAAGAGGCGGCAAGACTGAAAAAGAGCGGTGTCGGAATCCGCATCTCGATCGAATCCGTCGGCATGGGCCTTTACAAGAGCTATTCCTATGAAATCTTCAAGCGCCGCCCCTCCGTGGTCATTGGCCTGGACGGCAATTCCGCCGGCACCAATGTGATCCAGGAAGCCCGGAACGGCAAGCGGAAAGCCAGAATCTTTGTCAACCGCCATGCCATGAGTCTCTACTCCAAAGCCCAGACCCTGCGCGGCTACACAGTGATCTTCGAGAGCCCCGACGCAGCAGACCGTATCCTGGAGGCCGCCGATGATGTGTGGAAAGAAATGCAGCTGCGGAATTGAATATATTTTCAGATTTCAAAGAGATCGAACAGGATCTACAGCCACAAATTAGATTGAGAAGGTAAGAAGGAAACAGGATGAACCGGGCTGCCTGCCCGGCAGGACTATTTATAAAAGAATAGAATCTTACAGGAAGATTCGGAGGTAAACTGACATGATGAAAAGAATTGGCCTGATGGCAGTCGGGATCACTGCCGGTCTGATCCTCACGGCAGTCCTTCTTGAACAGGAGCGGAAGGAGGCAGAACAGACCTCCGGAAACGAGGAAAGAAAAGATGGATTATTTGCGGAGATCCACGGCAGCACAGTAAAAATGTATACTGTAAAGGACGGCAGATTCTGCGGATACTCAGAGACGAAAACCTTTGAGAGCCCGGAGAAGGCAATGGAATGGGTCGCAAAAGAGACGGATGCAAAGATGATCATCTCAGAGTCCTGATGTCCCTCCGGGAAAAAACGAATATCTTTTTATCCTCATAAATACCCCTCACGCTGCCACTCTGACCAACGGCAGCGCGAGGGGTATTTTGTATTCCATGACATCAGACGAGCCGCATGCAGAGCAGATTTTCACTGTTCTCCCACTTGTGGGAGATCTCTGTCACAAGAGAACGGACGATCCTGGTCTGCAGGCTTTCCTCCCCTGCAAAGGGGTTATAGGATCCTCCTGCGTATCGGATCTCTATGGTGCAGTCTCCCTCATTCTCCCCGCTGAAAATGGAGAAACGGACAGGACAGACTGCCCCGCTCCGCGCCAACAGTGTCAGCACGCAGCACTCCTCAAAAATCTGCTGCAGAGCTCTCATTGCATGGGCACTCATGAATTGCTTTCTGGCAAATTCCGCAATCCCGCCCATGACCGAAGCCAGGTCGATCTGCCCGCTCTCACAGATCGTCTCCCACACCTGCAGGCGCTCAATGAACACACGGGTCCTGGTCTGCTTAGGAGCGTGGAAAATCTGTTCCGGCGTGCCCTCCTCGTAAATGACACCTTCGTCCATGTAAAAAACCCGATCGCTCACACTCTCCGCAAAGCGCATCTCGTGAGTGACGATCAGCATCGTATAGCCACGGGAGGCAAGCTGCCGGATCACAAACAGTACTTCGTCCACCATGCGGGGATCGAGCGCACTCGTCGGCTCATCGAAAAGGAGGATCTCCGGTTCCATCGCCAAAGCGCGGGCTATTGCAACTCGCTGTTTCTGCCCGCCCGACAGCTCATCCGGCCATCGGTCGGCCAGGTCGGCGAGCCCCACCATATCCAAAAGTTCCAGTGCCTTCTGCTCCGCCTCTTTCACCGTAAGACCGCGCAGCAGCTTTGGCCCCAGGGTGATATTGTCCAGCACATTCATGTTGGAAAAGAGATTGAAAGACTGAAATACCATGCCGATGTCGTGCCGCATCCTGTGGATCACCGCAGGATCTGAAGTCATCTCTTCTCCCTTGATGAAAATCTGCCCGGATGCAGGGGTCTCAATGCGGTTGATACATCGCAGCAGTGTGCTTTTTCCCGTCCCGGAAGGACCTATAATGGAGATTGTCTCCCCTTTTCGGACTACGCAGTTTATATCCCGGAGCGGCTGCGCCTGTCCGAAATGCTTGCTCAGATGGCGAATCTCCAGAACAATCTCATTCTTGTCCATGTCTTTATTCATGCCTGTCATACCAGCCTCAGTGTCGAATGCTTTCTGCCTTGAGATGCCCGCGCCTGCTGCGGCTTCGCGGATCGATCACCCTCCCCAGCAGTGTGAGAAGCACCAGTCCCAGCCTCGCAATCAGGAAATAAATCAGTGCAGTAAATACCAGTGAAAAGAAAGACTCATAAGTACGCGCCCGGATGATATCCGAGACCTTGGTCAGATCCTGCACCGCGATATAGCCGACGATGGAGGTATTCTTGATCATGGTGACGACCTGGCCCTTGTACATGTCAAAGGCAAGACCCACCGCCTGCGGGAACTGGATTTTCCGAAAAATCTGCCAGGAACTCATACCCATGGCTTCCGCCGCCTCTACTTCTCCAGGAGCAACGCCGTTCATTCCGGTATCCAGAATAACCGCAGTCCGGCAGCCGAAGCTGATGGAAAACGCTATGATCGCCACCGGGATCTCTTTCAGGCCCAGACCTGAGAAGACAACATAAAAGCAGATCATCAGCACCAGGACAATGGGAATCCCGTCGATCAGGCCGATAAAGCCGTTTACGATCACAGACAGAGCACGGAGCCTGCTGCGGCGTCCCATGCAGAGGGCAAACCCCATAAGACTTCCCAGCACCAGTGTGCCCAGGGAGAGCAGCAGGGTAACACGGAGGCCGCTCAGGATCATCCTCCAGCGGTCCTCACGGATCAGCGTCTTCTCCATAGACGAGGCGAGCCCCTGCAAAAATCCTTCATCCTGCACTGTACCTCCGCCCCGGACCATCACTGCGACGGGTGCCGTATAGACCGGTGTGTCCGGAAAAATGACACGCTCGGCTCTCTCCGGAGTCTTCAAAATACCGCCTGAGAGCAGATCGACTTTTCCGAACTCGGCATCATTGAGACGGGCTGTAATGCTCTCAGCGCGAAATTCCACCTTGTAGTGATAGGCATATGCGAAACGCAGGGTCAGTTCAATATCATATCCCACCAGCCTGTCGCTCTCATAGAAGGAATTAGGCACAAGCTCCCCTGAAGTGCCGACGACCAGAAGATCCGCGTCCGCATCCTCTACCAGCGGAAGCTCCGGCATCTTTAAATCGGAATCCACCATCCAGCGCTGATAGAGCGCATCCAGCTCTCCGGAAGCTTTTAGATCTGCCAGAAATGTATTCAGCTGATCGACCAACTGCGGATACTTCGTTTTCGGGGACACCGCCATGCCGCACTCTGTTTCCCCAATGGGTTCCTCCAGCATGCGGTATTGATCGGGTTTTTCCTCCAGGGCAGCCGTCAAAGACTCCTGCGCATGAACAAAGGCGTCGATCTGCCCGTGGTCCAATGCAACGAGCATCTCATTGATGCTTGCAAACTGCTTCTCCTTTGCATGCGGAAAGACCTCTGCGATCAGCGGCTCATGCGCCGAGCCTGTCTGCCCGCCGATGGTCACATCCGGTCTGTTTAAATCCGAAGCCGTCTGAAAAGAATCTCTGCTGCCGTTGCTGCCGCTCCCGCTGCACCCTGCAAGCAATAATGCGCATAGCAGCATAAGCACCGGCAGGATTGCTTTCCGTTCCTTCAATTCAAGTCTCCTCTTTTTCGAAGCAAGGCCAAAGCCGCATAGTGCAGGACATCGAACCTTTCGGGCGCAATCTCCTCAAGAAGCCCCCTGTGCTCCGCATCCCACTTTCTCAATTCCTGTTCTGACAGCGATGCTCCGACTCCCCTGCAGGCCTTCATTCTTCCGTGCCAGGTTTCCCTGGTAAAGGGCACCGTCAGATCATATTCCTCATGCTCAAGCATTTCGAAATACTCATAAACGACTTCCGGAATCCATATGGGATGCCTGGTCTCACCGGCCCCTGACCAGTCCGGACTGTATTTGAGGACCAGCTCCTCGCTTTTTCCGGCAATTTCATCCTCATAGGGAAGCCAGGCCATATAAAGGATCAGCAGCTTCCCGTCCGGTTTTAACATTTCCGCCAGTCTGGGCATCAGGCGCGCATGGTCGAAATACCAGAAGCACTGGCAGGCAGTGACCACATCAAAACTCTCCGCCGGAAAGTCAATCTGCTCAGCAGGCACTGCCAGAAAGGCAATGTCCATATTGCCGGCCTCTGCCAGACGCTTTGCCTCCCTGATCTGTTCCGGAGAAATATCCGCGCCTGTCCATTTTGCACCATAGCGGTACAGATTGCGGGGCAGCACACCCGTTCCGCTTCCAAGATCGAGTACCTTCTGACCGCAAACACAAAGGTCCCTGTCGATAATCTTTTGATAAAATTCGTCAGGGTAGATATCCCTGTAGCGGGCATATTCTTTTGATGTCCTGCCCCAGTCAAAGGCCTTTCCGGCATCGATTCTGCTGTCTCTTATTTCCATGCGTATGTAGACCTTCTCAGAATGAGATGACCATTATCTTGCTCTTTTGCCAGAAAATGGCCACGTTTACTTACTATTACAGCTTCACAATCACCTGCACCTCCCGGTCAACCATTTTCCGGAAGGTCTCCGCATCCTGCGGCCTGCCAACAATGCTCCCATAATGTGTCGGTATTACTGCTTTCGGCTTGACCTTGTTCACCAGCCCCGCTGCTTCCCGGGCGTTCATTGTAAACTTGCCTCCGATCGGAACCAGGGCGACATGGCATCTGATCTCCTGCAGCTCTTTTACCGCATCCGTGTCGCCGGCGACGTAATAAACCCTTCCGTCCATTTCCAGCAAATATCCCAGCCATCCGTTACGTTTTGGATGAAAAGGTTTCAGCTTATTATAGGCAGGTTTAGCGGTAATGACGAGACCCGCAGCCTCCAGGCGATCTCCCGGCGCCAGCAGGTGGATCTTTCCTTTCCAGGCAAGTTTTCCCAGCTCCTTTGCCATGCTCGCCGGAGCCGCCAGTTCCGTGTCCTGCCTGCAGATCCTGAGAATGGACTCCAGATCAAAATGATCGTAGTGCGCATGTGTAATACAGATTAGATCTGCGTCGTGTTTTTCCGCACTGATCTGGAAGGGATCAAAATAAACCACTTTGGATCCTTCGATCCTGATGCTGCTCTGTGTGTTGACCTGAATATGATCATAACTCATCCCCGTTTCCCCCTTTTTGACCTTTCTCACGAACCAGCTTCTTCACAATTTCAGTTTGCCAGAACACGGGTTATTATTTTTATCATTGAACAAGATCTGACACCTGTTTCTTCCTGATTGGATGCCTGATCACTGTTTTTAATTTCTCCGGGGCAGCCTTTCTGGCATCACTCAGATAAATTTCGTAATGAAGCCGCTGGTCGGTGATATCCAGGACATAGCCCTGCTCTTCCATAAAGGCGTGCATCAATGCAACCGTGGCGGGTTCATCATCATAGGGTCCGATATGCAAGCACTGCACGCACAGTCCTTCGTCATAGGTCCAGAATTCCGCTTTGGAAAAATCTGTCTTCTTCTTTTTCTCAGCCTCCTTTACAGCCCAGTCGAAATCCTCTCTTGTCACAAAATCCGGCAGACGGATGACCGAGATCCAGTGGAAGTTTTCCTTGTGTGCGTAGTCAACTCCTTCAACGCCTTCCTGCCACCAGAAACCCTCCAGCGGCGGCACGACGAAATCAAAATAGCCCTCAATCCGGCGGTCTCCCTTTTTGCTCATCTTGATCGTATAGGCAATGCCGTACAGCAATTCAATCGCATGCTTGTATTCGCCGCCCTCGACATTGGGATCTCCCTTGCCGCGGACCGCAATATAATTCATGCCCGGCACCGATATGATGCCCGGTTTGTTTTTGGGCATATAGAACTCTTTGTATTCCTTCTTGAAATCAAAAGCCATACTTCGTTTACCTCTCATCAGATCAGTTGAAATACTCTTTTACCTCTCCCGGATCACAACATGCACACTGTCTCCGTCTCCCTTTTTCAGCTGCCTGCGGATTGCTTTCAGAAGTCCTATAACATAGCACACATTCCCGTTCTCGTCTTTCACACCCATGTTGACGATGCTTCCATCGTAAGGAATACCGTCAAATTCAGCATGGACCTTTATTCGTCCTTTCCCGAACTCCTCCCTGATATTCCAGGGAAAAATCACATAGGCTCCGCCATTGTCAGGGTTTTCATGAATAAGAGCGTCAAACTCATAAGGTTTATGTTCCATAATCTCACTTATCCGGCAAAGCTTCGTAACAATCTTTTATCACTATTTTCTATCTGAAAAATCAGCGGCTTCCTGAATCCAGGAAATCAGTTCCTCGTCTATTTCCTCTTCATTCCCGATCATCACGTGGTGGGTCCAGCGATTGGGACAGGGTTCGGTGGCTATGTCTACACGGGCAGATTCCTTTCTGTATGACAGCCCGAAAGTAATCGTCAAAAAAGGATCCGGACGGTCTTTTACCTTCCGAACCGGCGTAAAGGACACCGCCGCGAACATATATCGTTTACAGAATGAAATCTGCGTTTTCTTTACATTTACTCGTACATCGGACACCCGTCCCAAAACAGCCTCCCGAAAAGACATGTATAAGGGCAGCGCCTGTTGTTTTGAATCAAAGAAAAGCAGTTCATCCATAGAGACAGATTGAATCATGGATTGCCTCCTCGTATTTCGATTTTCAACCCTTTTTCAGTTTATCAGATTTAGAGAAGGAAAAGCGAAAAATAATGCCATCGCATAATGATTCGCATTATTTTTCGCCCTTTATTTATAACACTCTGTTTTTCTGCCGTGAGGCAGCCTGATCGTCACGGTATTCACTTTTCCAGCTTACAGATCACGGCATCCGGAAGAACCAGCTTGACGGTACCCTTTGCCTTCCTGCCGATCCGGTCATACATGCGGCCGGCACTGAGGCATTCACCCTTGACTGTGTGGATGGAATTGGCCACATACCCCACAAGTCCCAGGCCGTTTTTCATCTCCACGCGGATTGCCTCATTGTCATAGGGATTGTCAGGTTCCTTGATCAGCTTTACCTTCATTCCGGATTTCATAAAGTCATGGCCATAGCGATATTTTGTGCCGGTTATTGTAAAGTAAATGTTTTTATTTTTCATCCCGGTTGTCCTCTCATTCGTTGTCATCTTCTTCGAAGCAGTTTTCACAGCCATACAAATCGAAGTCTGCAAGATTGCCATACCTTCTGTCCGATTTCCCGGAAGCCTCCTCTGCACTGCAAAGGAATGCCATCTCGGCAGCCCTCTCAAAGGCACCCGGTTTCCCGTTTCTGTCAAAATCAAAAAGCTGATCAAGTCCGAACATGCCGTCAATCCTCCATGAATTCGATATAATCTCTCTCATCTGAAAAGAGCACATAGGTGCCATTGACATAACCCATATATCCGCTCTCGGTCACATATCCTTTCATGGTATACCTCCGTCTGTACTGATTTGGATCAATGCTGTTCTAAACTTCGCTGCCGTTTTTTTCTTGTTTTCACATTGCCGTTATCACGCCGCGCTTCTCTGTTTCTGTCTGCTCTGCATCCCGGAGGAACAGGCAGGGCGGGTACTGTTTCGGCCTGTCCTGATCATTCCAGTCGCGCAGAAGAGAAGTTCCAGGACATATGCACCGGCTGCGGCAAGGAAACCGGCCAGGAACAGCTCAGCACTCCCCTGCAGAATAGATGTGACAAAATAGATGACAAACAACACTGTGCTGAACGGATGCTGTTTCATGGTATTTTTCATTTTCTCCTTCATACTCAATTTCTCCTCCCTGCAGAGTGATAAAACCGTCTGCATGCCTTCTTAACAGGCCGCTCTTGTTTACTGACTGCCTTTCTGTAATCCTTTCTGTTAGCTCTTTTTTGTTATCCTATCTGTTATCTTATGAGGAAATTGTAAAATATATGGTGTCCAAAAAAACGGACAGTAAAAAGGGGGGTAATGGCGGTTAATTGCATTTTTAAATGCAAGTTTTCCCCCACAACTACTCTTGAAATCTGGCAGTTACTTTTGCAAACCTTTATAGTAAAGCTATCCGGTTTCCTCAGGCAGAGCAGGCATAGCTTTTCTTTTTCCTTTCAATCACCCATTGATCCAGAGCAGAAACGTTATCAGAGCTGCTGGCATGAACGCCGCGAATGCGGCTGCAAACCGGGAGTGGGTGTTTCATGTATTGACAGTAGGGGGACACGGGTTTAGGCTGCGCGTAAGCGCCGGCAGGCCCAGTACCCGCCCACACATTTCAGGGCGGGTGCGGGGGATGCCGCTGGCCTGTTCAAAAACCCGTGTCCGGGTTCATGCTGTCAATACTTTAATCACCCGCGACAGGTTTGCACAAAAGAACGGTGTTAAGCTGTAAAGATGGATGGGCTCTGCACGGACATGTTTGGGCGGGGGTGGGGCCAGATGCGTTGGGCGGAGCGCAACGTGGAGGGGGCGGGCGAAAACATGCCCGTAATGCTTGCTTCTGAAGGCGCGCGCCCATAAATGGCGCGCCTTCGAAGCAAGCTCACTCCCCGGCCTCCGCCACTGATCCTGGATATGGAAAGATCACCTGAGCTCCCATGCTGATGTTCAAAGAATCACAGTATATTTTCAAAACAGCCGGCATGACCGGTTCTCACAGCTTGTACTTCTGCCTGACCGGGAAGGATCATTATGGCTAAACAATTATCCCTGTCAGAGCGGATCACTATAGAACGCATGCTTCATGGTGACTATACATTTGCCACCATAGGAAGGAGGCTTAACCGTTCCGCTTCTACCATTTCAAGAGAAATACAGTCCTATCGTTTTTTTGTCCATCCTGTCCCCGAAAAAGGAAAGAATGACTGCTTAAAATTTCATTCATGCATCCGCAACAGCTGCTGCCCTGACACAGAATCTGTCCACGGCTGTCTGACATACCGCTGTAAAAGGTGCCCCGATCATAACTGTATTGAGTTCTGCACTGCCTACGAGTCATCACATTGCCCTCTTCTTGATAAACCGCCTTATGTCTGCACCGGCTGCAATAACGAATTGCAGAAAAAATGTAAAAAAAACCATGCCTATTACACGGCTCATCGTGCAGACCATGCTCACCATAAAGCAATAAAACTGGCTCATTCCGGTATCCGGAAAACACCTGAAGAACTGGTCAGGATCGGCAGTCTGATCAGGCCTCTGATCCTGAACGGCCAGTCATTAAACCACATTTGCACCACTCATGCCAAAACTCTGGGCGTCAGCGAAAAGACTCTGTACAACTATATAGACCAGGGCGTTTTCTCTGTCCGAAACATCGACCTTCCCAAAAAGGTCGTCTACAGAAAGCGCAGAGAACGCAAAGTACTCACAAAGATGGAATATCGTTACAGAAAAGGGCGCACGATCGAAGACTTCAACAGTTTCCTCGAGGCAAACCCGGATGCTTCGGTCGTCGAAATGGATACTGTAAAGGGCAAACGGGAAAAGAGCAGGATCCTGCTCACAATGATATTCCGCAAAAGCAGCTTCCTCCTTATTTTCCTGCTTCCGGATGCTACACAGAAAAGTATCCTTAACGTATTCGACACACTGACCAAAGTTCTCGGACTGGAGCTCTTCCGCAGTCTCTTCCAGGTCATACTGACCGATAATGGTGTAGAGTTTAAAGATCCAGAGTCGCTTGAGTTTACATCCAATGGATTTCCCCGCACGAGGCTCTTCTACTGTGATCCACAGGCTTCCTGGCAAAAACCTCATATAGAAAATTCCCATAGGCTGATACGACGCATACTGCCCAAAGGAACCTCTTTTAATTCCCTCAGCAGACAGGACACTCTTTTGATGATGCGGCATATAAACAGTGTTTTCCGTGATCTGCTGGACGCCAGGACACCGTTTGAAATGATGAAGTCAGAACAAGAAATAAAACTGCTGAATTTGCTTGAACTTCAACCGATCCCACCCGACGAAGTTCTTCTTAAACCGGCACTCTTAATCCACTAAACACTTATTGTGGTCAGGCAGAAGCATAAGCCATATCTGTCTGCAGGCGGGGTCTCAGTTACTTTTACAAACCTATGATGCGCCGCCTTATTATAATGCGCAGTTTTAAACAAATTTCAGCAGTTTGATTGCATTATAACCCCCTTCTGCATGAGAAATACAGCCTTTTTATAAACTTAAATCGTTCCGTTCATCTCTGTCTTGCAGTTACTTTTACATTCAAAG
>JBGUPU010000029.1:0-5635 GCA_045130475.1 Lachnospiraceae bacterium
GCCGGCTTGCGGTTCGCTACACTTGGCGGTAACTACCCGTGGCGGGACTTTCACCCGCTAGAACTGTGCCATGCCCGGCACACTAAACTGGGGGCGTCAGCTTTTTTAGCTGGCGCCCCTTCGTCATATTTATGTTCTGCTCGTCTCATACTAAAGATGTTAATAGACCCCTTTTCTTTCTTATGAGCTAAAGCTAAACCTTGGAAACATATACAGAATTTTTCCCTTTTTCGATAATCTCTTTTGCCTTCGCTAGAAGCGCCTATGTTCTACAGCGATTTTCCGAAGCGATACAGTTCCTGCCTTTTCATTTTCGACTTATTCTGCCTCCCATTTGCCGTGAAAATCCCAGCATTCTCCACGCCCCAGTACTCAACAATCGACTGGAAGTATTCCGTGATGGCAGCTCCGTATACGAACTTGCCTCCAGAGCTCATGATCAGTGCGACCTTCTTTACGTGCTTTGGTATATTGATGGCATAAGTGCGTTGGATCACGGCCTGCAGTTGTGCTGACAATGTGAAGTAATAGATTGGGGAAGCGAAGACCACCATGTCTGCGGCCAAGATCTCCGGATAGAGCTTCTGCATATCGTCCTTTTGAACACAAACGCCTTTTTCTCTGCTCCGACAGTATTCGCAGGCCATGCATCCTTTGATATTCTTATGGGCAACATTCACGGAAACGATTTCGTGTCCGGCCTCTCTCGCACCTTCCGCGAAAGCGTTTACCATATCCGATGTGGCCCCATCCAAATGGGGGCTGCCATTCAAGATCAGGATTTTCATGCTTTGTTGCCCTCACCCGATCGTGATCGTCACGTCACCGCCGCCAAGCAGCTCCGCCATCTCCTGCGCGCTCTTGTCGGTGATATGGCCGAGTCGGGTATAAGCCCAGGAGTTTGAGCCATAGAAGACGACGATCTGATTGCCGGAGTATAGAACGATATCACCGGCCTGCGTCGTCGTCTGGCGGTCGTTTCTGGGAAGACTCTGTCCGATGGAACCAACCTGCTCAAAGCCGCCGTACATGGACATTGAAATCGTCAGGGCGCCATCCCGGCACAATTCCTTCAGGGCCTCAACGGATTCATTCTCTTCCCAATCCACGGAAACCTCCGTGTTCCCGATCTTCATTTGAAGCATGGTATCAGTCTCCTCGTTTTCTGTTTTCTCGCTCTTCAGCTGTGCATCCAGATAGGGCAGGATATAAGACATTGCATCCTCAAACGGCTGGCCGAAAAACTCGTGGCCGCCGTTTTTGATTACATAGAACTCGCAGTTCGGGATGGTCTCTTTTGCATGCTCTGACCAGGAGATTGGGACGGTGCTGTCCCTGTCGCCATGCAGGAGCAGCATATGGCCCTGATAGGAGGAAAGCAGCTTGTCAAAATCCACATCCCACAGATCGGTGATATAGTTTTTCCCTACGTGGATCCAGCCGCCAAACAGGCTGACGTCTTCCGGAACATCGTCCTTTGTCGGATACCTCTCCATGCCGCCGTCAACTTTTGCGGACAGGGCGGGGTACATCAGGATCATGCCGGCGATCTCATCCTGGTGCGTGCTCCCGACGACAGTGGTGACAAGCCCGCCCATGCTTCCGCCGAGCAGGACGATTTTGTCCGGGTCCACAAAGTCCCATGACTTGGCGGACTCCAGCACTGCCGTAAGATCAGAGGCCTCTGTCAAGATTGACATACTCTTGTTGCTGCCGTCGCTTCTGTTCCCGCCGACCGTGCCGCCGCAGAAGTCAAAGACATACGCTGCATATCCAGCTTCCGCAAGGCTCTCGGCATAGCGCACGCCGGAGGTATGGTCATTCCCCAGCTCATGAGAGAAGATTACCAGCGGCATCTTCCCATCCGTCTCCGGCACGTATGCGATCCCGTAGATTCTGAGGTCGCCGTTTTGTACCCAGATTTCCTGTGTCGAATATGTGTGCATGGCTGCTTCTCCTTCCGGCTGTAATGCCGTTTCTGTAGCTTCCTCCCCGGATACTGTGCTGTCGTCCTGGCTGCTGTCTCTTGCATCTGCCATGCCGCACCCGGAAAGAAGCAGGCAAAAGACAAGACAGAAAGATATCAGCTCCATCAGATTATTCTTCACGCTGTTTGCCCCCTATCTCCCGTATGATTTTTGCGGGAACGCCGCCTACTACCGTGTTTGCCGGAACGTCTTTATTCACAACGGCCCCGGCCGCCACAATTGCTCCGTCTCCGATCGTCACACCCTGAAGGATGGTGGCGTTTGCTCCGATCCACACGTTCTTTCCGATGTGGATAGGCGCCGGGTGAAGATCGCCCCGCTTCGCCGGATCCAGATCATGATTCAATGTGGCAAGAACAACATGGTGTCCGATCAGGGCACCATCTTCAATGGTGATTCCGCCCTGATCCTGCATACATACGCCGGCATTGATAGTCACATGCCCGCGGAGATGGATATTCATTCCAAAATCCGTATGAAATGGTGGGAAGAGAAACAGCTTTTCTCTGACGTCTTCCCCGGTCAGTTCGGAGAAGATTGCCTGTACCTCTTCAAGCGGATGATAGCTTCCGTTCAGCTTCGCTGTGATCTCCAGGGCTCGCTGTGTCATCGCAGCGCTGAACAGCATGGCCTCTGAATTGGCTGGGACAGTCTCCTGCCTTTCCATTCGCTCCAGGAATTCCTTCAGTTCCATAAAAAATGCTCCTTTGACAGCTGATAACTCAGATAATCCAGTCTGTCGATGCAGGTCTGGGAATCATGCAGCCGGTTAAGCTGCTTTTTCCGGCATGCTGCGATCAGCCTCTCCATGCCTTTGCGATCTCCCTTCTGGATGCTGGACAGGATGCTTTCGATCTCCGCTTTCCCGCAGCCTGCAGCAAGAAGATTCTCTGCAATCTCTTTTTCGGTGCTCACAGCCGACCTCCGATTCAGTTCAGATGCTGCTTGAAGAAGCTCTCCAACTTGTCGAAGGGGATCCTGTCTGTGCGGTCATAGAGATCAATATGCTCCGTGTCCTTCACAATATAGAGTTCTTTCGGTTCCGCTGCCATCTCAAAGGCTTTTTCCGAAAAGATACGGGAATGCGCCCGCTCTCCCGCTATGAACAGGATCGGCCGCGGGGAGATCTCGCGGATATACTGCAGAGCGGAAAACTGCATCATTGCCAACATCGAGGTTGCGGTAAAACCGCTGCAGGCGTTTACGTGATGGCCGCGCTTCGTCGCGTAGAAGCGGTTCCATTCATTTGTCAGGGGATCGGTCTCCGGAAGGTCCGCTGCGGTTTCAAACGGCACCTCCGGATAGTTGGGATGCAGCTCCGGTTGGCCGTTTGCAAAGTCCGTCCAGCGCTTTTCGGCCAGCTCCTTCTTCTGCTGGGCGATGACCTCCGCAGGCATTCTGAACATGGTACGGGCTCCGGTAATGTCATACATGGCGGAGGTCGCCACGGCCTTGATGCGCGGGTCAACGGAGGCCGCGGACAGCGCAAAACCGCCGCTGCCGCAGATGCCGATCACACCGATCTTTTCCCTGTCCACATACGGAACCTTTACGCCGAGGTAATCGACCGCCGCACTGAAGCTCTCGGCAAAGAGCTCAGGAGAAGAGAGATTCCTCGGCTCGCCGCCGGACTCGCCCATATAGACCTGGTCAAAGGTCAGCACTACGAAGCCGCGCTGCGCAAGTTCATTGGCATAGACACAGGGACCCTGCTCCTTCACGCCGCCGTAGGGTGCGCCTGCGATAAGGGCCGGATACTTCTTCGTCTCATCCAGGGCCTTTGCCCGGTAGAGATCCGCCGCGATTGCGATCCCGTAGCGGTTGTTAAAGCGTACATGCTCTCTTTTCACATTCTCATTCAGCTTGGTGATATATCCGGATGCCATGTCTGTTGTCCTCCTGAAGGCTTTTTTATTTCTTTGGTGGCCCTATTATAATTCGCCTTTTTCCTATATTCAAATACTTGATAACTATGTGTTCCTATGCTATAATTGGATAGGAACAGTGCAAAGGGAGTGCCGTCATGGATATTCGCACAATGCAATACTATCTGGCTGTCGTCCGGGAAGGGACGATCTCCGCAGCGGCCCAAGCGCTCCATGTCGCCCAGCCGTCCCTGTCCCGGCAAATGAAGGAGCTGGAAGAAGAACTCGGTGCCGCTCTTTTCGTGCGCGGGAACCGGAAGATTACACTCACCGAGGAGGGTATGGTGCTTCGGAAAAGAGCAGAGGAGATGGTGCGCCTGATGCAGATGACAGAGGATGAGATATCGCAGATCAAAAACAACATCTCCGGGTCTGTGCGGATTGGCGCCGGGGAATCCTGGTCTTTTCATTATCTGTCACGTGCGGCTGCCAGCCTCGCTGGGGAGCATCCGGAAATCCGCTTCCATATTACAAGCGGGGATACGCAGGATCTGATGGATGAGCTGAACAATGGGCTGATCGATTTCGCCGTCATCTTCACAGAGGTGGATCATATGCTCTATCAGTCGATCGAGCTCCCTGCGGAGGACAGCTTCGGACTACTCATGCCGAAGGACTGTCCCTTGGCGGAAAGGAACGCCGTCCACCTGTCGGATTTAAAAGGTTTGCCAGTGATTGTTTCAAGAGCCGCCGAACCCTACCTTGCCGGTTCAGAAGAATTATCTTCATTGAATGTGGTTGCAACCTACAACCTGATATACAACGCCTCCCTGCTTGTAGAAGACGGGCTGGGCTATGCCATCTGCTTTGACAAACTGATCAACACCACGGGTGACAGCTGCCTCTGTATGAGGCCGATCATCCCTCAGATAAAAAAAGCCGGGTATCTGATCTGGAAGAAATACCAGGTCTTTTCTCCTGCAGTGCAAATGTTTATTGATCGCATCCGTGACATATCTGCAACCTGATATAAAGCACAACGCTCCACCTACGGCAGAACAGCCAGAGATACTGCTTTGATACACATCCTGAAATTTGACTCTCCCGCCTCTTTCTGGTAAACTCAAGCTGTACAGTTTCCGGTTTGCCGTGAGCAATCATCAGTCTCTCGTCTCATAGTGTCATTTGCCTTTATGGGTAAATGGCACTTTTTTGTTTCCCGTCATACCGGACATGAAGCCGACAGTCTCTCAGATTGCCGGCTTTTGTTATTCACACTCAGACGGCTGAGCCGCCGGAATTCAGAAAGGAGCACTCATCATGCAGAATTGTCAGGACACCTTCTCCGCCACTTTCACCAGCTACAACGAGCTCTTCGGTTACCAGCAGCAGGTCAGTTCCCGCAGCCAGTGGAGCCATTGCGCAGTCAATCAGCTCCATGTGGAGCCGCTGAATCACAATTCCTCCTGCTACCCCGCGCTCAAGGAGTTTGCCCCCGGCGTCAGCTCGGAGGCCGTGGAGGACAGCTTCAACAACCTCGGTCTCGCCATCCGCTTTGACCAGATGCTTTACCCCGTACGTGAAACCGCCTACAAGAGCCTGCTCGACCGTGCGAAGGTCAGCGGGTCTGGCCTCAATAAGCTCACGAAAACCGAGCTTGCCCAGGTCCTCAACACCTTCCTCAGCCATTTCCGTTCCGAAGCCCTTGTCCTGGTTCGGGACGAAAAGATCTCCGCAGTCCATTCCGGCGACGAATCAGATTACGCCATTCTCCCCATCGAC
>JBGUPU010000030.1:0-19136 GCA_045130475.1 Lachnospiraceae bacterium
GGCATGAATGACAGCTGGATGCTGTGGCTCATGGCTGCAGGTGTCTTCGCAGGCGCTTCTGTTGTTGCCTACAACAAGAAAAAAGGCTGAGATGTCAAATAACGGATGACGGCTGCTACGTACATGAATGTTCAGCCTTGAGAGGAAAGACGGCGAGCGATCGATTGCCCTCCTCTCTATTCGGAATTACGGTTTTTTAAACCTGTTGGTTTAAACCACATATGACATGTCCCCGAGGCCGGGGGTACGCACAGGGTGCGTACCTCCGGCTTCTGTGCGTTTGCGGATCAGCCGGCATGGCATATTGTTTTTGCTAATTAACACTTGTTTTGTCTGCGATAGTTCAGTATAATATCACTGCGCTGTGATAAATTACAAAATTGCAGTGTGTGCTTTAACAGGCAGAAACTATGAGATTGGGAGGAAGTACTATGAAAAAAATGATCGCACTGCTGCTGGCAGGTATTATGTGCGCAGGTGTTCTGACTGCCTGTGGAGGCAGCAGTTCTCCGGCTGCAACCGATACCAAGACAGAGGAAGCGGCCCCTGCTGAGGCTGAGGCTTCAGGAGATGAAGCGGCTGTTGCTGCGACAGATGAGGCAGCCCCCGCAGAAGAAGCAGATGCAGAGGGCATGACTTTTACAGTCGGTTTTGACGCGGAGTATCCGCCTTATGGATATAAGGATGAGACAACCGGCGATTACACAGGATTTGACCTTGAACTGGCCGAGGAAGTCTGTGCGCGCCGCGGCTGGACTCTGGTCAAGCAGCCCATCGACTGGGATTCCAAGGATATGGAGATCAATTCCGGCGCAATAGACTGCCTGTGGAACGGCATGACCTATACAGGCCGCGAAGAGGACTATACCTGGACTGAGCCCTATGTTGACAACTCCATCGTCTTTGCGGTTAATGCGGATTCCGACATTCAGACCAAGGCGGATCTGGCAGGCAAGAATGTTGTCGCACAGCAGGCTTCCTCCGCGGATACTGCCCTTACCAATGATCCCGGCGACGGCAGCAACGACGAGAACCTTACTCTCTGTGCATCATTTGCCAGTTACGAGACAATTGCAGACTATAATAATGCGTTCATGAACATGGCTGCGGGCATCTATGATGCCATTGCTGTAGATATCGGTGTAGCACAGTTCCAGCTGGCAGCTAATGAGGGCAAATACAGGATTCTTGACGAGCCTCTCTCCAAGGAGCAGTATGCGATCGCTTTCAAGAAGGGCAATACAGAGCTGCGCGATATGGTTCAGGAAACTCTGAATGAGATGGCTGCAGACGGCACTGTTGACAAGATCGTCGCCAATTATGCTGATTTTAATCTTCCCGAAATGCTGATCATCGGCAAGTGATGACTGTCGGGTAAAGATTCCGCTTTTGTGTCCGACAGGATACCTGTCCGGTCGGACCGGATGCCGGAACAGTACACATAAAATAAGCGCCTGCAGGAAGGGGACCCTGCCTGCAGGCGGTTTTTTTGAAGTAAGGGGAAAACCATATGGGATTCATGTCAATTGTACAACAGATTATCGGCGGATTTGGAACAACGCTGTTTATTTTCTTTTTCACACTGCTGTTTTCCATGCCATTGGGGATTATTTTCGCGTTGGCACGTATGAGTAAGTTTAAGCCGCTGAATATTTTTATGCAGGTCTGCATTTCCATCCTGCGCGGAACCCCGCTGATGCTGCAGCTGATCGTGGTCTTCTTTATGCCCTACTATGTGTTCGGCATCAAGCTTTCCACCGGATGGCGTGTCTATGCGGCTCTCATCGGTTTTTCCATCAACTATGCGGCTTACTTCGGCGAAATCTTCCGTGCAGGTATCCAGGCGGTCCCCGTCGGCCAGCACGAGGCTGCTGAGGTACTGGGCTTTACAAAGACCCAGACCTTCTTTAAGATTGTTTTTCCCCAGATGGTCAAGCGGGTCGTTCCGCCTGTAACAAACGAGGTCATCACTCTGGTCAAGGATACATCCATGGCATTCGCCATTGCCTATGCAGAGATGTTTACCATGGCCAAGCAGGTTGCTGCGCAGCAGTCCAACATCATGCCCCTGTTTGTTGCGGGCCTTTTCTACTATATTTTTAACATTGTCGTGGCCTGGGTCATGGGCAGAATCGAAAAGAAGCTGTCCTACTTTGAGTAAGGAGGAGGAACATGAGCCTGTTTGAAATCAATAATGTAAAAAAGGCATTCGGCGACCTGACTGTCCTCCACGATATTTCCGTAAAAGTTGACGAGGGAGAAGTCGTCGCGATCATCGGCCCGTCCGGCAGCGGAAAATCCACCCTTCTTCGCTGTGCGACCATGCTGGAGACCATGGACAGCGGCGAGCTGATCTATCTGGATGAAAAGGCAGCCCACAATGATTCGTCGGGAAATACAGTCTACGCATCCCCTGCCGATCTGCGGAGGATCAAAGGGTATTTCGGACTGGTCTTCCAGAACTTCAACCTCTTCCCGCATTTTTCGGTTATGCGCAACCTTACTGAGGCGCCGATCCATGTGCAGAAAAGGGATAGAGGAGAAGTAGAAGCAGAGGCCAGGGAGCTGATCCGAAAGATGGGTCTTGAGGGCAAGGAAAATTATTATCCCCAGCAGCTCTCCGGCGGCCAGCAGCAGCGTGTGGCGATTGCCCGCGCTCTGGCAATGAATCCCAAGATGCTTTTCTTTGATGAACCCACATCTGCCCTGGATCCCGAGCTGACCGGTGAGATCCTCAAGGTCATCCGCCAGCTGGCTCAGGAAAAGATGACCATGGTCATCGTCACCCATGAAATGGGATTCGCAAGAGACGTCGCGGACCGCGTCATCTTTATGGACGGCGGATACATCGTCGAGGAAGGACGCCCCGAGCATGTCATCAGCAATCCCAAGGAGGAGCGCACCAAACAGTTCCTGTCCAGATTCTCCGATCAGGGCGCGATCAACGAATAGAGGTCTTTCAGGATATGAAACTCAGAATCATCATGGCGGATCCGGCGGGAAACCGGACCGCCATTGTGCGTACACCTGTATCTGCGGACCAGAGAGCGCAGATCGCGGCAAAGATCCTGCAGATCAATGACCTGCGGGCTGAGCAGGTCGGGTTTGAAACGCCTTCCATGATGGGAGGAGCCGGAAGGCTTGACATGATGGGCGGCGAATTCTGCGGAAACGCAGCCCGGAGCTACGGATATCTTCTGTGGAAAGAAAAGCAGGAAGAGCAGAAGGAGATACAGAGAGAAGCGGCGGGAAATATCCTGATGGAAATTTCCGGAAGCCCGCATCCGCTGCGTGTGTACTGCGACCCTGTACAGGGCAGTTCCTACGCGCAGATGCCCATGCCGACAGCAGTTAAATACAGTCCTGAAGGATATCCCCTTGTCATCAGCGAGGGGATCACACATATGATCCTGGAGGATATGGAGCCTGACGAAGACCTGATCCGGCGTTTGGTAGAAACCTACGGTCAAAAGTGGGAGGCTTTCGGGATCATGTTTCTGAAAGGGGAGCGGCTGATCCCTGTCGTGTACGTGGCAGCAGCGGGCTCTCTGGTATATGAGTCCTCCTGCGGGAGCGGCTCTCTTGCAGCGGCCTGGTATCTGGAACAGAAAACCGCGCAGTGCGGCCTGTCATCCTACAGCTTTCAGGAACCGGGAGGCACCATCCGGGTGGAAATCCGCCGGGAGAAGGACGGAAGCCTTTCCGGACGCATGGGCGGCGCCCTCTTCCTGGAAAAAGAGACAGAAATTGAATTATAAGATAAGAGGAGAAGACAGGGGACGGTTCCCTGTCCTCTCTAATAAAGCATGCAGATAAAAACGGAATCCAAGAGTGGATTCCGTTTTTTAGTACCTATTTCGGGGAGGATGCATTATAATATAATTTAAGTAAAAATTCCGCGGCCATATTTGTTTATACAGATAAAGATATACATATTTGATAAATTCATAAAAGAATTACTGAAATTCTGTTGCAATTTGTAGAAAATTATGGTATCTTTCTTGTAATAAAAGATTGTGCCTGGAGAGAAGAGTATATGGCCGCGTAAAGGTTCTTCAGAACCTGTGTTTGTGGCGTATATTCTTTTTTTTGTGCCGTTTTTCCGGTAAACCGCGTATTGAATCCTGTCCCGATACCTGACGAAAGGGAGACGTCTCTTTTGAAAGCGGAGGATAAGCTGCAAGGTTTTCGGCGCATTCCGGCCTTCGCCAGAACATTAATGTGCGGCCGACGTGTAAAATGTTTTTTGGCAAAGGGGGATATGCATGGGAAGAGAGTTTGTAGAAAAGGTTGAAGCTTCACCAATCATTGCGGCGGTCAAGAATGACGAAGAACTTGAGAACTGCCTGAAGTCGGAAATTGATGTGGTTTTCGTCCTCTACGGGGATGTCGTCACGATTCCGGGGATCATAGACAGGATCAAGGACAGCGGCAGGACCGCCATGGTACATCTGGATCTGGTTTCGGGATTGATGCAGAAGGAGATCTCACTGGATTTCATCCGCTACAAGACCAGGGCGGACGGCATCATCACGACGAGAGCCAATCTGATCCATCATGCAAAGGAGCTCGGCCTTTCGACAGTACTCCGATTTTTCATTCTGGACAGCATGGCGCTCTCCAACATTGAAAAGCTGACCCGGGTCAACCGGGCCTCCATGCCGGATGTGATCGAGATCCTGCCCGGGATCATTGTTCCCAAGATCATGCGGAAGATCAGCGCCATGAGCTGTGTTCCGGTGATCGCAGGGGGCCTGATCAAGGACCGTGAGGATGTGATGAACATGCTCAAAAACGGCGCGGTAGCCATTTCCACCAGTGCCCGGGACGTCTGGTTCATGTGAGACGCAGGGCTTACGCCGGCAGGGATAGCCGGTGGCATAAAGAGTATGTATCGTTTATTCAGGGCACAGATTTTTAAACATTTGTACACGAATTGCAGTCCGTGTGGAGCGGAGGCAGTGTAAATACTCATTTCAACTGACAGGCTCAATGGACGGAGTTACATGATACCTATTTATTTTTCAGGGGGCGGTCATCGGCTGCTCAAAGTAAAGGAGGATATCTTATGGCGAAGTATGTAATGGCACTCGACGCTGGTACGACCAGCAACCGCTGCATTCTCTTCAACGAAAAGGGAGAGATCTGCAGCATAGCGCAGAAGGAGTTTACCCAGTATTTCCCTGCACCTGGCTGGGTCGAACACGACGCAAATGAAATCTGGCAGACGCAGCTTTCTGTCGCTCGTCTGGCCATGCAGAAAGTCGGGGCCACCTATGAGGACATCGCAGCGATCGGCATCACAAACCAGAGAGAAACTGTTATTGTATGGGATCGTAAGACGGGCCAGCCTGTCTACCATGCCATCGTCTGGCAGTGCCGCAGAACCGCGGATATGAAGGACGAGCTGATGGCGAAATATCCTGATATCGCCGACAGCGCATATCACAAAACCGGCCTTGTATTTGACCCTTATTTCTCCGGCACCAAGCTTCGCTGGATCCTGAATAATGTTCCGGGTGTCCGCGAAAAAGCAGAGGCCGGCGAGCTGGCCTTCGGTACTGTTGATACCTGGCTGGTCTACAAGCTGACCAAGGGCAAAGTACATGTGACGGATTATTCCAACGCATCCAGAACACTTTTGTTCAACATCAATACCCTTGAGTGGGACGATGAGCTCTGCGAGAGACTGGAAGTCCCCAAGAGTATGCTTCCCGAAGCGAAACCTTCCAGCTGCGTTTACGGCGAGTCGGATCCCGAGTTCTTCGGCGGCCCGATCAAGATCGCAGGTATCGCAGGCGACCAGCAGGCGGCTCTGTTCGGACAGACCTGCTACACACCCGGCGATGCCAAGAACACCTACGGCACAGGCTGCTTCATGCTGATGAACATCGGCGAGAAGCCCATGTATCCCAACAACGGACTGCTGACCACCATCGCATGGGGTCTCGACGGCAATGTCGAGTATGCTCTGGAAGGCTCTGTCTTCGTAGCAGGCGCTGCCATCCAGTGGCTGCGCGATGAGCTCAAGGTCGTCGACCAGTCTCCGGATTCCGAGTATTTTGCAACCCGCGTGGAAGACACCAACGGCTGCTACGTTGTTCCCGCTTTCACCGGTCTGGGCGCTCCCTATTGGGATCCTTATGCACGCGGCGCCATCATGGGCCTGACCCGCGGTGTCAACAAGTATCATATCATCCGTGCTACTCTTGAGTCCCTGGCATTCCAGACCTACGATGTGCTGGCAGCCATGGAAGAGGGTTCCGGTGTCAAGCTGAGCTCTCTCAAGGTCGACGGCGGCGCCTGCAAGAACAACTTCCTCATGCAGTTCCAGTCCGACCTGATCAACACTCCTGTACAGCGCCCCGAGTGCGTCGAGACCACCGCTATGGGTGCTTCCTATCTGGCTGGCCTTGCAGTGGGATTCTGGGCTGACAAACAGGATGTCATCAAGAACTGGGCTCTTGACAAAGAGTTCGAGCCCGCTATGGATCAGGCAACCAGAGACGAAGAGCTCAGAGGCTGGAAGCAGGCCGTCAAGGCAACTCTCGGCTGGGCAAAAGAATAATCCCGGGCAAAAGAATAATCTTTTGAGTAGACTTGTATTAGTGAGACATATGTAATTATTAATACTTGCGCCGGATGATTCCGGTCCGGCGTCCTATCCTTATAAGGGGGTTTATAATGAGTGGAATGAGTATTCTTATTTGTGAACTGGTCGGCACCGCACTTCTGGTCCTTCTGGGCGACGGCGTGTGCATGAACATCAACCTGAACAAGTCAGGTCAGAAGGGCGGCGGCGCCTGCCTGTGCGGTATCGGCTGGGGTCTTGCGGTCATGGTTCCCGCTTTTATCTTCGGCAAAGCTACCGGCGCGCATTTCAACCCTGCTGTCACCATCGCTCTGGCGGTAAACGGCTCTGTCTCTTTCGGTCTGGTTCCCTTCTATCTGATCGGCGAGATGGTCGGCGGCTTCATCGGTGCCTCTATCCTTACTCTGATGTATCACGATCATCTGGCAGCTACACCTGAAAATGATGTCAAGCGCGGCTGCTACTGCACAGCTCCTTCGATCCGCAACACAGGCCTGAACTTCCTGTCCGAGTTCATTGACACATTTGTCCTGATGTTCGCGATCCTCGGTATCGGCCAGACTGTAGCCGGTGACACAGGTCTCAACTTTGTCTTCGTATGGGCTATCATCACTGCCATCGGCATGTCCTTCGGCGGCGTGACCGGATATGCCATGAATGCAGCCAGAGACTTCAGCCCTCGTCTTGCATTTGCTCTGTTCTGCCCCGGCGACAACAAGGATCCCGATTGGGGTTATTCCTGGATCCCTGTGGTTGCTCCCATCTGCGGATCAGTCGTTGCAGCACTTGTCTACGGCGTGATGCCTTTCCCTGCATAATCAGTTCTTCTGGAATTGTATAAGGCAGAGTAAGGGCTTTACGAGTTGCTTTTTGTTTTGAATAAATGAGTGTCATGGAAATGGAGTCGACATAGTAAAGGCCTTTGCAGAAGATCCGGTATTGTTCGACTCCATTTCTGTAAAAGGCACATTTGGAAACCACCAGGAGGAATCAACTTATGTATGATGTTATAATCATCGGCGCAGGCGTCACGGGATGCGCGGTCGCACGCGAGCTTTCCCGCTACAAAGTAAACGTCTGCGTGCTGGATAAGGAGGAGGATGTCTGCAGCGGCACATCCAAGGCCAACAGCGCGATCATCCACGCCGGTTTCGACGCACCTGCAGGGTCCCTGATGGCCCGCTTCAACGTGCGCGGCAATGAGATGATGGATGACTTTGCAAGAGACCTGGACATTCCCTTCAAACGCAACGGCGCCATGGTCGTCTGTATCCATGAATCCGAGAAAGACGGACTGAAGGACCTCTATGACCGCGGCATCGCCAACGGTGTCAAAGGCCTGGAGATCCTGGACCGCGAGCAGGCTCTCGAAAAGGAACCCAATCTCACAGAGAACGTGGTCGCAGCCCTCTATGCGCCCACCAGCGGGATCATCTGCCCCTTCATGCTCAATATCGCCATGGCAGAGAACGCGAATGTCAACGGCGTTGACTTCTTCTTCAATACAGAGGTAGAGAAACTGACCCCTGCGACCTGTGAAAAATGCGGTCAGCCCATCTGGAAGATCCGCACTAACAACGGCGAGTATAAGGCAAAATATGTCATCAACGCGGCAGGTGTCTACGCGGACGTCTTCCACAACATGGTCTCTGAGAAGAAGATCAATATCACTCCCAGGCGCGGTGATTACTGCCTGCTGGACAAGACAGCCGGCGGCCATGTCAGCCACACGATCTTCCCCCAGCCCACCAAGTTCGGCAAGGGCGTCCTGGTTTCCCCGACCATCCACGGCAACCTGATCGTGGGTCCGACGGCCATCGACATCGAAAACCGCGAGGGTATTAATACCACAGCGGAAGGAATCAATGATCTGATCGGAAAAGCCGGCGAGCATGTCCGCAATCTTCCCATCCGCCAGGTCATCACTTCTTTTGCAGGTCTGCGCGCGCATGAAGACCACCACGAGTTCATTATCGGCGAAGTTGAAGATGCCCCTCACTTCATCGACTGTGCCGGTATTGAATCCCCCGGCCTTTCCTCCAGCCCTGCCATCGGTGAGTATGTCGGGCAGATGCTGAAAGAGAAGATGGGCCTCGAGGAAAAAGAGAACTGGATCGGAACCCGCAAGGGTATCCTCAATCCCGCAGATCTCTCCATTGAAGAGAGAAATGAACTGATCAAAAAAGAACCCGCCTACGGCAGGATCATCTGCCGCTGCGAAATGGTCACAGAGGGCGAGATCATCGACGCCATCCACAGACCCCTGGGCGCCCGTTCCCTCGACGGCGTCAAGCGCAGGACCAGAGCGGGTATGGGCAGATGCCAGGCAGGATTCTGCTCGCCCCGTACCATGGAGATCATCAACAGAGAACTGGGCATTCCGATGGAGAAGATCACCAAACTCGGCGGTGATTCCAAAATTGTCCTTGAAAGAACAAAGGGAGGTGCCTGATTATGACTGCGTATGATATCGTGATCGTCGGCGGCGGTCCCGCCGGCCTTGCAGCTGCCGTTTCCGCCAAAAAAGCCGGCACGGACAGCATCCTCATCATCGAGCGCGACAAGGAACTGGGCGGCATCCTCAACCAGTGCATCCACAACGGTTTCGGTCTTCACACCTTCAAAGAGGAGCTGACCGGCCCCGAGTACGCCTATCGCTTCATCGAGCAGGTCTATGACCTGGGAATCGAATACAAACTGGATACCATGGTCATGGATATCTCCCACGACAAAGTCGTGACCGCCATGAACCGCACCGAGGGCATGTTCCAGATCCAGGCCGGTGCCGTCATCCTGGCCATGGGCTGCCGCGAGCGTCCCAGAGGTGCCCTGAACATTCCCGGCTACCGTCCCGCAGGCATCTACAGCGCCGGTACGGCACAGCGACTGGTCAACATGGAGGGCTACATGCCCGGACGTGAAGTCGTCATCCTGGGCTCCGGTGATATTGGCCTGATCATGGCCCGCCGCATGACCTTCGAGGGCGCGACCGTCAAGGTAGTTGCGGAGTTGATGCCCTTCTCCGGCGGCCTCAAGAGAAATATCGTCCAGTGTCTGGATGACTACGGAATCCCGCTCAAGCTCTCTCACACTGTCGTTGACATCGAGGGCAAAGAGCGCGTCAAGGCCGTTACCATTGCGGAAGTCGGCCCCGACATGAAGCCCATCCCCGGAACAGAAGAGCGCTATACCTGCGATACCCTTCTTCTTTCCACAGGCCTGATCCCTGAGAACGAGCTGTCCCGCGGCGCAGGTGTCGAGATGAACAATGTCACCAGCGGTCCCATCGTCAATGAGATCCTTGAGACCAGCATCCCCGGTGTTTTCGCCTGCGGCAACGTCCTTCATGTACATGACCTGGTGGACTATGTTTCCGAAGAGGCTACCCGCGCCGGCGAGAACGCTGCAAAATACGTTCAGAACGGCTGCAAAGACGAGAAGGAAGGCAGTGATATTAAGCTTGTTGCCACAGAGGGCGCCCGTTACACCGTGCCCTGTACCGTCAATGTCTCCCGCATGGACGAAAACCTCACCGTCCGCTTCCGTGTCGGCGCTGTGTTCAAAGACAGCTACGTCAGCGTCTATTTCGACGACGAGCGCGTCCAGCACAGGAAAAAGAGGATCATGGCCCCCGGCGAGATGGAACAGATTATCCTCCAGAAAAAGAAACTGGCAGACTATCCCGATCTGAAGACCATCACAGTCAAGATCGAGGCCGAATAATTAGTTGTTTTTGAACAGGAGGTTATTACTGTAGGTATGGAAAAAAAGAATCTGACTTGTATCGGCTGCCCTATGGGCTGCCAGATCACAGTGGAAGTTGAGGGCGAAGAAGTCTTGAGCGTCAAAGGGAACACCTGCGCGATCGGAGACAAATATGCCCGCCAGGAGGTCACGCACCCCGAGCGCACTGTCACTTCGACGGTCACCGTCACCGGAGGAGATAAGGACCGCTGCAGTGTCAAGACCAAAGGCAATATTCCCAAAGAAAAAATCTTCGCCTGCATGGATGCCATCGACCATGTCAGAGTGGCGGCACCGGTCCGCATTGGAGATGTCGTGATCGAGAACGTCTGCGGCACGGGCGTTGATGTCGTGGCGACCAAGAATGTGGACGCTGCATGAGTAAAAAATACAGCTGTATGAGGCAATAAAACAGTACAGCCGCGCCCTGGCCGGGGCGTAAACAGTGATAATAAAAAACGTCTGCGGAATGATGCTTTCCGCAGACGTTTTTTCATTGTATTCAGATGGATTATTATTCCAGCCGCACCGGACTGGCGGGGAATCCTGATTCTTCAGGAACAGACAGTCAAATGCCGGTCAATATTCTACCGTGACCTTAAGATCCTTGGAGGCAGTTTCTCCGTCGATCTGGCTGGTGATCTGATAGGTGATCGTGTAATCGCCGGGCTGATAGGTATTCACATCGCCGACCAGATGGATATATCTGCTCAGGTTCGATCCGTCTCTGTCCTCCATTGTCTTGATGTAATCGTAGAAATTGAAGTAGTCGCCGACTTTGAGAGTCACATGATCGTCTACCAGTTCAAGGAGGGGACCGGATTCAGGCATTTCACCCTCTGCAGCTTCGTCCGTATCTGCTTCGCCGGAATCTTCGGAATCCTCTTCATCGTCTCCGTCATGATGTCTGTCATCATCATCCCGGGAGTCGCTGCCGTCTGACATTTCTGCAGTGCTGCCTGCGGAGGCAGGACCGCCTTCCGAACCCAGGGGAGAGGCTGCTGAACTCAGGCGTCCGGGACCGAATAATAGCAGAGCCAGTACAATTGCATTTACCGCAATGACTGCAATAATGATATACTTAATGAAAGGCCTGTTGTTCAGATCGGATTGATTGAGAATGTTCATGTCTGCGGTTTCGACCTCCGTTCAGATTTTATGGTGTTATAGAAACATCCCTATTATACAGCCGCAGGCAGGTTCGTTCAAGCTACCTTTCGTGATGAGGGGTTTCCATTCACATTTGATGTTACAGTTCACACCCTTTCAATGGGTACACAGCAGTGTAAGGAGTTCAATATGGATATTCAAAAAAAGATCGACCTGTCAAAGTCCGGTATCGCCTTTTCCATGAAACTGGTGGAAAATAATCCGTTTATGCAGTGGAACCATATTGAGATGGATGAACTTGACGAGAATCACTGCCTTTGCCATGTCGAGCTTTCCCACGAGCAGACCAACCCGAACGGACTGGCCCACGGCGGCCTTCTTTTCACTATGGCAGATGCCGCTGCATCGGCCCTGGCCAGGGCGGACGGGCGTAACTATTCCACACTGGATGCCAATATTCATTATCTGCGGAATGTGAAGGGCGGCACGATCTATGCCGAGGCTTCCGTCATCCGACGCGGCAGGACCTCCGTCCTGATCGAAGTGAGCATCCGGAGCGGAGAGGGAAGAGAACTGACCCGTGTGACCGTCACCATGTTCTGCATCGCTCCCGCCGCAGACTGAAGGCAGCTTGTGAAAGCGTACAGCATCCTTGAAGATCGACTAGTTGAACTTTACGCAGCAGAGGAAGAGCGATGAACGCAATCGAAAAATATGAAACCGCCTGTAAAGCACTTGAGAGCAATCTTATCACCCTTGATGATTTTGAAAAAGAAACTGCTCCCTTGAAAGATGTTGAGCCGGTGGTACATGCAAGGTGGTTTTATTTAAACGGAAGGATCGAGTGCGGCGCATGCGGCATGTGGGTAAAAAAGGCGGTTATGAGCGGTGTTTTCAACTTTTGCCCTAACTGCGGAGCAAAGATGGATATAAAGTAAGCGCATGGAAAAACACAAGCATCTGTCAACCAGCCTTCAGGCCCCGTCGATTCATGCTTTATACCGCTGCGCAGCAGCTCCTTACACCCGTATAAATACTGGATGGTTTTATTATTTCTCCTCCAGCACCTGGAAGATATAGAATTTCAAATAGTAGGATTCCTCAGACGCCCAGAGAATGGGGTGATCAGGCGCCTGGGTGCGGAATTCCACCTGGCGAAGGCGCTTGTGGGCATCCCTTGCCGCCTGTGCGATCGTATCCCGGAACAGGTCCGGATCCATGAAATGAGAGCAGGAGCAGGTGGCCAGAAATCCTCCGTCGCGGACCAGACGCAGGCCCCGCTGGTTGATCTCGCGGTAGCCGCGTACGGCTGCCTTGACGGAATTCCTCGATTTGGTAAAAGCCGGAGGATCCAGGATCACGACGTCATAGAGCTCCCCCTCTCTGTGCAGGGCGGGAAGCAGGTCAAAAATATCCGCGCACAGGTACTGAAGACGGGTGCCGGCTTCGTTGACGAGCCACTGTTCTTTTGAAGAACTGTCTGTTTCCGTCTCTGCAGGTGCAGGACCGGATGACTTGTCTGTTGCGGGGAATGCACAGAAGCCGTTCAGAGCGGCATTTTCTGCCGCCTGCTCAATGGCAAGATCCGAGGCATCGACACTGGTGACCTCGGCGGCACCGGCAAGGGCCGCGTTCAGGCCAAAGGATCCGGTGTGCGTGAAGCAGTCCAGGACGCGGGCGCCCGGACAGAGTTTTGCGATAGCACGACGGTTTTCCTTCTGGTCGAGGAAGAAGCCTGTTTTCTGTCCGTTCTCTACATCAACAATATAGCGGACACCGTTTTCCGTGATCGGAACCAGAGTGTCGAAAGGTTCTCCTATAAAGCCCTTTGTCCGGGGCAGACCCTCTTTTTCACGCACTTTGGCATCGCTGCGCTCATAGATTCCGCGCACACTGATTCCGTCCTCCCCCAGGATCTGCCTGAGCATGGACAGGATCATGGGTTTCAGGCGGTCGATCCCCAGTGCAAGAGATTCCACGACCAGCACATCTTCATACTTGTCGACGGTGAGGCCGGGGAGAAAATCCGCCTCTCCGAAGATCACGCGGCAGGAAGAAGTGTCAATTACTTTCCTGCGATATTCCCATGCAGCGCGCACCCGTGCCTCCAGAAAAGCGGGTGTGATGGTCTGCTCTTTTTTTCTGCTCAGCATACGGATACAGATCTTTGAGGCGCGGTTGATAAATCCCCAGCCCAGAAAATATCCGTCGAAATCCTCTACAGCCAGTATATCGCCGTCTTCAAATTCCCCGTCCACACGGGCAATCTCATTATCATAGATCCACAGTCCCCCGGCTTTCAAAGCCCTTGCGCCGCCCTTTTTGATCCTCGCGACAGCGCTGCCGGCGAGATTTTCATTCATGCCTTCCCTGTAATCTTTCATCAGGTATGTCCTCCTGTTCGTTTTTTCCGGAAATCTACTCAAATCATATTCAGATTTGTTCCTTTTTGCAAGGGCAGACATTACTGGCAGATAAGGCGGGAAAGACAGAACAGAGGACTGTCAGATTCCGTCCGGTCAGATTCCGTCTGCTCAAAGCGTGATGCGAATCCTTCTATTCTATGTTATGATATGTTAATGAAAACCGCATGGAAGAATTTTCAAAGCCGGATGCGGAAATAATAGAAACCAGATGAGAGGGTAATGAAAAATGAACTGGAAGGAACACATGAACAGCGAAAAAGCGGCGGTCCTCGTGGACTCCGGCTGTGATATTGCTCAGGAATGCATTGATCAATACGGTTTGTGGCTTCTGCCGCTGCACATCGATTATCCTGAAAAGGCATATCTGGACGGCGTAGATATTGATCCGCAGATGGTGTATGACCGTTACCCGAAGGACTATCCCAAGACATCGACACCCTCTCTCCAGGAGGTTCTGGATAAACTGGAGGAGATGGCGGACGCAGGGATTGAGAAGGTCATTGCCGTCTGTATTTCCAGCGGCCTGAGCGGCACCTGGAATGCGGTGCGGCTCGCGGCACTTCACCAGGACCGGGTGAAGGTGTTCGTTTTTGATACAAAAAATATCTCTGTGGCCTGCGGCCTTCTGGGAATCTGGGCTGCCAGAAAGCTCTCGGAGGGGATGTCCTACGACGACGTGTGTCAGGGCCTGCAGGACAAGATTTATGATTCAAAAGTCATGTTCTATATGGATACACTGGAATATCTCAAGCGCGGAGGCCGGATCGGGACCGTCTCCTCGATCATCGGACAGGCGCTGAAGATCAAACCCATCATCTCCTGCAACAAGGACGGGATCTATTACACGGTGTCCCTGATCCGCGGAAGTAAGCAGGGCAAGAAAAAACTCCTGAATGAAATGCTCAATTTCTGCCGCGGCCACAAGGTCTGGCTGGGACTGGGGCACGGAGCGGCCCCCCGTGAGCTGGAAGAGATGGAGAAGATGGTGATGGACGAAATCGGCGAAAATGGGGAGGTCCTCTATCGAAAGCAGATCGCGGCGACCCTGGCCCTCAACACCGGTCCCGGCCTGGTAGGCGTCGCGGCGATTCTGGATCCGTGACAGGGCAGGACAATAAGCCGGACAGGGAATAAAGCGCAGAAACAGACGGGAGTGAGGTGAATACTCCCGTCTGTTTTGTATACATGTATATTTTTATTCGATTTTTTCTGTGTTTGGACTGGAAAAATATGAATGTCCGCTTTATAATAGAGTATCTGTTTGGCACGATAAAGCAGAAAAGTGAAAAATCCTGTCGATACAGGATTTTTCACTCTCAGAGGTTTGTGCTGTGAGACGGCCCAAACCTCCGCTGATCGCATCGGAGAGAACGTCTCCGCGTATTTCTCCCCGCGCTGCCGCTCCTGGGAGCGGCATGATCGGTGAAAGTGCCGAAAAGAGAGTAATATCGGCGTGGAGACCGACGCCCCACCGCAGGGGTGCCGGCAGCACACAGGACAGGGAATCATGTTATGACACAAGACCGGCAGGAACCGGGGGATGTGCCCTTCCCTGCCGTGGGAAAAAACGCCCCGGAACAGGAAGCTGGAGGAAGATTCATTATGGAAAAGAAAAACATCGATTGGAGTAACCTGGGATTTGGATATATGGTCACGGACAAGCGCTATGTGTCCATGTTTAAGGACGGCGCATGGGATGACGGCGCCCTGATCAGCGACGACAAGATCGTCATGAGCGAGGACGCAGGTGTCCTGCATTATTCACAGTCTATTTTTGAGGGACTCAAGGCCTATACGACAGAGGACGGCCGTATCGTGTGCTTCCGCCCCGACCTGAATGCAGACCGTATGTACAATTCCGCACTGCGCATGGAAATGCCTCCTTTCCCGAGGGATCGCTTTATTGATTCCGTCGTGCAGACTGTCAAGGCCAATGCCGCATGGGTACCCCCCTATGGCACAGGCGCGACCCTGTATGTACGTCCCCTTATGTTCGGTATCAGCCCCGTCATCGGCGTTAAGCCCGCGGAAGAATATATGTACCGTGTCTTCGTGACACCCGTCGGCCCTTACTTCAAGGGCGGCGCAACTCCGATCCAGATCAAGGTCAGTGACTATGACCGCGCGGCACCGCGGGGAACCGGCCACATCAAAGCCGGCCTGAACTACGCGATGAGCCTGCTTCCCGTCATGGAAGCCCACAGAGAAGGATTTGCGGAGAACCTCTATCTCGATCCCGCTACCCGCACCAAGATCGAGGAGACCGGCGGCGCCAATATCATCTTCGTCGACGCGGACGGAAATCTGGTCATCCCGGCTTCTGACAGCATCCTGCCTTCCATCACACGCCGCAGCATCCACTATGTCGCCGAGCATTATCTCGGCCTCAAGGTCACAGAGCGTGTGGTCACCCTCAAGGAAGTGGAGGACGGCAACTTCAAGGAAGCCGGACTGTGCGGAACTGCTGCAGTTATTTCTCCCCTTGGCTGCATCAACGACCACGGAAAAGAGATCTTCTTCTCCAACGGCATGGAGAAGGTCGGCCCTGTCATCCAGAAGCTGTATGACACTCTGACCGGCATCCAGGCAGGCCGCATCGAGCCGCCGGAAGGCTGGATCGTCGAGATCTGCTGATAAAACTGATAGAAGGAACCCGGCGGTTTCGACTGCCGGATGACAGATTATCAGTACTGTAAGAAAGATTATCAGGATAGGAAACTGGGGACACACTTCAATGCGTGTCCCCATTGTTTAGAATCGAGTAGATAAACCAGGAGTTTTTTATGAGTGAAAAAAAGATGATGCTGGGCAATGCCGCACTCGCCCGCGGCGCATGGGAAGCCGGTGTGAAGGTTTCCTCCGCATATCCCGGAACCCCCAGCACGGAGATCAGCGAGGAACTTGTCAAATACCCCGGCGTGTACGCCGAGTGGGCTCCCAATGAAAAGGTTGCCGCGGAAGTGGCCATCGGCGCTTCCTTCGCAGGCGTCCGTTCCCTGGCCTGCATGAAGATGGTCGGTCTGAATGTGGCTGCGGATCCGGTCTACTCCGTCTCCTATATCGGAGCGGACGGCGGTCTTGTATTTGTCGTCGCCGATGATCCCGGCCTCTACAGCTCCCAGAATGAACAGGATACCCGCCGCGTCTGCCGCGCCGCCGTGGTTCCCTGCCTTGAGCCCGCGGATTCCCAGGAAGCCAAGGATTTCATGAAGTATGCCTATGAGATCAGCGAGAAATTCGACACGCCGGTCATCATCCGCACCACCACCCGCCTGGCGCACTCCCAGTGCGAAGTCGAGCTCTGTGACCGTGTCGAGCCCGAAGACAAAGAATATAAGAGAGATCCCTTCAAGCGTGTCATGATGCCCGGTATGGCCAAGAAGCGCCACCTGGTCGTCGAACAGCGTATGAAAGATATGGAAGAGTGGGCATGCAGCCAGCCCTTCAACAAGGTCGAGATGGGAGATATGACCATCGACGGCAAGAAGATCGGCTTCATCACGGACGGTATTCCTTACCAGTATGTCAAGGAAGTCTGCCCCAACGCCTCCATCCTCAAGCTCGGCATGTGCAATCCCCTTCCAAAGAAAATGATTGAAGACTTCGCAAAGCAGGTCGACGTCCTCTACATCTTTGAGGAACTTGAGCCTGTCATCGAGGAGCAGGTCCGCGCATGGGGCATCGACTGCATCGGCAAGGAACTCTTCACTATCCAGGGCGAGTACAGCGCCAACATGATCCGCGAGCGCGTCCTGGGCATGGATCTCGGCATTGAGCCGACTCCCCAGATTCCGCCCCGCCCGCCTATTCTCTGTCCCGGATGCCCCCACAGGGCAACCTATTCCGTGCTCAAAAAGCTCAAACTCCACGCGGCCGGTGACATCGGATGCTATACTCTGGGCGCCCTGGCACCTCTGGCAGTCGTCGACACCACCGTCTGCATGGGCTCCAGTATTTCCTCCCTGCACGGCATGGAAAAGGCAAAGGGCCACGACTATATCAAGAACTGGGTCGCTGTCATCGGTGATTCCACCTTCATGCACACCGGCATCAATTCTCTGATCAACATGTACTACAACCAGTCCCACGGCACTGTCATTATCCTTGACAACCGCACGACCGGTATGACAGGCCATCAGGACCATCCCGGAACAGGCAAGACCCTGTCCGGCGAGACTGTCCCGGCTGTCCATTTCCCGACCCTGATCAAGGGCATCGGCATCCAGAACGTCAAGGTGGTCAATCCCTTCGACACCGAGGAGCTCACAAAGGTCCTCAAGGAAGAGACGCAGAAGGAAGAGCTGTCCGTCATCATCGCCCAGGCTCCCTGCGCTCTCCTCAAGAGCGAAGTACATCCCTACAAGGTACAGCCTCTTCCGGAGAAATGTGTCCACTGCGGCGCCTGCCTGCAGCCCGGCTGCCCCGCCCTCACAAAGAATGAGGACGGCAGTATCCGCATTGATGCCACGATGTGCAACGGCTGCGGCCTGTGCATGAAGATGTGCCGCTTCGGCGCGCTTGAGCAGGTCAAAGCGTAAATCGTTCGAGCTAAAAAAAGCACTCAGTGGGAATGGAGAATATTATGACAAAGAATATTATGATCGTCGGCGTCGGCGGGCAGGGAACCCTGCTCACCAGCCGCATTCTGGGCGGCGTCATGGAGAACGCCGGATATGAAGTGAAGGTTTCGGAAGTCCACGGCATGGCACAGCGCGGCGGCAGCGTCGTCACCTTCGTGCGCTACGGCAAAGATGTGGCAGAACCCATCGTGGAAGAGGGCCAGGCCGATGTGCTCATCGCCTTCGAGCGCCTCGAGGCTCTCCGCTATGCCAACTTCCTCAAGAAGGACGGCGTCCTCATCGTCAACGACTGGCGCATTGATCCCATCAGTGTCGTCATGGGCACCGCCCAATATCCCGAGAACATCATCGAGAATCTTGAGAAGACCCACACGGTCTACAGGATCAACGCAATGGAAGAGGCTCTTAAACTGGGCAACTCCCGCGTCTTCAACAACATCGTTCTCGGCATGGCCGCAAAGCACATGGAATTCGCCCGTGAAGACTGGCTCAAGGTCATCGAGGCAAAGGTTCCTCCCAAGACCGTCGAGATCAACACAAAGGCCTTCCTTGCAGGCTACGAAAAATAAAAAAGGTACAGATCAGGCTCTCTCGGGGGCATGAACATGGATGAGTCAGCGGGGACAGGTTCCCGCTGGCTCATTTTTTTCCGGGAGACCGGGGAGTCAGGGGACGGTTCTGTGT
>JBGUPU010000031.1:0-12722 GCA_045130475.1 Lachnospiraceae bacterium
GTTTTTTTACATTTTCAGTCAGCAAACCCTCTGAAATTATTGCAGTAAAGCACCTATAATCAAATCATCAAAGAAAACAGCAGGTCACAGAAAAACAGAAAAACAGAAAAAGAGTACAGCAAAACAATTCACCTGAAACATTAATGATTGATAAAAGACTGAACATCAAACACTGAAAAGACAGACATGAAGGAGGATTCAAAATGAAAAAGTTTAGAAATGTCTTAGCCACCGGTATGATCGCCATGATGTGCCTCACCGCCTGCGGAAGCAGCGCGTCGGGAAGCGGCTCTGCAGCAAACGCATCTGCAGACAGCGCTTCCACCGCCAAGGGAAGCAGCGCATACGATATCTGCTACGTCTCCACTGTGGAAGATGAATGGCTGTCGGAACTGCTTAAAGACATGAGCGTCAGCGCAGAAAACAACGATGTAGCACTGGAAGTCAAGCATGCAGGAAATGACTCCTCCAAGGTCATTCAGTGCATCGAGCAGGCAAAGGCAGAAGGCAAGGAAGCCACCATCGTCAACGTGGCCTATTCCAGTGACGTGACAGCCTGTGTGGAAGCTGCCGGCGACATGAACCTTGTATTTGTCAACCGCCTGCCTGAGCCCGATGATTACAATCTCCTCGGCGGAACGATCGCAGGTGTAGCCTCTGATGAAAACCTCGCAGGCACCTTCCAGGGCGAATTCCTTGCAGACTACTTCAAGGAAAAAGGCCAGACAGATGTCCGTTATCTGCTGATCCAGGGACCTCTGGACCTGTCCCACTCCGTCATCCGTTCCCAGAAGCCTCTCGAAATCCTCAAGGACGCAGGCTTCAACATGGTTGAAGTCGCTACGATTTCCGCAGACTATGACCGCGCAAAGGCACAGCAGGGCGTCGAATCCTTCCTTGAAACGGGCAAAGAGTTTGACTGCATCATCTCCAACAACGACGCAATGGCACTCGGCGCGATCAAGGCCCTGGAGAACAAAGGCATTGATCCCGCATCCATCCCGATCGTAGGTATCGATGCAACTGCTGACGCAGTAGAAGCAATCCAGAACGGAACCATGTCCATGAGCGTCTTCCAGAGTGCAGCAGGACAGGCAGAAGCAGCTATCCGCATCGCCAAGAACCTGATCGACGGCAAGCCCGCCGGCGAAGGAACCGGCTGCACAGTATCCGATGAGTGCGACAGCCTCTTCTACGTACCCTTTGAGAAAGTCACATCCGAGAACGTAAACGACTACGCAAAATAAGGCACAAAACAGGCTGCAAAAGCAGATCAGAAAAGCAGGCCGTTAAAAAAGCACACCGCTAAAACCGGCAGTGAAAAAAGCCACAATATTGATATAATATCTTCAGGTGCGCAGGACTTGCCGCAAGTTCTGCGCACCTGATGTTCAATTCTTCCTTCAGGAGCTGCTTTCAGAACTCTTTCGTCCGTCTCCTATCACAAAATAAAATAATTGAAGATTTTTAAGACAGATCTGTCATCGCAAAGACGACAAGTCAGTCATAGCTCAAGAACGGAATACCGGGAAAAAAGAATAAAAGAAATGAGAAAAAGACAAAACAAGTATCTGCTGCGCTGTATGTACCTTAACCAGGCATCGATGGGAATCTATCTTCTGCTCATCGGTGCAGTCCTGCCTGCTCAGCTCTAAGCCGTATCTTCCGTCCTGTACATATACTCCTTGTCATGTCCATCGGTGTGGCTGTCAGCTTTATTCTTTTTATTTTCGGAGGCTCTGTCATTCCGGTTACGATCGGTTCTGTCGGACTCGGCCTCTTTATGGCCGGCATGTACGGCACAGCCATCGGTGATGTCGGCGATCTTCTGGAAAAATACTCCCTGAGCATGGGTATGCTGATCGTCATTCCGGGACTTGTATACACCCTCATGCCCAGCCTCATCGGCATCCTGGCTGATCTCTGGGATATCCGCAAGGGTATGATGTCCATCTTTGCACTGATCATTCTGCTGCTGGCAGTCACCCTCGCTGACCTCAGGCAGAAGACATAATAATAAGGCAGCCGCCATTTGCGGCTGCCTTGCTTTATGCACAATGTATAACGGTCGCTGTAAAATCATTCCGTCTCAAGCTGCGGAAAAGGGATAAACGGAGCCGGCGGAGTGCTATGGCCGCCGAGCATTTTTTCCATCCAGATCATGTTGTACCAGCGGTCAAACTTGCAGGCGCATTTGTGAAATGTCCCGACGGGTTCATAGCCCATTTTTTCGTGAAAACGAACACTGTCAAAGGTGAGGTACTGATCTTCCTTCTCTTCCGGGACAGCGATACAGGCGTTGACATTTAAAATATTCTGCGCCTTCAAAATCCCTTCCATTAAATCCAGAAGCCCTTTTCCGATCCCTCTGCCTCTTGCGTCCTTAGAAACATAGATCGAGGTCTCCACGCTCCAGTCGTAGGCGGCTCTCTGCTTGAAGGATCCGGCATAGGCATAGCCCAGGATCTTTCCCTTCTCTTCTGCCACAATATAGGGATATTTCCGGAGAGTGTGCTCTATTCGCTCCCGCATTTCCTCCGATGACGGCACTTCATATTCATAGGTGATCGCAGTGTGCAGAACGTAGTAGGCATAAAGGTCCCTGATCTGTCCCGCATCTTCCGGGGATGCTGTTCTGATATGTATTTCCATCTTTTCAAAATCTATTAAATCTTTTGGCCTGCTGTTAATCTCCAACAGTTTAATCTGTTGATTCCCCACGTTTGTTATTGTCGATTCCCTGCAGTTTTTAATCTATAAATCCAGTGCACATCTTCGCATAGCATTTATTGATTCCCTGTGATCAGGTTTTTGTAAAAATCCACCGCTCCCGGCAGGCAGTCATAGCGAAGGGCCTCGTTTGTGCCGTGGATGCCTTTCTTCTCCTCCGGTCCGTAGATGATGGGAGCAAAGCGGATGCAGTTGTCGCAGATGGAATCGTAAAAAGCGGAATCCGTCGCAGCAGTGAGGATGTAGGGACTGGTGGGCATGCCCGGGAAGGTCTTCATGACGGTCTGCTCCACATAGCGGAAAGCCGTGCCGTTGATATCGGCCAGTTTGGTACAGGGTGCGGCGTCGAGCACTTCCATCTCCAACTTATATTTCGCGGCCAGGCGCCGGATCACAGCCAGGCTCTCCTCCATATCCTGATGGTGGACAAAGCGCATATTTGCGCCCAATGTTGCCTCGGCGGGAAAGACATTGCAGGCAGCCGACCCGGAGGCCATGGTGAAAGTGATCGTCGTTTCCAGCATGGCGGCAGCCTGTCCGCTGATGCGGGGTGTAACGAGTTCAATGGGTTTTTGAAACAGACCTGCCTTTTGCAGGACCAGGCGAATGGGAAGCACAGCGCCGGGTGCCATTGCCTCCAGCATGGCTCTGGTCGCGGGTTCCATCTCGCTTCGGAAGGGACTGTGCTTTTCGACTGCGCAGACAAAGGCGGCGAGACGGGCAATGGGGGAATTCTTCCTGGGTGTACTGGCATGTCCGCCCTCTCCCCTGGCGATGAACTTCACATTGGCACGCCCCTTCTCTCCGATGCCGATCATGGCAAAGTTTCCTCTGACCCCCGGCATGGGATCCGTGTAGATGCCTCCGCCCTCATCGCAGACAAACCAGGGCTTGACACCTCTTTTTCGCAGCTCTTCTACAATGGCGGGACAGCCGGGACCACCCCACTCCTCCGTACAGGAGGTGGAAATATAGACATCCTGGGCCGGGCTGCAGTCCTCTTTGAGCAGTTCTTCCACTGCCTGAAAAAAGGCCATGCAGGAGCACTTTGTGTCCACAGACCCCCGTCCCCACACCTTTCCTCCGGTGATCTTCCCGGAAAAAGGCGGATACTTCCAGTCGGCGTCTGTGACAGGCACGACATCCTGGTGCCCCATCAGGATAATGGGGCGCTCATGGCTTTTGCCCTTCCAGAAATACAGAAGGCTTCCGTTCAGGTCCGTCTTCTCCAGTTTCTCGTGGACAAGCGGAAATAGTTCCTCAAGAAGCCTGTGATAGCCATGATAGCGCTCCAGCTGGGCGGAGGCGGGATGCTCTTCGGAATAGGGATAGGAAGTCGTGTCGTATTGCACCATGCGGGACAGGATCTTGGCGTACTGCAGAGCTCTGCTGCCCTGCGCCTTTTTCGATTCAATGGTTTTTGCCGGTTTTGTATTTTTTGCCGGCTTCACCGCCTTCAGCCGTTCTGCCGGTTTTTCCTGCCCGGCTGTTTTTTTATGAACCAAGGTATTCATTGCAGTGCTCCATTATCTCCTGCATGATCTGCAGGTCCTTCAGGCAGTCTCCTGTCTCCATGGAGTGATTGGTTCCCTCTGTGATATAGAGGGGGAGACGGAGTTTTTCACAGCCTTCGCGGATATCCTGTGTCTGCGCCCAGGGATCGGCGGTCCCGTGGAAAACGATCCCGCTTTCGGGCTGCATAAACAGAAAGCTCTGTTTCACCGGGGTAAAATAGATATTCTTTCCGACAAAGCCATGCTTCTGCTGGAAGGCAGCCGCAACGGCCGTTCCAATGCTTTTGGAGATGACGAGAATCTCGTTGTCCCCGGCAAAAAGGGTCTTATGGTCGAGTCCGTTCTTTTCACATTCCTTTCGGAAAATCTCTTCCGCCTGGGAAAGAGCACTCTCAAAAGCCTCCTTCATCTTCTCGAGGTTTCCCTTGATCCCGCCTTTAAATCCCCCGTAGGAGAGGTGGATCACGGTCTCATATCCATGATTCTGCGCCAGTTTTCTGCCGTAAAAGAGAAGGGGCTTATCTGTGTGATAGCCCACGCCGGGAAAGAGAAGTACGATTTTCTGCATTTGATTATTTCCTCCGATTCAATATCAACTTTTATCTCTGAGGGTATTTTTACTTCTGTTCACGCCTGTCGGGCGCGTTATCAGATAGGCGGATATTACTCTGGATCAGACTCCGTATGGCTGCGGATCGCAAGGATCTGTCTGAACAGTGTCTCGTTTCCTGTGATCAGCAGGCACAGTTTTTCCCTGGCCCGGGAGAGGCCCTCATAAAGGGGCGGAATGGCCGCACCCTTTCTGCCGTCCGCGCACAGATGCAGGGATTCGTCATAATAAAAGCGCTTGTCCAGGATCATCAGGACTCTCTCGAATTCCTGGCTGATGATCTCGCCGGATTTAAAGGATTCCGGTGTAGACCGGATGAGCTCATATCCCTTGGCCAGATAGTGGGCGGTGAGTCTCCTCTCTTCTTTTTTATCCGCGGCATAGAGTACGTCGATGCAGCTGTAGTCCGCAGAACTGTACCCGTCCTTGCGGTGAAACAGAGTGCGCAGGAAGGAAAAGATCGGACGGTTGATACGGATATTTCCGGACAGCTCCAGGCGCAGCGTCTCATAGCGGCTGATCATGGCCTCGGTGTCTTCCATGAGGGGGATGGTCCCCAGAATGCTGTGGGGATCATAGGAAATAAGGCAGGGAATGCCGTGCTCAATTGCTCTTTTCACAAGGAATTCCAGGCGGCCGCAGTCAAAGCGGTTGGCTTCATCAACAAGGATGCAGGTGTATTCCTTGAAATCATGTCCCCGGCAGATGTCTTCAACGGAAGAATCCGTTCCGGAAAAGATGTGGACCTTGTGCAGACGTCTGTCGATCACTCGATGCCCTTCCCTGAGCGGTCCTCCGTGTACAAAGAGCACTTTCTTCTTTTTGGAGATCTCTATGGCGAGGTCAAACAAAAGCAGGGTTTTGCCGGTGCCGGCATTTCCCGTCAGGGAGATGATGGGAAGCGAGGGATTTTCCGGTCCGGGATTCCCCTCATCTGCAGCCGCACCTGGCTTTTCCGGATTATCCGGATCTTCCGGCTGTTCTGATGTTCCTTTTGCGGCTTCCCTCTTGTCCGGCATTTCCCAGAATCCGTCCTCAAAGAGCTGGAGGATCTCCAGGATCTGGCGGCGGAATTCCGCCTGCTGATTGGTCAGAAAGTAGCGGCCAGTAAGGAGTTTTTCCGGATTTCTGACCGGGGAGATCAGGTAGTCCTGGGCCCGGAAAAACTGGCCGATATTCTCTTCCACGTAGGTCTGCAGGACAGGGCGCTGCATGGCAATGGCCAGCTCGGAAAGAGGGCACCTGCGCAAAAAGCCGTGATCATTGAGGCAGTAGAGCGCATTGCTCTCCATGACGTAAGTGTAGGAAAGGATCGTCCTGGAAACATGGGAAAGATAATAGCGGTTCTGCTCGAGCTGTTTCCGGATCCGTTCCTCTTCAATCGCTTCGCTTTTGAGTTCGATATTGAGGGCACAGTCCGCGTTCCCGGAAAATTTCAAAAGGTCAAATTCCTTGCTGATATGCTCGATGGTATAGGAAAAATAGAAGCCGTCAAAGAAAGAGACCCAGTCATCGCAGGGCTCCGGCTGCTGTTCTCCGGTTTTTCTGCCTGCCGCGTCTCCGGCAGGGCTGCCGCCTGACCCTGAGGCACAGGAAAGGTCTGATGCCTCTGCCGTCATAAAGCATTCTGCCAGTCCGTTCACAAGCGCGCAGAGAGAGGCCGCCTCGTGGCTGCTGAAATGCTTGTGCCACGGGCGCCCTGAAAGCGCATTCTCCAGTCCGGAGAACGTCTCGCTGTCATTGATCCTTGTGAGGGTATAGAGGTTCAGTGCTCTCATTTTTTCACCGGTAAAGAATTCGTAAAAATGATCGCTTCATGATTTCTTTTACAGCCGAAGTGCGGATCATTCTCGTTTACAGATCTCAAGATGTGCTGCGGTCACGCTACAAGGAAAGTATATTTCTTCACGCTGTAAAGGGGCACAAAGGGAAGAAGGATCGGAACTGTTTTAATATATTTCTGATACTCAGGATCCAGTGCGTAGTTGCGGTCCTGGCGGATCTCCAGGCGGCGGGCACCGCTGAACATGATATAGACGATCAGGATAAATCCAAGGACAGCAACAGCCCACTGCAGGACTCCGTGCAGGGAGCCGATTCCGGAGATCAGGACACCGAGCCAGAGAAGCAGTTCTCCCAGATAATTGGGGCAGCGCACGATCCGGTAAAGACCGGTGTCTACAAAGCGATATGGATTCTTTTTCTTGGCAGCGGATTTCTGCAGGTCAGCGGCCATCTCCAGGCAGATGCCGAAGGCCATGATGATCAGTCCCGCGATGACAGCTGCGTTGGTTCCGTCTCCGTTCAGCAGGCGGAAAAAGACCGGGCTGACCTCCAGGGTATAGAGCAGGGCACAGCTGATCCAGATGGACACCTTGGGAACCATTCCCATCTGCCGGCTGCGGTTCATCTCAGGACTGAGAACTTTTTTATAGGCCGGACTTTTCATCTCACGGACGAGCAGGTAGCCGCCCAGACGGATGCCGTAGATCATAAAGAGCAGGCACTGCAGGGCTGTACCCCAGGTGAGAGCGCCCCTGAAAATGAAGAGCATGACTGCCCCGATCGCGGCGATCGAAAAGCCGTATCCCAGGGAGAAAAAATAAATGTACATGTAAAAACCGCAGGCACTGAAAATGAGACTTGTCAAAAGTATAATGAGATACTGTGCCATGATGAATTCCCCTCTCTGTCAATACTTGAAAAACTGTTAAATATTTTCCGATTGCGGATATCTGATTTTCTCTTTTACAAAGCAATTTAATCAATCATGTATTCAGGATCTTCGTCTCAAAGGCCTGAGGACTGACCTCCACTCCGGGGCTGTGCACAAGCCCCTCTTCGGTAAGCTGCTCACAGCCAGCAAAGGCCCAAGCATGAATTTTCTCCATCCCGGTTCCGCACACGACTCTTCGGAGATTTTTACATTCCTTGAAGGCGAAGGGGGGAATGATGCGAAGGCCATCGGGCAGTACGATCTCCTCGATCCCGCAGCGGGTAAAGGTATACCCCCAGAGTGTTTTCAAGTGTTCCGGCAGCCTAAGGTGCCTGAGGTTTTCACAGCCGTCAAAGACAAACTCCCCCAGGTCCGTCACTGTGTCCGGGATATGGATGGAGCGGATCTCGGAATGTCCGCGGAACACCTTGTCGTACACCATTGTGATCACCCGGTCCTCAGGAATCACCACATCCGGCTCATCGCCCTCATATCCCGTGACACAATACGTGCCGTCCTCCACTCTTTTATAATAAAACTCCTGCATGATTCACCTGTATTATTTTCGACTGTATATTTACGGTGCTGATGTATCTTTATCATATCATAAACCATGTCGGAAATCGTCCTCCAAATCGATCCGATCAGGAGCGATCAGTATCAAAACCGATCAGATTCCGGCCTGAACCAGGCAGCAGACATCGGGAACAGACACACTGGGGACGGACTTGTGACTTGACACCTGACAGGGAAGGTTTTACAATTCATTAAAGAGAAAGAAAAAGGGGAGCTGGCTTGCAGCCGGCTGAGAGTGGACTGTATCGTCCAGACCCGGAACCTGATTTGGATAATGCCAACGTAGGGAAATAGCGTAAGATTCTTTTTTGCGGTATCTGTCGTTGGCGGGTACCGCATTTTTCTTTCTCCCGGCAGACCGGGGGCACCACTCTCTGCCGTCATTACAAACCAGGCGCTGACAGCATATATGAAAAGGGCTGACCGGGAATTATGTATTTTCTTCATATTCCTGCGGCCGCATTCACTGTCCGCGCACCAATATTGAATGATTCAAAGGGACGCACGGGCAGATGTGCGTCCCTTTTTGCATATGTGTTTTTGTGAGAACACTTGACACCAGGAAAAGAAAGTGAGGTATCAATGGTCACGATCAACGGAAAGCAGGAAGAGGCTGCCGGCATGACGATCCTTGCCTATCTGGAGCAGGCTGGTTATACCCCGGAGAGAGTCGTGGTGGAAAAAAATCTGGAGATCATCCCCCGCGAATCTCTGGACACCATCCTCCTCGAGGATGGCGACAGCGTGGAGATCCTCCGCTTTGTGGGAGGAGGCTGATCCGGATGCAGAAAGCAGAGAAGACACAGAAAGCAGAAAAACCGGAACTCAAAAAAAGCAGTCCCTCAATCACGAAGGAAGAGCTGGACCACGCTTTTGACGAGCGCTTCCCTTCCTGGATGAAGGAAAAGCTGCAGAAGGCTTCTGTCGCGGTCGCGGGACTTGGGGGCCTGGGATCCAACATCGCGGTCAGCCTTGCCAGATCCGGTGTGGGACATCTCCTTCTCATTGATTTCGATGTGGTGGACGTCACAAACCTCAACCGGCAGATGTACATGATCCCCCATCTGGGCATGCCCAAGACACAGGCGCTGCGTGAAATACTCGTGCAGATCAACCCCTGGCTGGATATACAGACACAGCAGATCAGGGTAACGGCAGAAAACGTCCGGGAACTCTTTGGCGGCTGGCCCATCGTGTGCGAGGCCTTTGACCGGCCGGACCAGAAAGCCATGCTGGTCGGCTCTCTCCTCTCACAATGCCCCGACACCATCGTGGTCTCCGGTAACGGCATGGCTGGTCTGGGAGACGCAAACGACATCCGGACACAGCAGAAGCTCCGAAGGCTCTATGTCTGCGGGGACGATACCACGGAGAGCGCGCCGGGCGCAGGCCTCATGGCTCCCCGCGTCGCCATCTGCGCGGGACACCAGGCAAACAAAGTCCTGCAGCTGATCATCGATGAGGGCTGAAACACTCCTTTATTATTTTTTGACAGCAGACCGTTTTTTCAGGATAACGAAAACAAACTTCTTACAGATACGACTTACATTCACATAAAGAAAGGCGGTATTAAAAATGGCAGATACTCTCGTTCTGGGCGGACATGAATTTCAGAGCCGTTTCATCCTCGGCTCCGGCAAATACAACCTGAAGCTGATCAAGGCGGCAGTCGAGCAGGGCGGCGCACAGATCATCACCCTGGCACTTCGCAGGGCCAACACCCAGGAAAAGGAAAATATCCTGGACTTTATCCCGGAGGGCGTCACGCTCCTGCCCAACACCTCCGGTGCCCGCAACGCCGAAGAGGCCATCCGCATCGCCCGTCTCTCACGCGCCATGGGCTGCGGGGATTTCGTCAAGGTCGAGATCATGCATGACGCAAAATATCTCTTCCCAGACAACTATGAGACCATCAAGGCGACGGAAGTCCTGGCCAAGGAAGGCTTCATTGTACTTCCCTATATGAATCCCGACCTCAATGTTGCCCGCGACCTGCAGAATGCCGGCGCAGCAGCTGTCATGCCCCTGGCGGCCCCGATCGGAAGCAACAAGGGACTTGCCACCAAGGCCATGATCCAGGTCCTGATCGATGAGATCGACCTTCCTATCATCGTGGATGCCGGCATAGGTAAGCCCTCCCAGGCCTGCGAGGCCATGGAAATGGGCGCCGCAGCCATCATGGCTAACACAGCTATCGCCACCGCAGGCGATGTTCCCGCTATGGCAGAAGCTTTCCGTCTTGCCATCGAGGCAGGGCGCAAGGCTTATCTGACCGGCATGGGACGCGTTCTTGCCCGCGGAGGCAGTGCTTCCGATCCGCTCACAGGCTTCCTTGGCAGCCGCTGATCCTGAACTGTTCACAGGTTTTTAAAAAGCGCACATTACATACGTGTACCTATGAGGTACTTACATATTCCGTAAGTTTTGTAAATGAATGCGCATAAATATCAGCAGAGGTAAAACACCATGAATGAAGAAAACCAGGTCTATTTTGTGGACAGTGACACACTGCCCGCCGAAGTACTTGCCAGAAAGCATCGTCTTGAGCAGGATCCGTCTTTCCGCACAGACCATATGAAATACATGCCGGGAATGGAGATCATCGATTCTGATATCAAAGATAAGGTCCTTGCCCTGATGGAGGACTACGACCCTTCTGTTTACACAGCAAAAGAAGTCATGCGCGCCCTGAGTAACGAAAGCTGCTCCATTGAGGATTTCAAGGCACTGCTCTCCCCCGCTGCCGCCCCCTTTCTGGAGCAGATGGCGCGCAAAGCCGAGCTGCTGACCAAAAACCACTTCGGCAACACCGTGTATATATTTACACCCATTTATATTGCCAATTACTGCCAGAATTACTGCGTCTACTGCGGTTTCAACTGCTACAACAAGATCCGCCGCAAGAAGCTCTCCTTCGAGGAAATCGAGCACGAGATGAAGGTCATTGCCGAGACCGGCATGGAGGAGATCCTCATCCTGACCGGCGAGAGCCGCAAATATTCCGACATCGAATATATCGGCGAGGCAGTCAAGATCGCGCGCAAATATTTCCGCAACATCGGAATCGAGATCTATCCGGTGAATGTTGATGAGTACAAATACCTGCACGAGTGCGGCGTCGACTACGTGACTGTCTTCCAGGAGACCTATGACACAGACAAATACGAGACACTCCATCTGCTGGGCCACAAACGTGTATGGCCTTACAGATTTGACGCCCAGGAACGAGCCCTGATGGGCGGTATGCGCGGCGTGGCCTTCTCTGCCCTGCTGGGGCTTGCCGATTACCGCAAGGACGCTCTTGCAACCGGTCTCCACGCTTATTTCATGAACCGAAAATATCCTCACGCGGAAATCTCACTCAGCTGCCCCCGCCTCCGTCCTATCGTCAACAACGACAAGATCAATCCCAGGGACGTCGGCGAGCGTCAGCTCTGCCAGGTGCTCTGCGCCTATCGTATTTTCCTTCCTTTTGCCGGCATCACAGTATCCAGCCGCGAGAGCGCCGCTTTCCGCAACGGCATCGCCAAAATATGCGCGACCAAGGTCTCCGCAGGTGTCTCCACCGGTATCGGCGACCACGAGGAAAAATACGATAAACAGCGTGAAGAAGGTACCTTCGAGGCACAGTCCGAATCCGCAAACCACCATGTGGATTTTGAAGATCCGTCCGCAGACGGCATGGCGGCCGATCCCGCCTCCGAAGAAGTCGGCGACGAGCAGTTTGAGATCAGTGACAGCCGTTCCTTTGCCCGCATGTATGAAGATATGGAGCAGGGCGGCCTGCAGCCCGTTCTCAACGATTACATCTATGTTTAACTTGGGGCTAAACATGGGGACGGTCCTTTTGTATCTGTCCCCATGCTCCACCCCCCTGAAAGGAAGCCTGCCATGCATCCCTATGAAAATCTGATCGCCGTCACGGACCGCAGCCTGTGCAGCGGGGATTTCCTGGCACAGATTGAAAAAATCATCTCTCTTCATCCCCGTTCCCTGATCCTTCGCGAAAGGGATCTGTCGGATGAGGAATATCTCCTCCTGGCCCGGCAGGTGCAGGCTATCTGCGGAAAAGAAGCAGAAAATAAGGTTCCCTTTTTCGTCCACTCCAGGATAGAGATTGCCAGAGAAATCGGCTGCCCCAATCTCCACCTTCCCCTCCCCGCGCTTGCGGCACTGGGAGGGCGCCCCAAAAACTTTGCCTGCGTCAGCACCTCCTCCCACAGCATGGAGGACATGCAGCAGGCCGTCGCCCTGGGCGCGGACCGCATCATCCTGGGCACCATCTTTGAAACAGAATGCAAAAAAGGCCTCCGCGGAAGAGGCCTTTCCTTTGTAGAGGAAATCTGCGCCGCCTGCCCTGTCCCTGTCTACGCCATCGGCGGCATCAGGGAATCCAATATCGACGCCGTTATGGCCGCTGGCGCTGCCGGCGGCTGCATGATGTCCGGATTCATGAAGAAGCAGTGAGCCAAGCGGACGCAGGAATGGACGTGCTCGCACGGACAGTCATGCGGACATTTGGCGAGCGCCAAACATGAGGAAAAAAGCGGGGCAGGGGCCCCGCGATTTCCGAATG
>JBGUPU010000032.1:0-6333 GCA_045130475.1 Lachnospiraceae bacterium
CTGACTGGACAAAGTCGATATAATCGTTTTTTGATCCTTTTAGTCAGGAGCGTTCACTCGTGGAACGAGTTTTGCAACTACCTAAAAAGAATTTTTTTTCACATTCAGAGCTTTGTGCCGCGGGACGCCCCAAAGCTCCGCTGATATCAATCGACACAGCCTGAAAGATCGTAGGTGTCATAGGCTGTCGCTGTCAGTATAGCGCACAGAGACATTTCCCGCTATATAAACAGACTCTTTTTGCTTTGCCGTTTTTGCATAAACGATTTTATATAAACGGGCGTTTTGTTAAATATAATCGAATATTTATGGTATAATGCACAGTGATGGGTGCGGGACTGTTAAATGGGGAGTGGTTCCGCAGACAGTAACATATTGATGGAAAGTCTGTTTAAAGAAGGGGGTTTTTTTATGACTGGTTTTCCGCTTATTATTGCATTTGTTGTAGCTGTTGTTTTGATGATCATTGCAATCTCCAAGTTCAAGATCCATCCCTTTATCTCGATCATGGGTATTTCCCTGATCCTGGGTCTTGTGGCAGGAATTCCGATTGTGGATACCACTCTGGAAGACGGGACTACGGTCTCCGGTATTGCGTCGGTCATCGGTGCCGGATTCTCCGGAACTTTCTCCAGTATCGGTATCGTCATTATCCTGGGCGCACTGATCGGTTCTGTCCTGGAAGTGACGGGCGCAGCCCTCAAGCTGGCTGACATGGTCATCAATCTGGTTGGCAAAAACCATCCTGTTCTGGCGCTGGAGCTGATGGGCTGGGTCGTTTCCATTCCTGTTTTCTGTGACTCCGGTTTCGTTATCCTGAACCCGATCCGCAAGGCTCTGGTCAGCCGTACCGGAGAGTCCTCTGTCGCCATGTCCGTAGGTCTGGGCACAGGTCTGTATCTCGCACACGTATTTATCCCGCCGACACCCGGCCCCATTGCCGCAGCCAATACACTGGGCGTGGGCAATAACCTTCTGATGGTTATGGGATTTGGCGTGATCTGCTCCATCTTCCCGCTGATCGCAGGCTATTTCTATGCCAACTATATCGGCAAAAAAGTCCGCGCCGCAGATGAGGCGGATGCCGGCGAAGTCACAAAGACTTATGAGGAGTTGGTCGCTGAATACGGCAAACTTCCCGGCGGCTGGGATTCCATGGCGCCCATTATCGTTCCTATCATTCTGATGGCCCTTTCCTCTATCTCTTCCATGGCTGGTATGACGGGCATGGTCAAGAATATCCTCACATTCCTGGGCACACCCATCATCGCTCTGGCAGTCGGTACCATTTTCGCAGTTATCCAGCTCAAGAACGCCGGCAAAATGGGAGAGTTCTACAACCTGACCAATGATACTCTGAAGACAGTCGGCCCCATCCTGTTCGTCACTGCAGCCGGCGGAGTTCTGGGCAAGGTCATCGCCAGTTCTGATATGGTCAACTACATCACAGAGCATGCTACAGTCCTTGAGGCAATGGGAATTTTCTTCCCCTTTGTCCTTTCGGCGATCCTCAAGTCCGCACAGGGTTCCTCTACTGTTGCCCTTACAACCACGGCCGGTATCGTAGCGCCCCTGCTGCCTCTCCTGGGACTGGACAGCCCTGTCCGCACCTGCCTTGCCTGCATGGCAATCGGCGCAGGCGCTATGACAGTCTCCCATGCCAACGATTCCTTCTTCTGGGTCGTCACCAACTTCGGTGCCATGACTCCGGATCAGGGTTATAAGACACAGACTATGAACACTCTGATCCTTGGTATTTCTGCAATGATCGAAATTTTCATCCTGTCTTTGTTCCTGCACTGATCACATGGCGGATGAGGGATGAATCCTGTTTTTGTAAAAATGTGTAAATGATTGACGAAAGCCGGCAGCGGCTGGTCCGGAAGGGACTGCGCTGCCGGCTTTTTCTTGACTTCATTCCGCTTTCTGTTTATGTTTTACTCATGAGTCTGTGTAAAAACATCATCCATGACATAGAAAGCGCTGTTGTCAAATATGCGCTCTAAGATGAGAGGAAAGACGAAGAAATCGATGAAAAAATATCAGCTGACAGAAGAGGAATATAATAGGATTCTTGCTTTTAAAAGAGATCTCCACATGCATCCCGAGCTCTCGAGAAAAGAGGTGCAGACGACAGCAAAGATCCGGGCTTTTCTGGAATCGCTGCCGGATTTCAGAATTCTGCCTCTTGAGACGGAGACTGGAACCGGCATCGCGGCACAGATCCGCGTAGCAGAAAAGGGACTGGAGATCATGCTCCGCGCGGATATTGACGCGCTGCCGCAGACGGAGGAGTATGAGAGTCCCTGGAAGTCGCAGATACCCGGAGTCATGCACGCCTGCGGCCACGATTTCCATGCCGCTTCTCTGCTGGGAGCGGCTCTTTTGCTGCAGCGTGCCAAAAATGACGGTCTGCTCAGAAATACTGTGGATCTGGTCTTTCAGCCGGCAGAAGAGGGAACGACCGGTGCGGGTGTCATGATCAAGGCAGGGCTGTTTGATGAGATTCATCCGGACTACTGCTTCGGAATTCACAACTGGCCCTCCGTGCAGACCGGCAGGATCGCCTGTCACCAGGGGCCGCTGATGAGCGGCAAGCGCAATTTTGAAATCCGCATTCACGGGGCCGGCGGGCACGGATCCATGCCGCACTTGAATGTCGATCCCATTGTCTGTGCCGCAGCTGTCATTCAGTCTCTTCAGACAGTGGTCAGCAGAAATACCAATCCCCTTGATTCGGTGATCCTCACCATCAACAGGATCGAGGGCGGAAGTCCTATGAATCTCGTGGCAGATCAAGTCACTATGCTTGCGTCAGTGAGGTCATTGTCGGACCCTGCTTTGGATCGGGCTATCGAGCGGGTTGGGGCAATCGTGGAAAAGACCGCGGAGGCCTACGAATGCCGGGGGGAGATTATTTGGAGCGACAGGATTCCGGCAGTCTGGAATTCTCCGGAGATGACAGCACTGGCAAAAAGGTGCGCGGCAGCGACTGGCTGCCAAGTCGTAGATGCGCCTCCCTCCCTGGCAAGTGAGGACTTCTCCCGCTATCGTGCTTTTGTTCCTTCCTTCTTTTACTGGGTGGGAAGCACAGCCGCGGGCGACCAGCCGCAGGAACTGCACAAGCCCCTTTTTCACACGGATGATATGGCACTTCGCCATGCCGCGGAGCTCTATGCGGCATCGGCTTTATTGACGGAATAATAATGCTGCGTGCGATTGACATTCCTGCGGGAAGCAGCATATGCGAAGAGATAAGATCTGCAAGCAAAAGACCCCGCCGGCTTTTTTGACCGGCGGGGCTGTCTTTTTCTGGAATTATTGTTTTTTCAGGAATTATTGGGATGGCTGTTTCTTTTATCTGCCTGCTTCCTTCTTGATGTTGTCTGCAATGATCAGCATCAGAATGCTGAAGGCGAGGCCGACAAAGCAGGATCCCATGTCGGCGGGTGCAACATGCATTGTAAGGTTATTGATGAGATTGCCGACACTAAATACTACGGAAAGGATGGAGAGTACCCACACAGGCATGATCTTTGCAGGATTTTTGGCTGCCACCCTCTCAAGGTGGGCATAGACCATTGTAAGCAAGGCTCCTGCCGCGAGTACGATGCCGATGATAAGTGCTGTGTGCACTCCCAAATCTGCAGGCATGTCCTGCGCGAGCTCCGGATCATTCATTGCAAGAACACCGGCTCCAGTGATTGCGATACCTAAAAGCAATGTAAGTCCTCCTGCGATATAATCCAGAATTCCCGCAATATTGAGAACCTTTCTGCTGATTGTCATTTCCATTTTCTATCCTCCAGTTCATTTACATTTCTTTAGTTATTGTCTGCCCGGACGTTTCTGGTCTGTCAGGCAGGATCTGTTGTTATTGTTATTTGATTTATGAGTTTGTTTTTTAATTTATGCGCACAGTATAGCAGATGAAAAGGCACAGAACTGTCACACGGATTCCTCAAAAAATGTGACCGGCTGATTCGATTTTCCAGACATAAAGAGGATCGGGTCCACTGGCTTGCTTTTCCGGGAGATGGCTTCGGGCTCCTTTTGCAATCACTTGAGAATCCCGGAGATCTGTCCTAAAATGACAAAGGAAGAATGGACGGCAGATTCTCAGGAAGGAGTAACAGATGGCCGAAAACAGAAGAACATTTCTTGAAGAACTGCAGGAGGCAAAAAGCCACAGCTATGCAGTGGGAGCTTTCAATATTTTCAATCACCTCTCGGCAAGGGCAGTGGTGCACGCCGCGGAAGAACTGGGCCTGCCGGTCATTCTGCAGACCTCCGTGGTGACTGTGAAAGAGTTCGGAACTGAGCCGCTGGGTAAGATGCTGCGCCAGCTGGCAGAGGAAGCCTCAGTCAATGTGCTCGTCCATCTTGACCACTGTCAGGACGTGGAGCTGGCCAGGGCATGCGTCGACGCAGGATGGGATGCGGTTATGTATGATGGTTCCCGCCTCTCAATGGAAGAGAACATCGCAGGATGCAGGGAAGTCGTGGAATATGCGCACAGAAGGGGCGTACAGGTCGAGGGAGAATTGGGAAGGATCGTTGGGGTCGAGGATGCTCTGAAGGTTTCCGCGGATGAGGCCTCCTTGGCCGGCCTTGAGGATTCCATCCGATTTGTGAGAGAGTCCGGGATCGATGCGTTTGCGCCTGCGATCGGGACTGCCCACGGTGTCTATAAAGGCACGCCCAAGATCAATTTTGACCTTGTCGCACAGTTGAAAGAAGCGATTTCAGCACCGGTTGTCATCCATGGCGGCACAGGACTGTCCGAGGAAACTTTCCGAAGGCTGATCTGCAGCGGCGGCGCCAAGGTAAATGTCTCCACGGCGATCAAGCACGCCTATCTCGACACCTGCAGGGATTATTTCAAAGACGCGCCTGAGAAACCCGATCCCATAGGATTTGACCGGGTTCTGAGCCATGCCATTGAGCGGACTGCGAAGGATCATATGGTTATTTTTACAAAGGACAGGGTCTGATGACAATGAAAAGAGAGGAATTGAAGAGAATACCCGCTTCGGCAGGTGCTGAGGATTTTCCGGGATACCGACCGGATTATCCGGTGGACATGCATACGCACTCCACACGCTCGGACGGGGCGGATACACCGCAGCAGCTGATCGACCATGCGGCAGCCCTGGGGATGAAGATCCTCGCCATCACAGACCATGATATCCGGCCGCCCAAAGATATTTTCGTGGAAGAGGCCGGCTCAGGAGAGCAGATTCCGGTGGATGCTGTGGACTACGCCTGGTCAAAGGGCCTGCATCTGCTGCGGGGGATCGAGATCTCCTGTGAGACAAGGGCGGAGGACTGTCATCTGGTGTGCCTGGGCTGTGACTGGGAGGACCCTTTTTTCGACGCTCTTGAACAGGCTGTAGTGGAATCCAAGATCGGGAGCTATCGGGAACTGGTCCGTCGTCTGGACGCGGACGGCATGCATATGACATGGGAAGAGGTCCTGGAAAACGGAGGAAATCCTGTATCGGAAGAACAGGTACAGAAGAAGATGATTTTCGAGCTGATCGCGCGCAAGGGCTATCAGAAGGACTGGAGCAGTGCCAAGCTTATGGTCAAGAACACGCCTTCTTATCAGATCCTGCGTGAAAAACCGGATCCTGTGCGGGTGATCCATGAAGTACATCGCTGCGGCGGTATCGTGATCATGGCGCATCCCTATCTGATCAATGAACCGGTCCGGCTTTCCTGCGGCACAATGGACCGGGCAGCCTATATTGACCGTCTGATTGAAGCCGGCTTGGACGGCATCGAAGCCTGTTATCCATATTCCAAGACAAGCTACGGCGGCAGCATGTCGCCGGAACAGATTGAGTCTGAAGTGAGAGAGAGATACACTGACCGGGTCGCCATTATTTCCGGCGGCTCCGACTATCACGCAGACTTCCGGAAAGGCGTGGCTGCCGCAAAGGCCCGTATCATCGGAGAGAGCGGCATCCCGCTTGAATATTTTCAGAAGAATGCTCTTTTGCAGGAAGTTCTGCGGAAGAATATGCCGGACCCGGAGATGGACCCGATTATTGACCGGATCCAATGACCGCATCCAAAAACCTCCCGTATTGAGGCAGTGAATCTGATTCCTGCATCAATTCCGGGAGGTTTTCTTTTTTATACTTTATGGATTTTCATGACCGTCTGCTGACGGACAATTTTGAAGCTTGCTTTTCCAGGGTTCTTTATGCAGCGTACATACCGATGGAGAAGACGACTGCAAGCAGGATACGGATCCAGCTGGTGATGAAGCGGGAGTACATGACGGATACAACACCGACCTCAACGGTCTCTGTCTCAGCTTCCGCA
>JBGUPU010000033.1:0-65472 GCA_045130475.1 Lachnospiraceae bacterium
AATATGATGTAAAGGTCAAAAGGTATCTGATGGCTCTGAGTCTCGTCAAGCTGCACAAACAGCCGAAGGGCCTTGGCGAGCGGCCGGTTCTTGGCCGCTGTTTTTTAGCGGCCTTAGTACCGCTGCCAGCGAGGGTAGAGCGAGAGCGTGCCCAAGGCGTTTGTGCAGCTTGACGAGACGGTGTTCACTTAACCTCCTTTTGACCTCAACATCATAATATTTATATATCTTATTGTAACGAACAACCTTATATCGAACAAGTTGCCTGCACGAGCAAAAAGAAAACCGCCGCACTGACGCTTATGTCCAGTACAGCGGCCTCTTACTCTATGTATAAAAAAGATAGGGGGGTACTCCTCTTTGGGGAGGCAAATCAATAAAGAAGAATTATATTATGCTGCCATCTTCTCCAGGAAGTTCATCATGGTCATCTCGTCTTCGTAGGAAGTGGTGAAGATACCAAGCTGCTCGTCATGATCTTCTGCCAGCCTGATGATTCCTGCGATATACTCTTCTTCATTCTTCATGTTGTAGGACTCATCATTGGGGCCCATCAGCCATACAGAATTTTTGCATTTGTCAAGTGCTGCATTGAGTTCTTTGAGTTCGTTTGCTGTTCTGATCTTCATAATATAAAAACCTCCTGCCGCTTAAACGGCTCACCATCCGTTTTTTCCTTTCTCTTACTTAATTTTTTTATTTTCTTTCGGATGATTTTGAATGGTAATTCTTGTTTTTGTCTGGTTTTGTCTGATCAGGTTGTTTCCCTTGATCTGTGTATATAGTACCAACGGAGGCCTGTCCGGAAAATATCATTCGGGACAGATTTGATAAAGATTGAGACAAATAAAAAAGGCCTGATTTAGGTCTTTTTTGTCATTTCACAGCGGAAAAGCCGAGAATTTTAAAAATTTCGGGAACCAGAATGGTAAAATTGGGACTATACCTCACCCTATACCTGGCGAAAAGGCATTCCCTGAAGAAGATCAGGATATGGTATTATAATCCTGCGCAGAATAATTATTATTGCAAGAGCAATGGAGATTGAACTATGGGACATCTGACATCGAGAGATGCATATAGAAATCTGGAAGACAGGATCAACTGGTTTACACAGGGCGCGCCGGCTTCCGAGACACTGACAAAAATCCTGCAGGTACTTTTTACAGAGAAAGAGGCAAAGTGGGTTGCCAAACTTCCCATCCGTCCCTTTTCTCTGAAAAAAGCCGCTCAGCTCTGGGGTACATCGGAAGCCAAAGCGGAGAAGCTCCTGGACCGGCTCTGTGAAAAGGGACTCCTGGTCGACTCCTATGACCACGGTGTGCGCAAGTTTGTCCTGCCCCCGCCTATGATCGGCTTTTTTGAATTCTCCCTGATGCGGACCCGGGGCGATATCGATCAGAAATACCTGAGCGAGCTCTTTTATCAATACATCAATGTGGAAGAGGATTTCATCAAGGATCTCTTCCTGGGAATGGATACCAAACTGGGGAGGGTCTTCGTCAATGAGCCCGTTCTCATGACAGAGAAGACCAACCACATCCTGGACTACGAGCGGGCGACCCACATCATTGAAGAAGCGGAGTTTATCGGTGTCGGCACCTGTTTCTGCCGTCACAAGAATTACCATCTGGGCATCCCCTGCAAACTGAATGCCCCCATGGAGACCTGCCTGACCTTCGGCAATGTCGCGCGCTCCCTGGCCGAGCACGGCGGCTATACGCGGCCGATCGACAAGGCGGAAGCAAAGGAAATCCTGGAGATGTCCTACAGCTACAACCTGGTCCAGATGGGGGAAAATGTCCGCGAGCACCCCGCCTTCATGTGCAACTGCTGCGGCTGCTGCTGCGAAGCACTGGAGGCTGTCCGAAGATTCAGCCCCATGCAACCCATCGCAACGACAAACTACATCCCGAAAATCAACTTCAGCGACTGCGTCTCCTGCGGAAAGTGTGAGAAAGTGTGCCCCATCCTGGCCATCTCCATGCAGGAAAAGGCTGCCAAAGGGGACAGCTCCTTTGACACCTTGCATGATAGTGATAGTTGTCAGAAGAACCGGCCCCTTGACACCGAAGAGTCTGTGTCGGCTGACATTGCTGCCGCTTCAGGCAATCCGGCCAAAAAAAGAAGACCCGTCATCGACGAGTCTATCTGTCTGGGCTGCGGCGTCTGCGCCAGGAACTGTCCCAAAAAGGCCATCACCCTGCAGAGAAGGCCGATCGAAGTGATCACCCCTGTCAACAGCACCCACCGCTTTGTCCTGCAGGCCATCGAGAAGGGCACTCTGCAGAACCTGGTCTTTGACAACCAGGCCTTCGCAAACCACCGGGCCATGGCGGCCGTCTTCGGCACGATCCTGAGGCTCCCGCCCCTCAAACAGGCCCTGGCCAGCAAACAGTTCAAGTCTGTCTATCTGGACCATCTCCTGTCCGCACAGAATGCACAGAAAAAGAAGTAAAAGATGTCAAGTGGAGACAAGGGACGGTTCTGTGTCTCCTAAGTGGTAGAAGAACCGTCCCCTTGACAATCTTGACAATCCGGTTCAGTCCAGAATCCTGCCGTCCCTGGAGATGGTGACCACCTGCCAGGGAATGAATTTACCGCTGGCACGGAGGGCAGTTTCAGCCGCTCTCTGCAGACCTCCGCAGCAGGGAACCTCCATGCGGACGATGGTGACACTCTTCACGTCGTTGTCCCGGATGATAGCAGTCAGTTTTTCGGAATAGTCCACCGGGTCCAGCTTGGGACAGCCAATCAGAGTGATCTTTCCCTTCATGAAATCTTCATGCATATTTGCGTAGGCATAAGCCGTGCAGTCTGCCGCAATCAGAAGCTTTGCGCCGTCATAGAAGGGTGCCTGCGTCGGCAGCAGCCTGATCTGGCAGGGCCACTGACCAAGGCGGGAGACCTATGCAATGCTGCCGGACGAGGTGATGCTGGTCGACGTCCGTGCCGGCGAAGACAGTCAAGTCCTGTTTCTGAAAATTGGCAGTCTGTTCGCAACTTCCGGGGATTCCTTCAGAATTTCCAAGCCCCGGACCTCCTCCCGGGAAGCCTCATCGTCACAGTTTGAAAAACCGGTTGCCGGACTGCCGCAATGGGAGAACCCGTCTGAAAAGACCATGCTGTTTAAGCTGACGAGGAACCTGATGATGATCTCCGCCCACAAAAATCTGGCGCTCTCGGGCCGCAGCTTTCACACGGCTCCCAAAAGCGCCAGAGGTCGTATTCTCTCTTATCTCAATTCAGTTTCCCTGCAGAAAAAAGCATCGGAATTTGATATTCCTTTTAACAGGCAGCAGCTGGCGGATTACCTGAACCTGGAACGCACCAATATGTCCAAGGAACTAAGCCGCATGCAGCGGGAAGGCATCCTGTCCTGCAGGAAGAATCACTTTGTCCTGCACGGAGAGACGGATACTTAAGTTATCGAATAAAGTTTGTAAACACCTTCTGCTCAGCAGCAGGCTCCTGCACGCCCGCCTTTTTGCCGGCCTCGATGCACTTGAGAAGCCAGGCCATGTTTCTGCCCAGCGTGTGCATGATCTGCAGGCCTTCCTTGTCCTCCATGACATCCTTGGGGGAAAAGCCATGAACCATGGGCCAGTAGTTGGAGGTCACGAGAGGCATCTCACAGTACTGTATGTATTTATTGAGGACATCCAGGGTCGCCGTAGTGCCCGCACGCCTTGCGGAAGCGATCGCTGCGCCGGGTTTGTGGCGAAGGTCATCTCCTGCTGTCCAGAAAAGTCTGTCGAGGAAGGCAACGACTTCACCGGAAGCAGATGCATAATAAACCGGAGAACCGATGACCAGGCCGTCCGACTCTTTCAGCTTGGCTGCAACATCCTTCACAGCTGCGTCAATATTCCCGTTGACCGCATCTTTGCCGATGTGAACGATCTCCGAATCAATTCCTGCTGCTGTCAGTTCTTTTGCAATCTCGGAAAGTGCCGTAAATGTGCATCCCTTGGCATTCCTGCTTCCATTTAGCATTAAAACCTTCATATTTTTTCCTCCTGAAATAGACTACTATTCTTTCTGACCATTCCGCTCGCCAAAACGACTCTCTGCAGAAAAATCAATGATGGCAATTTTCTGCAGAATCATCGGTGATTCGGACCGTCCGCAGCACGAATCACCGTAAAGCGCAACTCAACTATAACACATCTGCATCTTTCCTGGACAGCATTCTTTACCATGCCCTCCGCACAGCATAAAGTCAGAGCAGGCAGGACGGAGCTGATCGCATTAGCACTTCAAAGCTATTCTGTCCAAAACAATTCATCAAGAGTCCTTTCGAGGACCTTGCAGATTCTGATGCACAGATTAATGGTAGGATTATAATCCCCTTTCTCGATCGCACTGATTGTCTGCCTGGATACCCCGACTTTCTCTGCAAGATCCGCCTGTGATAAATCCTTCTCCGCCCTGGCGGCCTTCAATTTCAGATTTTTCATGCGTCTTCCTCCCGGCCGGCAATCATTTTAACAAGTCCAACCACGCCAATCACGGCAAACATCAGTCCGCAGAGCAGATTGATGGTCTGCGTCCGAAGCATTCCTCCTGAAAACAGTTCCCCCTCTCTCCAGGCTGTGAATCCGACCCACAGGTTGAACACGGATACGACAGCCATGAGAATGACATATCTCTTCAGATTCATATTGAGCCCGACATAGGCATTATGCCAGATGCAGTAGCACGCGTGCAATGTAACCCCGACAATAATCGCGGCAAAGTGTATCACACTCTGTTCCGCCGGAAGCTCAACCCCCATAGATAAGACACACATCACAGCTTCAAAAATCAGTACCGTGTAAAATGCATACATATACCCTCTGCCGCGGACCAGCTTCTGCATCTCGTCATATTCAGCGGACATCTTTTTATTCTTGTTAACAAAACGAAGAACAATCACCGCAATCACAAGTCCGATCAAAACACCTGAAATCACCCCAAACATACGTCCAGTATTATACATAGCGCGTCCTCCTCGGTTGAAATTCTTTTTTGTAAATATTCGACTAATTTAATGACTCATAATTTAATAACTCAACTATCGCTCAACACTCAGCTTTTCTATAAGGTCTTCTATAATTCAGCTTCTATAATGGATAGTAGCACTTAATTGGCAATATGTCAATTATATTTGTCATAATCATATATTTTATTTACATTTTGCCATCACGAAGACTCCTGAGGCGAAGACACCTGAAGACACCCTGCTTTACTACTTTGAAAAAACATTCCCCGGCTCCGGAAAGATTTTTACAGGCATGTAAAAAAGAAGTCCCTGAATGGAAAAGACTTTTCCCGCATACGATATGCAGGTTGTCGAAACGCATTAATATTGTCGTTTGACAAGTTTTTATATATAATAAACACAGGAGGCTGAATACAATGGGCAAAAAGATAAATGACGGGAAGGTAATCCTGCAGCTTCAGGATCTAAGATATCTGCAATGGACGAAAATCCGGCACTCTTCAGGTACAGCAGGCTCTTTTTTGAAAGCATCTGCCCGGATCCGCGGAGAACGATGGTACTATAAGCTGTCTGATTATGATCCGTACAGAGGTATCGTTGGTCATGAGTGCGTAAATGAGATTATAGCAGACCGCCTGCTGACGATCCTGCAGATTCCTCACCTTCCTTATCAGCTGATTCACGCGCTGGTTGTCATCGACGGAAAGGAATATGTGACATGGCTGTGCCGGTCAAAAGATTACCGGCAGGACGGGGAAAGCAAGATTGCACTGGACACATACTATCAGATGGAAAAAAGAGAGGGGGAATCCCCTCTGGAATTCTGCTTTCGGATGGGATGGGAAAGATATATCAGCGAAATGCTGTTGGTGGATTTTCTGATCCTCAACCGCGACCGTCACGGGGCAAATCTGGAGGTTCTGCGGAACCGGCAGGCGAAGACGATCCGGCTTGCCCCCTTGTTTGACCACGGTCTGAGCCTGTGCTTTTCCCTGCATGATGAACAGAGTCTTTACACTGTGGATCCCATGGCAGATCGTCCGGTACAGTGCTTTGTCGGATCTCACTCAGCCATAGAAAACCTGAATCTGATCCCAAAAGAATATAGAAATATCAGACCGGATGAAACTGTCATCTGCAGGAAAGGCGGGGAATGTCCTCTGTCACAAAGAACAGGACTCCGGGAATCTGCTTGTGTTCTGCTTTTCTCGGATCTGGAAGAGGCCATTTCCGAAAAGCGGCGCGAAGTCATCTGGCAGATGATCCGGAAGAGGTGGGAATACTATGAAAACTTTTGCAATTCGTGATGCATCTATCCAAAAAGACCGGGACCTGGCATGGCTTCTCTACGAACCGGACAGCGGCTCTTTCACTATCGAAATCTGTCAGGACGTCGATGAGTGGGAGGCCCCGCTCATACTCTCCTCTTTTGTAAAAAAGGGAAAACGATCTGTAGATCCCTACTGGAGCCGGGTGTGGGTGGAGCAGCGGATCATTCCGCGGGAGAGACAGAACCTCGGGGCAATCCTTCGGGACAACGGGCTGCAGGAATACGATCCCTGCCTTCTCCTGATTCTCTCCGACGGCCGCTGTGCGCAGGATGACTGTTTTATTGTTCCGCTGCCGGAAAAAAGGCTTCCCAAGGAGCTTCGGGCACGGCTGTCCCTTCGCCTGACCGGTTGCCTGCACGCCGGCCACCATTCTCTCCTCTTTTTCCGGGATGGTATGGTTCGAAGCATAACACAGGGAGAGCTTCCTCTATCGCAGACACAGAAGAGGCGTCTGATGCATTATCAACAGGCTTTATCCTCTGCAGCGAACCCTTCTGATCCTCCTGGTCCTGCCTGGGACACACAGAGTGATCTTAATGACCTGCTGCCGTTTTTTTTCCTGCAGGCAGGAGGATGCGGCCTTGCTCTGGAGGAGGATTATTATATCTCCGCCGAAGACCTTCGAAAAGCAGGATCCCTGCTCCCGGTAAATGCTTCCGACTTTCGCTCTTTCGTACAGCAGAATGTGATCGATACCGCAGCCGCCGCAGAGCTCTTGCACTGCAGCAGACAGAACATACAGGATCTCGTACGGCGGAAAAAACTGACGCCCGTCAAGGTCCTGAAAAACAACTTTCTCTTCTTGCGGGAGGACCTGAGATGATGGAGTGTTAAGGGACGGTTCTTCTGACACTCCCGACAGGACATAAAATGTTCATTATTTTGGTACCGAAACAAATTGACGGCAAGGCAAGTACGAGGTATTATTATTTCGGTACCAAACAAATTGGATGACCCATTATATAGAAGCAGCGAGGAAAAGGAAATTGAAAAAAACAAGTGCAGAAATGCTTTTTATGGAGTTGATTCACTTTACCAGAGGCGCAAGGAGATATCTGCACGGAGAAGTTTCACGTCCGGAAGGACCGGGTTTCCCCTGCGGACCGGACTGTCCGCCCGGCAGACCGCCCCGCCGTCCCCACAGTCATCGTTCTCCCGTTTTTGCCAGGGAACGGATCCTGACACTCCTTCTGGAACACGAAACCCGGCAGGATGATGCAGCACAGACAGCCGAACCGGCTGACGAAAGGGCAGCCGTGGAAAAAGCGGAAGCTGTCGGCGCAGGTCTTCGCCAGAAACAGCTCTCGGAATTGATGCGCATCAATCCTTCGACCATGTCCGAGTTTATCGGTCACCTTGAGAGCGATGGATATGTAAAGAGAAATATAGACCCGTCAGACAAAAGGGCGACTCTGATCACCCTGACGGAAAAAGGAAGAGCGCGCGCCTGCGAGCTGCAGGACGAGCGAAAAGAAAAGCTGAATCAGCTGTTCAGCCCGCTTACAGAAGAGGAACGAAAGGAACTCTTCCGGCTCTTGAATAAACTTCAGCGCCGAGCAGAAAATCGGCTTCAGTGATCCCATCGGAGAAAACCGCCAATTTCAAAGAACATAAAATTTCGAACTTTGAAATGCGTTTTTTCCCCGGTTTCCTCAGCACTCCACTTTTTGAAAGAAGGGAGGTGAAGATATGCCTGTTAGAATGATGCATGGACCCGGCGGTCGTTTTCTGACAGAGGAAGAAAATGCTTCCCGTCCCAAGGTCACAAAAGAGCTGCTGGCCCGGATCGGGACACACCTTGTCCCCTACTGGAAACAGCTCTTTCTGGCACTTCTGTGTGTGACCGCCTCTTCGATTCTGAACCTGTACCCCGCGATCCTGACAGGCCGGATCATCGACCAGGGCCTGATCGGGCAGAATCTGCCGGTTCTGGTACAGCTGATCATCCTCTCTCTGGGAGTGACATTCAGCGCAAACCTGATCGGTGTGCTGGAGAGCTGGCTGAACGCCTGGATCTCCCAGCATGTAACTTTTGACATGCGCAACCGCATGTTCCGCCATCTGGAAAAGATGCCCCAGCAGTTTTTTACCTCCGGCAGCCAGGGGGATATCATCACCCGCATGACAAGCGATATCGACGGCGTCGAATCGGTTATTTCCAACACCTTCACCAGCATCCTCTCCAATGCGATCACACTGACCGCGGCCATCGTCGCGATGATGCATAAAAATGTTCTCATGGCTGTCCTGGGCATGCTTGTCGTTCCCCTGTTCGTCATCCCCACCCGCAAGGCCGGCAAAACCCGTTGGACCCTCACCCGTGAGGCACAGGCCTGCAATGACCGGATCAACGGGATCCTGGGAGAGACAATGTCCGTCAGCGGTCAGCTTCTGGTAAAGCTCTTCGGGCGGGAGGACTATGAATATGACCGCTATGTGAGCGAAAACAAAGAGATGATCTCCTACCACATCCGCGAGCGGATGGCCGGCCGTTGGTTCAGGGTCGCCATCAGCACCTTCGCCAGCGTAGGGCCGATGCTGCTCTATCTCGCCGGCGGAATCCTCATGATCCGCGGAGGGAGCGGTCTCACGGTCGGTGATATCACCGTACTTGTCACCCTGCTCTCCAGAATGTACGGCCCCGTCAACCAGCTCCTGAACATTCAGGTCGACTGGATTCGGGCCATGGCTCTTTTCACCAGAATTTTCAATTATCTCGACATGCCCGTCGAGATTGAATCTCCTCCTGATGCCATTATCCCCGAAAAAGCCACCGGTGCTGTCACCTTTTCCCATGTGGATTTTGCCTATGAGAAAAAAGATGACAGCCTCATTCTCCACGATGTCAGCTTCTCGCTGGAACCCGGAAAAAGCATCGCAATCGTCGGCCCTTCCGGCGCCGGCAAGAGCACCATTGTCAGCCTGATCCCCCGCCTGTACGACGTCCTTGGAGGAAGCGTCTGCATGGACGGCATCGATGTGCGGAAGCTGGATCTGTCCTGGCTGCGCGCCAATATCGGCATCGTGACACAGGACACCTACCTCTTCAACGGCTCGCTTCGGGATAACCTGCTCTACGCAAAGCCCGATGCGTCTGAAGAGGAACTCATCGAAGTCTGCAAAAAAGCCAACATCTATGAGATGATCCGCGCTCTCCCGCAGGGGTTTGATACCCTTGTCGGCAACCGCGGGCTCAAGCTCTCGGGGGGCGAGCGCCAGCGCATTTCCATCGCCCGTGTCCTTCTCAAAGATCCGGCTCTCCTCATCTTTGATGAGGCAACCTCCGCCCTGGATTCCATCTCGGAGGCCTCGATCCAGAGAGCCATCGATCCGCTGATCCGCACCAGGACCAGCATCCTGATCGCCCACCGGCTTTCCACCATCCTGGCCGCCGATAAGATCCTTGTTGTGAAGAACGGACGCATTGTCGAGCAAGGCACCCACACCGAGCTTCTCGGAAACGACAGCATTTACAGCGAACTCTACCGTACCCAGTACGGAAAAGAACAGGCAGCATAAAGAAGATTCTGCTGCATAAATCAAAATGGTGAAAATCACAAATATCAGGCAATGAAAAAAGGTGCCGGTCCTGAAAATGGTCCGGCACCTCTTTTTGTGTTAAGCATTCAGCCATGTGCATTCATTTAGTTATGCATAGTTTTTAGCATATCGAGAGATGGCTCTCTCTTACTGCCTCAATGCATTCTCGTAAGCATCGTATGTTCTCTGGTCAAAAAGTACCCATTCCACAAGGTCCAACTGGCCGGGATGGTCTTCGATAAAGCGTCTTGCCGTAGACACAGCAATTTGCGCAGCCTGATCGACCGGATAGCTGTAAATACCGGTCGAAATGGAAGGAAAAGCTATGCTCCGGATCTTATGGTCCACCGCTGTCTGCAGAGAGTTCCTGTAGCAGTTTGCCAAAAGCTCCGGTTCTCTCCTGTTTCCGCCTCTCCAAATTGGCCCGGGTGTGTGGATAACATATTTACAGGGGAGATTGTAGGCGCCGGTCAGCCTGGCTTCACCGGTCTCACATCCGTGAAATTTCCTGCACTCCTCGAGAAGCTTAGGCCCCGCTGCCCTGTGGATGGCACCATCCACACCTCCGCCTCCCAAAAGGGAAGTGTTTGCGGCATTTACGATTGCCTCGACATCTGTAATTCTCGTAATATCGCCCCGGATCGCCCGCAGTATTTGAATATTATCCTTGCTCATAGAATCACCTCGCTTCCAAAACCATGGTCATCTATCTCCAGGTATAAGTTCATCTCTCTAAAAACAAGTATATCATTAATGCGGGCATCGATGGAACATATACCTACTCAATCTCGCCGGTCCAGCTTTCTCATAACTTGCACACCATAATAAATTCTTCTTCATTTTCATCTACAATGTCAAAGCCGACCTCTTTGTACATGCGGACCGCATAATTCGCCTTCTGCACGGCAAGAGAGGCCTGTTTGTAACCATATTCTTTCAGCAGAGCGAGCATTTCTCTCATCAGTCTGGTCCCGATTCCCTGCTTCCTGTATTCTGGAAGCAAGGATATGGCAAAGGACGGCGTTTGGTCATCTACATGACCGTAATCATTCATAATCCTTGTCCAAACAGCCCCCACTACATGCCCCGCTGTTTCAGCCACAAGACAGTGATCCCCGGGACGGCTGCCAAAAACATCATAATAGATCCGCAGTTCTGGGCGTTCCACGATATCCCTGGCCGGAGCTTGCACTCCTTCCGGAATGAAGATCGCCTGGTACAGGAAATCCTTCAGTAAACAGGCTTCTCCGCTGCACAGTTTTCGAATCAAAAAATCTCCTTGAACTGCGGCCAAATCCTCCACATCAAGGCACCGGAAACCGTTTTCCATCAGAAGCTGTGCGGCAACACCGGCCTGATCTACCAGCCTTCCGCTAAATGTGCCGTCGTACCGCTGCTTTACCCCGCAGCTGGGACTGCGGGACTGCAGCACGACCAGGTCCGGCTGCTCTCGTCCGGCTGTCTCCAGGCATTTCGCCGCGCCTGCGCGGAATTCCGCGTCTACAATCCGCCCATCTTTTGCAATGACCAGGCCATCCTTGATTTCAGAAGGAATACGCGGCGTAGGAAGCCCTCCCAGCTCTTCCGGGCAGACAGTAAACACCTCGTTATCTGCCATCAGCTGCAGGATCTTCTCATTGCGGTTGTTCCCGCCATTGTATTTACAGTTTTCGCCTGCCAGGCAGGCGCTGACCATGATTTTCATAGTTCACCATTTTTAAACCTGGCGATCATCTCAAAGGTGAGGGAAACTCCGTTGTCATACACCTGGATCTCATCCCGGGGAATCCAGACTGCTTCTGCCACTTCGTTGGTATCGTGCACGGCAATCTCCTCGCTTCCATCGAGGTCGCAGATGACGCCGATCATCAGATTGGAGGCAAAGCCCCAGGGCTGGGACTTGTAATAACGGATATTGGAGACCTTCAGACCGGCTTCCTCCATGACCTCGCGCCGCACGGCATCTTCAATGGTCTCACCAACCTCGATAAAGCCCGCGATTAGAGAAGTACCGGCATACCCATCTTCCTCACGCGGTTTGTAACGGATCATCAGAAGGCTGTCCCCATTCTCCACTGCGATGGTCACTGCCGGCATGACGCGCGGGAAATCCATATTTCCGCAGGAGGTACATCGGACGCATCTCATCTTCGGGTGAACGCTCATGTGACCTCCGCAGCGGCCGCAATGACGGTTTCCGTTGTACCAGGAAGAAAGCTGAAAAGCAGTCTCAGCACCGAAATAGATATTTTTCGGAAGCGGTTTGCTTTCAAAAGAAAACGGCAGGAATTCCATCCCTGTAAAGGAAAAATCCGGTGCGGGTCCATCCGTATAAACAAAGCTGTAATAGCAGGTTTTTCCGACAGAAAAGAGATAGACTAACCGACCGCCCTTTTCTGCTGCTTTTTTGTCTGCCTCAGTATCCTCGGGATCAAACCAGTAGTCGGCAAAAAGTACTGCCTCCGGGAGGGACATGGCTCCCTCTGCATCAATATGCATCAGCAGATTTCTTCCGTTCTTTTCAAAAACAGCTGCCAGATCGCCGGCTTTAGGTGCAATATTCCGATATTCATTTGAAAAAACTTCATTGTTGGTCAGTTCCTGGATCATAGGTCCCCCTTTCTATTATGCATGCATCTTCTCGTAATTATCCCTATTGTATCCTGAACATAAAATATTTTTGCACTATCCGGTCTGTTCTTTGCGATGAATGCTCAGCGTGAATTGCCGGAGACTCCTCAAGTGCCCTGCAATCACGTTTACAGATCAGATCACCACAATCACTTTTCCAAAGCTATGGGCGCTCTCCAGCCAGGCATGTGCCTCAGCTGCCTGCGGCAGGGAAAAAACACGCGCAGGAGCCGGGTCGATCCCATATGTCCGGACATAGTCAAGAAGGGACTGGAGGCGCGCTGCATCCACGTTCCCTGAATAGAAACTGGTGAGGTAGCCGTTGGCAGGAAGTTCAAAAATCGGGTCAAAATCGTTGAGGGTCCACTGTCCTCCCAGCTGTCCGGTGCTGCAGACAATGCCGCCCTCGGCGACATGGGAAAAGGTGTCCCGCAGTGTGGCAGGACCGATCAATTCCAGCACACGGTCAAACTTCTGATCTGTCTGCAGGATTCCGTCCGCATCCAGGATCACTTGGTCAAAACCTGCCTCCCGCAGCTGTCCTTCTTTTTTCATGCTCCTGGTCGTGCCCGCAACATGGAACTCGGGCCACCGCCCTTTCAGAAGCCGCAGAAAGGCGACGCCCACCCCGCTGGTGGCTCCGCGCACAAGGATCCGCGGCGTCTTGCAATCTGTCGTTGTTATATCTGTCCTGCCATCTGTATTACTATCTATCTTATCATCTACCGTACAATCTGTCTTACCATCTGCCGTACTCTCTCCGATCCGCAGATTCAGCAGTGAACCATATGCGGTGTAATACGTTTCCGGCAGAGCCGCCAATGTTTTCCAGTCCAGATCCGTCTCTACCGGACAAATCTGTTCGTTCGGCAGAAGAGTGTACTCGGCATATCCGCCGTCGAAGGCGCGGCCCATTTCACCCATGATGGAAATGACCTTGTGCCCGACCGGAAGACGGGCGGGATCGGTCGTTTCCGCAATCTCGCCGACACATTCGATCCCGAGAATCCTGGGGAAGGAAACACTGGGCGAGAGACCTTTTCTGGTAAAAATTTCGGAATGGTTGATCCCGAAGCCGCGGACGCGGACCAGGGACCACCCTTCCCGGACTGACGGAGTGGGCACTTCCTCATAACACAATTTCTCCGGTCCTCCCGGTTCATGGATCACGATTGCTTTCATTAGAGCCTCTCTTCTGCTGCTTTGAACAGCGCATTGGTCAAAATGGCAAGCCCCGCGGAGAGGATGCTCCCCCACAGGATCCTGGCCATATTCATGGTGCGCAGGCCGTCGAATAAAAGGGTCCCCAGTCCGCCGGCATTGATGGAGGCGGCAATTGTGCCGATTCCGATCGTGGAGACGACTGCCAGCCTGATTCCGGCAAAAAGAGCCCGCTTGGCCAGAGGAATCTGCACCTTTGTGAGAACCTGCAGCCAGGTCATCCCGATTCCCTTCGCCGCGTCTGTCACGGCGGGATCCACTTCATTAAGGCCTGTCGTAAAATTGCGCAGAAGCAGATATTGATTGTATGCTGTCAGCGCGATCACGGCTGTTGTCCTGCCCAGGCCCGTCACAGGGATCAGGATAGCAAAGAGGGCAAGCGAAGGAATAGAATATACGACTCCCAGCAGCTGCTGCAGCCACAGGGACAATCTCTCATTCTGCAGGCATATGAGGGTAAGGACTGATGCAATCGCCACCGAAATAACCAGTGTCAGAAAGACCAGTTCTATGTGCTCAAGCAGAGGAATATATATTTTTTCAGGATGCCTGGTCAAAAATTTGATCATTTGTCTGACTCCCTGTCAAAGGCAATGCTGCTGTTCCAGAAGCGTTCCTGTTCCATGGCGGAGCGGATCAGGGTCTCGACGAAAGGATCTGCCGGTTTCCGGACAATGGTTTCCGGTGTGTCCATCTGAAGAAGCTTTCCTTCATTCATGATCATGACACGGTTCCCCAGGCGGAAGGCCTCGTGGATATCGTGAGTGACAAAAAGGAAGGTCCCTCCGGTCTCACGGTGGATGCGGAGCAGCTCATTCTGCAGGTTGAGGCGGGTGATTGCGTCGACGGCACCGAAAGGTTCGTCCAGCAGCATGACTCTGGGTTTTGTCGCCAGAGCGCGGGCAAGGCCGACTCTCTGCTGCTGGCCTCCGGAGAGCTGGGAAGGATATCGGTTCCGGTACTGCTCCGGCTCCAGACCGACCAGTTCCAACAGTTCCGTGACACGGTCACGGCACCGCGCAGGCTCCCATTTGAGCAGACGCGGGATCACGCTGATATTGTCCTCCACCGTCATATGCGGGAAAAGGCCCGCCTGCTGTATGACATAGCCCATCTTCCGGCGCAGCTGCACCGGATCCTGCTTCTGTATATCCTCTCCGAACAGAAGGATCGATCCCCCGTCCGGCTCATAAAGGCGGTTGGTCATCTTGAGGAGGGTTGTTTTTCCGCATCCCGAAGATCCCAGGATCGTGATCAGCTCTCCGTCCCGGATTGCGGCACTCAGGTTGTTAACCGCATAAAAACCAGTCTCTTCTTTTAATGCACCTGTTGATGCCTCCGTATCGGGAAAGCTATTCTCCCCCTGTTTCTTTATTTTGTCTTCCCCCTTCCGGACACGCCGGACGCGGAGGGATTTTCCATCTGTGCGGTCAAAGCGCTTATATACATTTCGGTATTCAATCGCCGGAACTGCACAGAGGCTTTCATTTTCGGAAGAATGGTTCATAGATATTTCCTATCCCGCAGCACAAGATTATTTGATGCTCTCGTAGAAATCCAGTGCGACGTCCTCGTATTCCTCCTGGTCAATGTCCACCTTCGCGTTGAGGGAGGTGACGGTCTCCGTATCAAGAGCCGCGCTGATGGGATTCAGGATTTCAGCAATCTGCGGATAAGCCTCCAGCACCTCATCCCGCACGACAGGGGCGATATTGTAGGGCGGCCATACCTGCTTGTCATCCTCCAGGAGAACGAATTTATCCGTCTCGACAAGTCTGCCCTCTGTAGTGTATGCAGGTGCTGCGTCCGCCTCGTCGTTTTCCACAACCTGGTACTTCAGGCCGTTGTCATAGACCTTGCTGGATTTCCAGTTAAAGGGGCCGTATACCTTTTCCAGACCCGGGATGCCGTCCTCGCGCTCGTCAAATTCACCCTGAGAGGCAAAACGGATCTCCCCCGCATGAGCCTGCAGATCGGAAATCGTCTTAATCCCGAACTCGTCCGATGCCTTGCGGCTGACAAAGATGCCCTGTCCGTCATTGGCAGGCGCATAGTCCAGCCAGGTGATCCCGAACTGTTCCTCGTAGGCCGCTTTGACGGTCTCATATACTTCCTCCGGATCAGTGAGAAGATCCATCTGCAGGATGGAGAGAAGTCCCGTGCCGGTGTACTCGGGGTACAGCTCAACCTCTTTATTGACAAGGCTCGTGTGGATCACGGAGGAAGCGATATTCATCCGGCGCTCCACGGTAAATCCCGCATCCTCGAGAGCCAGGGCGTAAATCTCCGCGACAATCTCATTTTCCGTAAAATCCTTGGATCCGATTATGATGGTGCCGGCGTCCTGTGCGGAAGCAGAAGAATCATTGGAATTCCCGGTATTTCCAGTGCCTGCCTCAGTTTTCCCGGCACTGCCAGAACTGCTCCCGCCGCAGGCACACAGCGCTGCCATGATACAGGCACATAGAAGCAGGGCGCATATCTTTCTGAAAAACCCAGTCATGTTCCTGCCTGTTACAAAACCACTGGCGGTATATCCGTTCTCTCTATTCTGCAGTGTTTTCTTTCCCATTCGTTATTCCTCCTGTTGCAGGCAGTTGAATCTGTCGTGGCATTCGCCGTTATACATCCAAATCAACAAATCGACGCTTACGAACAATCTCGACGCATACCAATGTTGATTTGTCTGTGCATAACTCATTTCTAACGCGCAAGATTTCTATAAGGCATCAGTCTTCTGGTCAGGGCATCAAACAGGCCCCCGCACAGAAGCGAGAGCGCAGCGACCAGGACGCCGCCCAACAAAAGCAGGTCCATCCGGTTCAGGCCGAGTCCCGTAAAAATGACCTCTCCCAGTCCGCCTGCTCCGATCCTGGCGGCAAGAGCCGCACTGGCGATCACTTCTACAAGGGCGGTCCGGATCCCGGCAAAGATCATGGGCATAGCCAGGGGGATGCGGACCTTCCAAAGAATCTCTTTGTCCGTCATCCCCATACCCGCCGCGGACTCTGTCATAAAGGGCGGCACATCGCGGAATCCCACAATCGTATTGAGAAGGACGGGCGGGGCCGCCAGAATTGTCAGAGCAATCACTGCCGGCAGTGCACCCGTTCCTGCGACCGGAATCAGCAGGACAAGGATTGCAAGAGACGGGATGACCCGCAGTACATGAAAGGGTGCGGAAATCCATTTTTCAATTCCCGGCGAGTCGGCCGCCAGATATCCGCAGGGAACCCCGATCAGCACTGCGGCTGCAAGCGCCGCAAGGCTGATCCACAAATGTGTGCCAATCTGGACCAGAAGCGCAGCTCTGTGCGTCACTATATATTCAAGCATTTTTGCCCACATAAATCACCTGTCAGCAGCTGCTGCCTCCATGTTTTTACGGATTTCGGATAATTGCCTGTAAGGATAATTGTTTATTGCAGGAATCAGATAGTTTCAGCCTCCTGCCCAGTTTCCCCGTTTCTCCTGATAATCGCTTCTGCAGGGCAGTCCCTGAAACAGAGTCCGCAGTGCAGACAGTTCTCCTGTCTGATCACGTAGGGACTTCCCTCGTCAATCGCCTTCTGGGGACAGGAGGACGCACAGATTCCGCATCCGATACAGGCCTCGGTAATCTCAAATCCTTTCTTCCGGTATGTGTTTTTTCCAAAAGAAAAAGGATGGCGCGTGATGGGCTCCGTTCCCAGGCTGAAATACTCTCCTTCACCTTCTTCAAGGCAGAACACCTCGAGGATATAGCGGCTGTCGCCTGGATATACGTTGTTCATGGAAGGGTTTTCCTCAAAAATCTTTCCAAGAAGATCCTGGCCGACATTTCTGACCTTCCCCCACACACGGATTGTCTCCCAATTGCTGTTCAAGCCAGTTACTGCCACAGATCCGGTCCTCATCAGCTCCTCATAAAAATCCTTCCCTGCAGCCGTCAGGAAATAGAGTTTTTCTCCCTCGACCAGCATTACGTCGATGATACGTGCGCGGGGCGTGCCGTCTTCCGCCACTGTTGAAAACACAACATCTCTCATCTCCCGCAGCATGCGGAAATAGTTTTGTATCTTTCTCTCTGCCATTGCTGTCTCCAAAATGCTTTTATATTTGTCAAATATCCGCAAGTTCCTCTTCGAGCTCGGCTTTTCCTCGCTGTTTTTCTACTCTTGTGGCCATGGTCTTGCGATCGCAGACATGAATGAATAAACTACGCGCTGCTCCGCACGTTCCGCGCTCTCGCATCGCTCCAAACACTCGGATTCCGCTCATCTTGCAAGCATGCCTTCAGCATGCTTGCAAGATGGCTCCTTCCTCGTGTTTGGACGCTCGTCAAGGCCTCATGAGCGTTCGTGCGAGCACGACGCTCCCTCGGCTTTTCCTCGCTGTTTATTCATTCTATCATTCATTTCGAGCCTTCATCAATGAACAAAATCCGTCATTCTGTCGAATTTTCGGTCGTTCTCAATTTATAAATGCTATAATGCAAATGTTGGATCAGCTCACATCCCGTCGAAAGTCGTGTACATACAACACTACGGCAAAAGTGAAATGAAGGATGTTCATCAAATCAAACTTAATCGGAGGGTCTCTGTTATGTCTGAATATACTGCGGCGCGCAGCCGCACCAGAGCAAAGATCGAGCGTGCTTTCTGGGATCTTTATCTCGAAAAAAAATTCCGGCGCGTTACCGTACAGGAGATTGTACAGCGCGCCGGAATCCATCGTTCCACTTTTTATATTTACTTTCAGGCTGTCGAGGATATTTTCTCCGCCATCAAAGAAAGGCAGCTCACCCTTCTGGAAGAGGTACTCGCCACGCAGGGAGAGGGCGAGGAGCGTTTTATCGGTCTGCTGAATGCTCTTCGGGAAGTGTACGAAGAAAACCGGATCTTTCTCAAACCGCTTGTGATCGATTATCACAGCAGTACCTTTTCCCGCGCATACCGCCAGATGCTCAAGGACGCCCTGAAAAAGGACGGAAACTTTCCGTCTTATGCAGAAGACAGCCGGGAGTACATCATTCTGGACAGCGTGATGAGCGGGTATATCGAAATGCTGCTTCAGCTGCTGGATTCCGGCACCGTATCCATGGAGGATGCATTCCGCTTTGCCTACTATACCATGGAGAACGGGACAAAACCTGCCCTCGTGAAACAGTTCGGAATCACATAAAGATCAACCCGGAAATTACTTAAATATTTCTGTAAGTGTCCAGAATATGCTTGTAAAGAGTACGTACGGCAGGGGCCATCTGGCCGGGTCCGCGGACGGCAAGTCCGATGATCCTTGCAGCTTCAGGCTCCATAGGATACATGCGCACATTGTAGGGAATATCGGTCATGACCAGTTCCGGCATAATGCAGATGCCGAAGCCCGCCTGTACCATGACAACCGTGGCAAGATCATCGACAACATGATAGCGGGTGGAGATATCCAGATGGTTCTGCTTGAGGTAGTTCTGGATATCGGCATCCGTCGATTCTCGCTGTACCACGAAGCGGCGGCGGGACATCTCCGAAATCGTCATGCTCTCGCCGGCTTCCTCTTTTTCATAGTCTCCGGGCACAATACAAAGGAGGGGATCCCGGTAAAAGGGCTCGATCGGCAGGTCCTTTGCACTGGAGGTGGAAAGAAATCCAAAATCCACGACACCGTTTTTGATCCAGTAAACCACATCATCATAGGTCCCCTGGAAGAGTTCGATCTCGACGGCAGGATACATTTTTCCGAAGGAAGTAATGATGTCGGGCATCCAGTTGGTGCAGACACTGGAAAAGGCGCCCACCTTGACGGTGCCCTGCTGCAGGCCGTTCATCTCGGACACCGCCTGCTGCAGACTCTCATCACTGTTCAAAACCGCATTGATATAGGGCAGCAGACGGCTTCCGGAGCTTGTCAGGCTGACGCCCGCCTTTCCTCTGGTAAAAACAGAGAAGCCGAGTTCTTTTTCCATGCCGGAAACCGCATGGCTGATGGCAGACGGCGTCAAACCCAGCAGGTCCGCCGCCTTGTGAAAGCTGCCTGCCTCGGATACGGTTTTGAAAATCTGGTATGTCAGTAAAGTCATTTACGGCTCCTTGGGGACGGTCCTTTTGTTTCCGTCCCCTTGTTTATTCTCAAAACACCCTGTTATTCTCAAAACAGCGGGGCAGATGCAACAGGATCCTCCCCCCATGTCTCAAACAGCGGGATGGATGCAACAGGATCCTCCCCCTTCTGTCACAAAACAGCGGGGACGGATACAAAAGGACCGTCCCTCTATCTTGCGCAGAGATACTGCAGGTCCTCCCAGCGGCGGTCGACCTCCTCCTGGAACAAGGCCAGCAGGTGCTCATTGCCGGGTTTGAAGAGGTGTTTGAAACGTCCCTGGGGGCGCAGGAAGTCCTCGATGGGCAGTTTGTTCTTGGGTTCGTAGCTCAGGATCCATTTTCCGTGATCGACTTCGAAGAGCGGCCAGTAGCAGGTCTCCACAGCCAGGCGGCAGATCTCCATGATTTCACTGGTCTCATAGCGCCAGCCACGGGGGCAGGGCGTCATCATATTGAGGAAGGCAGGCCCTTCCGTGTAAATGGCCTTGGCGGCCTTGCGGTGCAAGTCCTTAAAGTCTTTCGTGAAGGTGGTCTGGGCTGCATAGGGCACATGGTGCTCGGCGATGATGGCCGTGAGATCTTTGCGGTACTGGATCTTGCCGTCCGAGCACTTGCCGGCAGGCGTTGTAGTCGTGTCCGCAAACATGGGCGTCGCCGACGACCGCTGAATGCCGGTATTCATGTAGGCACCATTATCATAACACACATAGACCATGTCGTGTCCGCGTTCCATGGCTCCCGACAGAGACTGGAAACCGATATCATAGGTACCGCCGTCTCCGCCGAAGGTGATAAATTTGAAGTTCTCTTTTTCCGGCAGTCTTCCTCTCTTGCGGAGTGCCTTGTAGGCCGTCTCCACGCCGCTCAGGGTCGCGCCCGCGTTTTCAAAGGCATTGTGGATATAACTGTCCTCCCAGGATGTATAGGGATACATGTAAGAGGATACTTCGAGGCATCCTGTCGCGTTGCCGATGACCGCGCGGTCACCCTCGTGCAGGGCACGCAGCACGGCGCGCACGCCGATGGTGGCTCCGCATCCGGCGCACATTCTGTGCCCGGGAGTCAGGCGCTCCGGCCTCTGCAGCATAGTCCTGAGGCTGAAATCCTCCTTCTCAATTGTCTCTGTTGTATTTACATTGCTCATGGCTATTGTCGCTTTCTTTATTATCATTCGCTTCTCAGGTTAATGTATTTGTGCTGCGGGGCTTCCATGCGGCCGTCAGCGACTTCGCGAAGTTCCGCGAAGATGTCTTTGACGTGGTCGACGGTGAAGTCACGGCCGGCGAGTCCGTAGATGTAGTTGACGGCGTCGAGAATGACTTTATTGCGGTAGAGTGCCGCAGGTACTTCCATTCCCAGGGAACCGCAGCATCCGTTGTAGCTCTCGCACCGGTCCATGATGGCAAGGGCACGGCAGCCTCGAAGAGCCTCTGCCAACTGTTTTTCGGGGAAGGGGCGGAAGACACGTAGCTTGAGAACTCCGACTTTCCATCCTTCTTCGCGCAGTTCGTCGACGGCTGCCTTGGCGGTGCCTGCCGTGGATCCCATGATCAGCATGATATATTCGGCATCTTCTGTCCGATATTCTTCAAAAAAGCTGTATTTGCGGCAGGAAATATTCTCGAATCTCTCCGCCACCTCGAGGATAACTTGGCCGGCGTGCTCCATAGCATCTTCCTGGGCCTTTTTGGCTTCCATGGCATAGTTGGAAACAGAGTATGGGCCGACGGCCACAGGTTTTCCGGGATTGAGAAGAAATTCCTCGGGCTGATAGGTGCCGACAAATTGGCGGACCGGCTCGTCCTCCAGAAGCTCGATGTTTTCCACGGCGTGGCTGGTGATAAAGCCGTCCTGGCAGACCATGACCGGCAGATGGACGCGGGGGTCTTCCGCAATGGGGAAAGCCTGAATGTAATTGTCGTAGGCTTCCTGATTGTTCTCGGCATAAATCTGGATCCATCCCGTATCTCTGGCGCCCATGCCGTCCGAGTGGTCACAGTTGATATTGATGGGACCGGAAAGCGTGCGGTTTACCAGGGTCAGAACCAGAGGCAGGCGGTTGGAGGCCGCCAGCAGGAGCTCCTCCCACATAAGTGCCAGACCCGCGGAAGAGGTCGCCGTCATGGTCCTGGCGCCGGCCGCTTCGGACCCGATCGCCGCGGACATGGCAGAGTGCTCGCTCTCAACAGGTATGAATTCTGTATCTATCTCTCCGTTGGCAATATAGGTGGAGACCATCTGGGGAATCTCGGTGGAAGGCGTGATCGGGAAAGCGGGCATGACATCCGGATTCACCTGCCGGATTGCATAGGCGACTGCCTCGTTTCCGGACATTCTCTCTCTGATGCTTTTCATGGCTCAATTCCCTCCTTCATCTCGATGGCGCCGAAGGGACATACGCTCGCGCAGATTCCGCAGCCCTTGCAGTGGTCATAATCAAAATCCAGTCTCTTTCCGTCTTTCACCGGAATGCTGACATCCGGGCACACCGGAACGCACAGCAGGCACTGTTTGCACTTGTCCTGCACAAGGACAGGGGTATTGGTCCTCCACTCCCCCGTCGCAAAGTATTTTGCCGTACCTCCAGCAAACATCTGCAGTCCCTCGGTCAGTCCCTGCCAGGGAGTATTTTCATTAATCTTTGTTACATCTGTACGCATTTATTTCCTCTTTCAAATATATTCAAGCGCTTGAGGAGACAGGGGACGGTTCTGTGTCTCCTCCTGTCTCCTCCGCAGACCTTCCAAAAAAACGAGACCTCCGCACAGTGACGGAGGTCCCTGATCAGATTTCAATAAAGTTATAAAGCAAATGTTCCTTATGCACTCTTTGTCATTCCGGCTGTTCTCTCGATGACATCATAGGCCATCTCCAGTGCCTTCATATTCCCGTCTACGACCTCCGGCTTCCTTGCAAACTTATGCAGGAAGGAAGCGCGCATTTCGTGCAGGAAGTCTTCTTTTTTCATGACTCCGCTCACCGCAGCCGCTGCTGCCAGCATGGGGGTATTGGGGAAGTTCTTTCCCAGAGTCTCCTCAGAAATCGAACGCGCGTCAACCGTGTAGACCGCGCCCTTGTAGCCTTTGAGCAGGGGACGGATTTCCTCCGCGGACCTGGGCGTGTTGACAATGATGGCGCCGTCGCGCTTGAGGCCGTCAGTTACATGTACCGAATGGAGAAGTGTCTCATCCACAACAACTACGAAATCAGGATCGTAAATATTGGAATGCACTCGGATAGGATTCCTGCTGATCCGGTTGAAAGCTGTGATCGGAGCGCCCATGCGCTCCGGGCCGTACTCGGGAAATCCCTGTACGTGCGCGCCGGTTTTGAAAGCCACATCCGCCAGCAGCAGCGCCGCTGTCTTGGCACCCTGTCCGCCTCTTCCATGCCACCTGATTTCGAGTGTGTTGTTCATGACTGAAAATCCTGCCTTTCCTGATCTGCTAAAACGCGCAGGACTAAATGCCCTGTTTATCGCTTTACTTGAAATTATTTTCGCCTGCCCCCATTTAATGGTGAATCATATTCATTCTTATTGTGAATTATTCTAAATAAAGCAGACGACAAAAGTCATTATACGCCTTTTTGAGTGAATGTAAATAACTTAAGAGATGAATCTTTTTCAACATATTCGTCGGGAAAATGAATCTGTTTTGAAAATTGTATACAGAATAATAGAATAATAGTTATTAGATTCCAGTATTTCGAATTGTTGAGGATTCGGTCGGGACACAATGATCCATGCGTTGACATACTGTTTAAATCAAGTTATCATATCTGTACTCCTTTAGGAGTATAGATATGATAACAATGGTACAGAGAAAAAATCTTTATGCAGAAACAGGGTGTATCGTACAGGGAAGAAGATGAGTTCAGAAAGCAAAGTATTAACCGTTTATCACGGTTCAGAGAAAATTATTGCATCCCCTTATCGGGGCGGAAGTAAAGATAACAATGACTACGGAAACGGTTTTTACTGTTCAGAAAGTGCAGACCTGGCCAGAGAATGGAGTGTTGACGAGAACCGGGATGGATTCCTGAACCGCTACGAGCTGAATCTGTCAGGCCTGCAGATCCTATATCTAAACGGAGGCAGCTACAGCATCCTGCACTGGCTTGCCATACTATTGGAAAACCGTCGCTTTCAGATCACCGCCCGTCTTCCGCGGGAAGCACGGCGTTACCTGTTGACCCGCTTTCAAGTTCCATACCGGGATGCAGATATCATCGTGGGGTATCGGGCTGATGACAGTTATTTTTCATTCGCCGCGGATTTTTTGAACGGGACGATCTCACTTGCCCAGCTGGAAGAGGCTATGTATCTTGGAAAGCTCGGAGAACAGATTGTGCTTAAGAGCGAAAAGAGTTATCAGCAGATACGTTTTCTCGATTATGAACCGGTGGATGCTTCAATCTGGTATTTAAAGAGGGAAAAACGGGATCGGTCTGCAAGGCAGCGATATTTTCGTCAGGACCGGGAAGGATGGCAAAAGGGGCAGCTCTACATGCCCCGGATTCTGGATGAGGAGATAGGACCGGATGACACACGCATACAGCGAATTATATATTGAGAATGCCCAGAAAGTTTTCGGGCACATGCTGCATTATGTCGTTTACGATCTCGGGATGGAATATGATCCTTACAGCAGACTGTTTGTCCAGTCTGGAGTGGCAGACCAGTTCGGGAGAGGAAATCCGCGTTTTGTGGCGGGTATGTCCGGGACAGAACTGGCAGATGAGGTCCTGCGCCGTGTGACCGGCCACGGCTGCGATAAGGAGCCGGAGCCATATGAAGACCGTACCGATGCATGGTGGACCGGATACACCCTGGCCTGGTATCAGTGGTGGACAGGCTGTGATTTCCGGGAGTTATTTGAGCAGGTTCCGCCTTCCTCCGTGGCTGGAATGTACCAAAAATATCATGAGATGGACCTGCAGCATTCCGCTGACGAAATCAACCGGCTGCGCCGCCTTTCCGCATATGCCGGCAGCATCGGATTAAAGCGCCTGCGGGAGCAGGCAGGACTGAGCCAGCGGGAACTTGCGGAAGCCTCTGGCGTCCCTGTCCGAACCATTCAGCAGTACGAACAAGGTCAAAAAGATATCCGCAGGGCAGCCTGGGAGACAGTCAGCCGTCTCGCAGCAACACTGCACTGCCGGCCGGAGCAATGTGTCCGTTCTTTCCAAGTTTGAAGTCCGTTCTTTCCAAATTTAAAGTCTGCTTTTTCCAAATTTAAAGTCCAAATTTTCCAAATACGTAAATATTTTCCATTCACATTGACATTATCTGTCCGTTATTATATTATTCAATTATGCAAATGGAAATTTGCATTCCAAAAGGAGTCAGAGATATGACAATAGAAGAAATGAAAAAATGGAAACGGACACTGGGCATGACTTCCGAAGAGATTTCTTCTGCCTCCGGGATTCCTCTCAGCACTGTACAGAAAATCTTCAGCGGTGTAACCAAATCCCCCAGGAAAGCAACCCTAGATGCCATCCTCACCGCATTGGAACGACAGGCAGAAAAAGATGGCCTTCCTCTCGGAAGCGCTTCAGCCGTGCATCCATCGACTGCTGAAACAGAAAGCTTCGGTGAGAACAGATATGAGACTCTTTATAGGGGGAGTCTGTACAGGGAGAATGGCAGTACCGGCTATCCGGACAGGCTGGAGGAATCGGCAGGCCTTTATCGAGTTGAAAAGAAAGATGTGCTGAGCGAAAAAAAACAGGGCGAATACACCTTGGACGACTACTATGCCCTGCCGGATGAACGCCGTGTCGAACTGATCGACGGGGTGATCTACGATATGTCCGCTCCTGCGATCATTCACCAGAAAATCCTGGGAGAGCTATTTATCCTTTTCAGAGAATGCATGGATCAGCATGAGGGCAGCTGCGAAGTATATCTGTCCCCCTGCGACGTCCGTCTGGATCGGGATAACCGAACCATGGTGCAGCCGGATCTGCTGGTCGTATGTGAGGAACATGATATCGGCGCCAAAGCCTTTGACGGGGCACCGGCTCTGACCCTGGAGATCCTGTCTCCCTCCACCCGCTCCAAGGACATGCTGCTCAAGCTTTACAAATACGCCAATGCGGGCGTACGGGAATACTGGATCGTGGATCCGGACCGGCAGACAGTGCTTGTCTACGACCTCGAGCATGAAAACTACTACCCGGACAAGTATACATTTGAAGACCGTATCCCGATCAAAATCTCCGGCGGGGAATGCAGCATTGACTTCGCCAGGATCATGCGCAGGATAGAGCGCTACTACAAAGAATGAGTTCGCTAAAAGCTGTGATCAATACCTTCCCGGGCACAGCTCATGAAGGCATTGATCACAGACCATTGATAGGACTCAGACCGATATCCGAACTTAATCCAATACGCCGCCTCATCAAAAAGGCGAAATACCATCACCTCTCTATACTGCTGTTCTGTCAGAAAGGACTTTACAAGAATCTCCGGACAAAAGCATGCACCTGTTCCCTGCACGCAGAGCTCCATAAGCATTCCCACATTGTGGGATACTGCTCTGATCTTGGGCTGTTCAATTCCTGCATTTTTCAGGACAGAATACCCGATCCGCCCATCAATATCTTCCATACTGCCGAGCACAAGCGGGCATTCCTTGAGAGCACGGAAATCTCCGGCCCGGAACTGCCGCTCACATTCAGAAGCTCTTTCCCTGTACGTTTCTTCAAACAGGCTGAGGCGGATCATCAAGACATTTTCTTCACGATAGAACTGCTGCAGTTGGATTTTAGGCAGAGTCTCCGGAAAGTCCGCGACAGCAAGATCCAGGGCCCCCTGCTGCAGAAGTCTGCAGAGGGAATCGTTTGCACTCTCGGTCAGCTCCACACGGATTTCCGGATAAATCTTCTGAAAAGACACAATTGCCTTGGGAAGCAGGACCCTTCCCCTGGTCGGTGCCGCACCGACTCGCAGAATTCCTTTCTGGTTCTGCGAGATGTCCCCGAACTCCCGCAGCATGGCGGTCTGCGTATCCTGGAAATTGTCTGCATATCTAATGGAGACAGGGGACGGTTCTATGTCTCCAAACCGTCCCCTGTCTCCCCTGGCAAAGAGGTCTTTATGGAATACATTTATCACTATTCTTCTCCCCTTGGGGGAATCCTTCTATCAGGAAATGATTCTTCACTTACAGGTCTTTGGTTTGAGGATCAGAAATATTATGCCGACACCTTGACCGGCCCCCGTGAAGAGCGTCTCACGCCTGTTTTTGAGCAGACACTTCGCTGGCTGGAGATCTACTTCGCCGGTCAGGATCCTGCCTTTCTTCCCCTACTCTCTCCCCGGGGAACTCCCTTCCGCAAGGCAGTGTGGGATGTTCTTTTGACCATCCCCTTCGGGCAGACCAGGACCTACGGAGAAATCGCATCTGTCATTGCCGCCCGGCGCGGTCTTCCGCATATGTCAGCACAGGCAGTGGGCGAGGCCGTGGGGCATAACCCCATCTCCCTGCTTATTCCCTGCCACCGGGTTGTCGGTGCTGACGGCAGTCTCACCGGCTATGCCGGAGGAGTCGATAAAAAGGCACAGTTGCTGAAACTGGAGAGTATTCTGGCGCCGAAATAAGAAAAAACAAAAAACCACAGGAGTACGGTTTACAGCCGAAACTCCTGTGGGTATGTTGTGGAAAGGGGATATCGATCTTAAATTATGCCTTTATTTATTGACGAAGTACATAAAAATCTCCCTGCTCCTTTTCCTCAAGGGCAGCAAGGATTTTTTTCTTATCTTCCCCCGGGATCAGGATTCCCTTCCCTCGTACAACTTCCAGGTCCTGCAGATAATGCAGGTCCAGCCATTCATTGAGGCTGCATATATCATAATAGATACTGCGCCTGGAGACGCCGGTCTTATCCGCCAGCTTTTGCAGCGAAGTATATCCATTCTCCTGAAGCAGAAGATTCAGTATGCGCATACAGCGTTCACTCAGATTACTCATGCCCGCTCCCTGCCGCAATGCGGCGTTTCGATTTATAATTATTCATAGTTATTCCTGCCTGCCGTTTTCCGGAACGACAGCCCGAAGCGTTTTCGTCTCCGCGAAAACGGTGAGGGATCACAGAATGTTTTGGCAGTCTCAAGGCTGAAACACTCTGCAGCCCTTTTGTCATATGTTTATTCTATCTTATCGCAAACGAAATAGAAGTCCAAAAGTTGGCAAATAAACGTGCAGAGAAATGGGGACAGGGTATCAAGGGGGGTGTCAAGGGGACGGTTCTTCTGACACCTTGCGTACAATGTGTCAGAAGAACCGTCCCCTTTCTGTACTTTCCACTTGCAAACATTTTCATAGCAAGTATAATTATTGACAAGAATATTAGTTTGCACTAACCATTGTTTATAGTAAAAGCCAAACAAGGAGTTTAATTATGCCCGGAACACTCACACTCAGCACTTTCATCGGTGTCATGATTCCTTTTGCAGGTACAACACTGGGCTCCGCCTGCGTCTTTTTTCTGAAAGGGGAGATGAGCATCGGAATCCGCAAGATTCTGACCGGTTTTGCTGCAGGAGTCATGGTCGCCGCTTCCTTCTGGAGTCTTTTGAGTCCCTCTCTCGACATGGCGGAAAACATGGGACGGCTGGCCTTCGTTCCTGCCGCCGTCGGCTTTCTGATCGGCATGTTTTTCCTGCTGGTCCTGGATCTCGTCACGCCTCATATGCATCTGGACAGCACCGTCGAAGGACCGCGGAGCGGCATGCGCAGGACGACCAAGCTCATCCTGGCAGTGACCCTTCACAACATTCCCGAAGGAATGGCTGTCGGTGTCGTCTACGCAGGATGGCTGGCCGGCGACAGCGGTCTCACTGCGGCGGGTGCTCTCGCGCTGGCTCTGGGTATTGCCATTCAGAACTTTCCCGAGGGCGCCATCGTCTCCATGCCCCTCCGGGCGGAGGGAATGAGCAAGTCCCGCACCTTCCTGTACGGGATGCTCTCCGGGATCGTGGAGCCGATTGCCTCTGTCCTCACAATCATCGCCTCCGCCTTCATCACCGGCCTGCTCCCCTACTTCTTGAGTTTTGCCGCCGGCGCCATGATGTATGTGGTCGTCGAAGAACTTATCCCCGAGATGTCCGAGGAACCCCACAGCAACCTGGGACCTGTCGCCTTTGCCTTCGGCTTTGTCCTCATGATGATCCTTGATGTCACCCTGGGGTGACAATTGATGGCATGTCTGTGAGCTTTGTGTGACAAACAGTCTGGTAGAATTTGTTTATCAAATTTATTAAATAAAAATCAAAAGCAGACACACAAAACGCATAAGCTGAACTGACCGTCAGATATAGGCGGGAAATATAGCAGAAAAAAAGGAGTATAAATCATGGAAAATATAGCCGTCTTCTCAATTGTATATGCAACGCTCACAGTTGTCGGTAACTGGCTCCTCTTCCGGAAAGCCGGAAAACCCGGCTGGCACAGTCTGATTCCGGTATTAAACGAATTTGATGTTTACAGTATCTGCTGGAAAGGCAGAATGGTCTTCCTGGAGGCACTCCTCATCATTGTTTTTACAGCCTGCGCCCCGTCGACAACCGGAAGCGAAAGCACACTGTTTACTCTTGTCGGCCTGGCAGCTCTGATGGGTGTTCTCATCATCCGCTGGAATCTCAGTATGAAGCTTGCAAAATCATTTGGAAAAGGAGCACTTTTCGGGTTCTTCCTCTTTGTCTTCAGCAGACTCGGCCGGATTATACTCGGTCTCAGCACTGCACAATATGTCGGAAAGGATGGCAGTTTCTACATCCATAACAATCCGGCAGCAATGTCGGCACAGTAAAAAGTCAGCCCGAATATCCGCTGATCTCATCGTGAAAACCCGTCCCCGGAGTTCATCTATCGCTGTCGCTCTGACAAGCGGTATGGACGGAAAGATTGCTTCAAAAAAACCTGCACGGACTACTGTGTCCTTGCAGGTTTTTCTTGTTTATTAACGTTTCTCTATCGATTTACGCTTCTCTGTTTGTTTGTTTTTTTTAATGTGACACTCTTTACACCATCTCTTCCGGGTGGAAGACCTCATCAAACCTCTCCGCTGTGAGGAAGCCAAGCTTCACGCAGGCTTCTTTCAGAGAAATGTTTTCTTTATAGGCCAGCTTGGCTGTTTTGGCCGCGTTCTCATATCCAATATAGGGATTGAGGGCTGTGACCAGCATCAGGGAATTATAGAGATTGTGGTGCATCTTTTCCCTGTCCGCCTTGATTCCGACGGCGCAATTGTTCCTGAAAGAAGTGATGGACTCGGAAAGGAGCCGCACAGACTGCAGGAAGTTGTAGGCGATCACAGGCATGAAAACATTCAGCTCGAAATTGCCCTGAGAAGCCGCAAAGCCGATGGCAGCATCGTTGCCCATGACCTGAACAGCCACCATTGTGACCTGCTCGCACTGGGTCGGATTGACCTTGCCGGGCATGATCGAGCTTCCCGGCTCGTTCTCCGGGATGCGGATCTCGCCGAGTCCGCAGCGGGGACCGCCGGCCAACCAGCGGACGTCATTGGCAATCTTCATCATATCCGCAGCCATGGCTTTTACTGCGCCGTGGGCAAACACGATCTCATCCTTGGATGTCAGGGCATGATATTTGTTGGGTGCAGTCACAAAGCTCTTTCCAGTCAGGGCAGAGATCTCCTCAGCGACCTTTTCCGAGAAGCCTGCCGGCGCGTTCAGACCAGTACCGACTGCAGTGCCGCCCAGGGCCAGCTCGGACAGGGGCTTCATTGCCAGACGGACCAGCTCGACATCTCTCTCCAGAGAAGAGCGCCAGCCGCTGATCTCCTGGGAGAAACTGATCGGAACCGCGTCCTGCAGATGAGTCCTTCCGCTCTTGACAATCCCTTCGTTTTCTTTCTCAAGAGTAAGGAATGTCTCGATGAGTCCCTCTGCCGCAGGAATCAGGCAGTCCTCAAGGACAGTCACTGCCGAGATGTGCATGGCTGTCGGGAAGGTGTCGTTTGAGGACTGGCTCATATTGATATCATCGTTGGGATGGCAGAGCTTCTTCTCCACAATCTCATTGGCGCGGTTGGCTATGACCTCATTTGCGTTCATATTGGACTGGGTCCCGGAACCCGTCTGCCAGACCACCAGGGGAAAATGCGCGTCCAGGGTTCCGGCTATCACTTCGTCCGCCGCCGTGCAGATTACTTCCAGTTTCTCTGCCGTCATCTTCTCAGGTTTCAGAGCGTGGTTGGCGCGCGCCGCCGCCTTTTTCAGGATACCGAATGCCCTGATGATTTCCTTGGGCATGGTCTCGATGCCGACTCCGATCGGGAAGTTTCCGCGGCTGCGCTCTGTCTGGGCCGCCCAGTATTTGTCTGCGGGTACTCTGACCTCTCCCATTGAATCATGTTCGATCCTGTATTCCATTCTTTTGTCCTCTCATGTAGTATAAAACTAAACTTTCTTATCTTACTTATGGCCGCTTGACTCGCTGTTTATTTCATACTTGCGGCAATGACCTCCTGCCCGCAAACATGTATGATGAAAACTACGCGCTGCTCCGCGCCACAGGCGCTCTCGCATCTCTCCAAACACTCGGATTCCGCTCATTTTGCGTGCCCTCGCATGCAAAATGGCTCCTTCCTCGTGTTTGGACGCTCGCCAAATGTCCGCAAATGCCCGAGCGAGCTCGGCATTTGCGGTCGCTTGACTCGCTGTTTTCATCATAACATATCCCGGCACATGTTCGCTATGAAACTCTTTTTCCTGTCATTTTCATCATTTATTTGTTTAAACGACAGTCTTTAACCGAGTCTGACCGTTTGTGATTGTATTTCTATAGATACCATTAAGAAATTCGAAAGATATTGCTTGATTTTGACTGTTTATGAATGTATAATAAAATCACTCAAGGAAAGGGGGTCAACGAATGATCTACACAGTAACATTCAATCCTTCGCTGGACTACATCGTTTCTGTTCCGAATTTCGAGCTTGGAAAGACGAACCGGACGGTTTACGAGCAGATGCTTGCCGGCGGAAAGGGCATTAATGTGACTACTGTCCTCAGAAACCTGGGTATTGACAGCACAGCGCTTGGATTTGTCGCCGGCTTCACCGGTGACGAGCTGATCCGCAGGATGAACGAGATGGGTCTGAAAAATGATTTCATCCGCATCGGGAACGGCTTCTCCAGAATCAATCTCAAGCTGAAAGATGTCGACGGCACTGAGATCAACGGCATGGGACCCGTTATTGATCAGGCCGGCCAGGATGCTCTGATGGCAAAGCTCAACACGCTCAAAGAGGGCGACACGCTTGTACTCGCAGGCAGTATTCCCGAGAGCATGCCCGGAACCATCTATTCCAATATTCTCGAGGCGCTTCAGGGCCGTGGAATCCGTTTTGTCGTTGACGCGACAAAGGATCTTCTCCTCAATGTCCTGCAGTATCACCCCTTCCTGATCAAGCCCAATCATCACGAAATCGGCGAGATCTTCGGCGTGAAGCTCGAGACAAGGGAATCCGTTGTTCCCTATGCGAAAAAGCTCCAGGAAATGGGCGCCACCAACGTTCTGGTATCCATGTCCGGCATGGGCGCAGTCCTTCTGGACGAGAACGGCGATGTCCACGCCCTTCCCGCTCCCAAAGGCCAGCTCGTCAATGCTGTCGGTGCAGGCGATTCCATGGTCGCAGGTTTCCTGACAGGCTGGGAAGAGAAGCATGAGTATGAACATGCTTTCCGCATGGGCGTAGCTACCGGCAGTGCAAGCGCCTTCTCAGATCTGCTGGCGACCAGAGAAGAAGTCATGGACGTCTACGGACGACTTGACGGGTAACAGCCCTGGCAGGCGGCAGCCGGAAAGCGGCAGCAGCCAGACAAAACACTCGAACGGAACTACAACATAAAGGGAGACATTACGAGCAGTTCGAGAATTACTGAAAACGGACGGACCGAATGTAATATTTACACACAGCAATTCGTGTAAAAGGAGGAACTACATGCGTATTACTGATTTGCTCGACAGACGGAGTATTGATCTGAACGGCACACCCAAGAAAAAGAGCGAAGCACTGGACCAGATGGTTGACCTGATGGCCAAGAGCGAAAAGATCCGTGATCTGGACGCCTACCGCGCTGAGGTTTACCACAGAGAAGAAGAGTCCACGACCGGCATCGGCGAAGGCATTGCCATCCCCCACGGCAAATGCGACGCGGTCATCAAACCCGGTCTTGCGGCTATGGTCGTAAAGGATGGTGTCGAGTACGACGCTCTGGACGGTGAACCCGTCAATCTGATTTTCCTGATCGCTGCCCCGATCACCAAGGACAACGTGCATCTTGACGTGCTCAGCAAACTGTCCCGCCTGCTCATGGATGAGCAGTTCAGCGAGGACCTGAAGAATGCAAAGGATGTGGACGAATTCCTCGCAGTCATCGACGCGGCGGACGCCAAGGACGAGATGGTTGAGAACGGCGCTCCCCAGGTCATGGCAGCCCTCGCGGACGGCGCATGCAAGATCTGCGCTGTTACATCCTGCCCCACCGGCATCGCGCATACATATATGGCTGCGGAAGGCATCGAGAAAGCCGCCAAGGCGGCAGGCTGCTGGGTCAAGGTCGAGACCAGAGGCTCCGGCGGTGCCAAGAATGTCCTTACAGACAAGGAAATCGCGGACGCTGACTGCATCATCGTCGCAGCAGACGCCAAGGTCCCCATGGATCGTTTCCACGGCAAGAAGCTGATTGAAGTTCCCGTCTCCGACGGTATCAGCAAGGGACCGGAGCTGGTCAAGCGCGCTATGGCGGGCGACGCACCCGTGTGGAGTGCAGGAAGCGCAGCAGCTGCCTCCGCTTCCTCAGCCAAGGCATCCGGCAGTGCAGGCCATAAAATCTACGTCCAGCTGATGAACGGCGTATCTCACATGCTTCCCTTCGTCGTAGGCGGCGGTATCCTGATCGCTCTGGCATTCCTGATCGACGGTCTCCTGGTCGACATGAACGCACTGTCTGTGGCAGACAGAGGAAACTTCGGTTCCATCACCCCTGTCGCTGCAACTCTGAAATCCATCGGCGGCGTTGCATTCGGCTTCATGCTTCCTGTTCTCGCAGGTTACATCGCAGAGAGTATTGCTGACAGACCCGGTCTCGCAGTCGGTTTCGTCGGCGGCATGATCGCAGCAAACGGCAAGTCCGGTTTCCTCGGCGCACTGGTCGCTGGTTTCGTAGCCGGTTATGTCGTACTGTTCCTGCAGAAGCTCTTCAGCAACCTTCCCGAGTCCATCGAGAAGATTGCTCCGGTCCTTCTGTATCCCCTGTTCGGTATTCTGCTGACAGGCCTGATCATGATGTTCATAGTTGAGCCTCCGATCGGCGCCCTGAACACCGGTCTGAACAATGCTCTGAGCAGCATGAGCGGCAGCAGCAAGCTCATCCTCGGCCTGATCCTCGGCGGCATGATGGCCATCGACATGGGCGGCCCCTTCAACAAGGCAGCTTACGTCTTCGGTACTGCCTCCATCGCAGCAGGCAACTATGACATCATGGCAGCAGTCATGATCGGCGGTATGGTTCCTCCCTGCGCAATCGCGCTGGCAACCATCCTGTTCAAGAACAAGTTCACCAAGGAAGAGAGAGAGTCCGGCCCCGTCAACTTCATCATGGGTCTTGCATTCATCACTGAGGGCGCTATCCCCTTCGCAGCTTCCGATCCCGGCCGCGTCCTTCCTTCCTGCATCATCGGCTCAGCTATCGCAGGCGCCCTTTCCATGGTCTTCGGCTGCACACTGATGGCTCCTCACGGCGGTATCTTCGTGTTCCCCGTTGTCGGCAACTGGCCTATGTACATCGTCGCCCTGATCGTCGGCACCATCGTAGGCACCCTCCTTCTGGGCTTCCTCAAGAAACCTGTCGAGGAATAATAAAATAGCTGTACAGCAGCATTTTTTAAGAACATTTAAATAAGGCACAAAGCGGGCCCGCGAAGATCAGATTCTTCGCGGGCCCGCTCTTTCTTCCATCAAAGCTGATCAGTGGGCATCAATTGCCTCTCCGCCGTTATTGACCACATCCAGATACCATTCGTTCATGATCTCATTCATTGTGGGGCTGCCTTCAGGGACATTTGCCTTATAGAGGTTCTCATAGCTTTCACCGTCAACCTCTATGACCTCCCTGACATAATTCTGTCCATCCTGGGCGAAGAAGAAATCATAGCGTACATTATCCTCCGGAATGCTGAAGACAACATACTCTCCGTCGGGAGCTTCCACGCCATCTGCATATTCAAACGTAATGCCGTCGAGTTTTTCGAGATGAGGAGCAGGATCAACATCGGCGGGGCCCCATACACCATGCTCCAGAGAAGCAAGTGTATAATTTACAAAGTTGTCGTATTTAACCCTTGCAAAATTAATATCGAGAGATGTATTGCTGTGTTTTTCCAGGGTCAGGCCGGCGTTCTCTTCAACGAAGGTCCCGGGCACTGTAGCCGCCCATTCGTTAAGCTCGCTCCACTGTTCCATGTCCTCATCGATGTCATCGTACTGTTCCCGCACGAAACGGACATCAGTCGGGTGATACATCACGAAATATGTGCCGTCCTCTTTCTGTGCGAATACATCCTCGCCGGACATGTCCCCGCAGAATTTCTCGTGTACCGTTTCCTCGTTTTCTGTTCCGATATCGAACAGCCATCCGGGACCTTCCACATCGTCGCCCTGGGCTTTCGCCGCCTCGACAGAAGCTTTCTCATACACTTTGAACAAGATTCCGTTCTCGTCATTCTCGGGTACATCAACGATCAGCAGATCATTATATTTGGCCGGAACAGACAGTACCATATCTTTATTGGTGTACTTTATAGTTTCTTCTTCCGCAGCAGCCTCTTCAGCCGTGATCTCTGCTACAGGTGTCTGCTCTGCCTCCTGCTCGATTACGGTTGCCTCTGCCGCAGGGCTCTCTGCGGGAGTGTTGGTAGTTGCGGTCCCGCATGCTGCAAGGCTCAATGCCAGCAGAGCTGCGGGAATCATTGCTGCAATTTTATTTTTCATCATGGTTATTACCTCCTGAATATAAAGTCGTGAAAAGATTATCCTGCGTTTCCTTTCCCGCAATACTTTTTCATTTTTTCACAGCGGTCCGGAACACATCCTCTTTTCATTGTGTTTTTCATTGTACATCACATTATACGAATCATTCTTAATCCGTCCTCACAGTTTATAAACTATTTATATTTATCCTTATTCCACTCCGAAAAAATCCCCGGCAGTGGTCTCAGACATAAATTTCCGGGTATGTGCTGTTTTCGTTCAAAAACATTCAAATTCATCCTCAATCAGGCAATTTTGGTTTAAATCCCCTTCCATCTGGATTATAATATTTATGCATATTTTTGCAGATGTCAGAAAAGAATAAAGGAGATCATTATGTTTGCCGAACAGAGAAGACAGCAGATACTGCAGATTCTGGATACCCACGGGAGCACTACTCTCACAGAGCTGACCCGTCTCCTGAATGCCTCGGAATCTACTGTCCGCCGCGATCTGCAGGAAATGGACAGCAAGGGACTTCTGGTCCGTGTCTTCGGCGGTGCCATGTCTGTAAACAAAACGACCGACCTGCGCGAGGAAAATGTCTCGGAGAAACAGACGGTCAATATAAAAGAAAAGCAGCGGATCGGAAAATATGCCGCTGCTTTGATCAAACCGGATGATTTTATATATATCGACGCCGGTACGACGACCGGCGCCATGATTCCCTATATCACGGAATACTCTGCCGTCTATGTTACGAATGCTGTTGCCCACGGACTCGAGCTGGCCAGGCGCGGTTTTCGCGTCAATCTGATCGGCGGTGAGATCCGCAGCGTCACAGAGGCGATCGTCGGAAATGCCGCCTGTGAAGAGATGCGCGCCTTCAACTTTACCAAATGCTTTATGGGAACCAACGGGGTCAATTCCGATAACGGATTCACCACACCCGATATCAATGAGGCAATCATAAAAGGGCAGGCGATCACTCAGTCCAGGGAGCGATATGTCCTGTGTACAGCGGAAAAATTCCACATCATTTCACCGGTCCGCTTTGCCGCCTTCACCGACGCCATGATCATCACAGACCGCTATCCCAACAGCTGGTACGCGCAGCAGGAAAATGTCATTTGTGCCGCTCCGGAAGAGGAATCTGCACCAGAATAATCGCCGCAAACATAACGATACAGCCCGCAAGTTCCCTGGAGGTCATTCGCTCCCCCAGAAGAATGGCACCCGCGATCACGGCAAAAACCGATTCAAGGCTCATGAGGAGCGATGCGATGGTGGGGTCCGTGAATTTCTGCGCAACCATCTGCAGCGTATAGCCGATTCCTCCCGAGACGATTCCGCAATAAAGAATCGGGATGGCCGCCGAGATAATTTTCTCCGCAGAGGGGGCTTCCACGATCATTGCAATGATCGATGAGATCACTGCCGTTGTCGCAAACTGGATCGCTGAGATCTGAATGGGATTTCCCAGCTGTACAAAGCGGTCGCAGCAAAGGATATGTCCGCTGAACAGCAGAGCGCAGATACAGACGAGCGTGTCACCGTATGTGAGACTGAATCCGTCTTTGATACACAGAAGGTACATACCGATTACGCCGATCAAAACACCTGTCCATACGAGCCAGGTGTTTTTCTTTTTAAATAAAACAAAGTTGATGATCGGGACAAGCAGCATGTACATGGCCGTGATAAAGCCTGCCTTGCCCGCAGTTGTGTATACGACGCCCATCTGCTGAAAAAGACTGGCAGCCGTGAGAAAAGCACCGCAGCAAATGCCGCCGATGATCGTATTTTTCCGCCGGTCCTGCGGCTTGTACCGCGCGTCCGTATATCCGGCATCAGGGATTTCGTTTTGCGGAACATTCTTTTTTCCTGTCAGGACAGCGACGAGCCCGGTCGCGCCTGCCGCCAGCCACATGCGCCCTGCATTAAAAGTAATCGGTTCTATGGAATCCATCCCGACCCGCTGGAAAACAAAGGCCGTGCCCCAAATGACCGCCGTCAGCAGCAGCAGTATATTTCCCAGCATTTTTCTGTTTTTTACCATCTGCTTGTTCCCTGTTTTTTCAACAGCCTTTGCGGCTTCTGTTCTGTACCGAAAAAGAGTTACTTGTACACCCCTGTCGAAGGCATGTACAAGTAACTTCCGAAAACACTATTGCTAAAAATCTATTACTCTTCTGCTGAAGTTTTTTCCATGATCTTGCGCACAATGGATTCCGCGTCAATCCCTGTCAGCCTGTACAGTTCCTCCGGCGTTCCCTGCTCGACAAAACCGTCAGGAATGGAAATATTCAAAAGAGGAAGATCTATTCCTGCTTCCTTATACCAGGCAGCAACATGCTCACCAAAACCGCCGCTGTGGATGTTTTCCTCCATGGTCACGACCATGGAATACTTCTTCGCTGCGCTGCTGAGCAGCTCAGTATCCAGCGGTTTCACAAAGCGCGCATTCGCGATGGAACATGCCATTCCCTTGTCAGCCAGAAGCTCCCGGACTTTCTCCGCAGTTTTCACCATGCTTCCGACAGCAAGCAGGAGGATCCCGCCCTCATCGCAGATCATTTCCGCCCGCCCCAGTTCAAGAGGAGCATAGCTGGAGCGCAGTCCATCGTAGGCGGCTCCGCGGGGGTAGCGGATGGAAACAGGGCTTCCCAGCCCGAGTGCGAACCGAAGCATTTCCGCAAGCTCCCGCCTGTTTTTCGGAGCCATGACGGTCATGCCCGGAATCGAAGACATATAGGAGAGATCAAAAATCCCCTGATGTGTCTCACCGTCAGCACCGACAATTCCCGCTCTGTCGATGGCGAAGACGACAGGAAGTTTCTGCATACATACATCCGTGGCAATCTGGTCATAGGCACGCTGCAGGAAGGTGGAGTAAACCGCGACCACCGGTTTCATTCCGCCGGCCGCCAGCCCCGCCGCAAAAGTAACCGCGTGCTGCTCCGCGATTCCAACATCAAAAAACCGGTTGGGATAGCGGGTGTGGAAACGCTGCAGTCCCACGCCGTCCTCCATGGCAGCCGTAATACCGACCAGCCCCGGCTCTTCTGCCGCCAGGCGCAGCATTGCAGAGGAGAAAGTATCCGTATAGGATTGCTTTTTCCCCGGCTTCTTCGGCTCGCCGGTCTCAATATCGAAAGGCGGTGTTCCGTGGAATTTCGAAGGGTTCTTTTCCGCGGGAGCATATCCAATGCCTTTTTTCGTACAGACATGGATCAGAACAGCCTTATTTACGCGCTTGGCAAAGCCGATCGCTTTCACCATATCCTTGACATTATGGCCGTCAACAGGTCCCAGATAGGTGATGTCCATATCCTCGAAAAACATTCCGGGGACCATCAGCGTTTTCAGGGACTGCTTGGCCTTGCTGATGCTCTTTGCCACGATGGGAAGCGCATCATTGAGGGAATCGTAGATTTTGTCGCGCAGATGAATATATCCGTTCGATGTGCGGATATCGCTGAGATATCTGGGCATGCCGCCCACATTCCGCGAGATCGACATACTGTTGTCATTGAGGATGATGATCAGGTTTGAGGACAAATGCGACACGTTATTGAGTGCCTCGTAGGCCAGTCCGCCTGTCATCGCTCCGTCTCCGATCACTGCCACGATCGTCCTGTGTTCCGCGCGCAGTTCCCTGGCACGGACCATTCCGAGGGCGGCGCTGATGGATGTGGAACTGTGCCCCGTATCAAAGGTATCACAGGGGCTCTCCTTGCGTTTGGGAAAACCGCTCAGTCCGCCGTACTGCCTGAGATGATCGAATTCTTTTCTGCGTCCTGTCAGGAGCTTATGGGTATAGGACTGATGTCCCACGTCCCAGACAATCCTGTCCTCGGGAAGATTCAGAGAAAGATGCAGCGCCATGGTCAGCTCCACTGCTCCGAGATTGCTGGCCAGATGGCCGCCCGTCTTACTGACTTTCTCAACCAGGAACTGACGGATCTCTCCTGCAAGTTCATCATAGGAATCCTGCGGTATTTTCTTAATATCATTCGGTTTATTTATACGCTCTAAAAGTGCCAATTTTAAACCTCTTTTTTTATCAGATTCAATCTGGGTTATGGAGCCGTGGTCCGAGACAGGCAACAGCTTCCCGGCAATTACCTGCCAATGAAATCCCTGATATATCCTACCGTCTCCTGTATCTGCAGCTGCGGTGTGATCGATGCGATCCCGTCGCCCTTCTGCCTGCCGTAAAAGCCGAACTGTGCATGATTGCCGCCTTCAATCACGTATTCTTCGTAATATTCCGGCGCATACAGCCGTCCTTTCGCAACCTTATCCATATTGATGACCTGATCCAGGGAACCTACCAGCAGAAGTTCTGACAGCTGTGAAGGAATCTTTTTGACTGGATAGGCCGCCAGAAGGATCACACCCTCGATGAGATCGCTGTGTCTGACCGCAAAATCAGACGCCATAACGCCTCCGAGCGAGTGTCCTCCGATGTACCATTTTCTGTAGCTGTATTGCTCTATAATATCTTTCGCGGCGTCTGTGTCAAGCACTGCGAGGCGAAAGGGCATTTTTGCCAGACAGACGTCCGTGCCGGCGGCTGCAAGACTATGGAGCAAAGGCGCGTACGCAGTTTCCTCCACCTTTCCGCCAGGATAAAAGACAAGAGCGGTATCTTCAGACGGCCCGTCAAAATACCACCCGTACTCCGTCTTTTCCACCGAGACTTCATCTGTCTTCAGCGCCTCTGCTGCAGTCTCGTCCGCCTTGTAATAATCTGACACATATATTAAAAAAACTGCTGTCGAAATCAACGCCGTTACAGCAAGTACAATCAATACAGACGAAATCAGATGCTTCTTACCCTGTTCGATTTTCCTGCTGCTTCCACTGTTCTTTTCGTGTGTTTTTTCCATTTTGAAAAAGTATCTTTTTTTCCTGTACAATCAACACCGTATCTTGCATGATACCACATTCCCGCAATAAATGCGTGCTTTTCCCATGAAAATGCAATTTTCCTGTCCGACAGATTCCATTTCCTTGACATTACCGAAAAATAATTTTACATTTTTATTAATTGAATTTTTAATTGATCCTGTCGGGATCAGTTATATCTGTCTTGAAAATGAGCAAATCAAAATCAAATTCCAATTCACTTTTTTCACAGGAGGTCAATCTATGTCAGATTCGAAAAAACTCAACGAAGCGACTGCCGCTGAGGAAGTGGTAAAGGCTGAAGAGCCTGTCGCCGCTCCTGCACCTGCAGAAGTACCCGCAGAAGCTGTCGCTGCTGCACCTGCGCAGGAAGCCGCTCCCGCTGAAGAGGCTGCTCCCGCCCCGAAGAAACGCACGCGCAAGAAAGCCGCTGCCGAAAAGGATGAGAAGGTTGAGAAGGCCGCTGCGAAGAAACCCGCCGCAAAGCGTACAACAAAGAAAAAAGCGGACGCTGAAGCTCCCGCTGATGCTGAGAAAAAGCCCGCTGCAAAGCGCACAGCAAAGAAAAAAGCAGACGCTGAAGCTCCTGCTGCAGAGAAAAAACCGGCTGCAAAGCGCACAACAAAGAAAAAGGCAGAAAAAGCTCCTGTAGTCGAAGAAGTGAAAGAAGTCGCCGTAGAAGTCCCTGTAGAAGTCGCTGCAGAGGTCCCCGCAGAGCCGGAGCTTCCCCAGCCCAGAAGAAGTATTGCTTTCATCGGTTCCGAGTGCTATCCCTTCGTCAAGACCGGCGGTCTGGGCGATGTCATGTACGCACTTCCCAAGGCACTGATTGCGCAGAACTGCGACGTCAGGGTCATCCTGCCCAGATATAAATGCATTCCCCAGAAGTATCAGGAGAAGATGGTCTACCGCGGCGCTTTCGACATGGATCTGTGCGCAGACGGCCGCTCCTACTATGTCGGTATCATGGAATACGTCTGGGACGGCGTTGTCTATGATTTCATCGACAACGAGGAATTCTTCAGCGAAGGCAAGCCTTACACCAACCTGATCGATGATATCCCGAAGTACTGCTATTTCGGAAAAGCTGCTCTTGCAGCTCTCAATTACATGGACTGGATCCCGGATGTCATCCACTGCCACGACTGGCAGGCAGGTCTCGTGCCGATCTATCTCCGCGAATTCTTTGGAAATACCCCGATCAGCCGCTCCAAGGTCATGATCACCATCCACAACCTGCGCTTCCAGGGTATCTATGATATCAAGACCATCCAGTACTGGTCCGGTCTGCCGGATTATGTCTTCAACAAGGATGCTCTCAAGCAGGGCTACAACGATGCCAACATGTTCAAGGGCGGCCTGACCTACGCGAATATGATCACCACCGTCAGTGAAACTTATGCCGGCGAGATCCAGACAGAATTCTTCGGCGAGAATCTGGATGCGCATCTGCGTTATCACTCCGGCAAACTCCGCGGTATCATCAACGGTATCGACTACGGCATGTGGGATTCCGCAAACGATTCTCTGCTGGCAGCTCCTTATGACATCGACACAGTTATTGAGAAAAAGAAAGCCAACAAGCTGGCCCTTCAGGAAGAGCTCGGCCTCGAAAAGGATGAAGGCAAGTTCGTGATCGGCCTCATCTCCCGTCTGACCAATCAGAAGGGTCTGGATCTCATCAACTCCATCGTTCCCGCCATCATGGACGGCAACACCCAGGTCGTTGTTCTGGGCACCGGCGATGACGAGTATGAGAACTCCTTCCGCGGATACGAGTATCAGTATAAGGGAAGCTTCTGCGCCAACATCATGTACGATGAGGGAAGAGCACACAAGATCTATGCAGGTTCCGATGCTCTCCTGGTTCCTTCCCTGTTCGAGCCCTGCGGCCTGACACAGCTGATCTGCATGCACTACGGTACCGTGCCGATCGTCCGCGAGACCGGCGGCCTCAAGGATACTGTAGAGCCCTACAATGAGTACACCAACGAAGGCAACGGCTTCACCTTCGACAGATATGAGGCCGGCCTCCTTCTGGATGCCATCAACAGAGCCAAGACCGTTTACTTCACAGAGCGCGATCGCTGGGATCAGATGGTACAGCGCGATATGGCCAAGGATGTCTCCTGGGAGAACTCCGCCAAGAAGTACCGCGCACTGTATGTGGAAATGACCCAGTAATTCCTGCCGCTCCCCTACATCAGGTTAATTAAGACCTGCCCGCGGGGATGCGCCCGCATCCCGCGGCTGAAGTCACAGGTATTACGCGATAAAAAAAAGGATGCAGACAACAGGATTTAAAACATCCCTTTGTCTGCATCCTTCTTTTTAAAAAAATACGATGAACAGCTGTATTTACCTTTGCTTTCTCAGCTCTTCGAATCAAGAAAGATCGTTGATGTAACAGCTTTTGCCGTATTTGTGCTGCCCGCCTGTAATTCACTGTCTGCCGCGCTGCTGATATAACCGCACTTGTAGCACTTTGAATTGTGGCCGGACGGCATCATGTTTCCGCACACGGGGCACGGAACAAGCGGATGTCCTCTCATATGTGCTGCAAGGGGAACAGTAATCTCCTCTCCGCAGATCGGACAAGTCTGTTTCCTGACCATTCTTCTGGTCTCTCCGCCGGTAACCTGTTCCAGATCATCCGGGGAAATCTCCTGCATGCCGGAAATCTGTTTTTCTTTTTTTTCCATGTTACTTCTCCTTCGTTTCATAAAAATCAGGCAGCACACCGGTTTACAGCCTTCAACGCTTTTTTCCCGGTCAGTCCTTCCTGATTCCCCTCTATTATCTCACACATTTTTTCTGAATCAAGTACTACTTTGCCGGAAGGTCTGCCCACGATCATTCCTGCTCTTTCCTTCTTTCAGCCCCGGGCAGGTACCTTCGAAGCAGTATCTTTAATTATAACTACGAAAAAAGAAGGGATTATCCACTGCTTTTTCAGGTAATTCTGCGCTTCCCCGATCATCCTTCCCCGGTTTCGTCTGCAGCCGGAACTTCCCCCTCTGTGCAGTCAGCAGGTTCGCTCTCAAGGACGGATTCCTCTTTTAAAGGTTCTGCAGATTCGCTTTCGAAAGTAAGCGCCTCCGTTTCATCCACCGCACTTTCCTCCTCTGCCTCATCCGGGTTTTCTGAAGCCCCGGCCGCAGATGCATTCTCTGAAACCTCGCCGGCATCTGCCTTCTCTGAAGCTTCGACTGTCTCCAATTGACCCGAAGCCTGGGCAGGGTCAAATGATCCCTCCTGTAAACCGGAATGATTCTCCTTTTCTTTAAAGGTGTTCTCTTCTTTTGCTGCCTGACGGATATTTTGATCATCCGAAGATCCTGCTTCTGCAAGTGGATCTGAAGCTCCGGCAGCGGAGTCTTCCGGCAGGGATTTTCCGCCGTCTGTATATGGAGTCTCAGGCCTTACAGTAGAAGCTGTATAATCACTGGAATCAGTGATCCGATAAAGATCTGTTTTCACTGTGACAGATCTGTCGATCGGTGTCGTATACTCCCTGTCAAAATCAAAAAGGACCGAGCCATTGGGAATATAAGTGCCCGCCGCACGGATGTCCTGCATATAATTGAGAAAATCGACACAGAAACTGATGGACTCCTGATCCCCTTTCTGATCGGTCCCCTTTATAAATTTCTGTTCAAAATCTCTGACATCTTTATAGCGGCCGTCTGAAATACTGCGGATGATCTCATCCAGCGTTTCCCCTTTATGGAGACGAGAAAGTATAGAATCCAGTCCCAGCCGGATCGACTCGCTGGAGACAGTCTTACTGCCGTTTCCATCCGCTCTTACAGAAGAAATGCTTTCGTGTCTTGCCGCTAGTTCCCCCAGAAACAGATCCGCCAGGTAGCCGGTCACATAGGCGGATGTTGACGTCTCCTCCTCAGCACCTATATCGTAGCTGTCTTCATATTCTTCCTCATTTTCAAGAAGAAAATGCCTGGACAGATAAGTGTTCAGGAGATTCTCCCCTGTATGGCGGTCACCGATCCTTCCCTCTCCCTCATAGCGAAGCAGCTGGAAATATTCATACCGGTACTGATAGACATTTTCAACCGCGGAGGCAATCCCCTCCCTGAACCACTCTGGAAACGCATACACCTCCCGGGTCTCCTGCAGCTCTTTTGCGGAGTTCAAATAGTCCTCCGGCTCCCTGGTCCCGATGGTTCCTGTCCGGTTATAGTCACACATAAAGGCATGGAACATTTCATGTATTATGGAATTGTCCAGATCCGCAGCCGCCTGCTCAGAGGTGTCGATCTGCAGATTGCCGTCTTTGTCCCGGCTCTGAAAATAAAATGTATTCAATCCCAGGACATATCCGAGCTGCGCCTTACCCTTTTCATCTTTGTCAATATGATAACTTACGTAAGCCAGTGCCTGTAAGGAAGTATCCTCATGGGCTTTTACGCCGTCCTTTTCTCCGTACATCCGATAGACATACAGACCGATCTCTTTTCCCAGCTCCCCCTCTTCGGCCGCCCGGGCAAAGGCGGGAAATTTGTTCTTGATGAGATTGACAGCCTGCGGCTGTATGCAGTTGATGATGAGATCCACGAGATTTGCCATCTCGTCTTCCCCGTACTTATCGAGGGTATTGGCCGCACAGTGGGCAAGAAGCTGTTCTCTGGTCAAAGGAACTTGGGTCTGCTCCTGCTCTGCCGTATCTTCCGATCCGCCATGGCCGTCTGCCTGCGGGAGCTCTTCCTTTTGAGAAGAGTATTCTTCTGCATCGGATTGATCTGTCTTTTCGGGAGGCTCAGTTTCTTCCGCAGAATCCTGTCCTCTTTGCCCAGCGGATTTTCCGGGTCTGCCTCCCGTCACTTCCCCGTCGTCCGCTTTCCCGCCGTTTTCTTTTTCCCTCTCCGGCAAAGGTTTCCCGGCCTTTGAAGACGGATTTCTATACGTTCCGTCTGTCGGCTTCTGCAGCTCACCGGGAAGGCCCGGTATCGGTTGGGCAGGCAGTTTCCCCGCCTCTTTTTCCAAAAAGGAAAGATCTGACCCCGCAGCCAGAATATAGGTGATATTTGTACGCGGCTCATAAAAGCATATGGCTCCTCCCGCAGTTTCGTAGAGACAGCTCAGCCACGGGTCTAAAGTGACGGTGAATCCGTCTTCTGCATCCTTTTGAACCGCATACTCCTCCGGAACAAAAAAGGCCAGGACCGGCCTATAGTCCCTGCCGGGTTCCCTTTTTTCCGCAAGCGTATTGCTGCCGTCTATCCAGAAAAGAGGGATTTCCCACCGGATCCCCTCGGCAGAGATCACTGCCGCCCTTTCGCGGGGCTCAGTGACGGATCCGGTATCTCCTTGGCTTTTTCCATGGTCCCGCAGATCTGCCTCTGCCTCCTCTTCGACTGTGATCCTCAGTCCGCTCACGATGACGGCATCCGCTTTTTTCTGTCCGGAATCCCGGATAAATATCTTAAGTCCTGTTTCTTCCGCAGTATCCGATTCCCCCTGACCGGATTTTTCACAGTCCGCATCAGAGACATTCTCCTTCCCGGAAACGGTTGTATTGCCCGCAGCGGACTCTGCACAGGCCGGAATCCACAGCACAAGGGATGCTGCAGCCAGCATTGCAATCCATGTATATAAAAAACAGAAGGGTTTTCCCTTATTTACTCTTCCAAACATGTGACCTCGCGGATCCAATCCTCTCTGACTGCTTCAAATCAGTCTTCTCCTCCGAACAGCTTTCCCCGTTCTGATAGATGGATTCTATCAAATTGCGGCAGGCTCCTGCAAGAGATAAGGAATGGCAGTATCCGCGCGCAAAAGAAAAGCCCTTCGCAGCGGTTCCGATCATGCGAATGCTATGATCAGCGCCGTTGCGAAGGGCTTTTCCACATAAAGGGGGAGTATGAAATCTATTTTATTAAGTGGGAGATCCAATAGGAAATCGCCATCATCCTGTCCTCTGGCTGCCATTTCCTCTCTTCCGCTTACATGAATTATCATACAACACGAATCTAAAATCCCGATTCCCAAAATGTTAAAAAACTATAAGGAAATCAAAAAACCTTGATAAATCGCAGACAGAAAAGACATTTTTCCGGCTGCTGCTGCGGAATGTCCTGCGGTCACTGTAAAGACCGGAATCCTGCTGCCTGATTTATCGGCGGGTCGCGCTCGAAGTGAGTCCTTCTTTAACGCGGTCCATCCCAAGCGCAAGTCTGTCCAGGACACCTGCTCCGGATACAGGCCCCGCCTTCTTGGACGGCTCTGCGGCAACCCCTTCCCCGGTCACAGGATCTTCTTTCCTGTAATTTTCAACTGCCTCGGGATCGTCCATCCACGCTGCGCCGCCGGTCACCTGTCCGAGCTCCTCCGGATCGAGCGACACCTGTTTTTCCGAATATTTCTGTTTTTCCATGACATTTTCTCCGTTTCGATCCATCAGATCAATTCCACGCCCGTGAGATCGATCCATGCTTCCCGGTCATTATAAAACGCTATGGCATAGTTTCCCGATCTGCGGCTCATATCCACTGTAAAATATTCACCCTGCGGAATGACAAACCGCCCGTTCTTTGTAAATCCGCTGCCCGATTTGGAGCAGGAAAAAACACCGCCGGGCCTTTTGGCCATGGCTGATCTCCACTGGCCGGAACTGCCTCCATACAGTCCTCCCGACACCCCGTTAAGCTGATCGTCACTGATTTTGAAATTATCCAAGTTCGACATATCTATTTCCTTTCTTTGTCCATGTTCTTTTATCTAAATATATACGTTTCTAATATATACGGAAAAGAAATGTATTTTCCGTGCCATAATGATAAATCCTGCTCACTTTTTATGCAACTTCCTGCTCTGAAATCAGCCCGGCTATTTCTTCAGCGCCCTTGGAAGGCAGGATGTGAAATGGTATAATGTGAATTTATCAGGGCGCACTTCACCATACAGGAAAGGGTTTTATCATGAGTGAACATATCGTCGTCGCGAAATTCGGAGGTACATCTGTCGCGGATGCCGCTCAGCTCCGTAAGATCAGCAGTATCATCCGCAGTAATCCGGAGAGAAGATTTATCGTTGTTTCCGCACCCGGAAAGCGCTATCCCGAGGACCGGAAGGTAACAGATCTGCTCCTGGACTGCTATGAAAAGGCAAATGCCGGTGAATCGTTTGCGGATGAGCTGGAGCAGATCAGGATGCGATACCGCGAAATCATAGACGGTCTGCAAATGGTATTCCCGCTGAATGAAGAGATCCGGGTTCTGGAAAATGCCCTGAAGACGGATCCTCAGAAAGATTACGCAGCCAGCAGAGGGGAATATCTGACAGCCAAGATCATGGCGCAGTATCTTGGTTTTACATTTGTGGATCCTGCCTGGTGCGTCTGTTTTGATGAAGACGGCCAGCTGAACAGTGCCATGACAAGACGTACGATGCGCGCCTCTCTCCTTCCTCTGAACCGTGCTGTGATTGCAGGGTTTTACGGAGCTGACATGAACGGGGTCATCCATACTTTTGACAGGGGCGGATCGGATATTACCGGAAGCCTCGCCGCCTGTGCCGTCAGTGCCGACCTGTACGAAAACTGGACCGATGTATCCGGTCTGTACGCGGCGGATCCCTCCATTGTTGATCAGCCGGAAACCGTGTCCTATATGAGCTACAGGGAATTACGCACCCTGTCCTATATGGGTGCTTCCGTACTGCACTCTGATGCAGTGCTCTCTGCCTCTGAAATGGAAATTCCCATCAACATCCGGAATACGAATAAACCGGAGAACATGGGAACCACTATCATGCGTCATCTCCCTTCGGGCGTCACAAAAAATCCTGTGACCGGTGTTTCCGGCAGAAAAGGAATGTCCGTTGTTCAGATTGAAAAAGTCATGGTCAGTGACGGATCTGGATTCAGTGCCCTCATGCTCGACATCCTGAAAGAAAGGGCGCTTCCCTTTGAGTACTGCCTGACAGGAATTGACTCGATCACACTTGTCATCCGGAGTGAACTGCTCAACAGCTGCAAAGAGGATTTATTTACCGAGATCCGTGAGACCCTGCATCCCGATTTTATCGGTGTTCGGGACGGCCTATCTCTGATCGCGGTCACCGGTGAAAAGGCGACAGAATCCAGTGATGCAAATGTGCGCGTTCTGGAAAAGCTCACACAGGAGGGGATCGAGCTGGTCACCATCAACCAGGGAGCAGGAAAGCTGAATCTCCTGATCGGTGTCCCCGAGGACCGCTATGAGGATGCGATCAGGGCGATTTATGAATACCGGCAGACCATTTCGCCCCACACAGCATGAGCCGCCCTCAAAGGGTCTCAGCTGATAAAAGCTGATAAAGAAAGCACTCTCCCTGCACCATTCAATCCTTTCGGCAGGGCTCCCAATAAGACAAAAACAGCAGGGCACCGGGCTTTTTCAAGTCTTCATGCTCTGCTGTTTTCTTCTCATAGGAATCAGTGCCTGGCAAACTTATCCAGCCGCTCTTTTACTTTTCCTGCTCCGTTGGAAAAACCGCTGATCGCGCCGGCAACAGGTCCCGGCTTTTTTTCAGAATCATCGGTTTCCTTCCGGCCTCTTTTGATCCCTTTGGCTGCCTCCAGCGCATCATACCAGATTGCTCCTCCTGCAGCCTGTTCCAGCTCATCCATATTGAGCTTCTGGATTTCTTCCTGTCCTTTCTTTTCTTCGCTCATTTTCATCCTCCTTGATATCTTTTCGGTATTCCAAGAAGACCGACTAGCCTTCTTCACTTTTTCCTGTCGGCTTCTGCTGCGGTTGTTTTTGATTTACTGACGCTATTCTATCATGAGCAGCGTCACAATACTGTCACAGTAAGCTTCATGGTCTCTTTCAGATCAAGGTGCGGACAGAGCTTATTTCTCAAAAGGGAACGTATACTGGCTAAGACCACATTCATCACGGAGCTGGATCAGCTCTTTTTGAATCGATTCGCCGACGGGGACGCCTTTATCTTTGCGCTCCTGCCAGGCCAGCCATTCCTTTTCACCGGCAGTATAAATGCGTTCTGCGCCGGGTTCTTTCCTGGAGGCACGAAGACCCCGGCAGATATCTCCGGCTGTCTTTTTAAACGTTTCCAGTCCCATAAAGAACTCGGGATTGATCACAAAGAAGAAATGCCCCAGACGGTACATCTGCGGACTTCCATCCTCAGCGACCCCGCTCAAAGCCTTCATAAAGGGGCCGCCTGACAGCGCGGAAGACAGGATTTCCACAACTGTCGTAAATCCGTAACCCTTGTATCCGGCGGTCGACTCCCCTCTCCCGCCCAGCGGCAGCAGAGCGACATTTCCTTTGCGCATCTCTTTCAGGATCGTTCCGGAGTCCGTTGGAACACTGCCGTCCTTTGCGATCACGCAGCCTTCCGGAGTAGGCTTTCCCATTCTCTCGTAAAACTCGATCTTTCCGTTCTGAATGATGCAGGTCGCACAGTCCAGATTGAAATCGAACTCTTCATCCGTCGGCATGGTAAATGTCATCGGATTTGTTCCCATCATAGGTTCTACACCAAAGGTAGGAGCTACTGACGGTCTAGCATTGGTGCCTGAAATGCCGATCATCCCCGCTTTTGCCGCCATAGTAGTCCAATAGCCCGCAATACCATAATGTGTAGAGTTGAAGATCGTACCCCCTGCCATTCCGTATCTGCCGGCCTTTTCAACCAGCATTTCCATCATCCTGTGACTTGCCACCATGCCCATTCCATTGTGGGCATCCATCACGACGGTCGTCGGCCCTTCTTTTACAATCTCCACATCTGTCTTCGGAAGAAGAGTCCCTTTCTTAATACGATCCAGATAGATCGGTTTAAAGCGGTTGCATCCATGGCTCTCGATTCCGCGGCGGTCGCTTTCAAGGAGAACATCTGCACAGATTTCAGCGTCTTCTTTCGGTACACCATATTTTACAAATACGTCGATCATGAAGTCATTCATGAGCTTCCAATCGACATAAGGTCTTGTCTCAGTCATTTGCTGTTCTCCTGAAAAGCTTATATTACTCCCAGTTTCATTAATTCATCCAGGTCGAAGAGGAGTTCGTAGAATCCTTCTCTGGGGATATCATCCGGAAGTTTTTCGACAGCAGATCCTGCATCAGTTCCTATTTCTTCTACAGACTCTGCATTGATGGATTCGACAGCTCCCGCAGGCTCTGCATCGGTAAACCCGGCATTTTCCACAGGCTCTGTGCCGGTGAACTCAGCATTTTCTGCAGGCTCTGCACCGGTGGATCCGGCATTTTCCGCAGGTTCTGCACCGGCGGTATCCGCAGCTGCCGCTCTGGTTTTGGCACGGTTCAGTGCACTTTCAATATCTGCCGAGTTGCAGGCAATGGCATGCTCCATCATGGCAAGAGAGATTGTATGGCGGCCGATAAAGTCATCCGCATTGGCCAGGAGCAGCTCCTGATACTGCTGGGCGATTTCAGCATAGGTACGCACAGACTCTCGCGCACCCGGGAGCGCAGCGATTTCCTTCAGGCTCATCTGGCCGATCGGCGTCTGCAGAATAAACGGCTCTTTCGGGAAGACATACTCCTCATCAGCGCCGACAAGACGATCCGCGCAGCGCAGGTCTGCGCGCACCTGCATCAGAACTTTGCCTGTCTGATTTCTGCCCTTCCATTTTGCAGGATCATGGACCCATTCTTCATTCCCCGGGATCAGGCGCCCGATCAGACTCTCCTTCGGCATTTCCACGAGGAGACTGAAACCGGTCCCGAGGAGCTTTTTACGGAGCTCAGGATTCTGCAGGAACTTCTGACGCATTCCGATCCTCATGACCTGCGGACGAACTGCTTCCCAACTGTTGTTTTCCAGAATTCTCTGCTTCTTGGACGTTTTTAACAGAGCGGAGGAATCGCCGCCGCATTCAAGAATCTTGTCGGCAGTAGCTTTGCTGCGTCCAAAGATCGCTCTCATGTAATAGAGGAACTGTTCCACAGTCTCAAAGCGGGTGCCCATATAGGTAAAAGGCGCCGGGTACTGGTTGCTGAATACGCCCAGGTCCTCATCTGCGGTTTTGAAGATAAGAATATGTTCCCCTGTCATTTCTGCCATGATTATTACCCCCTCTCTAAAAAAAATCGGATTTCTATTTGTATCTATTATAATCGTCCAAAGAAACGTTTACAACAAAACCGCCATCACAGGATGGCGGTTTTTGCATACAAACTGAATAAATCAGACGGAATCGTGTATCTCCTGATCATGCTGCCGGAGCCAGTTCTTCTTCCTCATCCTCCGCTTCGACCGGCACGTACTGCTGTTCTGCTTTCGTCATTTCATCAGGATAAATCCTGGAAAAGTCATTTTTCATAGAAATCGGGATAAATCCTTTAGCTGCGTAATCCGCTGACTTCTCCTCCCAGTTCTGGGTACCCCATTCTCTGACATCATCATCGGCAACCAGCATATATGCCTGTGCAGGATATGGATTCCTGCTGTCGATGGTGTAATTCATCATGCTGGTATCGCTTCCGCTGTTGCCGAATGCAAGTACAGGCCGCTGCCCGATCTCTCTCTCGATGTAAATAGATTTGTTGCCGTTGAGGTTTTTCTGGATAAAACCGCCTGTCAATACCAGTTCGTCGCCGTTCTCATATTTGAAATTCATATTGGACGGTTCTGTCTCATGGCCTTTCTGCTTGATCTCAAATACAGTGCCGATCACATGGTTGGGTGTGATGTAATCCCCGAACGGTGTGTTCGCAATGATCGCACGGGTTGTCGTGCGCTCCGTTCCGCTAATGGCATAGATCGTGAATTTGTTCTCATAGAGATATTTTACAAGCTCCACCATGGGAAGGTAGGAATTGTCAATATATCTCATATTGTTAAAGCTTGCGGTATACTTCTGCCCGAATTCAACTACATAGTCGGAGAATTCCTCCACGGTCATTCCCGCGTAAGCCTTGGCGAAGTTTCTGGCAAGTGTCTCATCTGCTACATATCCGGGCTTTATGGACGCAGCGATCTCTTTCAGCTCATCGGAGACCCTCTCCGGGTGATCATGCAGGCAGAATTCGATAAACATCATGGTGTCGTAATACGTATAATACGTTTCGCATACCAGTGTACCGTCCATATCAAACACTGCAATACGGTCTTCTTCCGGAATGAAGTTTTCCTTGTCGGAAGGATCCGTGACTTTGGCCACATAATCCCTGAGCTCCTGCGCGGGTTCCGATCCCTCTGCCCAGTACTCCGACAAAGGGGCATTCTCTGTCACTTTTAAGCATTTTGCAACAATGAAATTAGCTGCTATTGCAATAATAAGCAGAATCACTGCGATCACAGCAGCCTTTGAGGTTTTTTCGTTTCTTTCCATTAGTCTGTTCCTCTTAATCTGATTGTCAAAATCATTTGACCGAAATAAATCCGGCCTGCTACCTTAAGCAGTATAGTATACTTCATGATTTTTTGCCAGAGCGGACAGAAACTTGATTGCAGAGGAAAATCTGTATGGCAGAACACAGACGGCCGGCGGCAGATCACCTGCGGGACGATAATCGAAGTTCCACATATTGACACAATGTCAGGACAGTTATATAATACACACGCTGACACAGTGTCAGCAAAATCGGATGAAATACTGAAATTCTGAAATAAAGAGGAGGAGACCATGAGCAAAAAGATTGTACAGACAGCAGGCAGAAACCAGTTGGGAGAGTTTGCTCCGATGTTCGCGCATCTGAATGACGATGTGCTTTTCGGTGAGGTTTGGAATGAGGAAGCCATCGATGTAAAGACAAAGTGCATTATCACTGTCGTATCCCTGATGGCATCCGGCATCACGGATTCTTCCCTGACCTATCATCTGCAGAACGCCAAAGCACACGGCGTGACCAAGGAAGAAATCGCAGCCATCATTACCCATGCGACCATGTACGTGGGCTGGCCCAAAGGCTGGGCGGTCTTCAGACTGGCAAAGGAAGTCTGGAATGAAGAAGAGCCTGCGCTGACCGAAAAGGAGAAATTTCAGAATACAATTTTCTTCCCCATCGGAGATCCGAACCCCTACGGAGAATTCTTTGTAGGCCAGAGCTATCTTGCCCCGGTTTCCACGGAGCAGATTCCTGTCTATAACGTAACTTTTGAGCCCGGCTGCCGCAACAATTGGCACGTCCATCACGCAAAAAGCGGAGGCGGCCAGATGCTGATCTGCGTCGGCGGCAGAGGCTATTATCAGGAATGGGGCAGGGACGCCATTGAGATGACGCCCGGCACCGTGATCAATATTCCTGCAGAAGTCAAGCACTGGCATGGAGCTGCCCCCGATTCCTGGTTTTCTCATCTGGCTGTTGAGATTACGGGAGATGAAACCAGCAACGAGTGGCTGGAAGCAGTAAATGAGGAAGATTACAGCAAACTGAGATAAAAGAAAGGGACCGGCTGTCACCGCACCAGTGTGGTAACAGCCGGTCCTTCTTTACTGTTCAATCACATGTAGCTGGATATTAGGACTCATATATAGCAAAATAATTCTGCAGAAACACTCGCAGATATGCTCTGTCCGCATTCAAAATTTACTTTTATTTTGAACGATGATAAAGCACAAATATAGACGAAATAATCTATTAGGGCACCATGTCCTTATTCCGCAGTTTTCTGATGCACAGGTCATTGCGCAGCGATTCTTTTATTCTTTTATATGGGAAGTATATGAAGTTCGAGCAAAGCGGATTTGCATTCATTGACTATCCTCAGTTTATTCCATTTGGATAAGTCTGTTCTTGCTTCCGTTTTTTTCATAATCTCTTTTATTTCGTCAGCTTCATTGTTTACGAAACATCTGTCAATGCTTTTCAGCTCGTTTACCACTTCTTCACGCTGTTTCGCGACTTCATCTGTCTCTTCTCTGAATATTGTCTCTGGCTTATCACCATAATACTTGCGATAGATGTCGATCTTGTCCTCATCAAGAAGATAATTTCTGGTCTCTCTGCCAAACATCTGTTTCCTGTCCTGCAGTGTTTCCTTGTCCCTCTGCATCTCTCTTTTCGTCGCGCGGATCTTTGATTTGAGGAAAGACGTTCCCTTGATGAATACCGCATAATCCTCTAATACAGAAGGATCGTCGAAATAGAGATAGATCCAGATTCCTTCTACGATAAATTTCTTTTCCGGGTGCTGTTTTGAATAATCGATTGCAAACTTAACAAAGTCTACAAATACCTTATCTTCATATTCTTCCTTGGGAATACTGTTTCTCTCCTCAAGGCCGATATAGTATTTTGCCCCCTCACCGGTAAAGAAACTGAAGAACATATCAGAATAGCCCTTCAGATCATCCAAAGTGAAATGATCCTTGACGAGAAGCAGATCGTCAAGCTCGATATGATCAATATCGTCTCCCTCAAGCGTTCTTGCCATCTGGGATTTTCCGCTTCCCGAATGACCGAGAATAAAACAAATATTTGTTTCACCTGAATTAAAGCTTTCCTCCTTGTAGTAAAGATCCGGTTCTGAAAGCACATATTTTTCGTTTGGCAGCTGCAAATCTTCAAAAATATTGATGTCAGCAAACAATTTATCTCTTACGAGGACATACATTTCCGGAACTGAATGCCCCAGGAATTCGTTTGAGTAATAGTTGGAGAACCGCCTCTGTTTTCTCGGAAGGGTTTTATATTTGACGTAAATCTGGTTGAGCTCTGTCTGTGTGGCGATATTGTCTGTTATTATGACAAGTGACGGATCTTGGAGCGCCTGTTCCAAATCAGTATATTTTTCCATAATTGTTCCTTTCCATCCGTAAAAAATACTTACGGTCTTTTAATATCTATATCATAACACAACAGTAAAGAAAACTGCAGAGCGGATGTGTACAGCAAAATGATCTTAGATTCATTTATAAAGGCAATGGAATCAAGTCCCATTGCCTCTGCCTCTCCGACCATGCGCAAAACTCCAGTATTCCATTCCGGCATAATTTTATCATATAATAATCGCATTTTCGAATAGAGAAGAGAGTCTGATCAAGCCACAACTTACAAAATCTCCTGGAAGAGAGCCTTCCCGGCCGCTCCAATAATGTCTAACAGATAGTTTCGTCATTGCCGCCGGCATTTCTACAAATTGATTTTAAATGTGTTCGGGAGTAAAATGATATAGTGCACAAATGTCGTCGGTATTTGAATCACCTGTTTTAAGAGAGCAGGGGAGACGGAATAAGTTTTAAAAGCAACAAGCCATGCCGAAAATTTCTCGGCATGGCTTGTTTTTTTATGATTTTAAATATCTTGTTTGTATTTTAATATCAAGGAATTTTATTATTCTTCCAGCATTCTCAATCCGGCAATTTCCGAGACAGGCAGTGTGAAGCAGATTGCGCCAGCAGGCGTTTTCGGTCCCATTTTCTCGGCAACTGCTTTCATGATGGCAGCCTTTTTGGTTTTGGTCTCAGCTATGAAGATCACTTCTTTTTCGTCGGCAAGGGAGACCCCGAAAAATTTGCCGGAAATCTTTGCTCCTGTTCCTTTGGCATGAATGACCGTTCCGCCATCCGCTCCGGCTGTTCTGGCAACATCCATGACATCATCAATATGTCCGCTGTTCGCGATGATTACAATCAGTTCGTAATTAAACTCCATCTTAGGCACCTCTTTATTCATCTCCCTCTGGTTTGTCATGTAGGCAAGCGATTTTCCTCCGCTTACGCTTTTAATCGGAACAGTCATCATAATGCCATTCCCGGGGATATCAATCATAAACTCTTTCTTTGCGTCTTTAAAAAAACCAGGGATCTCTTTTCCGGAGATGACTCCGGCAATCAGCGCTTTCTGCATGGGTTCCAGGCCTAAAATACTAAGCTGATTCTGAGTCGCCGTTCCTCTTCCCAGCATGGTGATGACCGGAGTGACGTTTTTTCTTTCATAGAACTTCATTAAGTCATAGAGTTCGATCCTGTCATGGATCGTTATTACCAAACTGATATCCATCACTCCACCTCCCATAGCTCGATAATATCCGCGTCAGCAAAGTGCTCCATGTAGGCTTCCGGCGAGGGGTATGCTTCTTCCGCAGATTTTCTGGAGAGGACATATCTCACACCCATGATCTGTACAGTGATAAGAGGCATCATGGCAACAAGCGCGACCGTTCCGAAAGCGTCTGTCAGAATCCTGCCGCCGACAGCTTTGCAGACACCGATGGCAAAGGGAAGCATGAAAGTGGCAGACATGGGGCCTGACGCGACACCGCCGGAATCAAACGCAATAGCTGTAAATATGGGCGGAACAAAGAAGGTCAGCACTAAAGCAATCAGATATCCCGGCACTACGATCCATAAGATGCTTATGCCGGTGAGAACTCTGATCATGGAAAGTGCCATGGCAAAGGCTATGGCGAACTGAAGACTTCTCAGCATAGCTTTGCTGCCTACTGCGCCTGCGCTGATTTCTTCGACCTGCCTGGTAAGGACATGCACAGCAGGTTCAGCAGATACAACAAACCAGCCGATCAGCGCATATACAGGGATGAGAAGATATCTGGTCCAGCCGCCGACCATGGTCTGCCCGAGCAATTGTCCCAAAGCTGAGAAACCAAGGTTGGCTCCGAGCAGGAATAAGACCAGACCGATATAAGTAAATACAATGCCGACAATGATCTTTCTAAACGCATCTTTTTTCAGATGGAAGGCAAGTACCTGAAAAACGAGAAAAATGACAAGAATGGGCGCCAGAGCAGTGAATACTTCTTTCATAAAGATCGGGATGGATTTTATATAAGCAAATCCAAGCTCGACAGTATCCGCATAGCGGCTCGCAGCTTCAGATGCAATTTCAGATGCTTCCCCGGGATAGAAAAAGCCCAGCAGAAGAACGGCAAGAACGGGTCCTATCGAGCAGAGCGCAACGAGTCCGAAACTGTCATCCTCCGCGTTCTGGTCGCTTCGGATCGAGGATACGCCGACGCCCATGGCAATGATGAAGGGTGCTGTCATCGGACCTGTGGTCACACCACCGGAGTCAAAGGCTACGCTGATGTAATCGGGGTCAGACAGAAAGGCCAATACAAGGATAATACCGTAAAAAATAATGAGAATCCATCTGAGACTGATACCAAGCAGGATCCTGAGCATGCACAGCACAAGAAAAAGCCCGACACCTACAGACACAGTAAAAACCAGCACAAAGGAATCTATATGCGATACATTTCCTGACAGGACCTGCAGATCCGGTTCAGCCATTGTGATAATGACTCCGATCAGAAAACTCACAGCCAGAATGATACAAATATTCCGGGTTTTTGTCATCGTACTGCCTAGATGCTCGCCGATCACGACCATCGAATTATCGGACCCATACATAAAGATGCTGAGCCCCACAATCAGCAGCGCACTGCCCACAAGGAAAGAGAGCATGGCATCCGTTGCAACCGGCGCTGCAAGGAAGGCAAGAATACAGACGATAATTCCTATAGGCAGAACGGAATTGATCGACTCTTGAAGCTTGGTGATGAGAACTTTGTTTTTTAGCATGACTGTCTCCCAGGGTTTATTTTTAACAGGGTTCATCCCGGCAGAGAAGCCCCCTCATCTATAAACTATACACGCTTTCCGAACCTTATCATAGCTTAACCCCTTGAAAAAATCAAATAATCGCTCTGTGAGAAATCCCTGCCCGTCTGCTGACATTTTCCGCTGCTTTTTTGTCTTTGTCTTTTGTCTTTAACAAGGAAAATATATTATCCTTATCAGCTGTGCTGCGTTACATCATATTGTTACAGACACCGGCTCAGCGTACAGGATGCCCTTCTCATCCCGCCTGATGCGGATGATAAAATCAAAGAGGTCGCAGGCTGTGCACAGGAAGAAGTCTTCACGAGGGTAAACATCCTGCCATTCCGGATCCGGCTTAAAGAACTCTTCTCCGCCGTCAGTCAGCAGCGCATCTGCGATCAGCTGGATCTGGTCTGATGTGAAAATCTTCGTACGGAAAATTCTGGGAAGGGCATCTTCGCCCATGATCGTCTCGCCGGTCAAAAGAGATTCAATATATTTCGCACATAGAGTATCTTCTTTAGAATTCTCCAGCCCGCCTTTTCCCACAGCGACCAGCGAAAGGGAACCAGGGTTCCTGGTAAGGATATACTTTGCCGCCGCTTCTGCATTGACAAGACTTGCAGCAATGATCTCGTCTGCACCGGCCGCCTCCGCCGCCAGGATTCCCGATGAACCGGTACCGGTCAGGTGAATGATATCTTTCCCCTCAAACAGACCGGGTACTGCAGCACATCCGGGTGTGCCGTCAAATCCCTTGTGTTTACGAGGGAAAAAAGGACCCTCCGGACCGACTGCAAGCCCATCAAGAATATTATCCTCTGTAAAAATATCCGGTTTTCCGTCATAGCGCCTGCCGGCCACCTGGCCTGCTCCGGTCTGCCAGGGCGAGTCCCCGTACAAACATCCCTCTGCCCTTGCATCTCCTTCCTCGCCGACCAGAATACAGTCCGCATGCGCAGCCGCTGCGGTGCGGGCTTCTTCCAGGTCTTTCACCGGATAAATCCGCCGTGCACCTGCCGCGAACAGATAACATTCCAGAGAAAAGGCCCGAAACACATCTATCATAACGGTAAGTCCGTCCGCTTCCTTTGCTCCTTCAATCGTTTTCAAAAGCCGAATTTTCATGTTTTTCCCCTTATTAAATGAATTGTCTACTTAATAAGATCATATCACATTTCCCTCACGAATTCTTTCACCCGTCTTTCCTTTTGCCGGTTCACAGCTGTCTGGACTCTGATAAATTGATGCGAATACCCGGTTCTCTGAAATAAAAAAGCGATACTGCTGTGATCTATAGTATAATCAGATGGTACAAACTTATGAAGGAGGACAGCTGTGGTCGAATTAAGCAAGGAAAGAATTGAGCAGATTTTGCATGAAGAGACTATGAAAAACGAAGAATTAACAACAATTCTTCGCAGTCTCTATACCAGATATATGCTTCTATATGAGAAATATTATGCGGACATAGATGCGCTGAACGATGCAGAGATTGCCAGGCTGAGAGCGTTTCATGAAGAGACTAAAAGCCTGCTAAGATATTATTATATGGACATTCCTCAGGATATCTGCACGCAGATCGAAGCATTTGAAGATGAGTACAGTGATAAGCTGCTTGGGCATGAATGGCATAAATATCTCTCTGATAGTTATGAGAGCTTCAAAGAAAATCATAATGACAAGAATAAAGATGATAAAGAGCTTAAATCGGAGTTTTCAAAACAGGCCCTGAAGTGCTTCTATGCAGAAATGGATAGTGCTTTCAGAGAAGGTTTCGGTACAGAAAGCCAGACAACCAAGAACCTATTAAGCGGAATTGCAGGATTATTGTTTGGGAAAGAATAGGTAATCAGCCCCATTGTCTCCCAGTGAAAAAAGAGGAAAGAGAATTGGAAAAATTCGAGAAAACAAGAACTGAACTACAAAAAGCCCTTAAAAAACCCGGTGTCATTCCGGTCATTCTGGCAATAGTGATATTGCTTATTATATTTGCAAAAGTGCAGGACAATCAGGCGGGCAAAGAACCCGCTGTCCAAGAAGTCAGTGAGCAAAACAGCAAGGAAGTTGAAGTAAAGGAAAGCAACCCGGCTCCCGAAAGCATTGTTGATGGCAGTCCGACTTCCGAAAGCCTTGTTGACGGCAGCCCTACTCCCGAGAGCCTTGTTGACGGCAGCCCGACTCCCGAAAGCATTGTTGATGGCAGTCCGACTTCCGAAAGCCTTGTTGACGGCGGCTCCGACAATAGAACCGTAACGTTTGACCTGCAGCATGCAATCAACATCGGGGAGAGCATCCATTTGTCAAGTAACGGTAATCTGGAATGGCAGGGAAAAATTGTTCATCATAAAGGCGGAACATTAGGGGCATATGAAGAAGTTGTCAATATTTTCAATGAGACGGATTACCATATATATGATGTCTACGATGTGCTGGTAAAGGCACATCCCGAATTAAAAACAAGTCATCTCGAGCCGTATGAGTGCGAGGATATCAATAATTATTATGGATTTACGGTTTCACGCGCTCCCGCCGAAATAAGTGTAATTGACAATGCCCTGCGGGAGGGCAGACTGGTTCAATTACAGGTTCATTCGAATAAATGGCGTAATGCCGAAGGAGAACCAGTTGACTGGCCGGGCTATCATTCCGGACTGATCTTTTATTTTGATGGAAGTTTTTATCATATGAAAGCTGCCGGAAAAATCAATCAGATGAATGCTGTGTATACCAGAGAGCAGCTTATTGACTGGATCGGAGGTACCAGCAAGCAATTGGTAATTTATACAAAAACCAAACCTGAATAAATGAAAAGCCGGCACAGAGGCGCTATACAACACCTCTGTGCCGGAACAAAACTTCGCTGATGAGGAACATCCATACTGCCTTCACGCACTTCACGCATAGGAAAAGAAGTCATATTTGATTTTATTCTGTTTACAGAAGTTCCTGAGTGCCATGCATCCATTTTTCCCGCTGAATCTTTTGAGCAGGGCTTTTTCAGGATCATCTGTCCCGTCAATGGCTCTGAACAGCGTTTCTGTATTCTGCCGGTCAAAAGAATACCAGTACTCATAGTCCGAATCGCCCCAGAATTCTTCCACATAAGGTCCGAGATCCTGGCCTGAAACAGTAAGTTCACCATTCCTGAGGCTAGCCCGGACGTGGATATCGACTCTCTTACTGCAGTCGTTACATAATTCGAGCCCAGTAAAATCCTTCATGCTAAAGCCCTCCTCTATATAAAACAATTGCTGATAATGAGATACTTCTGCCGGGTGGTTTCAGGAACCTCCTGCAATTCCGGAACGCATGTGGTGAAGGAGCGCAGCCATAACACTGTTCATGTGATAACGGATCAGGAACAGCTGGTTTGAATACTCCGGGTATTCTTTTCGTGCCTTCTCCATAAGAGGAAGAATATATTCTTGTGTCTCTTTGATATATTCTGCGATATGTTCATCTGTAAAGCTGGTCGCCATAGCGGAAACATTGTTGCACCGGTCCAGGAGTTTTACCATGGAAGCGATCCTGTTTCCCGCAATACCGTTATAGTAGCTGCTTTCCTCTTCCTGGGTCTTTGTAAAATCCTCCTTCTTTGTCAAAATCCTGACTGCTTCTTTCGTGCTGTCATTAAAGGGAAGTTCCTCCGGTTTTACTCCGCAGTCTTCGCATACGTCATGCAGCAGGCATGCCGAGAGAAGATCATCCTCCTCCAGCCCCAATGCAAGCGCGTGGCAAGTGATCAGCAGCGGATGGTAGATGTATGGGATCCTTTCCTCTCCAGGTCTGGTCTTCCTGTACTGCCCGTCATGTTTTTCCTTTGCGAATGCCAGTGCCCGCCGGGTCTGGTAAAGGCGCTTTGCGTTGCAATATGCGCCTATATAAGTCGCCATGCGTTGTTCGCTGAAGAGTCTGTCTGACAGATTGGATGTCAGTTCCAGTATCTCCTCCGACGGGAGCCTTCCGGTGAGCAGCCAGTCTGTCGTGACACCGTACAGCGCTGCAATCTCCGGGATCTTTTCAGTATCAGGAATGGAATTGCCGCATTCCCATGAGCTGACAGACTGTGTGGTAAGGAAAAGACGCTCTGCGACCTGGGCCTGTGTGAGCCCGCAGTTTTTTCTGGCTTCCGAAAGCCTGTATCCAAGTGTAATCATCTCCGATACCTCGTATGGTTTCCTGCTGCATCTATACTATATAGCAAAGGCTGTCGCTTTTCCAACAAGCCTTATTTTAATCATCCCTGTAATGATGCAAACGGCGTTTGAGGTACGACAGTTTTGTTTCTCTTATCTGCAGTAAATCTCGATCGCCTGTGAGGTGAATTCGGCTGTCCCTTCCCCGCCATAGCTGTCGATGTTCTTTGTAAAATCTCCGCCGCCGGCATACATTTTTCCGAAATCCGGACGGCTGATAATTTCCTTAATATCCTTCAGGAAAATTCGAACGCATGTTCTTTACAAGTGCCAAAGCATCATGTATTATTATGTTTAAGAAGACATTCTCGGGAGGTTCATGATGGAAACATATCGGCAGATGGACCTGTTCCATGACAATGATAATCAGCCTGCCGCAATCAACCGGCCTGATCCGCGGCCACCGGTTACGGTGACGTGGAACCTGTGGCATGGCTGTAAAAAAGTGAGTCCCGGCTGCGCAAACTGCTATATGTTCCGCAGGGATGAGGAATACGGAAAAGATCCCACCAGGGTACACAAGACATCCAGCTTCAGCCTGCCGGTCCGGAAGTACCGTTCAGGACCGTATAAAGGATTCAATCGGATCCCGGAGGGATCTTTGATCTATACCTGCTTCACTTCCGACTTCTTCATTGAAGAAGCGGACGACTGGCGTCCGGAAGCCTGGGATATGATCCGCCAGCGGCCGGACTGCTCATTTTTTATGATCACCAAGCGCCCGGAACGAATCCTTCAATGCCTCCCTGCAGACTGGGGCAAGGGCTGGGATCATGTCCATATCAGCTGTACCTGCGAGAACCAGAACCAGACTGACCGCCGGCTTCCCATCTTTTTACGACTCCCGATCCGGCACAAGTCCATAACTCATGAACCGATGCTGGAAGCTATTGATATACGCAAATATCTGGCGGAGTACGGGAACAGCGTGAATGAAGACGGCAGCCGTATCCTGGAGTCCGTCTCCTGCGGGGGAGAATCCGGCCCCAAAGCCCGTATCTGTGATTATGGCTGGGTCCTGAATACACATATCCAGTGCGTGGAATATGGTGTCCCCTTCCATTTCCACCAGACAGGTGCAAGGCTCCGCAGGTCTGTTCCGGACGGCCATGGCGGTCACATACAGAAAGTCTATGAAATTCCGCGGGAATACCAGCATACACAGGCAGAAAAAGCAGGACTGGACTATGGCGGAGGGATTAAAATACCTGCCTGCCTTTCAGCAGACAGTCCCTCTATATGTAAAGAGCCTGACGACGAAAGCAGTTGAAGTCACCATTCAGGGATCCTGATACTGATCGGTTTTATTTTGCGATCATAACACATTTGATAAATAGGTAAATGACATGAGAAAAGAAGAATTCATTCAACAGCTGGAGTCCTTCGGACTGCCAAAAAGCGAATACATGATTCGCTCCGGAGGTTCTATGCTCCTGCGAGGACTTCGGGAAGAAACAGCGGATTTTGATCTCTGTGTATCTGAGATGCTTGCTCAACAGCTTGATCTTGAGAAATATCCAAAAGATGAGGTAGGAAGCTATATCCCTTTCAAAGATGTTCAGATGAAAGCGAATCTGGCAACATTTTCATTTGATGTTATCGACGGTTATCAGTGCGAGACCCTGGAGAGCATTCTTGAACTGAAGCGCAGCCTGATGCGCAGCAAGGACATCCCGGATGTAGCCGCCATCACATCGCTGTTAAATGAAAAACATCTTTATCAGGAAGAATTCAAAGATATCCTTCGCGCAATTATAAAGGACGGGCTCCTCGGCCGCGAATTGAGCGATACCGTGATTCGAAGCATAAAACCCACAGAGATATATGCATCTGACGACCGGCTGATAACCGATCTATATTTTACGGTAATGCATTTTGCTGGCGGTGAGGAGCATATATCAACTGCAGAGTGGCTATACTACCTGCAATGTCTGGAGGGAAAGAGGAAGTATCTTCATCACACGTCCGTCATATTCCTTTCATGACCCTTGCGTTTTTACGGATTCGAACCGCTTTGATAGCGTGACAGGCTATTTTTTACCATTAATCTTTGCTGTGAGGGTCACAATCTATACAGGACACTTTATGATTCTATGGTTATGGTCATGATCCAACGAAATTGCTGTAAGTGTCCCTTTATAGTCTTTCGACCGGTGGGTTGGATTCGAACCGCCTCTCTGCGTCCCTGGCGCAGCGTGTTGCAACAGCAACGAAGTTGATTTTTACACACATATTCTCAATGACAATCCTAACGGGTTGCTGCGTGCCCTTTGGCACGCAGCAACCTTCGGAGAATCATCCGTTCATCCACACTTGCGGGCGGGCATGTCTACGACAACGATGTCGTCCATGGTCACACCCAATATTGCCGCCAATATGACCAGGTTGTCGATGGTAGGCAAGGATGTTCCGTGGATCCACTTGTAGATCGCCTGCGGAGTTGCGAAGCCAAATACAGCCTGCATGTCCTTTACGGAAAAGCCGGCAGCAATCCGCATCCTGTCGATGTTCTGACCGGTCGCAGCAACGTTGATGTAAGGAACAGTTATCATGTTGCACCCCCTGTCCGGCAGCATAACCGGCACAGGGAAGGCTGGTTACGCCGCCTTATTCATTTTCATTTCTCCGTTTACTTTCCTGCTTTATTTCTGATGGCAGGAACAGGTCTTCATAACCGTAATCTTTAATACTTTTTCTCATAATGCGGCTCTCCATTGTCCAGATATTCGCCATGCCGCCATCTCGCTTCCGCTTACGCTTCAGCTCGATGTCGCGGCGTTCGCCGTATGCATCCAGTCTGTCATTCGTCCAGTTGAGAGCGAGCTCTCACTGGCCGTCTGCCATCCTGTCTGCGCATGGCTCATTGCTAACGCGCAAAAAACCGCTTGTCTTTTCGGACAAGCGGAAGTATCAGCAACATAAGCTGTGATCAGTCTGTTCAATCCAAAGTGCGCGCAGACACACCTGAATCCAGATATCCACTTGATCCGGCCTTGAAAAGGCATACCTTATTAAGCCATTCAGCTTTTTCAGCTGCGGGCATAATGGTTCCCTG
>JBGUPU010000034.1:0-112509 GCA_045130475.1 Lachnospiraceae bacterium
ACCTGCACCTTATCCACGTTAATTAACCTTCGTCCGGCGCTCACTGCTGCGGCAGTGTGACCGCTGAACCCAGGCTGTATGGAGGAAAGGCAGTCCGAACCCCGAAAGGGTGACCTGCCGCAAGGCAGGCAGTAGGAAGCACGCGACTTAAGTCGTGTGAGGCTTCACTGCACAATCATGTTTCGCTTTTATTCCTCAATCACAGGCAATATTTTTTTCTCTATGAAATCACCCCGACCAAATATACTTGAGATGTTACTTCCGTTTCCGCTGCTGTCAGAAACAATTCTGCGCAGACATAATTTATCCACTATAAAAAGCCTCCTCTTGGACAAGATTTGGATGTCCTAAGAAAAGGCTAAAGCAATTATCAATATATTTCAATAGCAGTTGTATACTTTATATCCACCGAAGGTATTCCCGGATTTTGTTCTTTATAGTTCTTTACAGCGTTCTCTTGTTCCTGCGATAGGCTGCCATCCGGTCCATGTCCCCGTGCCGGATCGCATGATCAAGTGCGGCGACGATTTTGTCCTTCCTGCTCAGGAAATTGGGACCTGTCAGATTCGCTGCGACCGTGTGATGGGTGATAAAGGAGCAGTCAACAGTCAGGTTCTCCACAAAAAGCTTCAGTTCTTCCAGCATTTCTTTCTCCGTGAGCGGATCAAACTCTCCGCGCTGAGCCTCCTCCAGCAGGGGCGTGCCGGGGAACAAGGTCAGCCCGCCGGTTCCTACCAGCATGGGCTTGCACTGGCTGAAGATTTTCCCAGAGTTGATCGCATGCTCGCGGCTATGGGATCTGCCGGCAACACCATTAAGGAATGTCATCCAGTAATCAATCCCCGCTTCCTCCAGCTTATGGCACAGATATTACCTCTGTTGCCTCTGCTGCCGCAGGTATGAACAAAATGAAACAGGAAATCCTGTTTTACAAACGGGTATATGAAGATTCTTCCCAGAATGCATTATGGCGTTACATGCTGGAGTACTTTGTACGGCGCTATACGGAACTTATAAAAGAAAAGCTGGGCACCGATCTTCTCGATACTCAGCTTGCCTATAGTATTCGGTTTTATTGCATGGGCGCAGTCGGCATGACTCAGGAATGGGTACTGAACGACAACATTACCTCGGCAGAAACAGTGGTGCAGATGATGTTTCATTCCATGCCGGAGAACATGAAGACAATTCTCCTCTAAAGCTCTCTAGGAAATCCCGGCAATCGGCTTTATCGCAGTTTAAAGTGGTTTTTCTCAAACTCCAGCAAACCATCGTCACGCATTTTACAGAGCTCATTCGACATTGCGCTCCTGTCGACAGACAGATAATCTGCAAGCTGCTGCCGGTTAAAGGGGATCGTAATGGAAGGACTGTTCTGTTTCTTAGCCTCTTCGGAAAGATAAGAGATCAGTTTTTCTCTGGTTGTGCGCCTTGACATATAATCCAGCTTTTGTACCAGGCCCCTGTTCTTTTCGGAGATCGCGAAGAAGAGGTTCTGAACGACCATGGTATGAAAACGGCATGCAGAGGAGCAGGTCGTAATAACGCGCTTCACGTCAAAGAAAAATACCGAACTGTCTTCCAGCGCAACGACATCATTCAAGAGCGTTCCGCTTTCCGGCGCTATATATGCTTCACCGAATACTTCTCCGATTCCTATGTGTCCGAGAATACTCCGTTTTCCCCAGTAATCATCTCTCTGGATGTGGAGACTGCCTTTAGCAAGGACAAGAATATCTTCCAGACGCTCACCTTGCCGCAGCACATATTCCCCCTTTTTAAATGTGCGAAGTCTTGCTCCGAGGCAGGAAAGCATGGCGGTGATCTCATCCTCACCTATACCGGAAAACAGCTTTGTCCTCTTCAGCACAGGAACAAATTCTTTCATAAATATGCCTTTCTGTTGTAAATACAACCGAATTGTTTGATTCATTATATTATCATCAAGGCACAGAATCAACAGAAACAAGAATCAAGAAGGCATGAAGCCTGGAAAGCCAAAGGAGGAGCTCACAAATGATCCGAAAAATCATCAAGATTGATGAAGAAAAGTGCAACGGGTGCGGACTGTGCGCCAGAGCCTGCCATGAGGGAGCCATAGATATGATAGACGGAAAAGCGAAACTGGTCCGGGAAAACTTCTGCGACGGTTTCGGTGACTGCCTGCCGGGATGTCCCACCGGTGCGATCACTTTCGAAGAGCGCGAGGCTCCGGCTTATGATGAGGCTGCGGTAAAGGCAGCACAGCAGAAAGCTGCATCAGTCGGCTGCCCCGGCTCCCGTATGATGCAGTTCAAGCGTGAAGAGAAAGCAGCTCAGGCAGATACCCCCAATTCAGGATTCCATCCTGTCTCGCGTCTGAACCAGTGGCCCTGCCAGATCAAGCTGGTACCGACACAGGCTCCCTTCTTTGATGGCGCAAAGCTGCTGATCGCGGCGGACTGCACAGCCTATGCCTATGCCAATATGCACGAGGAATTCATGAAAGGCAAGATCACAATCATCGGCTGCCCCAAGCTGGATGATGTAGATTATACGGGGAAACTGACTGCGATCATCAGGGACAATGATATCAAGAGTGTGACGATCGTGCGGATGGAAGTGCCCTGCTGCGGCGGACTGCAAAGGGCGGCAGAAAACGCTCTCAGGGCAAGCGGGAAATTCATTCCCTGGCAGGTCGTAACAGTCAGCCGGGACGGACGCATCTTAGATTAATAACGCAGGAGGAGCAGATGATGAACAAGCAGATGTTTTGTTTCCAGTGTGAGCAGACGGCAGGCTGCAAAGGATGTACAGGGGCTGCCGGAGTATGCGGCAAGAAAGCAGATCTTGCAGGACTGCAGGATCAGCTGACCGGAGCTCTGGTCGGCCTTACGCGTGCGACAGACGGTAACACTCAGTCGACTGAGAATACCTATAAGCTGCTCATCAAAGGCCTGTTTACGACCATCACCAATGTGAACTTCAATGAAGTGACCATCAAAGCGCTGATCGATGAGGTACATGCAGAAAAAGAAAAGCTCATTCCCGATTGCTCTGATTGCGGAGCTCCCTGCGGCAGGAATGATGACTACGACATGTCAAAAGTATGGGATGCCGACGAAGATATCCGCAGCCTGAAATCACTGATCCTGTTCGGCATCCGGGGTATGGCGGCCTATGCTTATCACGCCGGAGTCCTTGGATATACTGACAGGTCTGTGGATGAATTTATTGCCAGGGCGCTCTTTGCCATCGGCGAGGACTGGGGCATGAATGAATTGCTGCCGATCGTTCTGGAAGTCGGCGAGATCAACTACAAGTGCATGGAGATGCTTGACAAAGCGAATACCGGGACCTATGGCAGCCCCGCTCCGACGACAGTACCTCTGATGGTAGAAAAAGGACCATTTATCGTAATCACCGGACACGATCTCTATGACCTGAAGCAGCTGCTTGAACAGACAAAAGACAAAGGTATCAATATCTACACCCACGGTGAAATGCTTCCCGCACATGCTTATCCGGAGCTCAGAAAGTATCCTCATCTTAAGGGCAATTTTGGTACTGCCTGGCAGAACCAGCAGAAGGAATTTGCCAACCTTCCGGCACCGATTCTGTTCACCACCAACTGCCTGATGCCTCCGAAATCAAGCTATAAGGATCGCGTGTTTACTACAGAGGTCGTTTCCTATCCTGAGATCATACATATCGGAGAAGACAAGGACTTCACTCCGGTCATAGAGAAAGCTCTCGAACTGGGCGGGTTTGCCGAAGACACGCAGTTCACCGGAATCAATGGCGGCACCACTGTCACCACAGGCTTCAGCCACAGCGCCGTTCTCGGTCTTGCAGACACGGTCATCAACGCTGTAAAGAGCGGTGCCATCCGTCACTTCTTCCTGGTCGGGGGCTGCGACGGTGCAAAGCCCGGAAGGAACTATTACACCGAATTCGTCAAGCAGACTCCCTCAGACACGGTGATCCTGACCCTGGCATGTGGAAAGTACCGCTTCAATGATCTGGACATCGGTACAATCGGCGGACTGCCCCGCATCATGGATATGGGACAGTGCAACGACGCATACAGCGCCATCCGTGTCGCAGTCGCTCTGGCAGAGGCCTTTGGATGCGGTGTCAACGATCTCCCGCTTTCCATGATTCTATCCTGGTATGAGCAGAAAGCTGTATGTATCCTTCTGACACTCCTGTATCTTGGCATTAAGAACATCCGCCTCGGCCCTTCGCTTCCGGCGTTCATTTCCCCGAATGTACTGAATTATCTGGTTGAGAACTACAACATTGCTCCGATCAGCACCCCAGAAGAAGACCTGAAGAAAATCTTAGGATAATTCCCCCAATAAACACAGTGAGACAGGGGACGGTTCTTTGTCTCCCTGTCTCCCCTCGGAGGCGCTGTTTCAGATTCACTCCCGGCTCTCATCGAAGTAAAAAGCGATCAGCTTGTTCATCTCACTGCTGTTGTCATATTTGCGAAGAACCTTCAAAATATCCCCGGAATGAATAATCTTCATAGCATATGTCTGATAGACCTCCCGCAGGAAGCTGTAGAATGCCTCCTCTCCCATTATTTCTTTTGCATGACGAAGGAATAAAGGCGCGCAAGTGTATTCTGTACTTCCGGGGTTAAAACCCTCAGGACATTCATACCACGATGTATTCAGGTAACAGTGATCCAGCGGCTTCAATTGATTTTCTTCTATCAGAGCATTTGACTTTTTCAGGGCATTGGTCTGGTCTTTCAATGTCCAGTCCGAGCCGTATTTCTTTTCGGTTTTATAAGACTCAATTTCTTTAAGTACCAGTTCATGACTGGCAAGATATGAGATTATGCCTTCGTCGATCCACCCTTCATTGTACTCATTGTTTCCTACGGCATCATAAAACCACGAATGGCCGACTTCATGAGCTGTATTTCTCATAAGTTTATTTCCATCGTCCGGTCCGCCATTCATAAGGTTTCTTCCATCGACAACTGCAAAGCCCGAATACTCCATACCATCAATATACTGTGCCAGTGAGTATTCTTTGCGCTGATAATCACCCAGCAAGTCTGTATAGAACTCAAAACTGTCTATAATTATCTGTTTGGAGATTTCTCTGTACGCTTGTGCATCTCCGGTCTTGAGATAATAATTCCGGATCGTAACCCCCTGTGTCTCAAATGTATCCACATCCATAAAATCCGAAACCACAAGGGCGAAATCGCGGATATTCTCAAGATCAACCGATACTGTCCCGTCTTTTCTCACTGGTACACCTGCGCAGGCAACTTCAAATTGCTCAGGTACATCAATTTCCACATGGTAGTCTCTTAGATCCGGATTCCTGTTCTCGCCGCCCCCTCCCAGATAAAGCGGGGGATCGATCTGCCACATGCCGTCGCTGCTGCAGTCGACATAGGGGAAACATATTGCAAGAGCATACAGTTTTCCCTCCTCCCTCCTGAGCATCCCAAAACGATCTTCATCATCGGGAATATCAGTCCAGGCGTCGACGATCAAGGTCCTCTTTTCTCCCGGTTCCATAGCGTCATCAGCCAGATCGATCTTTACAGAAGTATCATCAAGCAAATACTCGGCAGTAAGTTCCTCATCCTCGTTTTCAAATTTAATACTTGTGATCTCTGCTTTTTTATCTTTGTTTGCATATGAGGCTTCCGGCTTTGCCTCACAGAGATAGTCAAAGTAGCCCAGGGGATTAAATCTGAGATAGACAGTATCCACCTGACTGTCGGTATTATTCCGAATATCAATACTGACCTTTTCGGTAAGAAGGTCCTTCTCCGTATCCAGTTTCAGACGAAGGTCATAGAAATCCGCCGCAGCTGCAGGTGATGGATCAACCTTTTCATACGTCCTGTTCACATCAACAGGCGGTACCGGTTCAGGGAGATTACCGGCCCCGCATCCGGAAATCATCATGACCACGGCAATTGAAAATAAACCCGCCACACATTTATTTCCCATACATCAATCTCCCATGCAGCATATTTCCATCTCGTGTATAAATCCCTTTTCAAATAAACATCCCTCATTTCTGAAGGAAAAGGATCCCGCCCGCCGGAACCGTGATTTCTCTGTCTTCAATCAGCCAATTCCGGTCGCCGGTGAAGAGGGCTGCGCGCAGATTCCTGTATTCCGCCGCCGAATCCGGCAGTTTGCGCCTTACTGCCCTATCGCCGGTATTGATCAGGACCAGGACATCGTCTGCCCCCTGGTTTGCTGAATAAGTCCTCAAAAAGCCTGCAAAACAGTCTTCCTCAAGTTCCGGAACGCGTACTGTCCTGCCCCTGGCGATCGCAGGCAGGCTCTCCCGAATCCACACGGCTTGGCGGATATAGTTAAAAATTGAATTCGGATCGCCGGCCTGCTTGTCCAATGATCCGTACTCCATTCGGATCTCATCCATACCGGCCGGGCCTGAGCACATTCCTGCTGCATGAGGATCATCCTTCCAGTACATTGGGGCCCGTCGGTTCTCATCCCTGACAGCGCCTTTCATCCCGAGTTCTTCCCCGTAGTATACAAATGCATTTCCCGCCATCAGGAGATTCAGTGCCTCTGCAATCTTTATCTTTGCTTTGGCCGTTTCGTCCTCCGTATAATATTCGGCGCTCCTGTCCATATCGTGATTTGTGTAGAAGGGTGCATTGACATACGACGGATTTAGGGAAGCGTATAATTCTTCTTCCTGTACCATAGCCTCGACAAAATAGCGAAGATCTCCCCTTCTGTTTACTGTGCGCGAAATAATCCCATCGCGGCCTGCAAAAGCGAAATCAAACAAGGAGTCGATTCCGCTCCTGTAGTACTGGGCGTATGTGTTCTGGTCAGCCCATGCTTCACCGACGATGTAGGCGGACGGATTTTTCTTTTTTGCAGTCTCTGTGATCCACCGGGTAAATTCGATCCCTGCTTCAGGGTTGTCCGTATAGTAAGAAGTCACCGCGTCCAGCCGGAAGCCGTCGACTCCCCGGTCAAGCCAAAAATCGATCACATTCTTCAGCTCCTGACGCACCTCCCCGGTAGTCAGGTTCAGATCCGGCATCTCCGACCAGAATCTCGCCTCGTAATACCACTCGGAATCCGGCAGAGGGACGTAGCCATCGTACTGCTCTCTGGCGAACTGATAGTACCACACATACGGGCACTCCTCCTTCACTGCTTCCCGACCCGGCGGGAGAGACCTCAGATACGCAGCCGCTTTCTGGAACCAGGGGTGGTCAGTCGAAGTATGATTCACCGGAAGATCCAGAATTACAGTCATCCCCCTTTCGTGACATGCGGCCAGAAGCGCGTCCATGTCCTCCAGTGTCCCGTACGCCGGATCGATCCCGGCAAAATCAGTCACATCATATTTGTGATACGTATTCGAAGTAAAGACCGGCATAAGCCAAAGTCCGGTCATCCCAAGATCCTGGCCACCTGCCGGGTCGCCGTCATTGATATAATCCAGTCTTGAGAGAAGTCCCGGCAGATCGCCGGTCCCGTCTCCGTCGCTGTCACAGAAAGAGTAGACGAAGACCTCGTAGGTCGTCCGGCAGAACTCATCCCTGATCAGTGCGAAGCTCTGCTCCTGTTCATTTTCCTCTTCAGTATGTACCTCAGAGGCTGTCTCATTATCACTCTCCTCTGCAGTTTGATCCTCATACGCGGCATCCTGCCCGCTCTGGGGCAGGTAACCTGTCAAACGCAGGTATGCGACCAGCAAGGCGACAATGACTGTCACAAACCATCGTAATCTATTTCCATTTTGCATTATTTACAACTTCCTTGGTGTATAAACAATCATTTTTCTGCTATGACAATCGGCTGATAAAAACCAGTTTCCTCCGGGAACTTCCAGACCACCTCACTGCATCCGTTGGACAGCAGCAGATGTGTCAGTTCCTCTCTGCGGACAGCACGGTATTCACAAACAAACTTACTGATCTGAAGGCTATCCTCGTCATCAATAATGTATTGCGTCAGTTGATAAATATCTCCCTTCCATTCCCACGTTTGGAAAGAAACGCGCTGTCCCTCTGTTGTCTTATGGATATAAGGCGGAGAATAAGGAGGCTTCTCGGTCAGAAGGCTGTCATAATCCCGAATGCTGGCGACAAAAATACCGCCCGGTCTGATCTGTCCGGTGATGCTTCGCACAGCAGATTCCAAGGCCTCTTTTGTAAGCATATGAGGCAGAGCGTTGTCCATGGCAATCGCAATATCAAACTGTCCGGAAAAAACATCCGATAAGGCACAGAAGTCTGCGTTTTCATATCGGATCTTTACACCATCCTTTTTGGCACGCTCTGCTGCCTCAGCAAGCTCCCCGTCACTGATATCCGATGCGGTTACAGAATATCCGAGACCTGCCAGTCCGATGGCCTGTGTTCCGATCCCGCAGGCACAGTCCAGGATCTGCGCTGCCCTGTCAAATCCTTTGTCTGAAAAAATCTTATTCAGGATGGCTGCCTGCTCCCTGGTCGCGGCATGCCAATCAAGAAAAAGCTTGTCATATTGGGCTGCCATATTATCATAAAAGGTCTGCGTAATATTCATGAGACACTACCTCCCGCCCAAAAACCACAGGTCTCTGATGTTACAGTTTTCATGCTCACCCCATTATAAAACACATGTTTATTTCGAACAATGAACAATAAAGATAGAGATTTTTCTCGAGATTTTTCCAGAAACAGGATATGATAAAGGCAGTACAGAAAATGCGCCGACAACTTCGTCAGCATCTGGACAAATACAGGTGTGCGGCGGAGAGGATTTGAATCTGAGCTGATAAACATAAAGGAGGATATTATCATGGCAGATACATTGACCACCCTGAAGACGCGCCGCAGCTGCCGCGCATACAAACCTGAACATGTCGAAGACGAGAAAATCAAAGCAATCGTAGAAGCCGGAACCTATGCCGCAACAGGCATGGGCAAGCAGTCCCCCATTATCCTTGTGATCAAGGATCAGGAAGTCTACAATACACTGAAAAAGCTCAACGCAGCTGCGCTGGGTATGGACATCGATCCCTTCTACGGTGCGCCGGACCTTCTGGTCGTTCTGGCAAATAAGGACATGCCTACCTACCTCAATGACGGAAGTCTCGTGATGGGCAATCTGATGAATGCTGCTGCCGACCTCGGCGTTGCAAGCTGCTGGATCCACCGCGCCAAGGAAGAGTTCGAGAGTGAAGAAGGCAAGGCTATCCTCAAAAAGCTCGGCATTGAAGGAAACTACGAAGGCATCGGCAACCTGATCCTCGGCTATGCGGCTAAGCCTGCTGGCGAAGCTGCCCCGAGAAAAGCTGACTACGTTTACTATGTCTGATCATAGAACATCATAATATTAACGTAGCAAAATATCGCGCAAGCAAAACTCCCGGCAATCGGCTTCACCGCCGATGGCCGGGAGTTTTCATTCTGTTATTTCTTCGTTTATGTTCTATCATTAATGTCAGTCCGCCAGATGGTAGCCGTCCCGTACATAGCGAAGATCAGCCTCCATTTCGGCAGCATCAGTCCAACCTGAGAAGGATTGAGCGTAGGAAAATCCCTGGGTATATCCAAAGTTAAAGCCCTGAAGGCTTCCATAGTCTGCCGTCAGCACCCCGTCTGCCGGGATTTTCAAGTCGGTATAGCGACAGGCCTCGTAGCCGATATAGACCGATCCGTCTGCGCGCGTGACGTTTACCTGGTAAGTGTCGTAGAGTACATTACGCTCATACGAATTTTCCTCGTTCGAAATGAACAGGTACATCCGGTAAGGAGTATAAGTCAAATCCTGAGCAAGGGATGAGGAAACAATATCATTCCAGTCTTCCCGTATAAGTCGTTCAGTGTTGGAATGAATCGCGTTGAGATTATCTCCGCTCAGCTGATCGGTGCCCAGCACCCATGCAGTGAGTCCCTTTACTGTAAAATTTTTTTCGGAAGGTTCAAAACGCCAGCCGGCAGGGGCTTTTGCTTTCACCGTGACCATGTCGCCGTTGTTAAGCCCAGTCTCCGGTATAATCTCAAACCGGGTAGAATCGGCATACTCCACGGCACTTCTGTCGGAAATCTGCAGTTCTGCCCTGCCTTCGCCGGACATACCGGAAAACTTAACGCTCACGATTGTAAAGGGATCGGCCGTGCGGGGAAAGGCGAGCTCGTGCATGGGTGAGTTGGGAATGAACACATTGATCAGGCAGATTCCTGCGATTACGCAAAGGGCGATGAGCCAGCCCTTCAGCCGGCGGCTGCGCTGCCTTTTTCTCTGCAGATCCTTGATGTCCTCTTCGGCGCGGGCATTCGCTATACGCCGCTCATATTCCTCCTGCGCGTCGTCTTCCTTCTCTATGAGCATTTTATGCCCGCAGTAGGGGCAGACGGCCGTTTCACCGTCCGGCGACAGTTCCATTCTCCCTCCGCAGGAGGGGCAGACAAGAGACAGCGTCTTCATTTTTACCTGATCCATGTTATTGCAAGCCTCCTGATTAAGTAATGATTCGTGGATCGAAAAAACATCAGTCCCTTCCTGAGCCGTCATTATAAACAGGGGATATAACCGGCTTCCCTTCTCTGTCCAATAACGGAGTTAAGCCTCCCGAATATCCATCCTTATGGAAGAGATAATTGACACCCGTTTCCTTGTCAACCCAGATCTGGGTAACGGTAATCGTCCCCTGTGAATATATCCTTTCGAATCTTTCATTTTTTGCCATTTTAAAAACTCCTTTCACATTGCATTTCACTCATCACCTGATGATGCAGCTGCGCTTCATCAATACCGCAGGAAAAAACACCGTTACTATAAACAACTTTCCCGTTTACAATCGTCGTATGAATGTTTTCAGCAGAGGCCGAATACACAAGTGTTGCCATTGGATCGTGCATGGGAATGGATCTTATCCGCGCCGGATCAAACAAAATGATATCAGCCTTCTTTCCCACCTCGAGAGTTCCGATTTCTTTTTCCATTCCGAGTGCCTTTGCGCCCCCCGCTGTCGCCATCCTGACAACCTTCTCTGCACTCATAGCGGTTGCATCGCGGCAGACCCCTTTATGGATCAGGGCCGCCAGTCTCATCGTATCGAGCATGTCTGTCGTATTATTGCTCGCAGCACCATCGGTTCCCAGTGATATATTCATACCTGCTTGGAGACAGGCCGGGATTGGGGCAATGCCGGAACCAAGGTAGAGGTTCGCTGCAGGGTTATGGCTGATCGAGATCCCTCTTTCAGCAAAAAGTTTTATTTCCTTCTGTGTAAGATATACACAATGGACCGCGAGGAACTGATCGGTCAGGAAACCGATTTCATCAAGAAGATCCACAATGTTTTTGCCGTAATGCCGCCGGCACATTTCGTTATCTTCCTGCGTTTCATTCAGATGCATGGAATAACGTATCTTCCGGTCAAGACAGTACTCCAGTATTGCCTCGTACCCCTTTTTTGTTGTCGCCCATGTCACATCAGGTCCTGTCCAGATGGAAAGCATGTCATCCGTATGAAACTTTTTCCTCAGGCGCTCTACTTCTTCAATGGCTTTTTCTACCGGTTCGACATAAACGTCAGGGACATTGTACTCCTCTCCAAAATCCTGAAAGGTGCGCATGAGGACGCTGCGAATACCTGTCTTCTGCATGGTTTCAATACACACGTCAGCGAGCTCCGGGTCCTGGTTGGTATAGAAGAATTCACATAAGGTCGTGCATCCGCTCTTGAGAGCTTCAAGGCAGGCAACCAGCGCGGCAAGTTCCTGCTGCCGGTGAGTTACTCTGACCCCAAAGGGCTGCACGGAACTGTTCAGCCAGCTGATGAGAGGGAGATCCGCGCCAAGTCCTTTGAGCAGGGACTGGAAGCAATGTACATGCGTATTCACGAAACCGGGAAAAGCGATCTTCCCCCTTGCATCAATACGTTTTTTTGCCCGGCAGCAGAAATCAGAGGTTTGTTTTTCAAGAAGTGCTATAGTTCCATTTATTATGCCAATGGTTCCATTCTCAATGAACGTTTTATTTGCGTTCATCGTGAGGATGGCCGCATTTTCAATGACAAGTTCATAGACTCTCATTCATCACCCTCCGCTTTCATTCAACTGCATCCACCGGGAATTATACCATACATTGACGAGGCGATAAAACACCGTTGAGAAAGCATACCTGCAGCAAGCCGCGCAAGAAAGAGCAGCAAAAAGGCGCCTCCGAAGAGACGCCTTCCGACAGTTGGACAAACTGGAGACTATCAAAATCCTCTGGTTTTCCCCTTATTTTGTTTAGAATATTTGACCCGGAAGCTTCAGCTTCTGCTTGGGCGGGAAGGCCTTGTCAAATTCTTCTACCTCAGAATCCTCTACATAGTAACCCTGCGGCGTCTGATAGATTCCGGTGATACCGTCAAGGTATCCCGGGATCAGTTCTTTGCAGAGGAAGAATGAGTCATCCGCTCCTTCCGATAAGTCGTGGTAGCGAATGCCAAACTCACGGGCATATGTGAAGCCGCAATTGCCATAAAAGCCGATGTTGCCCTCAAACAAAACAGCCCCGTAACCAAGTTCCGCTGCTTTCTCCAGGGAGTAGTCCAGCAGAGCTTTGCCATAGCCTTTGCGCTTAAGCTCCGGTGTGATGCCGATCGGCCCCATAGTCAGAACAGGGATCACCCTGCCGTCATCCGCTTCGATGATCGTTTTCATAAACATATTCTGTCCGATCAGTCTTCCGTCCTGTTCCATGACGAAGTCCAACTCTCTGATGAAAGCCGGATCGTCCCTGAGCACGTGGATCACATAATGCTCACTGCATCCCGGGCGGTAAATATTCCAGAATGACTCTCGTACGAGGTTTTCTACTTCTCTGTGGTCTTCGTTTTTTTCCAAACGAATAATATAGTTTTTCGTATTCATTGTTTTTCTCCTATTGTTGTTTTACTTTGGCTATCAGGAAGCCTTTGATGACCAGGAAGGAGAAACAGACGATACCGGCATATGGCTGCCTGGCCGCGATAAAAACAGTGACTGCGAGTATTGACAGGATGGTTCCTGTAACAAGCCTGTGTCTGTTCCATACCGGATTATCGAAATTGGCGATGATCGCTCCGCAGATTCCATTCAGGATTGTAACCCCTATGATCACAGCAAAAACGGTCTTTATCCAAGGATTGATCCCCCTCAGGCCAAACAGAGATACCGCTTCGTGGGAAGCTGTTCCATTTCCAAACGCTGGTATAAACAGCAGTATAGCCAGAAGAATATCCAAGGCATTGCATATGAGCGAGACGTACTTATCGATGAACTCTTTCTTTTCGTTTTCTGCCACAGAAATCATCTCATCCGAACAGATCAGATCATCAATCGTTACGGAAAAATAACGGGATATTTCTTTTAATGAGTCAATGCTCGGATACCCTCTGCCGGACTCCCACTTTGAAATCGCCGTTCTTGAAACAAACAGGGCTTCAGCAAGTTCCTCCTGCGTCATTGACCTGCTCTTTCGCAATTCCTGTAATTTCTCATTGAACTCCATCTGACGCCTCCGTCTTCAGGTTCGGTATCTTTGAGTCATAATTAGCTGCCATAAAGTGATAGATCATAAACAGACCGGAACTTAGTAAAACAGAGCCTATGATATCTGTTGCCCAGTGGACGCCTGAGATCAGCCTGCCTGCAACCATAAACACTGAGAAAACTATTACAAAAATGGTTATTGCCTTACGGAGAACTGCGCTCAAAACTCTTCGATCAGCCTGAAATTTCAATGTCGGCATCACGCTTAAAACCAGCAGCGTAGTCGAAGATGGATAAGACGCTTCCAGGTTTCCTCCTATCAAAATCGGTCTGTAATTGATCGGTACCATCTCGAAAAGCAGGTAGCAGAAAATAACCGCCACATAATAAACTCCCAACAGCAGGATATCGGAATCGACCCTCAGCAGACTTCTCCGTTTTATCCACTGGACAATGCCCAAAAGCCCAAAGCCCATACATATGAAGATTGGAACGAGACCAAGCCAATCAGTAATTGTATAGATCAACATGTGTACACCCGTCATTCGATGAAACCACACATTGAAAGAGGCAAACCCGATCTCAGTTCCCCTGGGTCCGGCTGTCTGCACATCGATATGCCGGATCAGTATGGTCCACACAATGAAACCTGCCAGAAGCACTAGCCCCGGCATCAGTTCTCTTTTTCCCTTATCTTTCATTCTTTTATCCTTCATCGTCCTTCCATCCTTTCTTCGACCCTCTTGTCAGATAGAATTGTCAGATAGAATTTAATGGATGATGATGTAAAAATGAAAGAATCGCTCCGTCACATGTATGACACGAATCGTGTCATCGCATTATTAAGACTCTGTTGATCACAGCCTGACAAAAGATGCGATTTCCTGCTCCAGAAGTCGGAATACATTTGCAATCAGGAACCCGTCCGCAATGGCATGATTCATTCGTACAGTCACAGGCATGACAAGCCTGCCGTTTTCTTCCCTGTACTTTCCCCAGTTAATAATGGGGGCAAAAAATAAATACCCATCAGGCAGTTCGATATTCAGAGAATCATAAGAAAGCCACGATATAAACGATGCATCAAACCAGTTGGGATGATTCTCCAGATCCAGCCCGTATTCCCTTGTCTTCTTTGCTTCCTCAACATCCCGGCAGGCAGCCGCGTAAAACTTTGTTCCGGTATGCCTGGAATATGCAGCAAGCTCCGTAACATCAATTCTTGCAGTAATGGAAGCCGAGCACTTGCAGTCCTCCGAAAAGTGACGAAAGACACCTTTCCGATAGTATTTCTCCCTGTCAATTACCTTGTAGTTCATCTGCGTCATCCTCTCACATTCCGAGACAGTTCATCCCGTATAAACGTCGTTCACGAAGCCTTAGATTGGATTAATTGAAAAAAGCCCGTCACGGTTACAATAATAAAAGATCCTTCTGACTCCCCTGATCTTAAAACGTGCTTCCGCGTTTCCCTCCGGATAGAGTTTCACCATCTGCATTTCATCAGAAGAAACTGCGGCCGCAAAGGAAATATAATGCTCCTTTGTCATGCTGTGATCGATCCGCACATAATACTCATTTTCTACGCGCTCGATGAAAAGCTTATGCCGCTCATCTGCGGGTTCTGCTTCTAAGGGTGTGAGCAGGATCCCGTGACAATGAATTGACGCCTCACCCATGCTGTGTATGGCATTGCCGCACACCGGGCAGACATAGAATTTTGACCGCAGCATATTGGCAGACACATTTGCATTGTGTACGGTATTGCCGGAAATCAGTTCTGTTACCGATATCTTAAATACATCTGCGATCGGTTCCAGGAGTGTGATGTCAGGATATCCTTTTGCCGTTTCCCATTTGGAAACGGTCTTGTCGCTGACTCCAAGCTTTTCTGCCAACTGAAGCTGTGTCATCTTATTCTTTTCCCGCAGTTCTCTGATCACTGCGCCTGTTACATATTGGTTCATATTCTTATACCTCCATGTACAGATTGTAGATCAAGGCGCTTGCATGCACTACCTATGGAAAGTAGAGTTCAGGCCGGGCTCATTTTTCATGAGCCGGAAGTATCACATGCCAGATCAACCCATTTTCCATCTTTGAGCGTTTCGAATTTTCCCCATTCGGGCTTTCCGACATTGCGGCCTTTTACCCGGATGGGGATAAAGGCGTCATGCTGGCACTCAGGCAAGGGATCCTCTATCTCGATCCAGCCTCTTTCATCAATCAAATCATTCCAGTCATCATATAAATCCTCCAGCGAATCATAGCACCGATCGGATGCGCACTGAAGAGCATCCGGACTGGAATATGTAAAGAGATAAAACCCTTCTTCAGCCTGATAAAGCATGATTTTATATACAAACGTATTGTTGTCTGCTTTATGAGGCTCCTTGAGCCAGGCATATTTTCTCATAGCTTCATCCTCAAAAACACGGTGAGTTTTCCGCTCATGTTCTCCATAACATCCGCTCAATTATTCATATATACATCGCAGAAATGCCGAAGGTGTTTTTCGATGCTTTCTAAAGCTTCCTTCTCATATTTCTGCTGTCTGTCCGATCTGGCGATCTGCAGAACGGCCGGTGCAGTAAGCTCTGCAGAAAGGAGTTCCGGGTCATCCTGTTTTACGATTTCCTTGTCCATCATCCCCTGGATGATCTTTGCATACATACGCTGGATCCCATCCAGCTGATGCATGGTAGTGACCTCGGAAATCCTCTCATTCCTGAACTGTTCCTGAACAAGAAACTTCCGTGTCTTCCTGATGATCGGATCCCGCATTGTGAACGAGATTCTCCCCATGGTCACTTTTATAAACTCCTCTCGGCTCTCCGGAATCTTCCCGATATGCTTTTCAGACCCGAACATTTCCTCATACCGCACTTCAGCGGAATCAATCAGCGCGTTCAGAATATCCTCTTTGCCCTTAAAATGTTTGTAAAGGGACGGTGCTTTGATTCCGACAATACCGGCAATCTGTTCTACGCTTGTGCCGTTGTATCCGTTTTCAGCAAATAATGACAAAGCTGCATCCAGTATTCTTTCTTTCGTAGACATGACGTCCTCCAAACAGCTGATATTTAATAGCAATATTGTAGCTAATATATATTAGCCAGTCAAGACAAAAAGAAACGGTCAGAAGAAAAAGCTCAACTGACCGCATCCATTGTCCCTGTACCGATACAGGCGTTATCTGATTAAAAGTATAATTACGTCCTATTACAGCAGAGCCTTTACGCAGGCTTCCACCTCTGCCATATCCGCCGTCGGCTCAAAGCGGGCGACAACATTTCCCTCGCGGTCAATGATAAATTTGGTGAAATTCCATTTGATATCCGGCTTTTTGTCCCATTCGGGATCGGCTTCGGCAAACATCTTTTCCAGAAGCGCCTTAAACTGATGCTCTCCAAATCCCTCGAATCCTTTCTGGGATTTCAGGTAAGTATAAAGAGGCAGCTCGTTTGGCCCGTTTACATATGATTTCTTCATCTGAGGAAATGTGGTATTGAAGTGGATCGTACAGAACTCATGGATTTCATCATCCGAGCCGGGAGCCTGGCCGCCGAACTGATTGCAGGGAATATCCAGAATTTCCAGTCCCTGGTCATGGTAATCTTTATACATTTGCTCTATGGGTGCGTACTGCGGTGTGAAGCCGCAGCCAGTCGCCGTGTTGACGACCATGATGACCTTCCCTTTATAATCTGCAAGATTCAGGGCTTCGCCTTTGCCGGTAGTGATGGTGTAATCGTAGATCATGATTATTCCTCCCGTTTCATCATTTATGCCTGGTTGAACTTGTCCTTAGACTGTTTGCAGCGCGGACATTTCCAATCGTCCGGAAGATCTTCGAAAGCCACGCCGCCGTTTTCCGCAGGGTCATAGACATATCCGCAGATCGTGCAGACATATTTTCCTGTTCCCTCATCTACTGCAAAATCCTGTTCATACCCGCATTAATTTATCCTAACCCTTAAGAACATGCTGCTCATCAGAGCGGCAGTATCCTTACATTTTATGTTACACTCGTTTTTTTTCCTTTTCAATCAACAAACAGGATGGTAATGTTTAAATATATAGTCTGTCCTTCCGACAGAAATCCTGTATTTACTGACTATGGAGAATATCCAACAATTATGACCGAGCAGAAAAAACACACGCAGGAATTTGATGAAATGGATACCGTTGTTGAAGCAGGAAAAATCCTGATGGAAAGCGGAGCAGAGATCTTCCGCATTGAAGATACAATGGCCCATATGGCAGCAGCAATGCAGATTGATAATTTCAGCTCCTATGTGGTAAACCGGGGAATCTTTGTATCCGGAAAAACCCGGGAGGGCATACAGGAATCAAAAATTGTCACTGTTCCAGATTCATCTGCACATTTAGGAAGAATTGAAGCTGTCAATTCGCTTTCCAGGGAGATTGACGCTAAAAAGGGAAGCATTTCCGTTGAATATCTTGCATCCCGGCTGCAGGAGATCCGAAAAGATACCGTCGTCCCCCTATGGTTAACCCTTCTTGCCTATTTTATTTCAACAGGTTGTTTCTCCATTGCAATCGGAAGCGCCTGGAATGATGCTCTTTGCTCCGCGATCTCTGTTCTGATCATGGGACTGGTGTTTTCTTTCATAGAAAACTATGTCCGTACAACTGTCCTTCAGACGGTCATTCAGAGCACGATCATTACAATCGCCGCCAACTTCATGTGCCTTCTGGGACTGGGCAGTCACAGAGGTTTTATCATACTGGGCAGCTTTATTTTGCTTGTCCCCGGTGCACTCTTTGCAAATTCAATCAGAGAATTATCCGAAAACAACTATTCCACCGGGACGACCATGCTTATGTCATCGACTCTGACCTGTATTTCCATGGCCATCGGTGCCGTCCTGGGAACAGAACTGCTTCCTTTCGCAGATCAGATGACTGCTTTTTTTACCGATGGCAATTCTACCCCTTTGTACATCCTTTTGCGCACTGCGGCGGCCGGGATCGGAACAGCGGCTTTTGCCTTTCTTTTCCACTCTCCCAGCAAATACTATCGTGACCAGGGTTTCATGGGAGCCATATCCTGGCTGCTTTGCATGATGATGAATATCCTGTTTCACAAGCCGGGTCTGGCAGTTTTCGTTTCCGCATTTGCTGCCACCCTGATCTCCCGTCTCCTGGCTGCCAGACGTAAGTGCCCTCGGACTGTTTTCCTCTCCATCAGTATCTTTCCCCTGCTTCCGGGATTGAGCCTTTTCTGGAGTGTCTATCTGCTGATGACCGGTTCCAATGTCAGCGGCTGGGCATCCATGCGCAGCTGCTTTATCTCGGCTTTCGCGATTGCTCTTGCCATCTCCAGTGTACAGCAGATTCCTTCGGGCTTTTTATCCCGGTTTACAAAAACAGAATAAGAGCCCGATCAGCCACGGGAATACGTCAGGGGCGGTTCGATGAATCATCGGACCGCCCCCGGCATCATACATTATTTTCTTCTTTCGTAAGACATGATATATTGCACATTTGCAGGGAGTTCGAGGCCCGGATCCTCCTCGATAAAGTGTCCTTCATATCCATCTTCCCGCATGGTCAGATCAAAGTGGGCCAGGGCAATCCCCATATCCACTTTCTGGACATCCCCCAGAGGACTGTCCTTCAGGGTTTTCTGCTCATAGAAATGTACAGTATCCCCGGAGACTACCACGCGCCAGGGCTGTTTGTTGACGGCGGAGGGTGCCCATCTTGTCATCTCCAGAGCATCCGCGTACAGGCCTGCCTTTTCTTTTGTCAATCCGGTTTCAAAGGATCTGCTGAAGAAGAGCTTCTCAAAAGGGATCCTTTCATCAGCCTTTACACCTTTCCGCATCAATGCCTCGCGGACGCTGCGCCTGGGGGCCGGGTACCCGACCGGACTTGCGGCCGGCATGACTTCATCACCGCTCACTTTCATCGCCTCCTCAAAAGCGGGGCGGGCCAGGGTGCCGGCGAGGATCACGGTTCCAAGCCCCAGAGACTCGGCATAGAGGCACATGGATTCAAAGCTGTAGCCAAAAGCGAGCTCAAAGTTTCTGCACTTGGGAAGCTTGGCCGCGATATAGTACTTCTCCCCGACGATCACAGGACTGGAGAGCTTGTTCTCTTTTGCCTTGAGCAGGCGGAACTCCACCGGGATGTCGAAGGGGTTGGAGACTGACTGAATATACTGCTCCAATGCGGCTTTGTCCTTTGCCCGAAGGCCTCTGCCGTCATAGGACCTGACACTTTTTCTTTTCTGAATCATCTCTTTTGCGGAAAATGACATGGTGCTGCTCCTCTCCACACTTTTAATAAGCTACAGATGCATCTTATTGTCTCAGGTTGTATTTGTTAATATCGTTTAATAATTATCATATTTGCGCAAATCCGTCCTGCTGCGATCCAGGTCAGGGTCTTTAATTATACTGTAACGAAAGATACTGAAATGCAAACAGATAAGGAGTTTACTGATGATTTTACAGACCGGAAACCGAACAGATCTCCCGGCTTTTTATTCCAAATGGCTGGCCCGCCGGATCCGGGAGGGCTATGTGATGGTCCGCAACCCCTTTAATCCGGTCTCTGTGACCAGATACCGGATCGATCCGTCTGTCGTGGATCTGATCGTCTTTTGTACAAAGAACCCGGCGCCCATGCTGGAATATATGGATCTTCTGGAGCCCTACAGACAGTACTGGTTTGTCACTATTACACCCTATGGAAAGGATATCGAACCGAATGTGCCGGACAAAAATCTGGTAATCGACAGCTTCCGCAGACTCTGCGCGCATGTCGGGCCAGACTGCATGTGCTGGCGCTATGATCCTATCCTCATTGATAGCACCTGGACTGTACAGCACCATATCGAAGCATTTTCTGCCATGTGCAGGAAGCTGGAAGGATATACCCATACTTGTGTGATCAGTTATATAGACCTGTATGAGAAGGTACTCCGCAACTTTCCTCAAGTGCGGAGTGTTCCTTTTGACAGGCAGCTGGAGCTCACGAAAGCCTTTGTTGAGATTGCAGCCGGACATCATATGATCATCAAGCCCTGCGGCGAAGACCCGCGGCTGTCGTCTGTCGGGGCAGATTGTTCAGGATGTATGACGCAGCAGACTTTTGAACAGGCAATCGGACAGAATCTGATCCTTCCTCCCAATCCCGGCAACCGCAAAGAGTGTGCCTGCTACATAACGAACGATATCGGCCAGTACAATACCTGCGGACATCTGTGCCGCTACTGCTACGCCAATGCCGACAAAGACACAGTGCGCAGGAACATGCGGCTGCATGATCCTTCTTCCCCGCTCCTGATCGGGAAGCTCCGTCCCGAAGATAAGATCCACGAGGCAAAGCAGAAAAGCTGGATCGACATGCAGATGAGACTTTTCTGATCCTTCGTCTGATCTTTCGGGCACTACAAATTCGGCCAGGACCGCCTGCGAACCATATAATTGGCTCACTCTCCTTTTTTGACTGTTCCGCTGCCGAATCTGTCGTTGATCTGATCCATCATGGCATTCAGTTTTGCAAGCCGGGCTTTGGCAGCCCGGCGCTTTTCTTCTGCGAGTCTGGTCTGCTCTTCCTGTTGTCGGGCAAGTTCCTGCTGCCTGACCAGCTCTTCTTCTGCTGCTTTTCGCTTCTTCTCTTCTTCCTCGTTTTGTTCAGCCCAGGCAAAGAGGTCCAGCTGCTGCATCTGCTTTTCGGAAAGTCTGGATACTCCCACCCCGATCAGCCTGACAGAGATTCCTTTCTCAAAAAGGCCCTGGGGTCCATTCAGCAGATGGTCTGCCAGGTAGAGGGCAGTTGACTCGATCTCCTCTGCGCGGTCTGTCATATTGGAAAGTGTGGTCTGCCTTGAGTATCTGTCGAAATCAGCGGATTTGACCTGAAAGGTGACTGTCTGCCCCACCAGGCCGGCCTTCTGCAGCCTTTCTGCAACTTTCTCAGATAGTCTGTGAATGACAGGCAGTCCTTCTGTCTGATAGTTATCCCGGTCTATATCTGCAGACAGTGTCCGTTCATTGGAGACACTCTTTGCCTGTTCCCGTTCGGGAGTAACTTTGGACCGGCTGATCCCGTTGGCACTGTTGTGGATATGGAGACCGGTTCTGTCTCCCAGTATCGTCTGCAGAAGTTCGAGGTCTGCGGCAGCTGCATCGCCGATGGTATTGATACCGACCAGCTGAAGCTTCTGGGCGGTCTGTTTTCCGCATCCGTACAGGTCATTGATGGGAAGAGGCCACATTTTCGCAGGGACTTCCTCCGGATACAGGGTGTGGGTACGGTCCGGTTTCTGAAAGTCGCTTGCCATCTTGGCAAGCAGTTTATTGCACGAGATTCCCACGTTGACCGTAAAGCCCAGCTGTTCTCTGACTGTATTCCGGATCTGCCGGGCCAGTGTCAGTGCGCCTTCCCGGTCCTGGGGCGGAATTCGCTCAGTGAGGTCCAGAAAGGCCTCATCGATCGACATCTGCTGTAGAAGCGGTGTATATCCTGCCAGAATTTCAATCATCGCATGGGAATATTTCCGATACGTCTCAAAATCCGACGGGACCAGGATCAGCTGCGGACATTTCTGCAGGGCTTTGACCACCGGTTCTCCCGTCTGGACTCCATATTTTTTGGCCGGTATGGATTTGGCAGTGATGACTCCGTGACGGGTCTTGACATCGCCGCCCACTGCAGAAGGGATCGTGCGCAGATCCACAGATCCGGGATCTTCTTCCAGACGCTTCAGGGCAGACCAGGACAAAAATGCCGAATTTACATCCACATGAAAAATTGTCCGCTCTTCATGCTCCATTTTCATGCTCCTGTATGAAACTCTTTAGTAAAGTTCTTCCGAAAATAGTTCTTGCTAAAGTCCCAAAAAGCTGCTGTTGTTCTCAAAATGGATAAAATATCTATACTTCAGATCACAGATCACTTTTTGGCAGAAAGCTTCACTTTGCCGTTTTTACCGTCACCCCACAAGCGCATGACAACGTAGCCGCGCACTCCGCTGACCTCGATCTCGTCTCCATCCTTGAGCCCCGTGGCTTCATAGAGTGTCTCCAGCTCTGTATAAGTCTCCGGTAAATCTTCATCTTCCGGCGGAGTAATGCGGCAGATCTTGACATTGGCCGTGCCGCTCTCCAATTCCACTGTTAAAATACCCTTATCAAAGAAAAACTGCGCCGTGGTTTCCTCCGTTTCATCCTCTTCAAGCTGCTTGAACTCGAAGGTCACACCTTTGGGACCGCTGGTAATGGTTGTTCCTTTGCATCCTGCCAGAAGTGCCGCCAGTAGTAGTGCGATGAACAGGACAGCTGCTCTGTTTTTATACTTTCTCATTATGATGCTCCTTTTGTTTCCATGCACGCATTAATGCTTTGTCGTATTGACGGTCAGTCCTTTTTTCCAAGAGGAATGAGGTATACACCGAACATTCTGTTGAAAACTGCGATGACTCGTCCCGTACCCAGCATTCCTGCCAGGGTTCCGATGCCGATTCCGATGATTGTATGGACACAGGCAAGAGTAAGAATACATGTAAAGACCACACAGCAGATGTCCACGATATTTTTGGTAAGTCCCAGCTCCAGCCCGCTCCTGTCGGAAATCGCCTGCACGATCCCGTCGCCGGGGCTGGCCACCAGACGCATATCCAGGGTGAGCGCTGCGCCGACGCCGATCAGTATGATTGCCAGCACCAACACCGCTATCCGTACCGGAAGTGATTCCGGGACAGGGATCCAGGCAGCATAGACGTTTAAGAGCCTGGTGAAGAAAATGCTGAAGGGCAGCTGCAGGACATCTATGATCAGCGCCTTTCTTTTGTCGGAAGGAGCCCTTTTGCCGGGTAGAAGATGCAGCACAATCTCGACTGCAATAAAAAAGCAGTAGAGAATGAATGTCGCGTCGCCCAGCTGAATCCCGCTGAGTTCTGAGATGCTGAAGGCAACTGCTATGATCGCGGAAGCACCGAGCTTTGTTTTGGTACTCAAGGTCAGGCCGAGCGCCAGTGTACATATCCCGAGGATATAGAAGAAAATGCGCGCAGCAGTCCTGTTCTTTTTGTCAGATGTAGGGGCGATGTTCATGAAGTCCTCTTTCTATATTGTAATCGATGAAGTTTTGATGCTCAGGCTTTATTATACTCCGGATATCGATCAGTGTGGTAGCCTGTTCTTGAACTCTGAAAAAACAAAAATCTCTTTACGCTTTCTATTCTTTTTCACAAAACAAACAAATAAGTCAAGGATTGTACACAAATACAAATATAATTAAAGATATGGGGTTACAATACAGACCGGCTAATTTGAGCCCGCCCCTTATTTTCAAGACTCGCGAGCGAGTCTTGCGCGATGAAGAATAAAAACCAGATTGTTAACGGAGGAGCCGCAAACATGAACGTGCAGCGCAGTCAGATCACTGAACAGGATTTTCACTTCGCACAGGATGCGATCAGAAAACTTGATACTTATTTTTCCAACCGGGTCGTGGGGCAGAATGGCCTGAAGCACTCTCTCATCGCATCTATCATCGCCGACGGCCATATTCTGATCGAGTCTGTTCCCGGACTCGCCAAGACAACCGCAGCCAAAGCGATTTCGGATGCAGTGGACGGCAAATTCTCCCGCATCCAGTGCACACCGGATCTTCTGCCCAGTGATATCATCGGTACGCAGATCTATCATCAGCAGACGGGAACTTTTGAGACGATCTTCGGACCTGTTTTTGCGAATTTTGTCCTCCTCGACGAGGTAAACCGTTCCAGTGCCAAGACCCAGAGTGCCATGCTCGAGGCAATGCAGGAGCGGCAGGTTACGATCGGAGGAAAAACCTACCGTATGCCTGAGGACATTTTCATTGTCATCGCGACACAAAACCCCATCGAGCAGGAAGGTACTTACCCTCTCTCAGAAGCACAGACGGACCGTTTTATGATCAAAGAGAGGATCACTTATCCGACTGTGAATGAGGAAATTGAGATCCTCAATCGTATTGAGAGCGGCGCGATCGAAAGAAAGGATCCCGCTGTTCTTTCGATCAGAGATATCGACAGAGTACAGGCGATCGCAGAACAGGTCTATGTGGATCCGGCGGTCAAAAAATATATTGCAGATATTGTAAACGCGACCAGAAACCCGGAGCAGCATCTGATGAACAAAGATCTGGCAAGATATATCCGGATTGGAGCCAGCCCCCGCGCGACCATCAATTTTCTCAGGATCACAAAGGCATCGGCTCTCATGAACGGCCGCACTTATGTGTCGCCGGACGATGTAAAACATCTTCGCTACCCCGTACTTCGCCACAGGATCGGCCTCAATTACGCAGCCGTCGCAGACAATGTCTCCGTAGAGAAGATCATTGACGCTGTTGTGGGTGCAGTACCCGCGCCGTAAAACTTCTTCCGCGATAAAAAAACGAGAGAAAAATGAATACAAACGTGAATATAGATTTTGATTATCTGGACAGGGTCCGGAAAATCGCAACTCTCTATACCAAGAGGAAAACATCCGATCTTTTCGACGGGGATTATCATTCGAGGCAGCACGGGCGCAGTCTGGATTTTGACGATCTGCGTGAATATTACTACGGGGATGATGTCAGTATGATCGACTGGAAGTCCTCCTCGAGAGTGGGCAAGACCCTGATCCGCCGCTATTTTGCAGACCGGAGGCTGAATGTTATCTTTGTCGGTGACACCGGAAAAAAGATGACAGGCGACACGCCCGCCGGTGAATCCAAGGAGCAGATCTCCCTCATGGCACTCGGTATCACAGCCTATCTGGTCGGCGAGCAGGGAGCGACTTACGGTCTCTCCTGCTGCGGGAAGGACGGCCAGCGGATCACCCCCTTTTTAACGGGACCAGGACATCTTGAAGAACTGATCTACACCTATAAAGAATCTATCGAAAAAGGCTCCCCTTCCCAGAGTTTCAGAGAGACTCTCCTGAAAACAGCCTCTTCTTTTTCGCGCCATATGGTCATGGTGATCATCACGGACACGGAGGGGCTGGCGGAAATGGACAAGGGTCTCGTAAAGCGCCTGGCCTATTACAACGATGTCTATATTTTCTGTATTGAAGATGCCTTTCTGACCTCGGACAATGCTTTTGATCTGGATGCGGATCATTTTGCGGATCCTTTTCTTGCGATCTGTGAGGATCTGCGCAGGGAAGAGATGCAGATCAGGACACAGCTGGAACAGACTGCTGAGAAAATACTGACGCCCAGCCGTATTTTTTACAAAAAAATATCCCGCGAAGAAGAAATTGTCGATGCATTGGTCTGGCTATTCGGCCGCAGAAAGGGGACGATCACATGAAATATTCGATCATTCTTGAATCCCCCTTCGTTTTTTCCGCCAGGTGGTACTGGATCGGAGCAGGCTTTCTCTTACTGGCTCTCCTTCTCCTGGCTGCAGGCAGCCTTCTCCTCAGACATTTTTCCGGCAATGATTCAGCCGGAATGAAATGGCGGAGATTGTCACGCAATAAGAAAAAATATCTGAAGAGGATCGAAGACATCGAGGCAGCGTACAGTAAAGGAAATCTGGACACAAGGGCCGTTGCGCAGCAGATGAGCAGGGAAGTCCGCGCTTTTGTCGATGCCGTGACAGGATGGAGAACCGGCACAATGGTCTATCTGGAACTTACCAGGCTGAACAGACCCGGGCTGGCAGAACTGGTTCGGTATTACTATGAGCCCGAGTTCGCATACTACTCTGAGGCAGACGCAAAACTTGCAATAGAAAGAGGTAAGGAGCTGATCAGAAAATGGGCATAAATCTACATTATCCCTGGATGCTCTTGTTCGGGGCCTTCATCATAGCGCTTGTCTGCCTGGCTGCCTTTTTCCTGAGACGAAGACGCAGAGACCGCAGCTGCATCCGGGCAGCCAACACAGGCCGACTGAAAATGCATCCCCTCTACAAAAGAAAACTTCTGCAAGCGCGCATCTTCCGTTTTCTTGCAGCAGCCGGTATCCTTCTTGCGCTCCTCTCGGCGCTTTTTCTGACAGCAAGGCCTTATCGCAGGGAGACCGTCAGGGATGCTGCCGCCCGCAGAGATATCTTCCTTTGCATTGACCTGTCTTCTTCCAACTACGCAGGTGTGAAGGATCTTGTTGAAGAATTCGGCAGGACCATTGACGGACTTGAAGGAGACCGGATCGGTATCTCCCTGTTCAACACATCGACCATTCGATATGTGCCGATGACAGATGACTATGTTTTTGCGCGCGAAAGACTGGAGACCCTTGCAGGCTATCTTTTGGCCGAAGAAGAATTCATGACAGATTACGCGCAAAAATATGACTCGGTTTTTGATATTCCAGAATCCGAACGCGCCCGATACGATGAATTGAACAGGATCCTGTCGACTTTTGACGAGGGAATAACCGCAGGCTACGAATTAAAAGGGACAAGCGCTGTCGGCGAAGGCCTTGCCTCCTGTCTCTTCAGCTTCCCTGAACTGAATACGGAAAAGAGAACCAGAATTATTGTCCTTGTTACTGACAACCACGAAGAGCTCCTTGATGATCCGCTCGTGACGCTTGAGGAATCGGCCGGCATGTGCGCGGCAGATAAGGTCACCGTCTTCGGGATCTATCCCGGAAAAAGCCAGGCAGTCCAGGGCAATTCCGAAAGCCGGAATACAGCGGAAGGCAACGGAGAGGATGAACTCAGTCGGATGAGATCCGCCGTGGAAATGACCGGCGGCAGGTTTTATGATGGGGATTCTTCCATAACTGCAAAGCAGATCCTGGATGATATCGCTTCACAGGCGATCGTGGAAACCAATACCGCAGTCGCTGCCCGCGAGCAGGATATTCCTCTGCCCTGGCTCTGTATTTTGATTGCCGGTTTCGTACTCATTGCCGGTACAACGCTTTTTTATGTTCTGCGGAGAGGTATCCGGAAGGGGCTTTTCTCCCGCAAGCTGACTGCTGCGGTCCTGCTGGGCGCCATGGCAGTCTCCATCATCGTGATCGCGGTCCGTCCCATGTATCTGAGTCCCTCTGCGGAGATCATGACACGAAACCTGGATGTCGCATTCGTCGTCGATACCACGATCAGCATGTGGGCTGAGGACCACAAAACACAGAGTCCGGATCTTCCGGATGGGAAACTCCCGGATCCCCGGACAGCAGACTCCGGCATACAGACTCGTATGGACGGAGTAAAAAAAGACATTTATGCAATCATGAACGCACTCCCGGGCAGCAGTTTTTCCCTGATCAGATTTGACAACGGCGCAGACATCATGACTCCGTTTACGCAGGATATCGATGCGGTTTATGACATGGTCAGCAATCTGGACATGCCTGCCTATGCAACCGCCAAAGGCTCCTCTCTCAACACAGCCCATGATGCATTAAAGGCCATACTGGAGTCGGCCGGACGCAGGGACAGAAACCGCAGGACCATTGTGTTTGTCTTCAGCGACGGTGAGACCACTGACGGCTCAGCCCTCCTGAGCTTTGCAGACCTTTCCGGGATGATCGACGAAGGCGCGGTACTGGGCTACGGCACAGAGGCAGGCGGCGAGATGTATTATCCGGGAAGAGGCTATGTAAAAAATGCCTCCACCGGGCAGAACGCCCTTTCCTGCATCGACGAAGAAGCTCTTCGAACCATGGCAGACGACCTGAATCTGACCTATATCAACGAGACCGATGAGTCTCTGTCCTTTGAAGGTCTGAGTGGATCTTCCCTGGGCGGAAAGCTTCGTCTGATCCGGATGATGAGCCGGAATGCCGCATTAGCGGCAGGAGACAGAACCGGTTATGAGGAGACCTATCACTATTTCGCGGCAGGCGCGGGACTGCTCCTTCTCATCTGGCTGTCCCTGACAATTTACAGAGGAGGTGTTGCATGATGGATCCAAATACATCAAACGTCTCTCATCCGCGCTTCGCTTTTAGTCGGCTTGTGGTTTACATCGTCGTGAGTATTCTCGCGTTAGTCGGTCTCCTCATCCTCGTGCGCTCCATAGGAAATGCCGTCTTTCTCAGAAATTATGAGAGAGGCAGTTATTCAGAGATGCCGGAAACAATGCTGATGCCGCTCCGGTTCGGCGACAACTATGTCATCCCCTATAACGTGGGAAATGCGGCTTACATGCAGGGTGATTATGAACGGGCGGTCTCCTGTTATCAGACTGCGCTTGACTGTGACCCTCCCGAATATGACGAGGAGTGCAGGATCCGGGTCAATCTTGCCCTTTCTCTCTGCCATACTATCAATTTTGAAGCTCTTGACCGTTCTGATGACGAGGCTGTTTCAAAAGCTGTCCAGACCCTTTATACAGCCAGATCCGTGCTGACCCTGCATGAATGCGCCAGCGAACCTGCAGGCAGCGACGACGGGCACTTTGCGGACGCGGATCTTCTAAAGCATGATATCGACAGAATGCTCAATGAACTGCAGAATCCGCCCCAGTCCGAGGATGAGCAGAAAAAGGACCAGGACCGCGATGAGGACCAGAATCAGGACAAGGACAATAAGGATCAGCAGAACCGGAACCAGAACTCCGAAAACAATACGGAAAAGGAAGAACAGGCCCGCCAGGATGAATTAAAGAAACAGCTCAACCAGCAGAAAAGAGACCTGGAAAACGCAAACGGCAAATCGAGCGATAATGGATATTATTATATAGAGGGCGGCAGCACGTCCGGCTACGGAGACGGAACATTATGGTAAGAATCACTCACAAATTAAGATCCGCCAGGCGTATCTCCGTTTTCATGGCGGTCATCTGTATGATCATTTCAATAAGCGGCTGCAGCAGAAACGGATCTCCTTATGACCCACCCGAACCGGACTATACCGGACGCACTTCCGGTCAGTACGACCGCAGGGCAGACGACAGAGAGGAGTCCGGGCTGTCAAATATTGTCATGCACGGTCCGGATCTTCCGCCGGACGGCATCCCTTATGATGAGTGGAAAGGGATCCGGTACACCACTGACACCAGATTCCCTCTCAGATCATTCTGGGCGCTGAGATTCGGAATGTACGGCGACCTGCTGGCTTCAGACTACGGCCTCTATCAGAATCCCGAGCACATAGAAGACGCTGTTCTCGAAATCACAGATGTGAAGGTTGAACCGGTCGGCGGAGAGATGAAGCTGCGGTCCGGAGGATATGTGGATATCACGATCGAAGCAAAATGGACCGGAACGATGCGGTACACTGCAGAATCCGGCAGCGAAAACGAGTTTTACTCCATGCTGGCTTCTTACAGATGGGCAGACAATGATTTCCTTCCCTTTGACATCTACACAGGAACATCTCTGTTAAATTATTCGGACGATGATGACGATGAAAGCATTGACGGGATCAGCTCCGGAGAAGCCTATGACAGCGGATTTGCAGAATCCGATATCACCTGGAATGGAAGGACCTGGCGGCTTTTTGCCAAATCAGACAAGCGCAATGCAAGTACCCTGAATGAAAGTATAGATTACAGAGGCGGCGTAATGACAGTCATTAACCCGGGTATCGTATATACAATCTATACTCTTCGCGTTCCGGCAGATTACGACGGTGCTGCTCTGGCTGTCGACAAAGATATTGTCGATGAAAAATGGGACAATATAGACAAATATGGAAATTTCCTGAACACTTCCGACCCCTATGCGGATATCCTGACAACCGATTCGGGAGTAAAGCAGTCCGCAGACGACTATTATTTCATTAAGATCCAGGACCTGGTCAAAGTATTTGAAAGCAGATAACCCGCTGAACGTACAAAGAGGACCGCAGTTGAACGGAAACTGCGGTCCTCTTCTATTTCTGCGCATACAGCCGTTTTCTGCCGGCTTTAACTTCCTGTCTACACTCTGCACTCTGCTGTTTCAGGTCAAAACAGCGAAGTAAACGATCGCAAAGAGCATCACGATAATACCCAGACAGGTCATCAGCAGGGCGAAGGTAAAATTGGTGACAATGGGTTTGGCAGCCTCGGAGAATTCCGCCGCCATCACTCCTGCAAGACCGAATCGGTGAGAATTGTTCCTGACACGTGTCTCTCTCATAAAAGTTTTGCGGATCAGCACGATAATGGTATCCGTACTCATCTCCACGATCCTCAGAACAGTGCACCAGAGTGCAAAGATGAACCTGGCAGGAATTCCTCTGTAGACCAGATCCTCCAGATCCAGCCATTTCGGCCAGTAGTCTGTATAGCGTCCGTCCTTCTTCAAAAGACCGCGAACTGCAACAAGATAGAGAAGGCCGCCAATGCAGAGGGAAATCGCGCCTCCCTTAAGATTCGTGAGAGTGAAGGCCTTAAAGTGCAGGATATGGCTGTTGCCGGACATAAAGGCGCCCAGACGCGTACTGATCAGGGGCTGGCCCAGTAACAGGCAGAAAATCGAGGAGCCCAGGATAGCGATCGTACTCGTCAGGTTCATATAGGCCCCAGGCATATCATATTTTTGCTGCAGGACAGGATCCTTATTCTCTTCCACAAAGATACAGATAAAGAGCTTGAGCATGTAGCAGAATGTCAGTCCGCCGCTGACAAGGAAGATCCACTCGGCAGCTTTTAAATAGCCGCTGATTCCTTCGAGGAGATGGATTCCTTCCACAATTCCTTCATGGAGCAGGGTCTTGCTCATGTATCCGTTCATGAGCGGAACGCCGCTGATGCCCAGAGCGCCGAAGGCAAAGGCAATCTTAAGCTTGTTCTTTTTTCTGCCCCATCCCCGGATCTCATCCAGATTCAGCTTGTGCAGGTTCATGACCACGACACCGGCACACATGAAGAGGGTCAGTTTGATGATGGAATGGTTGACCATGTGGAGCAAAAGCCCCGGCAAGGCAATGGCGTACCCCTCTTCACTCCCTGCAGCCGAGAGCAGGATCAGCATTCCTACGCCCGTCAGGATGAAACCGATCTGCGACATGGACGAACATGCAAGCGTGCGCTTGAGGTTGACCGAAAAGACACCCAGGACAGCGCCGAGCAGCATGGTGATCATGCCGGCGATCAGGATGATAGAACCGAACACATAATCCTCCACAAGCGCATGGAGCGTGATCATGAGAATTCCGTAAATACCGACTTTTGTCAGGATGCCCGAGAGCAGTGCCGAGGCCGGTGAAGGCGCAACAGGATGAGCCTTGGGGAGCCAGACATGCAGGGGGAACATACCTGCCTTGGCGCCGAAACCAAGGAGGACACAGATGCCGGCCGCCAGGATCATCCCCCGGTCCGGGCAGGCGTCTACAGCTGCCTTCAAATCGGCATAGGACAGAGTCCCTGTCTCGTAGTAGAGCAGGGCAAGGCCCATGAAGAGGACCAGGCCGCCGAAAACTGCGATAAAGAGATAAGTATATCCGGCTTTTACTGCTTCCTTTGTCTGCTCATGGATGACCCAGGTAAAGGACGTGAAAGACAGGATCTCAAAAAAGATGAAGGTTGTCATCAGATCTCCGGAGAGCATGACGCCTTCCGTCGCACCCAGGGTCAGGAGGATGAACATCCAGTAACGCTCCAGCCCTTCCTTTTCATGCCGGAAATATTCAGGCGCAAAAAGTGTGGTCCCCGCCCACATAAGGGCAGTGATCACCGCGTAAGCAGCCTTGAATCCGTTCACTTCAAAGGAGAGACCGGTGACAAGAAAACCGCTGAACTGCAGGAAAAATCCCCCGCTGTGGACAAAAGCAAGTACCACTGCAAGCACAAGCTCCAGGGCTGTCAGCACTATGGCAAAACAGTCGCGGGCTTTCTCATTTCGCCTGCCCAGTATATACGCAATAAGCGCCCCTATAAAGGGACTGAAAACCAGCCATACTACCAGCATATTGTCACCACCTTAAAAAATACCCCATGCCATTTTCTCAATGAACGAAGTCAGAGGTCCCGGGAAGATGCCGAAGATCACATTGACCAAAGTAAAAGTGCAGATCGGGAGCAGCATGAGCACGCCGACCTCCTTTGCCACATAATCGTCTGCTCCGATGTATCTGTCCGTGCCTTCCATGGGGAAAAAGGCTCTGACAGTGACACTCAATGTATAAATAGCGCACAGGAAGGCTGAAAGCATCAGGGCTGCAGACCCGATCACTGCCAGGGTACTGCCCTCCTCCAGTCCTCCCAGGACTAGATGGAGCTTTGAGATGAAACCGCACAGACCCGGGATACCGATCAGGGAGAGCGAACTGATGGTATACATGGCAAAGGTCACCGGCATCTTCCTTCCCACGCCGTTGATCTCATAGACATAGCTGTGCATGGTCTCATGCATGAAAGCGCCCGCGCACATAAAGAGTGTGATCTTGATGATGCCGTGAAAGACCATATGCAGAAGTCCCGCCTCAAGTCCCTCGGGTGTCATCAGCAGTATACCGAAGAGCATGTAGGACAGGTTGCTGATCGTGGAAAAAGCGAGACGTCGCTTAAAGTGTCTTTGCTTGACTGCAAGGCAGGCCGCATAGACAAGGGTGAAAATAGCGAATGCCTGGGCGATTTTCAGGCAGAGAGTTCCCTTCAGGAAATCAGGCCCGTAAGTGTACCAGGCCAGGCGCATGATGGCAAACACGCCGGTGTTGACGACCGCGACGGCATGCAGAAGGGCCGTGACAGGTGTGGGCGCGACAGAAGCCGTGGGCAGCCAGCTGTGCAGCGGGAAAACAGCCGCTTTCACACCGAAACCGAAAAATCCGAAGAGGAAGACCAGCTGCATCAGTCCGGGATCATAGGGTCCGTAAAGATTGCCCCCGTAGAGGAAATTGCCCGCGCCGTTATAGATACTGGTCATAACAACGGCAAAGAATGCGAGCGAGGCTCCGCCGATCGTATAGGCGGCGTATTTTCTGCCGGCAAACGAACTCTCGTGATCCGCATAGTGAGTGACCAGAGGAATTGTGACCAGGGAGAGCAGGTCATAGAACATGTACAGTGTCGTCATGTTCGCAGAAAAGGCAACGCCCAGAGTGACCCCGTAGGTCATCACATAGAAGGCAAAAAAGCTGTTGCCCCGCTTTGTGTGGGACATGTATTCAAAGGCATACAGCATGACCAGGGGCCACATGAGAGAGACCATGACTGCGAAGAGCCTTGCAGGTTCATCAGCCCTCAAATCAATGGAAAATCCTCTGGTAAAGCTGTACAGGGTTGCACCTACCACGCCCACCTTCAGCAGACAGATCCAGGTCAGGATACTGGTAATGCAGACCACCGCCATGGCATAGGCGTCCCTTACCTTTCTGTTCTTAAAGCCCAGCGGAATGATCAGATAGCCGCCTATGATCGGCACCAGAATGGGAATGACTAAAATCAATGAACTCAAAACGCTATCCCTCCTACCACTCGGACACCGAACAGTCCGGCCAGAAGTGCAACGATACACAGAGCGATCATAGCCCCGTTTACAAGGATGCCGGGTTCGGCAAACCCTTTTTCACTTTCAAAATCATTCCCGGGGAAGAACGCATCCACAACGATCGGGAACAGATATCCTGCTGTCAAAAAGGCCGATACCAGCAGGATTGCGGGACCCAGGATGGCAAAGATACCCGGTGCCCCCGAAAGAGCAGCCGCCGCGATCTTCCATTTGCTGACAAAGCCGCCCATGGGAGGAATGCCCACAAGAGACAGAGCCGCAAACATAAAGCACCACATGGTAACAGGCAGTGCCCTGCCGATTCCCTTAAGCTCCTCGACGTGGTGAGCCCCAAGCACGATGATAAAGACACCGGCTGCCAGGAAGAGACAGCCTTTGGAACTCATATGGCTGATCACCTGCAGGAGACCTCCCCGCAGGCCGTCCTCACTGAGAAGAGAGAGGGAAAACAGAACATAGGAAATCTGGCTGACCGATGAATAAGCCAGGCGCTTTTTAATGACCTTCTCCTTGAAAGCCATAGTGGAACCCATCAGAATGGTCAGGAGCGCCAGACACATCCATACAGTCTGGACCCAGGTGCCTCTCAGAAACTCGGCGCCGACACAGAAGTAGACAAGACGGATGATCGCCACGACACCGGCTTTTGTGATGATACCGGAGAGCAGGGCCGAGGCAGGTGCAGGCGCGATCGGATGGGCGGTCGGAAGCCAGCCGTGCATGGGATACATACCGGCTTTGGTGCCGAACCCGATGATGCCGACCAGGATCACGATCAAAGCGAGCTGCTCATGTCCGGCGATCTTTGCGCTGTCCAGAAAGCCCCCGTAACGGAAAGAAACCGTTCCCGCGGCACAGGTATAGACATAAAAGACAGCCAAAAGGCCCATCAGAGCGCCGGCAATGGAATAGAACATGTATTTCAATCCGGCTGTGACAGACTCTTTGCTCATCTCATGCATGACCATGGGCACTGTGGAAAGGGTTGCCAGTTCGAAGGCAAAATACAGGGTCACCATATCCGCGGACATGCATACTGCCATCATAGCCCCCAGAGCGATGAAAAAGAATGTGAAGAACATGGGGGTCCGTTTCTCGTGCTCCATATAGGTAAAGGAGTAAAAACACACGGCAGTGAAAAGGATCAGGACAGCCGCCAGGGCGAATCTCCCCAGATCATCCAGCTCGAAGGAGAGCACAGCCTTCTCCGAAAAATGCAGTATCTCCACCCGCTCTGCCCGGATGAAGGCCAGGATTCCCAGGAGATCTGTCAGTAACATGATCAGGCCGCATACTAAGCGGTGGTTCTTTTTATCCCGCAGCGGGACAATGCCGCTGAGGATACCGGTGATCACCGGATAAAGAAAAGCGATCAGCTGTATCATTTCATTCTCCCTATGTTTCTCTTATCCAAACATTTTCAGTCCCTGGGTGATCAGATTGATCGCGACCCAGGAAAAGAGTCCCAGGAAAAGATTGAGCCCGCCCAGGACCACCATCGGAATATTGTATAAGGGCCGGTGGTGCTGTCTGATATTTGCCTTGCTCACAGTTCCGCGCGGATCCGAGTAGATCCTGATCAGGGTCCTCATAAAATACACAGCATTCAGCAGGGAACTGGCTGCCAGTGCCAGCATGACCGCGACCAGCTTGACATGACTTCCGCTCTCAACACCTGCCAAGGCAAACTGAAGTTTCGAGGTAAAGCCTGCAAACAGGGGGATACCGATCATGGACAGGGAGCCGACCAGAAAGGCCAGGCCTGCATCCCGGTTTCTCAGTGCGCTCGCCTCCAGTTTTTTAAATAAGAGACTGTTGTCCGAGACTTCCGCGAGGCGGGGGGTTGTCAGAAAAAGCATGGACTTGGTCACCGCATGCGCCATGATATGGAAAATCGCCGCCGTGTAGCCCGCGATTCCGCCAATGCCCATTCCCATAAAGATGTATCCTACCTGGGCAGCTGAGGAAAATGCCACCATTCTGTTGATATTGTCGGCATGCATTGCCTGCAGGGAGCCGACGATCATTCCAGCGATACCCAGCACCAGAAGGATTTCCCTGATCGGCATCCTTTCAAAGACATCCAGACCGATCGCCCTGTAGTAGATCTTGATCAGAAGCAGGATATAGGCTTTGGATACCAGGGAGGAGAGAATACTTGCCGATGTAGGCGTTGACCAGCTGTAGGAATCCGGCATCCAGAAATGGAAGGGGAAAAGACCGGACTTGATGGAAAGTCCGATCGTCAGGACTCCGGTACTGAGTGTCAATACCATAAACATTTCGGGATCCTGCGCCATCTCTGCGATGGTTTCCTGCATGGGAACCATCAGAAGATGACCGGTCAGATCATAGAGCAGGACCACGCCCAGCAAAAAGAGACCGGATCCCAGAAGGTTCAGGATCATATATCGCACAGCTGCCAGCGTTGTGCGTCCGATCTCACGAACGATCAGAGAGCCGCAGCTTGTGAGAGTAAGGATCTCCAGAAATACATAGCCCGAGAAAAGGTCATTGGTCCAGAGAATGGCCATCAGGGACGCCGTCATCAGATTGAGGATGGCGTAGTAGAGGTTGACCTTGCTCTCGTCCATATCCGTGTCGATATAGCGGTAGCCTGCCAGAACAGAGACGATCATGATGACCATAAAGAGCACTGCCAGCAGAGCTTCCAGAATGCCCGCCCTGAGCTCATTGCCCCAGGGTGCCGGAAATTCGCCCATGGGATAGGTAACTGCCGTCCCTGTGGTCACGGTATACCACAGGATCGCACTGCAGACGATCAGCAGAAACACTTCATAAAAAATCGTATAATACCTGGCTGTTCTCCCTTTCAGCACAAAGCACAGCGAGCCGGAAAACAGACTCAGGATAACGGTTATCATTGGAAAATTTCTAATAATATCCAATTATCTGTCCTCCATACTGTGCACTGAAAGAATGTAGATCTCATCCAGGTTCAAAGTGTGATACCGTTTATAGAGTCTGACCGTCAGGGACAGCATAATGGCTGTGACGGACACAGACACAACGATGCCCGTCAGGACCAGGCCTGCCGGCACCGGGTTGATATATCTGGCAGGATCTGTCACCCCGTCCACAATGATCGGCGGCTTTCTTCCTTCGATATAACCCATGGATGCCAGGAACAGGAACACACCCGTGTCCATGATGTTCATCCCGATCAGCTTCTTGATCAGGTTCTGATGGAAAAGCAGCATGGTGAAGCCGATTCCGAACAGAATAATAGCTGCCGCCTCTTCATAATTGATCAACAGATTCTCAAACACCGCCGACACTTCCTCTCTTGAATAAGCTGTAAAAACCGAACATAGTACAGGCAACGACCAGGCCGACTGCAATATTGAGGGGCAGAATGAGACCGCCGCTCAGGATCGCCCCCGGGATTCCCTTGGGGATGTGGTTATGGAGATGATTGGCGCCCATAAAGAACACATATCCCTTTGCGAAGCTGTAGAATGCAAGCGAAACGAATGAAATGGCCATAGACACTTTGGCTGTAAAAAAGCTGTCCACCAATTCAAACCCGAAGGCTGACTCAAAGATGATCAGACCGGCGCCCAGCACCGCGCCTCCCGAGAATCCGCCGCCCGGTCCGTTCTGTCCGTTCAGCAGAATATAAATACCGAAAACGAAGATACATGGGACGATCAGGACTCCCACCTTGCGCATGACGGTATCCTTTGACACGTCAAAATAGGCGTCCTGCTCGATCTGATAATAGTCATCGAACTGGGAATCCATATTCTTTTTGTCCTTTTTCAAAAGGATCATGACACAGAGAAGCGCTGCAAACAGTACATGTGATTCTCCGAGTGTATCGAAGGCCCTGTAATCCAGGATCATACCTGCCACGATATTGACGGCGCCGGTCTCTTCCAGTCCTTTTTCAATATACCGGTCGGACACCTCCACCGCCCTGGGGTTCTCTTCACCATATCTGGGAAGGAGATTCACCGTGAACAGCAGAACACCGATCAGGGCGATGCAGCTGACAATGGCGACCCCTGTGTAAAACTGATAAAAGCCTTTTCGCTCAGCGTTGATGACTGCCTGTGAGAAGCCGCTGGAAGTCATCTCTTTATGTGCTGCCTGACGGTCCCTTTTTGCCTGTTCATGATTTTCATCGGGCTCGAGACTCCCCTCCATGATGTTCTTCATCACATCATAGTCGCCGTCGAGCCACCTGAAGAATTTATTTTTCCATTCTCTCAGCTTCATGCCCGATTGCCTCCCTGTCTTTCCTGTCCTGTTCTCCCGGTTGGATCACCCCTGTCGTCCCGTCCAGTTCCTCACCCGCATCTTCTATACGGATCTTCTTTAAGGTCATCAGGAACAATGTTCCGCTGATTCCCGCGCCTACGGCTGCCTCCGTGATCGTCAGGTCCGGCGACTCGAGCAGGATCCACACGACGCACATGATCAGGCTGTATGCCATAAAGATGATCACGCCCTGCAGCAGGTTCTTGTTCAAGTTGACCGCCACGGCACAGATAATCAGCAGAATAAGAAGCATTATTCTGAATATTTCAATCAGAGTCATTTGTCTTCCTCCGTTTCCTCCTCCAGGTCTTCCCTTTTGACATGTTCGTACAGATGCGGGTTGGTAAAATATTCAACCTGAATCAGAATGTGTGAAGACACGGGGGAGGTAAACCACATGAAGATAATGATGAAGCAGAGCTTGAGCTCCCCCATATGGAAGCCGTCGCCCAGGATAATGGAGAGGGCGATCAGAAAGAGTCCCAGCGTATCCCCGACGCCTCCTGCATGTACGCGGTTCATGATAAAACCGAAACGGTTGGCGCCCAGCACAGCGGCTGTAAAGCAGATCATGGCTGTGATCAGGCATAGAGCACAAAGTCCAAATCGAATCCATGCAAAGATCATTCTTCCGCTCCCTCCTTTCCGGCTTCTGCCCCGGCTTCTGAAGCAGCGCTGACCGCGGGAGCCTTTTTGGATGCAAATTTACTCCGCGTGGGATTTTCCGGTATATAGGTCGCACTCAGGATCAGCACCGTGATGAAGCTGATCAGCGCATAGAGCAGGGCCACATCGAACAGATAGGTCTCGTTCAGAAAATATGCCAGAATGCAGGTACAGGCAATGACCATGGTGCAGATCATATTGATGGACAGAATCCTGTCTGTGACCCTGGGACCTATAATAGCCCGGATCAAAGTGATCAGAAGCAGCAGGCCGAACCAGATCAGCGCTCCCAGAAACAGGATCCGGTATGCATTTTCAACACTCATTCTTCCTCTTCCTCCCAGATATCTGTTACTGCATACAGCCTGCCTGGCTGTGTTCAGTAACCAGTCCTTTCAGCAGCCGGTCTTTTTTACAGTACGCTCCCTTTTGAAAACGTGTTCCTTAAAAAGGTGTTCCTTAAAAACGTGTTCCTTGAAAACGTGTTCCTTGAAGACGTGTTCCTTGAAGACGTATTCCTTGAAGACGTGTTCCCGTGACCGGCAGAAAACAGTCCCTGAAAACCCTACTTGATTTTCCGCAGAAGCTTCACAAAAGAGGATTCCTCAATCCCGTCCCCGAATTCACGCCTCAGACAGTGGACCACGAAGTGGTCGCCCTCCTGAAACAGAGTGATCGTCCCCGGAGTCAGGGTGATGGAATTTGCCAGCAGTACATTCTGCAGCTGCGTGTGAAAACCGGAATGAAATTCAATGATCACCGGATCGGGCGGATCCGCCCTGTAAACCATGGCGCACATCTTAAATGCGGACACTATAATCTCCCAGATCAGATTCAATATATACAGCAAAAAAACCGGAAAATTCCGAAGTATCCGTCTCTCTATCGAGGTCGAATACCCGGTTACCCGGTTTGCAAAAAAAGTGACTGCACTTGCAATCACCACACCAAAGATCACCAGTTCAATGGTGACCCTTCCATTCAAAACGATCCACAGCGCAAAAAGAAACAGCCACATGGTATTCTCCCCATTCGCGTTACTGCGACAGCCAAAGCAGTCTCAAAAAATAAGGATTCTGTCAATATTGCATATATTATTTTCCCATGTTGATGCATTAAAGTCAAGAAATGCATAAAAAGTGCATGCCCCAAAAAGGTTTTTGTATGTATTTTTGACCAAAAAGAATCGGCAGCCCGTCCTCCTGTTCTTCTGCAGGAGGACGGGCTGCCGGCGTAAACAGATCAGAAAAGGCAGCGGTAAAAACGAATAAAAATGAATAAATTCCTGCTAATCGTTGATCACGATGCGGGCATGACTGCCGCCGTCGCGGGTCTTTTTGACTGCAATCTGTCTGTCGATCCGGTTTTTGAGCTCGCTGACATGTGAAATGATACCCACCAGGCGCTCCCCGCCCTCGGTGAGGTCCTTCATGGAGTTCATTGCCTGATCCAGGGTATCCTGGTCAAGGGAGCCGAAGCCCTCGTCCACAAACATGGTCTCCAGACGAATGCCCCCGGCATGGGACTGGATTTCGTCCGAGAGTCCGATTGCCAGGGAGAGGGAGGCCATAAAGGACTCTCCGCCTGACAGAGACTTAACACTGCGGGCGGTGCCGCTGTAGTGGTCAATGACTTCCAGGTCCAGTCCGGTCTGCTTCTGCGCCCCTCCTTCCGAAGCATCGCAGCGGCGCAGGTCGTACTGTCCGGAAGACATGACCGAGAAGCGGCTGTTGGCTCTTCTGATAATGCGGTCAAACAGCGACATCTGGACATAGGTCTCCAGTTCGACCTTGGCCTTCCCTCCGGTCTTGCCCGAGGCGGTGTCTGCCAGAGCGCTTATATCCCGATGCCTCTCCTCTGCCTCAATGGCCTCTGCACTATGTTTTTCGAATTTTTCAAGGGCATTTTCATTGATTTTCAGTCTGCCTGCGATTACAGTGCTGCGATTTGAAATTTCCCCCTGTTTTTCCTCGACCTCCCGCAGAGCTTCGAGGTCCTCCTCCCTGTTATAGGCAGGAGCTGCGGCAATCTCGGCTGTGACACGATCACGCTTTGCGGTGGTCTCCAGGATCACATTCTTTACGGCAGCAAGTGCCTCCCGGGCTTCTTTGATGTCCTCAAGGATCTGGCGGCTCTGTTGTTTAAAAAGGAGGATTGCCTGCTCAGCCTCTTTGCGGCCCGGGTAATTGAGCTTGTCCTGCAGATTCCGGATGTTGTTCTGCAGGTTGGTCCGCTTCTGTTCCAAAGATCCGATCCTGATCTGCATGCGGTTCACTTCTTCTGACAGACTGCGGATATGCTCTTCGATCTCTTCATTATCCTTTTTGAGCCGTTTTTTCCTCTCTTCCTTTTTTTCCAAATCCGTGATCAGGGCAAGGCACTTCGCCTGTTCCTCTGCTAATCCTGCCTTTTTGCCAAGTACTTTACCTCTGACAGAAGTCCGGAAGCCTTCGTCCTGCTCTTCTCCGAGCATGGCAGCAGCGCCTTCCCTTACTTCCTTCCATTTGACTTCAGCTGTCGCCTCAGCTGACTTTGCCTGACCGTGCAGCTTCTGAAGCAGACTGTCCATAGCCTCTTTTGTCTTCTCGCGCTGCGGCAGTTCATCCTCTAATTCCTTTTTGTGTACTGCTTTTTTTTCGAGCTGGACTATTTCCTTCTCCAGGCTCTGCTCTGTCTCCTGCGCGAGACGGATCTCATGAATGAGGGGATCGGCATCTGCCATCATGCTTTCAAAAAGAGTCTCGTCCTGTCCAAAGAGATCCCCTGCCGACTTCCGGCACTGGTCCTTCAATGAATCCGACTCCTGTCTTTTTGCCGCCGCCCGGTTTCCGGTCGCAGTATACAGGTCTGCCAGTCTGCGGCCTTCTTTTTCTGCCGCCTCCAGCTCTTCTTCTAATTTTCCCCTTTCATGAAGGTCTTTCTCTGCAGCCTTTTTCCCTGCGTCTGCCGCCTCTTTTTCCCGTCGGTTAGCTTCTTTGAGTGCTGCCGTTCTGCCGGATTCGGGAATGGAATCTTCCATGCCCTCTATCAGTTTTGCGGCGGTCTGTCCGATCTGCTTCTGCAGGGCACTGACCTTTGCAGCCTGTGCGCTCCATGCCTCACTTGCCCCGGAAAAGGCCTTACTATCCCGGTCACGGACTGCAGCCGCCCTGTCAACCTGCTCCTGTGTGGGTATATCTTTCTCTAACTTCCGGGGGGAGGGATGATGCGTGGATCCGCAGACAGGGCATGGCTGATCAGGTTTCAGCTGTTGATCGGCAATGATTCCCGCCTGTCCCGCCAGGAACTTTTGAAAGAGCCGGTTCCATGTATCCGATGCTGCTGCTGCCGCATCGTATGCCTTCTGTCTGGTTTTTTCCATGCGGCCAAGCATCAGGTTTTCTGTCTCAAGCTGTTTTTCCAGCTGCTCCAGCCCGTTCAGAGTCTCCGCGCGTTCACGGGCACGAGCAATATCATTTTTCGCTGACTCAAGGGCGGCCTCCGCATTTCTGCGGGCTTTAATTCCCTCTTTCAGGATCTCCATTGAATCCTTCTGTTCCCGAATCTTCCTGTCCAGTATTTCTACCTGATTCTGAAGAGACTCCGCCTCCTCCTCCAGATCTTTTTGTTTCTGCAGCGCTGAGCGGAAACTCTGCAGGGCCTGGCGGCGGTTTCCGGCCTCCTCACAGTCATGTCTTTTTTCACTGAGATGCACGTCGACATCAGCCAGCTCCTTCAGATCCTGCCGGAGTTGTTCTGTCTGTGCATTGAACTGCCTGATCTCTTCCTTCTTTTTCTGCTCTTCTTCCTGCTTTTTTAGTCTGTCGCGGTCCCCGTCGCCAGCCTCTTTAATCTTCAGGAGCAGGTCCTCTGCCCTTTGAAGCCGTTCGTCTATCGTCCCCTTCTGCGCGCGGGCGCTGACCAGCTGCTCTCCCACCGTGCTCAGTTTCTCGAACTCCGTCTTCTGGTCCTCCAGCTTTTCCTCAAGCGCCTTTTTTTCGGATTTCTTATCCCCCAGGATCTTCTCTGTTTTTTCCTGTTCTCCTTCCGCTTCCTGCAGGCTTTTCTTTTCCGCCTCGAGGCGGTCATACTCGGTAAGGTGGCTCTCCTCTACTGCTGCCAGATTCTGAAGGCGCTGTGACTCGGGCTCCTTCTTCTCCGCTCCCTGAAGAGCCTCCTGGCAGGCAGTCTGTCTCTCCTTTTCCTGATCGATTGTCTCACAAAGCTTCTTCTCTTCTGCCTTTTTTTCCTCGATCTGCTGTGCGGCGCGGATCCTGGCGGTCAGCTTGTCGCGCTCCGCCGTCAGCAGTTCTTTTTGCTCCGCCGTTTCGTCCAAAGCCAGGCGGTCTGTATGAATCAGGCTCTGCATGAGAATCTGTGTCTCTTCCGTCGTCTTCTTTTCCCGAAGGACCTCCTCCTTCCAGACGGTCTCGATTTGGCTGTCACAGGAAGGATCTACGTTCTCAATATCGGACAGACACTTCTGACGAAGGTTGTTATATTTCTTCCAGGCCTCCCTCTCCTTGTCCTTGAGACGATCTTCCAGTTTCTGATAATTTCCTGTGTGAAAGATTTTGCTCAGAATGCTTTTTCGTTCCCTGGTCTCGGCCAGGAGGAGCTTTAAGAAGTCCCCCTGGGCGATCATGGAAATCCTTGCAAACTGATCCTTGTCAATTCCCAGCAGATCCTCGATATTCTTTGTCACTTCACGCTCTTTGGTCTTCCTGGTGCCGTCCGGATAGACCAGCTCGGCACGAGCGGGTTCTTTTGTCATCTTCCCGTCTCCTCTTTTCGACGGGCGCAGATACTCAGGGTTTCGCCTGACTGTATAGTTTTTGCCGTTGCAGGTAAATTCGAGACAGACATAAGTCTCTGTCTCCGGCAGGGCATACTGGGAACGCAGCATGGACTTTTCCCTGTTCTCACCGCTGGCAACGCCGTACAGCGCAAAGCGGACGGCATCAAAAATCGTCGTCTTGCCTGCGCCGGTGTCTCCGGTGATCAGATACAGTCCCTCTGTGCCGAGTCTTTCAAAATCTATATATTCTCTGCCTGCATAAGGTCCGAAGGCAGACATTTCCAAACGAACTGGTCTCATCCTATCTACTCTCCTGTCTTTACATCAGCACAGCCGCAAGTCTGTCACTGATCTTCTCCCCAAATCTCTTCAATGAGTCCGGCTGCGATCTGTGTCTGAAACTCATTCATGGATGTTCCGTTCTGCTTGAGAAACAGCTCCTGTAAAACTTCGATCGGTTCCTTTTCGATTGCTTCTTCTCCGGCATTCATTTCGGACCGGGTCCGGGTCCGGGTATTGTCATACTCCAGATCCATGAGGTTTTTGTAAAAATATTTGCGCAGTCTGGCCAGTGCCTGGTCGATATCCTGCTCATCGGTCAGGATGATCCTGTAATAGTCTTCATCTGAGAGAGAAGCAGTAAAATCGGGAGACATAATCTCACTGAATTTACCGCGGATGGTTTTTAAATCGCGGGCAGGAGTCAGGGGGAGCAAAGTACATTCCACCTGTCCTTTTTCTCTGATCTCCACACAGGTCACACTCTTTTTGTGTTTTTCCTCTGAGAATGAATATTTGAGGGGTGAGCCGGCGTAGCGCACGGTGTCCCTTCCAATCCGCTGCGGTCCGTGCAGATGTCCCAGTGCCACATAATCAAAAGCATCAAAGACTGAATAGTCCACGTTGTCGAGTCCGCCTATATGCTTCTGCTCCGAGTCACACTCTTCAGGTCTGCTTCCTGAAGCAGTCACATACTGATGGGCGACGGCAATATTCCTCGCTGCAGGATCGACGTCCGCCTTCCGGATCAGGACACCCATGGCCTGCGTCCAGTCCGTGATCTTTTCCTCCGGGTAAGCACCGCGGACAACGGAAGGATGAATGTAAGGGACCAGGTAGATATAGAGAGGACCATATTCATCCTCCAGGCAGACCGGGCAGATTGCAGACCTTTCCTCTTCTTCCCTTCCTGTCGTAACAGATTCAGGCTGCTCCTGGATATCCGGATCATCGGCTGCGGAAATATCCGGTCCGTCCGTATCCTCTTCATCAGAGGCAGTCCGTCCGGACCCGCTGATGCGGGGAGATATATGGATGCCGCTCTGTTTCATGACACGGCCCCCATAGGAAATGCGCTCGGCAGAGTCATGGTTTCCGCTGATAATAAAAACCTGCAGATTTCTTTTGACAAGTTCGACCAGAAAATCATCCATCAGATTCACTGCTTCCACAGAAGGAATCGATTTGTCATAGACATCCCCGGCGATGAGCACCGCGTCCGGCTGTTCTGTGTCTGCCAGGCCGATGATCTGATCAAGTATGTACTTCTGATCCTCAATCATGGGGAATCCGTTGACACGTTTCCCCAGGTGCAGATCCGCAAGGTGGAAAAACTTCATTTTGCCTCCTCTTATCAGTGTTTTGCACGATTGTTTTATAAGTCAAACGGGATCCGACTGCCCTGAACACCCCGCAATCGGATCCTGTAAAAACATCGGTTATTCAATTACAGGAATGTGATCTCTGCTCCTTTGCAGATCATTACCTGCTCCAGCTCCAGGTAATCCTCAGCATGGCGGAGAAGCGTATTTCCGATCTCCCAGAGGAAAAAGCCTCCCATGTTGCCGAGAATAGTCCACAGAACGCTCGTTCCGACCTGATTATTCAAGGGAGTCCATGTGAACATGATCACCATTGAGATGATAAACAGAACCATAGAACGGCGGTTTCTGCTGCGCAGTATCCTGAAAATCCTTCTCTCCTCATCGATGAAATGTTCCTGGAAGGCTTCGATCGCGGTCTCCTGCATGACTTTGGAAATATTTCCCGGACAATAGATACACAGATCCAGAGGTGCCATCTCTTTCATGGAGACTACGAATCGCTGTACGGCGTCCGCAATATCCGTATTGATCTCGAGGTGAGGTCCGACAACCAGGGGATCAAACAGCTGCGAAGGCTCTGACACACGCAGATCCAGTGTCAGCGCATTCCGGGCACATACAGCTGTCCAGTGTTGTTCTTCACGATGAAACTGCTGCAGGATAATGATGGAAAAGACGATGACCATCAGTCCCAGACTCACAAACGCATCAGTTTTGATGATTCTGGTGCCGAAAGCGATCCAGGTATTCAATGCCAGAGCAGCATATGAGAGGATAATGGCATTTTTGAGTTTTATCTTCTGTCTCGATGACAAGAACAGGAGGACACCGATCAGGAATAATGCAGCGACCCGGATCATGGCCAGAACAATATCGCCCCGCTTCAATTCACTGCCGCCTGTGATCAGATTCACGATTCTGACCATTCCTACCACAAAATTAAAAAATGCCAGCATGCGCAGGCTTCTCTCATAATAAACCATAGATGATTCCTTTTGCCAAAGCATGTTTTATTTGCCTTGGGTCCTCCGTCCCTCCGGTACTGCAGGGTCATAGCATTAACATATTACCACAGATTGCTGTCAATCCACATCAGTTTATGCTCTGCCTGAGGAAAATTTTTCCCTATGTAAAAAACCCCGGAAAAGCAGGCAGGCTGCTTTTCCGGGGACACTGTCTAACTCAGTTTCCTCTTAAAGTTGGTGAGATCAGAGGATCGGTCTGGGTGTATAGGTGGTGTGAAGGAGGCTGTGGGCCTTGGCCTTGCCGGGAGCCTCGAGGTATTCGTCGTAGAGCATTGCGACAATGGGGCTGTCGTGCGAGCAGCGCAGGTCATTGTCTTTGTCCGAGTCATACAGGACTGCGGAGCGCAGGCTCTTGAGGTCCACATAGTTGCGGACGGAGTCGCTCTGGACGGGCTGGCCGCCGCCGTTGATGCAGCCGCCGGGACATGCCATGATCTCCACGAAGAGATACTTCTTCTCTCCGCTCTCGATCATTTCGATGACCTTGCGGGCATTGCCCAGGCCGCTGGCGACGCAGACGTCGACTTCCGCGCCGGCGATGCGATAAGTCGCTTCCTTGATACCCTGTGTTCCGCGGACATCCATGAAGTCGATCTTCTCATTGGTGCCGTCGAGGATGTTGGCAGCAGTACGAAGTGCCGCCTCCATGACACCGCCGGTAGCGCCGAAGATCTTACCGGCACCGGAAGCGATCCCGAAGGGATCATCAAATTCCTCGCCCTTGAGATCTTTGAACACAATACCTGCGCCCTTGATCATACGGGAGAGTTCTCTGGTGGTGATGGCTACATCGACATCCGGGATTCCCTGGTTGGCCAGCTCGGGTCTGGAGACCTCGAATTTCTTGGCTGTGCAGGGGATCACGCTGACAACGTACATATCCTTGGGATCGATGTGGTTCTTCTGAGCGTAGTAGCTCTTGAGGAGAGCGCCGAACATTCCCTGCGGGGATTTGCAGGTGGACAGGTGCGGCAGCATGGTCGGATAGTTGTGCTCCATGAACTTGATCCAGCCGGGGCAGCAGGATGTAAACATCGGAAGCGGCGGCTTATCAAGTTTCTTGGAGGTGATGCGGCTGATGAGCTCGTTGGCCTCCTCCAGAATGGTGAGGTCGGCGGTGACGTTCATGTTGAAGACCTTGACGTCGCCCAGCATGCGGATGGCCTGGACCATCTTGTCCTCCACATGGGTTCCGGGAGGCATGTCGAAGCACTCACCCAGGGTCGCTGCGATGGAAGGAGCCGTGAAGAAGACGACATGCTTCTTGGGATCAGAGATGGCATCCCATACATCGTCGATATTGCTCTTCTCATACAGAGCGCCGACAGGACATGCGACGATACACTGGCCGCAGCCGACACAGGAGGTGGTGTCAAGACCTGCATCGAAGGGAGATCCTACACGGACATCATAGCCGCGGCGGATCTGGCCGATCGCGCCGACTGTCTGCACATTGTTGCAGGCGGAGACGCAGCGCAGGCACTGGATACATTTGTTGTTGTCACGGACCACGTAAGGTGTCGAATCATCGATCTCATACGCGGGTTCCTCGCCCTTGAAGTGATCTTCATCAATGGCGTAGTCATAAGCCAGCTTCTGCAGTTCGCAGTGGTTGCCGCGCACGCAGGAGAGACATTTTTTGCGGTGCGTGGAGAGGATCAGCTCGATCGTGGTCTTTCTGGAAGCACGGACTGCTGCGGTATTTGTGAGAACTTCCATTCCCTCTTCTACCGGGTAGGTACATGCGGCAGTCAGACCCCTGCGGCCCTTGATCTCGACAACGCAGACACGGCATGCGCCGATGCAGTTGATATCCTTGAGATAGCAAAGAGAAGGAATCTCGATTTTTGCCAGCTTGGCCGCCTGCAGGATGCTTGTGCCCTCCGGAACAGTGACCGGGATATCATTGATTTTTAAATTAATCATTTTTTTCACGTTATTTATCCCTCCTTATTCCATATACACAGCGTCGAACTTACAGTTCTGCTTGCACAGGCCGCACTTGATGCAGGTATCGATATCGATATGATGAGGCTCTTTGACTGTGCCGCTGATCGCGCCCACAGGGCAGTTTCTGGAACAGAGCGTGCAGCCTTTGCACTTGTCGGGATCGATCTGATAGTGCAGGAGGTCTTTGCACTTCTTCGCTGCACATCTCTTGTTGAGGATATGATCCTCGTATTCCTCACGGAAATAGCGAAGGGTGGAAGTGACCGGGTTGGATGCGGTCTGGCCGAGTGCGCAGAGGCAGGACACTTTCATGTGTGCTGCGAGCTCCTCGATCTTGTCCAGCTCTTCGATCGTCGCGTTGCCCTTGGTGATGTCGTCCAGCATCTGCAGGAGACGGTGTGTGCCGATACGGCAGGGTGAACATTTACCGCAGGACTCCTCGCAGATGAACTCCATGTAGAACTTGGCAATATCGACCATACAGGTGTCCTCATCCATAACGATAAGTCCGCCGGAGCCCATCATGGATCCGATCCTTGCAAGGCTCTCATAGTCGATCGGTGTGTCGATGTGGACAGAAGGAATACATCCGCCGGAAGGGCCGCCGGTCTGGGCTGCCTTGAACTTCTTGCCGTTCGGAATACCGCCGCCGATCTCCTCGATGATCTCACGAAGAGTGGTGCCCATGGGGACTTCCACCAGACCGACGTTTGTGATCTTGCCGCCGACCGCGAACACCTTGGTGCCCTTGGAGGTCTCTGTGCCGATGGAGGAATACCAGTCAGCGCCCTTCAAAATGATCTGAGCGACGTTTGCATAGGTCTCAACGTTGTTGAGGATCGTGGGTTTCTGGAACAGACCCTTGACCGCCGGGAACGGAGGACGGGGACGAGGCTCGCCGCGCTTGCCTTCGATGGAGGTCATCAGGGCAGTCTCTTCGCCGCAGACAAAGGCACCGGCACCGAGACGGATCTCAATGTCGAAGCAGAAATCTGTGCGGAAGATGTTGTCGCCGAGCAGTCCGTACTCGCGTGCCTGCTTGATCGCGATCTCCAGACGCTGGACCGCGATGGGATACTCTGCACGTACGTAGACATAACCCTGGGTTGCACCGATTGCGTAGCCGGCAATAGCCATTGCCTCAAGAACAGAGTGGGGGTCACCTTCGAGGATGGAACGGTCCATGAATGCACCGGGGTCACCTTCGTCGGCGTTGCAGCAGACATATTTGATGTCGGATTTGGTCGCTTTACAGAATGCCCATTTTCTGCCGGTCGGGAAGCCCGCGCCGCCGCGGCCGCGCAGTCCGGATGCCAGCATGGTGTCGATAACCTGGTCCTGGGTCATCTCGGTCAGGACCTTGTGCAGGGCAAAATATCCATCCAGAGCGATATACTCCTCAATGTTCTCGGGATCGATGACACCGCAGTTCTTGAGGGCGATACGCATCTGTTTGGCGTAGAAATTGGTCTTGCTCAGAGGAAGGATCTCTCCGTCCTCATGGACGGTCTCAGGATACAGCAGGTCCTTGCAGATATTGCCGTTCATGATGTGCTCGTCAATGATGCGTTTTGCGCCTTCGGGCGTTGTCTGGGAATAGAAGGCGCCCTCAGGATAGACGATCACGATGGGGCCCAGCGCGCAGAGACCGAAACATCCGGTCTTGACGACCAGAACATCCTCGATGTTGTTCTTTTTAAGTTCTTTTTCAAGAGCTTCAATGACCTTCAAGCTGCCGGAGGAGGTACATCCGGTACCGCCGCAGACGAGGATCTGTTTGCGGTAAGCAGTGTGCTTCGCCATTTCCTCTGCCTGGGAAGCCACCAGCTTACGGACCATGACCAGCTCCTGATTTTTTTGTTTGATTTCCGTGAGCCTGTTCAATGTCATCGTCATGGCTTACACCTCCTCATAATAGGAATCAATGATTTTCACCGCTGACTCCGGTGTGCACTTGCCGTAGACTTCTCCGTCGATCGTCATGACGGGAGCCAGGCCGCAGGCGCCAAGACACCGGCAGCTGTCAATGGAGAAGAAGCCGTCAGAGGTGCACTCCCCGGCCTTGATCCCGAGGCGTTCCTCAATGGCGGCCAGAATCTTGTCAGCACCCTTGACGTAGCAGGCTGTTCCAAGACATACACTGACAGTGTGCTCGCCCTTGGGGGACAGGGTGAACTGCGAATAGAATGTCGCAACACCAAATACCTGGGAAAGCGGAACCTCCATCTCCTCAGCGATGATCGTCTGCACCTCTCTGGGCAGATATCCGTAGATTCCCTGTGCTTCCTGGAGTACAGGCATCATCGCTCCGGGCTGGTCCTTGTGCTTTTTAATAAATTTCCGAAGCTCCCGTTCCTGTTTTGGCGTTCCCCGAAAAGCTACATTAGCCATCGATTACCATCTCCTTTCCAAAACAAATAATTGTAAATTTCTGCGGAAACGATCCGCTGTAAAGACAACTTCTTCAAAAGAAAACCCTTGGTCGTAACCATTTGCATTTCTTCCTGCCTGTCTGTAATCCGACATTCATCAAGCAGTCCCGCGACCTTTTGTTCCCGCTGCCGGGTCCCGCCCCGGCTGTCAAGTATGTATAGAAAAATTATATAATATTTTGTAGTCCATTTGTTGTTTTTTTATCAAATAATTCGTTCGTAATTTAAAACTTTTTGGTAGTTTTCGACAATAGACGGGTTTTAATCAACTAACCCATTTGTATTTTTTAAACAAATGGTTTTTACCAAAAAAGAAATATTTCCCGGCTCACAGACAGGATTGTCTTTGAAAGCTGAAAATGGTATTATAAAAATTGATCGTTCCGGTCAATCACATACCGGCAGAGAGCATACTTCTTTTCTCAAAGGATGCGAACAGAGAGCGGTTTTGGTTTTCCCCCGGATTCAGAAGGGAATGCAGGCGATGAATGAACGTTTTTTTGAACTGAAAAAAGACCGGCAGGACCGGATCATTAACGGCGCTATGCGGATTTTCGCGCAGAATGGGTACAGACATGCCAGCACGGATGAGATGGTTGCGTCTGCTTCCATCAGCAAAGGGCTGCTCTTCCACTATTTCAAGAGCAAAAAGGGTACCTGGGAATTTCTGTATGAATACAGTACCCGGTACACACTGCTGGAACTGCGGGAGGCCGGACGGCACCAGGGCTGCGATTTCTTTGAGATGTATCGTCAGCTTGTGAAGGCTGATGCAGCTGTCCTGAGAAAATATCCCTATATGCCCCTCTTTCTCCGCCGGGCAGACAGTGAGCTGGGTATGAACGACCCGAAATTCAAGCCGGAGATTCCGGAAAGCCTTGCCCACGCAGTGGCAGACCGCAGGCTTTCTCTTGTCATAGAGGCAGACCGGCCTCCTTTTCTCTCCCGGCAGGACGCGTGCAAGATCTCGCAGATGCTGGAGTACACTCGCTTCGGCCTGATGCAGGAGCTTCTGGCGATCGAGGAAGCATCCTCCGGCCGGAAATCCGCCAAAGGGAAAGACGCTGCAGCAGCTCCAGGCAATGCAACGGCGAAGCCGGCAGCTGTCGATGCCCTTACGGCTGCCGGAGAAATGTCTTCCCGTTCCTTCCCCGAAGATATCCCGGAGAAAGCAGAACAGATCCGCCGTGATGAGAGTCTTCCCTTCCACGCACAGTACGCGGAGAGGCTCAATGAATACCTGCAGACACTCCGCAAAATGAATATCTGACTGCGGCATCCGCCCTCAGGACGCCTGACACAAAAAAGACCTGACATCCACACCGCAGTGTGATATGTCAGGTCTTTTCAATATCCATTAATCGTTTAATAAAATATCCAGTGCCGCGGAAAGTCTCCTGACACCTTCACGGATCGACTCCTCATCCAGCGCCCCAAAGCCCAGCAGAATAGCCGGACGGTAGCTGACGGATGTATCCGGCAGCAGATAATCAGACATAGCATAGACAGCAACTCCGTTTTCATAAGCACTGCGCACAATCTCCTGCTCTATCCGTGCAGGGGAGGCCAATGCCCCGCAGGAATCGGGATCTGTCCCATAGGAGCCTTTCTCCGTCATACCCGCCATTCCTTTCGCAATGCGTGCAGCTGTCTCTGCCCCGGCCTCCAAAACGAGGTGCAGGCCTGTACCGGCACCCAGGATCCGGAAGCGGTCCTGCAGGGGACGGAGCTGAGCCAGAAGCTCATCGTGACGCGCACGGTATAGGCTGCGCATACGGTTCAGATGGCGTTCAAAGTGGCCGTTTTTCATAAATTCATTCAGGATCCGCTGATCGATCCTGGAAACTGTCGAAGAGAAAAACCAGCATTTCCCGCGGTAGTCCGACAGGAGTCCGGGCGGCAGGATCATATAACTGATGCGGATGGCGGGCGCAATCGCCTTAGAAAAAGTACCGATATAGATCACTCTGCCGGCGTGATCGAGGGACTGCAGGGCGGGAATAGGTTTGCCGCGGTAGCGGAACTCCGAATCATAGTCGTCCTCTATGATATAGCGGTCCGGAGCCTCTGTTGCCCATCCCAGAAGTGCTGCCCTGCGGCCTACCGGCATGATGCAGCCCATGGGAAACTGGTGGGCAGGCATGGCATAGACAAGGTCTGCGCCGGAGGAAGATACCGACCCCGGCAGCATGCCGTCGGCATCCATCTTGACAGGGCAGATTTTATATCCGAATGACTTAAAGATCTGCGCCGCCCTCAGATAGGAAGGGTTCTCCATGGCAACTCTCCTTCCCTCCCCCAGGATATGCCGCAGCAGCATCAGCAGATAGTCATTTCCGGCGCCGACAATAACCTGTTCGGGTGTGCATCGCACACCTCTTGAAAAATGCAGATAATGCGCGATCGTTGTGCGAAGTGTCAGATCCCCGCTGGGCTCACTATGGGAAAACATCTCGGAATTGGCATCGACCATTGCCTCACGCATGATCTTTTTCCATGTGCTGTAGGGAAAAATGGACATCTCAGTGTGGCGCAGGGAAAAGTCGATCAGACCGCTGTTTTCAGCCCCCTGTTTTCCAAGCCGGGAAAGGTTCGGAGCTGTCTCCCCGGATCCGTATATCTTTCCGGATCCCTCCGTTTTCCGGAGGCTTTTCATCACAGCATCTGCCGTATGTTCTGTCCCGGCATCTTCCCCGTGCTCTGTCTGTTCCCCGAAATGAAGTTCGGCCAGATTCTCAATCTCATTGACAAAGTAGCCGCTGTTCTTTTTCGCACGGATATAGCCCTCTGAGAGAAGCTGGCTGTAGGCAAGCTCCGCCGTGCTGCGCGCGACATGAAGACCCGATGCCAGGGCACGGGTCGAAGGGAGACGCTCTCCCGCCTCCAGTGCGCCGCTCCGGATCTCACCGCGTATATATTCATAAATCTGCCTGTAGAGAGGTTTTCTGTCCTCCGTATTGAGGCGGATATTCAGTTCCTGTGCCACAGTCTTATCTCTCCTGAAAAAAATACCCGTGTGTCTTCAAGACCCACCCGCGGGTGTTGCACGAACACCATAAAATGAAATGCCGGAGATCTGTGATAAAATCTCCGGCATAGGCAGTTGTGCAAAGGAATCTTTATTTCTTGGGGAGCTTGAAGGAGCTCTTGAGGCCGACGATCCGGTTGAAGACAGGGGCGCCTTCGGCGGAGTCCTTGTAGTCGACACAGAAATAACCGTTGCGGACGAACTGGAAGCGCTCGAAAGGCTTCGCGTCCTTGAGTTCGGGCTCTACAAGAGCATCGCAGACCGTCAGGGAGTGCGGGTTGAGATTGAGCTCACCGTTCTCGTCATAGACACCCTTCTCCTCATCAACGATGTTCTCGTACAGACGGGCGGTAACCTTGACTGCGGAGTCGGCGTGGACCCAGTGGATGGTGCCCTTGACCTTGCGGCCGGTGAAGCCGCTGCCGCTCTTCGTCTCGGGATCATAGGTCACATGCACGGCAGTGATATTGCCCTCTTCGTCCTTGTCGAAGCCGACGCACTTGACAAAGTATGCGTACATCAGGCGCACTTCATTGCCGGGGAAAAGACGATAGTATTTTTTCGGAGGCTCTTCCATGAAATCGTCGCGCTCGATCCAGAGCTCGCGTCCGAAGGGGATCATGCGCTTGCCAAGCTCAGGATTCTCGAGATTGTTGTCCGCCTCAAGCATCTCGACCTGATCCTCGGGATAGTTGTCGATGATGAGCTTTAAGGGATGGAGCACAGCAAGCATGCGCTTGCAGCCGGGCTTGAGATCCTCGCGGATGCAGTACTCGAGGGCTGCGTAATCTGCGGAACTGTTACTCTTGGAAATACCGCACAGGTCGACAAAGCGCTTGATGGAGGCAGGAGTGTAGCCTCTGCGCCTGAGACCGGAGATGGACACGAGACGGGGATCATCCCATCCGTCAACAATATTCTGCTCAACGAGCTTTTTGATATAGCGCTTGCCTGTGACCTGATTGGTCAGGTACATCTTTGCAAACTCGATCTGTCTGGGGGGATGAGGGTATTCAGCCTCGCGCACGACCCAGTCGTACAGGGGGCGGTGATCCTCAAACTCCAGGGTACAGATGGAGTGGGTGATTCCTTCGATGGCGTCCTCAATGGGATGCGCAAAATCGTACATGGGATAAATGCACCACTTGTCGCCTGTGTTGTGATGGGCCATGTGGGCAACGCGGTAGATGATCGGATCGCGCATATTGATGTTGGGGCTGGCCATATCGATCTTTGCGCGGAGAGTCTTCTCACCGTCGGCAAACTCACCGGCGCGCATGCGCTCAAAGAGATCGAGGTTTTCCTCGATACTGCGCTCCCGGTTGGGATCGTTCTTGCCGGGCTCGGTCAGGGTACCGCGGTACTCGCGCATCTCTTCTGCCGTGAGATCGGAGACATAGGCCTTGCCTTTTTTGATCAGTTTGACAGCCACATCATACATCTGCTGGAAATAATCAGATGCAAAGAAAAGCCTGTCCTCATAGTCTGCGCCCAGCCACTGGACGTCAGCCTTGATGGACTCGACGAACTCGATCTTTTCCTTGGTGGGATTGGTATCGTCAAAGCGGAGGTTGAACTTTCCGCCGTACTCCTGAGCCATACCGTAATTGAGCAGAATACTCTTGGCGTGTCCGATGTGGAGATAGCCGTTGGGCTCGGGAGGGAAACGGGTGTGTACAGAATCGTACACGCCGTCACGCAGGTCCTTGTCGATCTCCTGCTCAATAAAATGGCGGCTTACCTTCTCTTCTTCCGGCGCAGCTGCGATCATTTCCGCGTTCTTTTCACTCATGCTGTCTGTTGTCTCCTTCCGTGGTATTGTCGATCCGGCGGGAAAAAGCCGCCGGAATATTGCGGGATAAAGTGAGCCCTCAGGAAAAGTACTGACCGGCTCAGTTCCGGATCAAATCAAAGCTGGGTGAGGACAAAGATGTCATAGATTGCCTGGAGGGCAGTCTCGAAATCCTTGTTCTCGACGCCGATGATGATATTGAGCTCAGAGGAACCCTGGTCTATCATGCGGACGTTGACATGGGCGTGGGCGAGGGCCGAGAAGATACGGCCTGCAGTTCCGCGCATGGACTTCATTCCGCGCCCGACAACAGCGATAAGGGCGAGATCGGATTCGATCTCGATCGCATCGGGCTTGGCCAGGCGGTGGATGGCAGAGACAACTTTCTGTTCTTTTTCAATGAACTCGTCCTCGTGGACAACAATGGTCATGGTATCAATGCCTGAGGGCATATGTTCAAAGGAAATCTGGTTGTCTTCAAAAGCCTGCAGGACTTTTCTGCCGAAGCCGATCTCGGAATTCATCATGTCCTTTGTGATCAGGACAGCGCAGAAATCTTTTCTGCCGGCGATACCGGTGATGACATAGCCGGACTTCTGCGCAGTGCTCTCGACGATCCATGTGCCTTCGTCCTGGGGCCTGTTGGTATTGCGGATATTGATCGGGATGCCCTGGCGGCGCACAGGGAAGATCGCCTCCTCATGCAAGACGGATGCGCCCATATAGGAGAGCTCGCGGAGCTCACGATAGGTAATGGTCTCGATCCTGGCGGGGTTCTTGATGATACGGGGATCGGCCACAAGAAAACCGGAGACGTCTGTCCAGTTTTCATAGACATCGGCATGGCAGGCACCTGCAACGATCGAGCCGGTGATATCCGAACCGCCGCGGGAGAAAGCCTTGACCTTTCCGTCATGGCTGCATCCGTAGAAACCGGGAATCACGGCATACTCTTCCTGTGCGAGGCGCTTTTCAACCGTGCGCATGGTCTTGCGGTCGTCCAGCAGTCCCTCCTCGTCAAAGAATATCATCTCGAAGGGGTCAACAAATGCAAAGCCCAGATACTCAGCCATGATACGGCCGTTCAGATGCTCGCCGCGGGAAGCCGCAAAATCAGCATCGGGAGCCTCTTTCATTCTGTTCCAGATCTCTTCAAACTGATCGTCCAGAGAGAAATCCTTGAGTCCCAGCCCTTCTATGATCTCATCAAAGCGGCTCCTGATCTCATTGAATGTCTCTGTGAAATCTTCTCCTTCTGCCGCTTCCGCTTCCATTTTATAGAGAAGGTCAGTCACCTTGGTATCTCCGGGAAAGCGCTTTCCGGGTGCTGAAGGAACGACATATCTTCTGTTCCTGTCCGCTCTGACGATGTCGCCGACCTTTTTAAACTGTTCCGCATTGGCGAGAGAACTCCCGCCAAATTTCACTACTTTCATCATTATTTCCTCGGTCTGTCCTGTCACAAAAACCTGTCATCTCACAGCCGTACAGACCGTACAGCGGATGACCTCTCAACGCAGAAAAGCCTTTTCCATGCCGCGTATACGTCTGCGGGAATGGAAAAAAGGCCTCCCTGTCTCTAACATACTATACCCTAACATTTATATATCAGAAAATAATCCGTGTCAATCCTCCAGAATGCGGATCACTTTGCGCACCTCGGAGAGCTGCTTTGCACAGTCTTCAAAAGAGGATTCCTTCATGCTGCCAGTCGTAAAGGCAGCTTCGCCGGCAGGACCGCCGGGCATCGTGACTTCCTCAAATCCTCTGAAGTACTGTTTCGCCTTATCGAGCTCCGATGCGGGAATCCGCACGAAGAAACGGCTTGCCTTCAGGGCGGGGTCACTCAGCTCCATCTTCTCGTCAGACCAGCGGATCGGGATATTCTCTCCAATATTGAGCGCGCAGTCAAGCATGTCGGAAACAACCGCGCTTGCAGTCGGGAACTTGCCGGCACCGCGGCCGTAGAACATCAGGTTGTCAACGAGATTGCCGTGTACATAAACTGCGTTGAAGACATCTTCCACGCCGTGCAGCGGATGGGAAGCGGGAACCATATAAGGTGCAGTGCGCACATAGAATGTACCTGTCTGCCAGTCACGCTCGCTGATGCCCAAGAGCTTTATGGCCTTGCCCATGCTGCGCGCATAGGCCACATCCGTCATGGAGATATTGCTGATGCCCTCGCAGGGAATGTCTTCATAGCGGACGGTCTTGCCGCACATGAGGGAGGAAAGGATGGCAATCTTGCGGCAGGCGTCATGTCCTTCGATATCCGCTTCCGGGTTGCGCTCGGCATATCCTCTGTCCTGAGCCTGTTTGAGAACCTCATCAAAGGAAATGTCCTCCTGCTCCATTCTGGTCATCATATAGTTTGTCGTGCCGTTGAGAATGCCGATAATCTTCGTGATATATTCAGGGGCAAGTGATGTGTTCATGGGCCGGATGATCGGGATTCCGCCTCCTACGCTGGCCTCAAAGAGATAGCTGCAGTTGTTCTCTGCCGCGATCCTCAGAAGCTCGGGACCGTGCGCGGCGACCAGCTCTTTGTTGGATGTGCACACACTGATGCCTCTTTCAAGTGCCTTCCTTGAAAAAGTATATGCGGGCTCCTTCCCTCCCATGGTCTCGCAGATCACCCTGATCTCGGGATCATCGAGGATGATATTGAAATCGTGTACGACTCTGTCTGAATAAGGACTGTCGGGGAACTCGCGAAGGTCAAGGATATATTTGACCTCCACTCCTTCGGGGACTCTTCTCTTCACCGAGTCACGGTTGATGTCAAAGAGCTCGACAACACCGCTGCCAACAGTTCCAAATCCCAACACTGCAGCTTTTATCATCTCGTTATTCCATTCCTTTCCGTTTGTATCAACTGTTTAAAAATAAATTTGAAGACGTATTCCCGAGTCCCGCCCGGCAGGTACAGGATGCCAATGGGCATCATCTTCCTGTCACGCGCACACGGCGGATCCCGTCTCTCGCCGCAATCCTCTCAATGATCGTGTTGACGCTGATCGCGTTTTCCAGCATCTGCATACTGATACTGACTACCGCTACGCCGTCCACGGGAATCGCCTGATGGATCGTCAGAATGTTTGCCCCGCACTGGGCGATCGTCTGCAGCAGGTCGGACAATATGCCCGCTCTGTCGCTGACTTCGCATACAATCGTGAGCATGGATCCGTGGAGATTGTTGTGAAACTCCTCTACAGAATCCTTGAATTTATAATAGGAGCTGCGCCCGATCCCGACCATCTCGGCCGCCTCGTTGACAGTCCTGGCTTCGCCGGATGAGAGAAGCCGGTTTGCTTCCGCCACCTTCTTGAGAACAGCAGGCATGGCGGATTCATGCACTATATAATACGTAGATCCCTCCATAATCATCTCCTCTGCAGTCCGCACAGGACGGACATTTGTGCGTGCACGATGGATATATTACCACGCATGAGGAAGGTTTGCAAGTCTCCCCAACAGTTTTCCGAATACTTTTCCGGTATTCGTCCAAGCTGCCCTCATGCCCAGTCGGGTGCAGGGTCATGCGGTGTTTCGGGAGACGACGCTTTTCTGCTTATGAAGATGGCAAAGATCAGAAGAGCTGCGGCAGTCAGCGCGGAGATCACTGCCGAGACGGCAAAGCCCCGGGGCAGATAAGTGACAACGATCTCATGCCTGCCTTCAGGAACAAAGATCGCCGTCAGGGCGAAGTCTGCGCATTCTGCTTCAGCCGGCTTTCCGTCAATTTTAACGGAAAAGCCCTTGTCATAAGGGATGGAGAACAGGAGCAGATTGTCTTTTTCCATCTGCGCCTCGGCATGCCAGCCGTTTTTGTCAAATCCGAATTCCGTGCACGCGGACGCTGCGAGGTCATCACAGCGGCCTGCAAATTCTTCATAGGTCATGGCCGGAGGATCTGTATCCGTGTCCTCCTTCAGCAGATCTTTATATCTGGCAGCCATTTCATCCGAGAGGATGATGTTTCTGACCAGGGCTCTGTCTGAGACCACGCCGTTCTCCAGTTTATCATAATTCTCTTCCGTCATGTAACTGTCAAAAGAAAATCCCATGGGAATATAGTTTTCCGTCTCGTACACTTTGTATCCGTCCGGCTCACTGAACAGGCTGTAGCCTTCGATGCCGTCCTGGTCTGTATAGCTCTTGTCCGGTTTGACAAGTGTGTTTTCCAGATAATAGCGCACCGACATGACGGCACGTGCGCCGATCCGCTCAAAAGGAAGTGTGGATTCCACTGTCCGGATCATCCCGATCCCCCGGTACCAGGTAAAGATAGATGGGTGCACGGTACTCTCAAAACAGTGCATGGTCGGATATCCCCATACCATTTCATAGTTGGTGGACGTGCTGTCTGTCTCCACACGGGAAAAAGGATCTCCCTGCGCCGCGTCCGGTACAGGCCCTTCAGAGAACATCTGGCGCTTCCATTTCTCAAAACCCGTATATGAGATCAGGGAACTTCCGTTGTCCAGGACAGTCATCGTCGAAACCAGACAGCAGGCTGCCGTGAGCAGCAGGCATGCCATCCCCGGAATCCGGCTGTCAGGATTCCTGAACAGGCCGCCGAAACGCCGCTTGATGAAAAGAATCAGGATCAGGGCAGCCATATTGATCAGGGTTCCCCTGATCTCTCCATCGAGAAGATTTCTGTTTTCACAGATGGAAGTAAAAGACCATTTTCCGTTTTCCTCCACCGGCAGGAAGCAGCACAGGAGGAAAAAGAAAGTGCAGGCCAGCGAGAGCAGGGCGCCCCGGGTAAAAGCTGTGCTGTCCGTCTCTTCCATCACTTCCGCAGTCATGCAGGCGCAGAGCAGGATGGGCATATAGAACCATCTTGTGTAAAAATTGGAATTGAAGGCGGAGAAGGAAGCGTTCAGAACCGGAACGAAAGCCATCACAGCCAGGATGGCAAGGAGCGCTTTTTTCCAGCTTCTTCGGCGCAGCTTCCAGAAGGCGAAAACACCTGCCATGGCAAAGCAGGGCAGGAAGAAGGCCAGGGAACCATTGCGGATATTGTCATTCGTAAAGAGGGTGCCTCTTGCAATCAGGTCGGGGATCATGAAAAAGGACTTCAAAACGGCCAGCGGCGTCCCCGCATCCGGATAAGTGACCAGGTCATAGCCGCTGATCACATTGGATACTCTGGTGTTGCCGAGTATGCCCCCGATGGACTGCACAAGGAAAAACGAGGACAAAAGGAGTCCGGCCGCTCCTGCAGCCAGTATTGTCAGAATCTCTGCCGCAAGGGCTTTGATGCCGCTTACCTTCAAACGGCGGCCTCCCCACCGGACAAAGTAATACAGAACAAAAAAGAGTACCTGTCCGAAGAAAAAATAATAGTTGATCACAGACATGAGGGCTGTCATCAAAGTAAATCCCAGCAGTTCACCCACAGCGGGCATGGCCGGATCCTGTGCCCTGCCCGGTCCGGTCATCTTCCTGCTCCTTTCTACAAAGCGGTCAAAAGCCAGGAGGTAGAGCGGAAAGAAAGCTGTGACGTCGTGAAAATGCTGAAAGACTATATTACATGCCTGAAACCCTGAAAAAGCGTAGAGGAAAGCTCCCAGAACAGCCGCTTTGCCGGATCGTGTCTGCGTGCGGATCCAGGCACAGGAGGCCGCGGCAGCAGTGCCGAATTTCAGGGACATCAGAAAGGGCATCATATAGGGCAGCCAGTTCTCCGGAAAGAGAATCGTCAGCCAGAAAAAGGGACTCCCCCACAGATAAAAGGCAAAGGTGCCTGTCATGTTACCGCCCAGATCGACCAGAGGATTCCAGAAAAACCGTCCCTCACGGACTGCCCGATGGGCAAAAATAAGAAAGGGCACCTGCTGGACATTGTAATCCCCGTAATAAAAGAACAGGCCCTTTCGGTAAATTAAAAAAGGAAGGATCGCAAGAAGATAGACCAGCACCCCTCCTATAAAAACTAAAAATGGCAGTATTCTGTTTTTGTTGATATTTTTGATACTCATTTCTTAGCCGGGATTCTCGTTGTAGGATTTCATTCTTGAAAACACCATAGTATAACCGTCGTTGCCGTAATTCAAAGAACGGTTTACTCGGCTGATGGTAGCAGTGGAAGCACCTGTCTTCTCGGCGATCTTAAGATATGTATCTTTCCGTTTTAGCATGGATGCAACTTCAAAACGCTGAGAAAGAGAAAGCAGTTCATTTACCGTGCAAAGGTCCTCAAAAAACTCATAGCATTCCTCCTCATTCTCCAATGTCAGAATTGCTTCGAAAAGGTGGCTGACTGCATCTGTTCTGATTTTGTTATTCATGAATACCCCCACTTGGAATCATGGTTGCTTAAGGACTTTTCTATTTTAGCATTTTACAACGTTGAAGTAAAGAAGTTGGTTATTCAATAATGCATATTAGTGCAAAAATAAATATTTGTCCAGACAGTTGATATTTGTATTACAAATAATTCTTTACATTTTTCACCACTTGTGTTATGTTGAAATCGTTGCACAATCGGGTACTATTCATTACTTTTTTTGTGCATAATACATGTCATATTAATTTTTGTTATTGGAGGTGCCAGCAATGAGCAAAGGAACTGTCAAGTGGTTCAATAATCAGAAAGGTTTCGGATTTATTTCTGATGCTGAAGGCAACGATGTCTTCGTACATTTCAGCGGAATCAACCAGGAGGGATTCAAGTCTCTCGAAGAGGGTGAAGCTGTTGAGTATGATGTTGTCCAGGGTCAGAAAGGTCCCCAGGCCGTCAACGTAACCAAGATCTGAGAAAAAATAGCCATTTGACGATTATTCTTCTTTTCAGGAAGAGTGAGTAATAAATAAATGATATAAAACAGCGAAAGCCGGTACATGCATTTGTACCGGCTTTGTTGTATACAGATTTTTTCCGGACAGGCATCCTCTGTCTGCGTCATAAGGTAAAGGCCGCGGTCCTGATCCGCGGTCAGAAAGAGGCTGCCCGGGCAGCTAGCTGATCAAGGTCGAGTGTTCCGCCGAAGATTTCGAGGGCACTTCCCACGGTGACATCAAGTCTTCCCCTGGAATAAGACGCGATCCTGGCCAGGTCTTCTGCGGCGTGGATCCCGCCGGCATAGGTGACGGGAAATCCTGTTTCGCTGCAGAATGATCCGAGAATACTGACCAGATCCTCCTGGATCCCGCCTCTTTTACCCTCAACATCCGCCGCATGAATAAGGAACTCATCACAGTGGCTGCAGAGTGCCCGAAGATTTTCCGGGGTAATGGTCCATGCGGTGAATTTCTGCCATCTGTCTGTGACAACAGCATATTGCGCGGACTGCAGCGGGGTGCCCTTCCTGCTGCGGGCAATTTCTTCTCCCGCAGAATCCGTGCACTTGCGGCAGCTGAGATCCAGCACAAGGCGGTCTGTGCCGACAGCCCTTTTCATCTTTTCAAGACGCTCCTCATCGAGAGTGCCTCCATGAAAGACATAGGATGTCACAATGACATGGGATGCACCGGCATCCAGAAACCGGGATGCATTTTCCGGGGTGATCCCGCCTCCGATCTGCATGCCCCCGGGATAGGCGGCCAGTGCGGACATGGCCTGGGCCCGGTCGGCTTCATAGGCTTCCGGGTCTTTTGCGGCGCTGTCCAGAAGAATAATGTGTCCGCCAGCCAGTCCTTTTTCGCGGTAGAGGGAAGCGTAATAAGAAGCATCGCGGTCAGAGACGAAGTTCTCCCTGACAGCCTGGCCTACTCTGATCGAGCCGCCGACGATCTGCTTGACACGCCCTCCGTGAATATCTATGCAGGGACGTAATCTCATAGTTTCTCCTTACCGGTCCTATTTACGCCAGGACATCATGCATGGTGTAAAGTCCCGGGGCCTTGCCGGCGAGGAACTTGGCAGCTTCGACCGCTCCTTTGCCGAACACAGCACGGCTGTACGCCCTGTGGGAGAATGTGATGACCTCATCCTCTCCTGCAAAGATTACGTCGTGGTCCCCTACGATGGTGCCGCCGCGCACTGCCGAGATGCCGATTTCTTTCTCCCGGCGTTTCTCGCGTCTGGTAGAGCGGTCGTAGACATAATCATAGGCGCCGTCCATGGCGTCATTAATGCTGTCGGCCAGGGCAATCGCTGTTCCGCTGGGTGCATCGAGCTTCTGGTTGTGGTGCTTTTCAACGATCTCGATATCGAAGCCTGCCGCTGCGAGCTTGGGAGCAGCCTCGGCCAGAAGTGTCTGAAGCAGGTTGATGCCGACGGACATATTGGCGCTCTTGAGAACGGCGACCTTCTCCGCGGTCTGCTTCATTGCAGAAGTCTGCTCTTCAGAAAGTCCTGTGGTACAGACTACAACAGGAATCTGACGGGATGCGCTGTATGCAAACAGGCCTTCCATCGCTGCCGCTGTTGAGAAGTCAATAATGACATCCGCTTCTTCCCCGCACTCATCAAGGGATGCATATACAGGAAAGTCCGCGTAAGCGCTTCCGAATGCATCAATTCCGGCAACGATCAGGATGCCGGCATCTCTGGAAACGATGTCCGCGATCATATGTCCCATGCGCCCGCAGGCGCCGTGAAGTATTGCCTTAACCATCTGTGTCTCCTTCGCTGTTCTTGATAATCCCTGCTCTTCCCGCAGTGCCTTCGATCAAATTTCTGATCTATTGATGCGTCTGTTACTGAAAAAAGGAAACTGTCTTTTATTTCAGGATTCCGAAATTGCGCATAGCTGCTTCGAGCTTCTTTGCATGTTCCTCTTCCATCTCGGTCAGAGGCATGCGCAGGGGACCTGCGTTGAAGCCCATCAGGTTGACAGCCTTCTTGACAGGAATAGGGTTGACTTCGCTGAAGAGGTTCTCGCAGAGATCAAGCGTATCTTTCTGGAGCTGTGCAGCGCCCTTGACATCGCCGTTGAGCATCTTGTCACACATGTCGTGGACGGCTTTGGGAGCTACGTTGGAGACAACGGAGATGACGCCGAGTCCGCCCATGGACATAAGCGGAACGACCTGGTCGTCATTGCCGGAATACAGGTCGATATTGCCGTCTGTAAGAGTCATGATCTTGACGATCTGGCTGATGTTGCCGCTGGCTTCCTTGATACCGACAATATTGGGGACATCCTTGACGAGCTGTGCAACGGTCTCAGGGTTAATATTTCCGCCGGTGCGGCTGGGAACATTGTAGAGGATGACGGGGCAGCCGTCAGAAGCTTCCGCGACCATCCTGAAGTGCTTGTAGAGGCCCTTCTGTGTACCCTTGTTGTAATAAGGATGAATGACCAGAAGGCCGTCAGCGCCGTAGCCTGCCAGCTCTTTTGAGAGGTTTATAGCAGTCTGTGTGCAGTTGGATCCGCTTCCTGCAATAACGGGAACGCGCTTCTTTGTGTAATCGATACAGAATTTGCAGACATCCAGATGCTCCTGCTCAGTCATGGTTGCCGCTTCGCCAGTGGAACCGCAGACGATGATGGCATCCGTGCCGTTGTCGATCTGGAAATCGATCAGTTCCGCAAATGCATCATAATTGACAGAGTAATCATCCTCTTTAAAAGGTGTGATGATGGCGACTCCTGCTTTTGTAAAAATAGACATGTTTTTCCTCCGTATGAAATACCTTCGGCAGCGTCTGTATTATTTCTTATTTTGTTTTCACGTTTCGTATCTCTTGAACCGGACTGTGCTGATCTGGGAAATCTCGTCCACGAAGGTGCAGAGTTCCCCGCTCATGACACGTCCTGTAAAAATGACCTGTGTTTCGCCCCGGTGGCTGACAAGATCGCGGAGCTCTTCGACGGTGATGATTTTATTGTCGATCACGCCGAGGACTTCGTCCAGAACGAGCAGATCGCACTCTCCTGTCGCCAGCACTTTCCTGGCAAATCCAAGGCTGTTGCGGATGCTGGAAACATCATCCTCGCGCTGCTCGGTCGGCCGGTCATCGTAATCCACTTCCGACTTTTCAAAGCGGAAAATCTTGATATCCGGCTCCATGCGCTTGCAGAAAATGGACTCCGCAAGTCCTCTGCCCTTCAGAAACTGAATGATGACAGCTGTCTTTCCGTCTGCCGCGGCGTCCAGAGCCATTCCGAGCGCTGCCGCCGTCTTGCCCCTTCCCTCACCGGAAAAGACGGTTATCTTACCTTTCTCCATTCGTATACCCTCTTGGCAGGGGCTTGGGGCCGCCTGCATATTGTCGATCTGTTCCTCTCTTCACTTCTGTCCGGATTTCCGGCAGGAAAGATTGCCGGAGCCCCGGGGATACGCCATTGAATTAACGCTTTACAGTAACATAACACGTTTGGTTTCGATTGTAAATAAAATGTGTCGGATTCCGCGCGGGCCCCTGCCCCATTACATGCTCATGTCTGGCTTTCGTCAGGGAGCGGCAGTCCGATGTGAAGAAGCTGCGTATGGCTTCGCGCTCCGCGCTCTCGCCATACTGCAAACATTCGCATTCCATGGGGCCCCTGCCCCATTACATGCTCATGTTTGGCGTTCGTCAAGGCCTCTTGACCGTTCGAGCGAGCTCGACGTTCAATCGGCTTTTCCTCACTGCTTCTTCACATCCTCTGCGGCGCAGTAAAGCCGAGGACGTTGATGCAGCAGGAAAGGACGCGTTCTGTGAGGCCCAGAAGGGCGATCCAGGACTCTTTCTGTGCCTGATCCTGTTCGGTGAGGATCCTTGTGGCGTGGTAGAAGGAGTTGAAATCATTGGAAAGCTGGTAAATATAGGCGCAAATCCTGTGGGGGGCGCAGTCTGTGTAAGCGCCTTCCATCATGGCGTTAAAGCCCGCGATGTCCATCATGAGTTTCTTTTCCACACTGCTCGCCGGCATGCCTGTCCTGAGGGATGCAGGGTCTTTCGCGTCGGGCTGTTCGGCGTAGCGCTGCAGGATGGAGCGCATGCGGACAATGGTGTACAGGATGTAGGGACCTGTGTCTCCTTCGAAAGAGGTGAATTTTTCAATGTCAAAAATATAGTCCTTGGAGGCCTGGTTGGACAGGTCGCCGTATTTGAGGGCAGCGAGTGCCACCTGGCGGGATGTCTGTTCAGCTTCGTCGGCAGGAATCTCAGGATTGGTGCTGATCTTGGAAAGCATCTCGGCATTGATATCCGCGATCAGGGTCTCCAGACGCATGACACCGCCTTCACGTGTCTTGAAGGGTTTGCCGTCTTTGCCGTTCATTGTTCCGAAACCGATGTGAACAAGCTCGGTGTCATCGCTGACCAGGCCGGACCTGGCGGCGGCACGGAAGACCTGGGTGAAGTGAAGCTCCTGACGTTTGTCAGTGATGTAGATGATCCTGTCAGGATGATATTTCTCCACGCGCTCTTTGATGGTCGCCAGATCGGTCGTGGTATAGAGAGATGCTCCGTCTGACTTCAGCACGATGCAGGGAGGAATCTCTTTGGAATCCGTTTCTTTCGCGACGTCAATGACCAGGGCACCCTGGCTTTCATAGGCATAGCCGCCTTTTCTCATATCCTCGACCATTCCCGGAATAATGGGATGGACACTTGCTTCTCCGTTCCAGAGGTCAAAAGAGACATCCAGATTTGCGTAGTTCCGCTTCATATCGGCAACGGAGACCGCGACAATTTTCTGCCAGAGGGCATAGAGGCCGCGCTCACCGTCCTGCAGACGGCGGGTAGTATCCATCGCCTCGGCGTAATATTCGGGATCCTGTTTGGATTTGGCGCTGGCGAAAGGATAGATCTCCTCAAGTTCGGAAACGGTAAAAGGTGCTTCCTCGGGATATTCGCCGGTAAAATCAGGATCAAAATAAGGAAGTTCGGGCATGCGTTTTTTCAGCTCGGTGATCACGAGGCCCATCTGAAGGCCCCAGTCTCCAAGGTGGATATCACCGATGACATCCTCTCCGTGGAAACGGGCGATGCGCTTGACTGCCTCGCCGATGACCGCACTGCGAAGGTGACCGACATGCAGGGGCTTGGCCACATTGGGGCCGCCGTAGTCGATGATGATCTTTTCAGGCTTTTCCGGAAGGGGCATTCCCAGGCGCTCATCCTCGCTCATCTGCTGCAGATAGGACTGCAGAAAGCTCTCCTTTACATCAAGATTCAGGAAGCCCGGCTTGACAACCTCCGCCTTGGAAAAGACTTCGGAACCTGCACCGTCGTTTTTTGCCGCAAGGGCCTTCGCTACATCATCCGCAATCATGAAGGGTGCTTTGCGGTAACGCTTGGCGCCGGCCATGGCACCGTTACACTGATATTCACAGAGGTCAGGGCGGTTCGATACCGTCACCCTGCCCAATGCACTGTCATATCCAGCCGCCTCAAAGGCGGATTCCATCTCTTTGGAAATCAGATTCAGAAACTGGTCCAATTTTTCCCCTTTCTGTCGTTCAAATGAGCGGATCTTCGCAATAGGATGCCTGCTGTCCGCCCGAATGATTTTCTTTTTCAGTCAATTTTACAATCATTGCAAAATAAGCACGTTTTGTCAAGTTTCCCGGGATCAGCGCCGCTGCTCCTGGGAAAAAACACATCCGCAGTAGTTCTGGCGGTAGAGGCCGAACTCTCCGGAGAGCTCGATAGAACGCTTATAGCCGTCTTTTTTCTTAAAATCAGAGGGAAGCCAGGCCACGCCGTATTCCTCTGCCATTCGCTGCCCGATGGTATTGAGCCTCTGAGCATCCTTGAGGGGACTGATAGTGAGGGTCGTGGTAAAGAAGTCGAAATGCCCCTCCGCCGCAGCCTTCGCCGTATTCCGAAGACGCATCTCAAAACAAACTGTGCAGCGCTCTCCGCCCTCGGGACAATGCTCCAGTCCCGCGACCGCCCCGAACCAGTTCTCCGGGTCATAGGAAGCCTCCAGGATCTCGATCCGCTTCGCTTTGTCCGTCGAGTGCATTCCAGTGAAATCCTGTTCCTCCACCTGCCGGTTATAGGCTGCGATCAGCCGTTTTTCTTCCGCGAGCCGCTTCTCATATTCTTCGGAGACAGTGATATTGGGATTGTAATAGAATACAGTCAGCTGAAAATGCTCGCGCAGGTATTCCATGCAGTGGCTGGAGCAGGGCGCACAGCAGCTGTGCAGCAAAAGGCGCGGTGCAGGCGCACCGGTCCGGTCCTGTTCCATCTCTGTTTTTTCAATAATCTGCTGTGTCTGCCTGCTGTAGTTGATCTTGTTTTCCAATAGCGTTTCCCCTTCTGAGAATCATTTTAACAGTCTCCTTTTTGGACAAAGCCGGGTCCTCCGCATGGGAGACCCGGCTTTTTTGTCAGACTGTTTTCTATAGGCTATAGGCTTAAATCAGCTGAAGTACTTCACGCCTGCCTCGAAGAGACGCATATTCTGATTGCCTTCGATGTTGAGGTTGATAAAGCGTCCGCTGCGCTCACAGTGGACCATCTTGCCGAAGACGCGGCCGTCGGGAGAGGTAATACCCTCGATAGCGGCATAGGAACCGTTGATGTTCCACTCTTCGTCCATGGAGACATTGCCGTCGGGATCGCAGTAGCGGGTCGCGATCTGCCCGTTCTCCTCCAGCTTTTTGATCCATTCGGCAGGAGCGACGAAACGTCCCTCACCATGGGAAGCGGGATTGACATAGACACCGCCGGGCTCGGCAAGAGCAAGCCAGGGACTCTTGTTGGAAGTCACCTTTGTATAGGCCATCTTGGAAATGTGGCGTCCGATCGTGTTGTAGGTCAGGGTCGGGGACTGCGCATCCTGTCCTGTGATCCTGCCGTGAGGAACAAGGCCCAGCTTGATCAGAGCCTGGAAGCCGTTGCAGATACCCAGGGCCAGGCCGTCGCGCTGATCGAGCAGTTCGGTAACCGCCTCTTCGATGACCGCATTGCGGAATGCCGTAGCGAAGAATTTCGCGCTGCCGTCGGGCTCGTCGCCTGCGGAGAATCCGCCGGGGAACATGATGATCTGTGCCTGCGCAATGGCATCTGCGAAAGCCGCCGCGGAATCGCGGATATTTTCGGGAGTCATATTGGTGAAGACACGGGTGATCGTCTTTGCGCCTGCCGCAGTGAAGGCTGCCGCCGTGTCATACTCGCAGTTAGTTCCGGGGAATACCGGGATAAAGACGGTCGGCTGGCCGATCTTGTGTGTGCAGACGGCAATCTGTCCGCCGGTGTAGATCGGAGCCTCGATCGGTGTCGTGTCTTTTTCCGCCTTGGTGGGGAAGACCTTCTCCAGAGGCTTCTTCCATGCGGCCAGCATATCGGCGAGGGAAATCTCCTCACCCTGGAAAGAGAAGGCAGCGTTTTCCTGGCCGGTCACGGTGCCGACCACGCGCAGGTCAAATCCTTCCGCATCGGAGAGCGCAGTGAGATCATCGGGAGACATCTCCACAAGCAGGTCGCCCATGGCATTTCTAAACAGATCTTTGAGACGGAGCTTCTCGACGAAGGAGACGCCGAAGCCGTTGCCGAAGGCCATCTTGGCGGCTGCCGGAAGGAGGCCGTAGCTGTCGAGGGCATATGCCGCACAGATCTTCCCCTCTCTCATCAGAGCTGTGACAAGGTCATACATATGCATGACATCGTCATAGACCGGTATGTCATATTCATCTTTTTCGATCCGGAACTGGACGAGTACATCGCCTTCTCTCTTGAGTTCGGGGGTGACGATTTCCTGTGCCTTGGCGACATCGACCGCGAAAGAAACCAGCGTGGGCGGAACATCGATATCCAGGCCTTCCTCCCGGAAGGTTCCGGACATGGAGTCCTTTCCGCCGATACTTGCAAGGCCGTAGCCGATCTGGGCATCATAGGCACCCAGAAGTGCTGACAGGGGCTGGCTCCATCTCTCGGGCTCCTGGGACATGCGGCCGAAATACTCCTGGAAGGTGAAGTGGAGATTTCTGTAGTCGCCGCCCTCCGCCACGATCCTGGACATGGACTCGGTCACCGCATAGATCGCGCCGTGATAAGGGCTCCAGGAGGACAGATAGGGGTCAAAGCCGTAGCTCATCATGGAGACGGTATCAGTGGTACCGCCCAGGACAGGGAGACGCGCAGTCATGGCCTGGGTGGGAGTCAGCTGATAGCGGCCGCCGTAAGGCATTGTGACAGTCGCGGCGCCGATACTGGCGTCAAACAACTCGACAAGGCCCTTCTGGGAGCAGACGTTGAGGTCGGAGACAGATGCCTTTACGGTCTCTGCGAAAGAAGCATCCTCTTTCTTCAGGACATTGTCTACTTTTTCGGAAGCGATCTTGTTGAAATAATTATCCTGCTCGGAAGGCATCAGGACTCTGACATCTGTCTCCTGATGGGCACCATTGGTGTCCAGGAAGGAGCGGGCGATATCTACGATTGCCCTGCCTCTCCATTTGAGGACAAGCCTGGGATCTTCCGTGACGCGGGCCAGAGGAGTCGCCTCCAGGTTCTCCTCCGCAGCGTATTTCAGAAATTCCGCTTGGTCTTCGGGCGCGACGACAACGGCCATGCGCTCCTGGGATTCGGAGATGGCCAGTTCCGTGCCGTCAAGGCCTTCATATTTCTTGGGAACGAGATCAAGGTTGACCTCCAGACCGTCGGCAAGCTCGCCGATGGCGACAGAGACGCCGCCCGCGCCGAAGTCATTGCACTTTTTGATAAGGCTGGAGACCTCGGGACGGCGGAAGAGACGCTGGAGCTTACGCTCTGTGGGAGCATTGCCCTTCTGGACTTCCGCGCCGCAGGTGGTCAGAGATTCCAGTGTGTGCGCTTTGGAGGAACCCGTCGCGCCGCCGATGCCGTCACGGCCGGTCCGTCCGCCCAGCAGGATGATGACATCGCCCGGATCGGAATTGAGACGCTGCACGTTAGCCCGTGCCGCCGCGCCCATAACAGCGCCGATCTCCATGCGCTTGGCAAGATAGCCGGGGTGATAGATCTCGGAGACCTGGCCGGTGGCAAGGCCGATCTGGTTGCCGTAGCTCGAATAGCCGTCCGCAGCGCCGATGACCAGCTTTTTCTGGGGAAGTTTGCCCCGGATCGTCTCAGAGACGGGAACAGTCGGATCAGCTGCGCCGGTCACGCGCATAGCCTGATAGACATAGCCGCGTCCGGAAAGCGGGTCGCGAATGGCGCCGCCCAGGCAGGTCGCCGCGCCGCCGAAAGGCTCGATCTCGGTGGGATGGTTGTGGGTCTCATTTTTAAAGAAGACAAGCCACTCCTCGGTCTGCGGTCCATTGCCGTAATCGACTTCGATGGGAACCACGATGGAGCAGGCGTTATTTTCATCGGACTCTTCCATATCGGTGAGCTTGCCGTCTGCCTTGAGCTTCTTCATACCCATAATGGCGAGGTCCATCAGACAGACCGGCTTATCTGTGCGGCCGGCATACATCTCTCCGCGGGTATCGGAATAGCTCTGCCAGGTCGTCTCGATGGGAGTGCGGTAAAAACCGTCCTCGAACTCGATATTTTTGAGCTCTGTGGAGAAAGTGGTGTGTCTGCAGTGGTCGGACCAGTAAGTGTCCAGCACACGGATCTCGGTGATGGTGGGATCCCGGTGCTCGGTATCCCGGAAATAAGTCTGGATGAACTGGAAATCCGCCCAGGTCATGGCGAGGCCCAGAGAGGAATACAGGTCTTTCAGTGCATCGGCATCCATGGCAGTAAAGCCGTCAAAAATCTGCACATCATCCGGTTCGGGATATTCCGTCTGCAGGGTGGCGGGCTTTTCCATTCCCGTCTCGCGGGAATCCACGGGGTTGATGCAGTATGCCTTGATCCGGTCAAGGTCCTCTTGGGTCAGGTCGCCGGCCAGCAGATAGGTGACTGCGGTGCGCACAACGGGCTTCTCCTCTTCATTGAGAAACTGCAGGCACTGCTCTGCACTGTCTGCGCGCTGGTCAAACTGACCGGGCAGGGCCTCGACGGAGAATACACTGGTTCCCTCGGGGATCTCGATGTTTTCTTTATATAAATCGTCTACGGGCGGCTCGGAAAAAACAGTGCGGCATCCCTTCTCAAAAGTATCATCCGAGATGTTTTCCACATCATACCGGATCAGAATGCGGACGCCCCTGATTTTCTCGATTCCTAAAAAGCCTTCAATGTCCTCCTTCAGCTGCCTTGCCGCGACGGCAAACGGCTCTTTCTTCTCGACGTATACGCGTCTTACACCGCTCATTCTTTTCTCTCTTTCCGGAGCACTGCATGCGGTAGGAAACTACCGGCGGACGTATGCGCTGTATTCGTCATAGTCCTGTTTCAGACCGGTGTTCCGTAAAGGTTTGTGATGCTCCGGCACAAACCTTTTGATATTCCTGAAAATATGAATAACCTTCTGAAAAACGGGATGAACGCAAGCACCCATTTCCGTCACATTATAGCATAGGATTTAAAAAAGTACAGAAATGTTCTATCTTTACATGTTAAAATATTATAAAGGCACCTGGGTTTTGACTAACTTCACAATAAATCCGGAGGCCTTTTTTGCATTTTTATAATGCCTGCGGGCAGCACTTTTTGCACACGCCGGTATGTATATAAGTGCAGCAGCTGTATGGGACCGGGTCTTCTTTATTAATGGGTGGGATGTAATATACCGGATTCCTATGCACAATCAGTATCGTCAACCGATGCATCCGAGGTTTTTTTCGTCTAATGGGTGGGACGGAGAAAATCCATACGGTGCGAAAGTGCGGCCATTGATCATTGGCTCACATCATTAAAAAGAAAGGAAGGTAATGTTTTGGGGGCTCTCACAATCATCGCACCCGTTTTCGGAGTGCTGGCACTGTTGTTTGCATTCTATCTCATCGGTAAGGTCAAGCGCCAGGACGCCGGGACCGACCGCATGCAGGAGATTGCAGCTTTCATCCATGAGGGCGCGCGCGCATTCCTGATGGCTGAATACAGAATTCTGGTTTTCTTCGTAGCTGTTCTTTTTGTCCTGATCGGCCTCGGAATCAGCTGGCTGACCGCATACAGTTTCCTGGTGGGAGCAGTCTTCTCCACAGCAGCCGGTTTCATCGGCATGAATGTGGCCACCAGGGCCAATGTCCGCACTGCAGCGGCAGCCAAAGACCACGGAATGAACGCTGCCCTCTCCGTCGCCTTTTCCGGCGGTGCAGTCATGGGAATGAGCGTCGTGGGCTTCGGTCTGGTCGGCGCAGGTCTGATCTATCTGGTCACAGGCAACCCCGATATTCTCTCCGGCTTCTCGCTGGGCGCCTCCTCCATCGCGCTTTTTGCACGTGTCGGCGGCGGTATCTACACCAAAGCCGCGGACGTCGGTGCCGACCTGGTCGGTAAAGTCGAGGCAGGTATCCCTGAGGATGACCCCCGTAACCCCGCTGTTATCGCAGATAACGTCGGTGACAACGTCGGTGATGTGGCAGGCATGGGCGCAGATCTGTTTGAATCTTATGTAGGATCCATCGTATCGGCCATCACTCTCGGTGTTGTCTATTATGAATTCAAAGGGGCAATTTTCCCCCTTCTCATCGCGTCCTTAGGCATCGCGGCCTCAATTCTGGGCTGCTTCTTTGTAAAGGGCGACGAAAACTCCAATCCCCACAAAGCTCTGAAAGCCGGCAGTTATTCCGCAGCCATCATTGTGATCCTCGGTTCTCTGGCAATGAGCATGTATTTCTTCCATTCCATTAAACAGGCTTTTGCGATCATCTTCGGCCTCATCGTTGGCCTGATCATCGGTGTCGTGACGGAGATCTACACATCCGGTGACTACCGCTTCGTCAGAAAGATCGCGCAGCAGTCCGAGACCGGCCCCGCGACCACCGTCATCAGCGGCATCGCGGTCGGCATGCAGTCCACTGCTGTCCCGATCGTCCTGATCAGTGTGGGTATTATCGGCGCTTACCTTTCCTGCGGCCTCTATGGCATTGCACTGGCTGCCGTCGGTATGCTCTCCACCACGGGAATTACGGTTGCGGTCGACGCCTACGGCCCCATCGCGGACAATGCCGGCGGTATCGCGGAAATGTCCCGCCTGCCTTCCCGTGTCCGCAAGATCACGGACCGTCTGGATGCAGTCGGAAATACCACCGCTGCCATGGGAAAAGGCTTTGCTATCGGCTCTGCAGCTCTCACTGCCCTCGCCCTGTTCGTCTCCTATGCGCAGGCAGTCAAGCTCTTTGAGAGCGGGATCAATCTTCTCGACTACAAGGTCATCGTAGGCCTCTTCCTGGGCGGCATGCTTCCCTTCCTCTTCTCCGCCCTGACCATGGACTCTGTCTCCAAGGCGGCCTACAAGATGATCGAGGAAGTCCGCCGCCAGTTCCGTTCCATCCCCGGCATCCTTGAAGGAACCGGCAAACCGGACTATACTACTTGTGTGGCGATCTCCACACAGGCAGCCCTCCACGAGATGCTTGTCCCCGGCGTCATGGCAGTTATCTGCCCTATGCTGGTCGGCATCGTACTGGGCCCGGAATCTCTTGGCGGCCTTCTGGCAGGCGCTCTCGTCACCGGTGTCATGCTGGCGATCTTTATGTCCAACTCCGGCGGCGCCTGGGATAATGCCAAAAAGTACGTGGAAGAAGGCCACAACGGCGGCAAAGGAAGCGAAACACACCACGCCACTGTCGTAGGTGACACAGTGGGCGACCCTTTCAAGGATACATCCGGTCCTTCCATCAATATTCTGATCAAGCTCATGACTGTCGTATCGCTTGTATTTGCACCGCTGTTTCTGAAGTTCGGCGGACTGTTCTAATCAGAGAAAAGGAGACCTTATCATGCAAAACAATATGGAATTGATTCCCGAGTTCCAGACTCTCGTTGACAAGGCAAAAGAGCGGAATACAGGCAAGCCCATGCGTGTTGCCATTGCCGGAGCAGACGCGGAGAATATCCTTAAGGGCGCTTTTATGGCACAGGATGAGGGATTCGCCGAACCGATCCTGATCGGAAATTACAAGAAGATCAACCAGACGCTGGAACGTCTGGGTCTGGCGGACCGCAAATTTGATCTCCAGCCGGTCAGCAATGATACGAATGTCGTCCAGTATGCCATCGAGATGATCCAGGCCGGCAGTGCGGATGCCCTCATGCGCGGCAATACCCAGACCCGTGATTTCCTGATGCCTGTACTCAACAAGGTCAACCACCTGATCCGCCCGGAAAGGCTCCTGACACATATCGTTATGATCAAGATCCCAACCTACCACAAGATGCTTGCTATCTCCGATGTCACGCTTCTGGTCAATCCCTCCATCGAGGAGCGCAAGAAGGTCATCGTCAATATGGTCGACGCCCTTCATGTCTTCGGAGTCAAGAATCCCAACATCGGTCTGCTCTCCCTCATCGAGAAACCCGCCTTCCATATGAAGGACACTGTCGAAGCACAGACCATTCTTATTGACCACGAGGATGAGCCGATCGCCAACTGCAACCTGGTCGGACCGATCACCTGGGACCTGATGCTCAACAAAGAAGCCGCCCGCCTCAAAGGATATGACAATCCCGCCTGCGGCGAATTTGACGGTGTTGTCGTCACCAATCTCATGACCGGCAACCTGATCGTCAAGGTACTGGATACCAGCTGCGGTGCCTACAACTGCGGCATCCTGATCGGCGCCAATATTCCCATCGCCATCACCGGCCGAAGCGAATCTGCCAGGGAGGCCTTCCTGTCCGTGGCAGCCTGTGCAGCCATGAATGCATCCCCCAGACATAAGATCTATTTCGGAGAGGATCATATTCAGGGCGGGCTGGGCCTGGACCATTGATCCGCAAATTGGTCCTGTGACCAAAAAAAGTCAAACCAGCTTACGGAATAAAAAAGAACCTGCATCATGCAGGTTCTTTTTTATTCCGTACCCTTATGTTTGAAGGATCTTTTTATGCAGTGCCCTCGCGTTTAGAGGGTCTTTATATTCGGCGCCTTTGTGTTTGAAGGATACTTTTTTATTCGGCCCCCTCGTGTTTGAGGACGACAGATACAGTCTTGAGAAGGATCTGGAAATCCAGTTCCGGGCTCCAGTTCTGAATATATTCGCGGTCCAGACGGACGACCTCTTCGAAATCAGTGATCCCGCTGCGGCCGCTGATCTGCCACAGTCCGGTGATGCCGGGTTTGATACTCATACGCACGCGGTGGTGAAGATCATATTTTTCCCATTCATCCAGGGTCGGGGGGCGTGTTCCTACCAGGCTCATCTCACCCTTGAGGACATTCCAGAACTGCGGGAATTCATCCAGGGAAGTACGGCGGATAAAGTTGCCGATGCCCATAGGTCTTCCGTTTTTGTCCTTCTTCTCGCTGCCGATGATTCGCGGATCATCGTCCATCTTGAACATCATGCCGTCCTGGATCTTGTTCTGAGCCATCAGGGCTTTTTTGCGTTCCTCCGCATCCATATACATGCTCCGGAACTTATACATGTTAAACTGCTTTCCGTTTTTGCCTATGCGCTTCTGCGTAAAGAAAATCGGGCCCGGGGACTTGATGTAGATCATCGGCGCAATAAAGATAAAGATGATCGCCGTCAGAATACATCCCACGATACCGCCGGCAATATCCACACAGCGCTTGAAAGCCAGCTCGCGGATCGAGACGATGCGGAGGCTGTTGGTCAGCACCTTGTAGTTGCCGATCTTCTCGACTTCCTGTGTCCCCATCCGGCTGTCATTGAGGGCTGAGATACAGTAATGGACTGTAATACCCATATTGAGAAGGCTGTCCACCATCTCAACAGGATAGGGCAGATTGTCAGGCTGATATAAAAACACCTCATCCACCCAGTGGCGGCCGATATAAAAGAGAATATTCTCTCCCCGTCCCAGGACCGGGATACCTCTTAATTCCTTTTCATCAGCGGAGGCCTGATCCATCAGGATGATTCCCGAAATAAAGTAATCGTGAAAAGAGTTATCGGAAAGATTATTGATGACCTCCTCCACCAGATGGCTGGAAGTGATGACCATCAGTGATCTCTGCCCCTTCTTATCTCCCCGCGTGCCAAGAACCCTTTTCTTGTTGATCATGCGCACCGTGAAGGATACAAAGAAGAACAGCACTGCGGTCAGGCCGGTCAGCAGTCGTGAGATCAGATTGGTCTGGTGGACCGAGAAAAGGTAGACCAGGTTCAGGATCTCAACTGTGACAATATATCGAAAAACGCATATCAGCTCCGTCCAGGTGCTGCGCCGGAGTACATTTTTGTAGCTCTCGGAAAACAGCACAACGATGAGCTGGCAGATCAGATATACAATTCCCTGATAGCGGTACAGGACGATCCTGTACGGATTGGATACTCCGCGGAGGATCCAAAAGCTCGCCACGTAACATACCTGGAACACGATGAGATCAAGCACCATGAAGTCCAGGTGCTTCAGCCATCCTGTTTTTTCTTTTTTATACATATAAAACTCCCTGAAGGAGGACTGATTTTCCCACAGCAAATTCCTCAGGTGCAGGATACGTCCGTGAATCCCGCGTCCGGCCGCTTAATAAGAGGCCGGGACTTCCCTGCTGATCAAAATCAGGCAGCTGCCCTGGAATCATTCCACCGTCACGCTCTTTGCGAGGTTTCTGGGCTTGTCAACATCCAGTCCCTTGGCGACACTGATATAATAAGCCATCAACTGAAGCGGGATGATCGCCAGACTGTTTGCAAAGTGAGGATCCGTACGGGGTACATATACTGTGAAATTCGCCGTGTCCTCGACACTGTAATTTCCGTATGAAGTAAGGCCCATGAGGTATGCGCCGCGGCTCTTGACTTCGACCATGTTGCTGATGGTCTTCTCGAAGAGCTCGGGCTGTGTAAGAGAACCGACTACAAGAGTTCCGTCCTCGATCAGGCTGATCGTGCCGTGCTTGAGCTCGCCCGCCGCATAGGCTTCGGAGTGCACGTAGCTGATCTCCTTCATCTTCAGGCTGCCCTCGAGGCAGATGGCATAGTCCACCCCGCGGCCGATGAAGAAGACGTCATGGGCATTGGAGAACTTGGAGGCAAACCACTGGATCCTCTCCTTGTCCTCTAAAAGACCTTCGATCTGCTTTGGAAGCTTCTCAATGTCGGCGATAAAGCGCTGATACTGCTCGTCGTCAATATTACCGCGCACTCTGCCGAACTCAATACCAAGCAGGTAGCCCGCCACCAGCTGTGTGGAATAGGCCTTGGTCGTTGCAACGGCAATTTCGGGGCCTGCCAGTGTATAGAGGACATTGTCCGCCTCTCTGGCGATCGAAGAACCGATGACATTGACAATGCCCAGGGTCTTTGCCCCCAGTTCCCTGGCTTCGCGCAGGGCGGCCAGGGAATCCGCGGTCTCGCCGGACTGGCTGATGACGATGACCAGTGTGTTGTCACTCAGAATGGGCTTTCTATAGCGGAATTCGCTTCCCAGCTCCACGCGGACAGGAATTCGGGTCAGGTCTTCAATCACATACTGCAGCGTAATGCCGACATGATAGGCGCTGCCGCAGGCAACGATATTTATATCCCGGAGATTGAGGATTTCCTCTTCAGTCAGGGAGATGCCCTCCAGGCTGACCTTTCCGTCTTTGATGATGGCATTGATGGTATCCTGGACTGCCTTGGGCTGCTCATGGATCTCCTTCATCATGAAATGCTCGAATCCGCCCTTCTCGGCAGCTTCCGCATCCCATTTGATCTCAGTCAGTTCTTTCTGGATTTCTTCCTGATCCAGGTTGTAGAACTTTGCGCTGCCCGCGCCGAGTCTGCCGATCTCGTTGTTGCCGATATAGTAGACATTTCTGGTATAGCGCAGGATCGCGGGAACATCAGAGGCAATATATGTCTCACCTTCCTCGACACCGATGATCATGGGGCTGTCCTTGCGGGCGACAAAAATCTCGTCGGGATATTCCTTGAACATGATGGCCAGGGCGTAGGAACCGCGGACGCGGACCATGGTGCGCACGATGGCATCAATGGGACCCATGTTATATTTTTTGAGATAATAATCGACCATCTTGATCGCAACTTCGGTATCTGTCTCCGAGTGGAAGGAATAGCCCTTGCGGACGAGCTTTTCACGAAGCTCCTTGTAGTTGTCGATGATTCCGTTGTGAACACCGATAATGGAACGGTCATCCGTGCAGTGCGGGTGCGCGTTGTCCTCAGAGGGCTCGCCGTGGGTAGCCCAGCGGGTGTGTCCGATACCGCAGCATCCGATCATGGTTTCGCCGTTGTTGGTCTTTTCGGATAGAATTTTCAGACGTCCTTTGGCCTTGACGATCTCGGGCTCAGAGACGCCGTCCCGGACTGCAAGACCGGCGGAATCATATCCTCTGTATTCCAGCTTAGAAAGACCGTCCAGGAGGATCGGCGCTGCCTGCTGGGTTCCTATATATCCGACAATTCCACACATATTATTATTCTCCTATAAAAAATAAAACCTGAAAGTGTGTTCGTCATTCTCCTGCCGTTTCCTGTCCGGCCGATACAAAATCCGGCCGGCTCAGTATCCGGTCAGTTAAAATTGAAAATGCGCTGCGCAAGGCGGTACAAGGTGATCACTGCCGCGCGCGGCAGGCGTCTGTTGACATTCATTGCTCTTCCCAGTATGCGTCTGCGCATCTTTTTCCAGAGAGCCTCATCTTTGCTGTGGAGATACTCCCAGGTCTCGTCACGCAGCTGCAGATGCTCCGGTGTTCCCGAGCGCAGGGACAGAACTGAGGTAACCGTAGTAATGATCTCCAGATAGTTGAACATATACTGTCTGAGCGCCTTGCGGTCCCCGATCATCTCCTGACACTCCGGATCTGTGAAATGATCGATCATGATACGGTTGACGCGGGCCTGCTGGTCCAGTCTTTTGATCATGACGTCCTCGTGGACCGACTGGTCCTCGCGTCCGATAAAATAATAATAGAAATTGACATCCAGATAGTACATCCGCTGAACGTAAGGGAGCGGATTAAATACATAAATGTTGTCAACGTAGAAAGTATGCTCCGGGAGCTTCAGCCCGCTGTCACGGAGCATCTGCGTGCGGAAGATCGCAGAGTGCATGAGGATGTATTTTCCTACAGGGAAGCGGTTTGCCTCATCCCAGGAAAACACGCGGCCGACCGGCAGGCAGTGCCTGTACTGCATGACATTGTGACGGTTCTGGTCCTCCTTGTTGTAGACAAAATTGCTGATGAGAAGATCCAGGGCAGGTTCCTCGCCGGAAAAGCGGCGCAGGACGTCGAGAATGCTCTTAAAGGCACTGGCACGGACCTTGTCATCACTGTCGACAACCTTAAAATACAGACCGCTTGCGTTTTCTATTCCGGTGTTGACCGCTCCGCCGTGTCCCTTGTTGGGCTGGTGGATGGCCCGGATGATCCCGGGATGTTCTGCTGCCAGGCGGTCAGCGATCTCCGCCGTCCTGTCCGTCGAGCCGTCATCCACGATCAGAATCTCCACCTCCTCTCCTCCCACCAGGAGCGAGCGGATGCAGTTTTCCATATATCCTTCGGAATTATAGCAGGGGACGGCAATAGATAACAGTTTCATTTATGTATAAGCCTCCTGTTTACTGTAATATAGACACTGTATGTTCATACAGCCGGCCGTGGAAATAAAGGCCGGCACAGCGTCTCAGGATACGCTGTTTTGTCTGAACACAGATAGAATATTTTACCACAAAACAAGCGTCTTGTACCATATTCAGAAAAATTTCATACAATGCATCATAAATGCTCTTTTCCTGCAGAATTTCTTCTGCCGGGAAAGTATGCCGAATAGGCGCTGGGCAGAGCGTACTTGTCCTCAATATCAGAAATTGCGGCTATAAGGCAGTTTTCCGCGGCGGGAGCATACCCGGACAAGCTTGCTATGCGGATCTCATAGCCGTGCATATGCCATTCCCTGTGGGTAAAAATATGCTTTGTATCCGGAAGACGCCGGATGTGAAGAGGGTCACAGCCATATTCCCTCACCCTCAGGACAGCCTCCGACTCGCTCAGCCAACCGCTTTCATTGGGAAATTCGTAAAGCCCTGCCAGAAGGCCCCGGTCAGGGCGCCTTCGCAGAAGGATCCTGTCATCGTCCCGTATGACAAGGATCGTGCGCTTTTCAACTCCACGCGCCTTTTTCTCGGGCATGACGGGCAGTTCAGCCGTCCTGCCCTGCTCCAGAGCGCGGCAATGCTGCTGCAGGGGGCACTCCCCGCAGGCCGGTGAAGCGCCGGGAGTACAGATCACCGCCCCCAGATCCATCAGGGCCTGGTTAAAGTCCCCGGGATTGTCCCGGGGCATCTGTTTGAGAAAGAAGGAAGCCGCAGCCGCCCCGGCAGCCGCAGTCCGGATCTCCTTCTCATAGAGTGCCAGTCTGGAGAATACCCGCAGCAGATTTCCGTCGACCGCGGGGATTTTCTCGCCGAAGGCAATGGAGGCGATCGCGGCAGCTGTATAGGGTCCTATGCCGGGAAGCCTTTTCAGCTCTTCTGCACTTTCGGGCATCTCACCGCCGTATTCGCTCACAAGAAGCCTGGCCGCCTTCTGCAGGTTTCTTGCTCTGCTGTAATAGCCAAGTCCTTCCCACAGCTTCAGGCAGGTATCCTCATCCGCCTCTGCCAGGGCACTGATGTCCGGGAAGCGCTCCAGAAAACGGGTATAATATCCCCTTACGGCCTCTACCCGCGTCTGCTGCAGCATGATCTCCGAGATCCAGACATGATAGGCGGACGGATCATCCCGCCAGGGGAGGCTGCGCCGGTTTTCCCTGTACCAGGCAAGGAGGGGACCGCTAATACCCGGAAGGGGGTTTTTTTCTTTCTCTTTCAATACATAATCTCCTTTTTTCCGGGATCCGGGGATCAGCCCCCGACCGTCTGCGCAGCGCGAAAAGCAGAACCGCATGTTTGAAACAAAAATACATAGAACACACAGAAAGGTGCCCGCCCGGCTATGACCGGGAAGGCACCTCACAGCAGGATCTCATCCTGTCTCGTTCATTGATCAGACAAGGTGTCCCTTGTCGGCGATGACTTTGATCACAGAATCGACGAGTTTTTCACAGAGTTCGTCGCTTCCTGCTTCGACCATGACACGGATCACGGGCTCAGTGCCGCTCTCGCGGACAAGGATGCGGCCTTCGTCTCCGAGTTCGTCCGCAACCTTCTGTACCTGTGCCTGTACATCAGGGTCGTTCTGTGCGTCAGGTTTGGACTTGACGCGTACGTTCTTGAGCACCTGGGGATAGAACACAACCGGTGCTGCAAGCTCACTCATGGGCTTGCCTTTGGCCAGCATGACTTCCATCATCTTGAGGGAGGTCAGGATGCCGTCGCCTGTGGTAGCATATTTAGTGAAAATAATATGGCCGCTCTGCTCTCCGCCGATACGATGGCCGTTTTGGACCATGTTCTCGTAGACATACTTGTCGCCTACTTTGGTCTTCTCATAATTGATGCCGACCTTGTCCAGGGCCTTGTAAAGCCCGAAATTGCTCATGACAGTAGTCACGACAGTATTGTTGAGCAGCTTGTCGCGCTCCTTCATGTACAGACCGTAGATGTAAAGGATATGGTCTCCGGTGATGACATTTCCCTTCTCATCAACACACAGGCAGCGGTCCGCATCGCCGTCATAGGCGAATCCGACGTCCAGGCCGTTGTCCACGACGAACTTCTGCAGATGTTCAATGTGGGTACTGCCGCAGTCTGTATTGATATTGTATCCGTCCGGCTCCGCGTTCATGACGTAGGTCTTTGCTCCGAGAGCATCGAACACGCCCTTTGCGATGGACCATGCAGCGCCGTTGGCGACATCAAGTCCCACGCGTTTGTGCTTGAAGCTGAACTTGGACATGGAGATGAGATATCCGATATAGCGGTTGCGTCCGGCGACATAGTCGACAGTGCGCCCGATCTCGTGACCGCAGGCCACAGGAATCTCAAGTTTTCCGTCGATATAATCCTCGACCTGAAGGATCGTCTCTTCATCCATCTTCTCGCCGTTGGTGTTGAGAAGCTTGATCCCGTTGTCGTAGTAGGGATTGTGGGAGGCGGAGATCATGATTCCGCAGTCAAAATCGTCGACACGGGTGATGTATGCGACGGAAGGGGTCGTCGTAACATGCATGATATAGGCATCCGCACCGGAGGCCATCAGGCCTGTGCAGAGCGCATACTCAAACATATAGCTGCTGCGCCTGGTATCCTTGCCGATCACGACCTTGGCCTTTTTGTTGAGGCGTGCACCATAATACCAGCCCAGGAAACGGCCGATCTGGATCGCATGCTCGAATGTAAGTACCTTATTGGCTTCGCCGCGGAAGCCGTCTGTTCCGAAATATTTGCCCATTTATACCTCCTGGCAAAACGTACACACACGCAGCCGCAGATTACAGCCTTTCGTTCTTCTCGAGATCCAGGAAATACTTATAAGAGTCAACCTTCAGCTCGCCGCAGGCAGGCTCGTCGCAGGCGATGATGGCATTATTGTGCATCTGCAAGGCGCTGCAGGTAACCTTGGCGCTGACGGGTCCCTCAACAGTAGCTGCCAGGGCAGCTGCCTTGTTGTGGCCGTTGATGACAAGCAGAACTTCCTTTGCATCCGTAACAGTCGCAACACCGACAGAAAGAGCCTTTGCAGGAGTCTTGTCCACATCGTTGTCGAAGAAACGGGAGTTGACAATGCGGGTGTCTGTTGTGAGGACGCGGACGCCGGTCCTGGAGTTCAGAGAAGTATAAGGCTCATTGAAGGCGATGTGGCCGTCCTGGCCGATGCCGCCCAGGAAGAGGTCGATGCCGCCGATGGCAGCGATCTTGGCTTCGTACTGTGCGCACTCCTCTTCGGGATCTTCGCACATGCCGTTGAGGATGTTAACGTTCTCAGCGGGGATGTCGACATGATCAAACAGATAGTAGTGCATGAAATACCAGTAGCTCTGATCGTGCTCACGGGGCAGTCCAAGATACTCATCCATGTTGAAGGTCACGACGTTCTTGAAAGAAAGCTCGCCGGCTTTGTACTTTTTGACAAGTTCGTTATAAACACCGATGGGAGAAGATCCGGTTGCAAGACCGAGCACAAAAGGTCTTTCCTCTTTGTGGGCGTTGATCTTTGCTGCGATGTAATCTGCCGCCCATTTACTCATCTTATCGTAATTTTCCTGGATAACTACTCTCATATTATTCTCCTTGAATTTATAAATTTTTTTCAGGCATAGTACCCTCTTCAGTTACAAATTTATTTCAGTGTGCTGCAAGGGGTTTTGTTACAGTTTTGATTCTGCTTTTTGTCCCCTTCCTGACGGTCCCGCTGAACCGCATCAAGACCCGCCTGCGAGTCCTGCGCCCATGCCCAGCATGGTTCACGCCTGCGGCTTTTTGACCGTGGCAGTATCCGCCGAGTCTTTCGATCACTGCCATCCCTCGTCAGCCTGTTAAGGCCCTGGCGCTAATCACTCCCTGTATCCTCCTCTCAAAAGGGAGAAATTTTAGTAAAGTACATGCTGACTTTATCAGAGTCCGTTAAATTCCTGTCTCCTAAAAGCCAAGTACAATTAATTAATATATAGCAGTCGATAATCATTTGTCAAGAATGTACAGAACCGCCCCCATATGAACAAAAGCCTGCCGTATGCAAAAGCCGCCCCTCCGAAAAGGTATCCTGCGCTTAAGCAGTGCTGTCCCCTATGAACACAGGCGTATAATCGTCATTTCGACCGCAAGGCCGGCATCTATGAGACCGCTCTTATAATCCTGATCCGCCTGCAGGCATTGCTGCAGCGAGCGCATTAAACGGCGGGAATCCAGGGACTTTGTGATCGGCAGATAGTTCTTTTTGACGATCCATGGGGAGAGGCCGATGCGTCTGGCGATCTCGCCCTCCGGCTCTTTTGCCTCCTGCAGTTCTTTTATCTGGACCAGGCGGGAAAACTCCCTCTGCAGAAGAGTCAGAATGACCTGGGAGGGCGTACGCAGGCTGATCAGATCCATATAAATGGCAAGCGCCTTATCCTTCTGCCGGCGCGACACGGCCCCGATCATATCAAAGATCCGGTCTTTGAGCTGGGGGCTGCACACGGCGGCAATATCCTCTGCCGTAACACTCTCCCGCCCCATGCAGTAGGCAATGAGCTTGTCTGATTCACTGACGATATTCATCATATCCTCGCCCACGGTCTCCAGAAACCTGTTCAGGGTCGGTCCGTCGATCCTCAGTCCCGCTTTTTTAAAGAGACCCGCTGTCCACTGTCCGAGCATACGGGGGGTGACATCCTCGCAGTTGAGCACAAATCCGTTTTTCTGGATCGCCTTATACAGTTTTTTCCGCTTATCGGGACTCTCCTCCACAAACACCAGGGAAGCCGATTCCGGGATCTGAGGGATGAAGGCAGCGAGGGTATCGGATTCCACGCTGGCGGTTTTTGAAAAAAAGACTGTGTTCTCCAGGAGAATCACACGTCTGTCGGCAAAAAAAGGCAGGGTCTGCGCCTCGTCGATGATCTCCCTCGCCGTCACATCCATACCGGTGTAGGCGGAAACATTCATTTCATCTCCGTCCCCCAGGAGCGCAGCGCGGAGCCTGTCCCGGTTCTGCAGCCGAAGATAAGCCTGTTCTCCGCAAAGCAGATAGGCCCGCCGGAAGGTTCCTTCCTTTAACTCTTTATTCAGCAGGCTCTGCTGCTCCGCAAAGTCTTCTTTTTTTGCTGCCATGAACTTCCCTCCGCTGACCCGGGCACGCAAGTCCCTGTCTCTGTCATGATCGTTCTGCATTATCATTGTAACATAGATTTGCTGACGTTTCATAATGCAAAAAAAGGCACCCGCAGGTGCCTCTTTTATACTTTCACTTTTTTTCTTTCCTGGAAATGATCAGATAATAGGACGGCATCATGAGCAGGCACAGGATCGTGGACGCGATCAGGCCGCCGATGATAACGAAGGCCATACTGGCCATCATCTTGTTGTCGGAAAACCATCCCAGGGGGACCATGGCAAGGATGGTGGTCAGTGTGGTCATCAGGATCGGACGCAGACGGATCTTGCCCGCCTCGACGAGGGCATCTTCAAGTGCCATGCGCTCCTTCTCCTGGTTGACAGTATCGACGAGCAGAATGCCGTTGTTGACGGCAATACCCATCAGCATGAGGAATCCCATCATGGAAACCATGTTCAGGCTGCTGCGGGTCACAAAGAGCAGCAGGAAGGAACCGATCAGGGAGAAGGGAATACAGGTCATGACCATGAGGGAGAAACGGGGTGATTCAAACTGCATGGCCATCACCAGGAAAACCAGGAAAATGCCGGCAAGAATCGAATTGAAGATGGCAGTGAGGTTTTCTCCCCTCATATCTTCGATCAGGGAACTGGAGAGGGAGACGCCCTGGGGCAGTTCCATCTCCCGGGAGGCCTTTGTGACAGCCCTGGTGACATCGCCTTTCATTCCGTCCGCAGGCGTAGCGGAAACAGTATTCTGGATCTTGCCGTTGTTCTTCTGGATCAGCTGCAGCTGCTGGTCGTACTCCACTGCCGCAATATCCTTGAGGATGACCTGATTCCCCATCGCGCCCGTCAGTGTCTTGCTCATCAGCTGGTTGATATCCTCATAAGTTCCGTCAGGATAGTTGAGGGTAATATCATACTCGTTTCCGTTGAGCTCCATATGGGCGGCATTGACCCCGTTCATAGTCTGATAGAGATCCAGGGCAACCTGCGCGGGCGCAAGCCCCGCCGACGCCGCTTTCTGAGGATCTACAACGATATGGCCGGCAGTCTGCATGGTGGCGGCATCCGATTTGACATGGATGACGCCGGGAATCGAGTACATTGTCTCCTCGATCTGTTCACAGGCCAGGGTAAGGGCATCGATGTCTTCGCCCTCAATGACCACATCGACCGTATCTGTCGAATAATTGCCCGACATTGCGCTGCTGGAGCCTCCCGAGGGAGCGACGGAAATATCTGCACCGGTACGGTTGGAAAAGGCATTTGTATACTCTTCAACCGCCTCTTCACTGGTCCTCCTGCACTTGTCCACAGCATATGCGGTCAGAGTCGCCTGGTTTCCGCTGATACTCAATGAATAATTTTCAAAATCAGGATCATCCCGGACCATCTGCTCAATCTCAACCATCTCCTGATCCATGACTGTCAGCTGTGTGCCGGGCCTGAACTCGGCTGTGATGGTAATGCTGCCGTCATAGTCGGCAGGGATCAGCTCAAAGGTCAGTGTGGAAGCGATAAAGAAGGAAAGGATCAGGAGCAGAACACTGACCAGGAGTGTTGTCTTCTTCCTGTAGAGCAGTTTTCTGAGCAGTTTGTCATATCCCCTGCGGATCCTGTCCAGAGCATCGTTTACGGCACTTGTTTTTTTCTCCTGCGGTCTGATCACAACATATAGGAGCGGGACGATGCAGAGGGCGCTGATCAGGGATGCGACCATGGCTATGACGATGATGACACCCAGCTGGGAGAACATCTGGCCGGCAAGTCCCTTGATCATGGTCATGGGCAGGTAGACAACACAGGTGGTGATCGTGGAGGCCGTGATACTCATCATGACTGTCCCGGCGCCCTTTACGGCCGCCTCCCGCAAATCCTGCCCCTCCTGCGTCGCCCTGAAGCAGCTCTCAATGACAACGATGGAGTTGTCGACGATCATGCCGATGGCGATGACGAGGGCTCCTGTAGTGATGATATTGAGATCAAATCCCATAATAAACATCAGGACCAGGGTGGCAAATACAGAGAGAGGCATGGAACTGCCGACGATCAGAGACGCCTTGATGTCTCCGAAGAAAATAAACAGGACCAGCATGGCAAAAACAACGCCGAGAGCCAGGGTCTCCGCCACGGATTTAAGGGCGGAGACGATTTCCGCACCGGAATCATACACCATGTCATAGGTGACACCGGCATCCTGCTTCTCCAGCTTTTCAATCGCCTTCCGCACATTTGATGCGACGCGGACTGTCGATGCACTCTGTACCTTGGAGATCTGAATACTGACATTCTCCTCGCCGTTGTATCGGCTGAGTGTCGAGGGTTCATGCACACCCATGCTGATGTCGGCAACATCCGCCAGGCGGATCTGGGCGCCTGTCGCAGTCGACAGGACTGTGTTCTCGAGATCCTGCAGAGACATAAAATCCGAGCTCGTACTCAGGCTGATATCCTGGGAGCCTGCCTTGATACTGCCGGCAGGGATGTTGTAGTCCGCTGCGCCCACCTGCTGGGCAATACCGGATATGTTGAGGCCGTATTGACGCATGCTGTCCTCATTGAGACGAACACGCACATAGTTGCTGCGGCCGCCGGTGACCTCCACCCGGGCGACATTGCTGACACTCTCCAGGGCCGGGACCACCGTCTCGTCGATATAAGCCATCATATCGGAAGAGCCGTTGGCCGTCGCCGAGATCATAACGGTGGGCACCTGGTTGACATCCATCTCTATGATCACAGGATCCTGACAATCGTCCGGAAGATTGAGCACATCCAGGGCAGCTGACAGAGAGGTATAGGCGTCGTTCATGTTCTGGTCATAATCATAGGTGAGGCCGACCATACTGTAGTTGTTATAGGAATAGGATATGACGCTGTCGACACCGCTGAGCGTCTCCGCGGAGTCCTCGATTTTGCTCGTCACCAGCTCATCGATACTCGTAGGACTGGCACCCGGATAAACAGTGTAAACGAGATACATGGGAAGATCGATATCCGGGATCAGCTCCATGTCAAAGCCCGGTATGGAAAAAATACCGAACACAAATATACCGAGGACGATCAGCGCCGTAGATACCGGGCGCTTTAAGACTAATTTCGTCAGATTCATTTAAAAAGATTCCTTTCCCCGTCCCTGATTTCAGGGTGTCTGAGAGTCTGTCCGGCTGTCTGTCTGCGTATCTGTCTGTGTTCCCCGGGGCTGGATCACCTCAATAAAGGCGCCGTCTTTGAGTCCGGCTCCCCATGTGGTAATGACCCGGTCGCCCTCGGACAGTCCCTCCGGGATCGCGATCATCTCATTGTTGTAGGCACCTGCAGTGACGTTTTTGCGGACAGCCTTATCGCCCTCCGTCCCGCTCTGGGCAACGAAGACATAGGCCTGGTCGTTCTCATAATAAACGGCGTCAAAAGGGATCAGGATCTGGTTTTTCACAGAGTTTGTCACAAGGGAAAGGCTCACACTCGTGTTGGACAGAAGGCTCTTGTCGGTGACGCTGGTGATCTCTGCGGTGATCTTAAAGAGTCCCTTCTGGGGATCCACCGCAGTTCCGATCATGGAAATGCGTCCCTTCACCTGGCCGGAAGAAGTCTCCACATAGATCTGGTCTCCTGTTCTGAGATAGTCACGGACTTCTTCAGGGACATAGAAGGAAACTTCCATTGTCTCTTTATCCGAAATGGTAAAAGCGGGATATCCCTGGGCGGAAATCTCGTTTTCGCTGACATTTACCGCTTCGATCACGCCGTCGATGGGAGCTGTCACTGTATAGAGATCCTTCTGATACTGGGCGGATTCGACACCTGTCTGGGCAGCCCTGATCTGGGCATCATAAGCACTTGTACCGCCTGCGGCATCCTTGGCGTCCTCCGCGGCGTCAATATTGTTCTCGAGCGCCTCGATCTGCGCTTCCAGCTGGGCAATCCCGTTTTCCAGCTGCACGACAGAGGAGGAAGCTGTGGCGTATCCGGAAGAAGCCGTGGCACTTGCGGACTGGGCCTGTTCGACCTGATCCTTAAGTGTGTTCAGTCCGGCCTCTGTCAGATATTCCACTGTCAGCGGGATCTCATTGAGTGCCTCCAGGATCAGCGCAGCTGTCTTCTGTTTCTCCACAGCCGCCTGATCTTCCTTCTGCGTCTCTTCCGGAGGGATATCAGCTGCCGCCTGATCCGTCGCGCCTGCCAGGGCATCGTCACTCTGGGCATTCTCTATTGGAATATAAGGCGGAGCAGGCATGGCGGCCGCCATCAGCCCCGCTGTCGTCATACAGTCGGGATTGGCCGAGAGAAAGGCCTGATACTGGATATAAAGGGCATTGGCGCTGTCATAGATGTCCTTGATCTCCGCATAGCCCTTTGCAGCGGCGTCCATTGCTTTTTTGAGGTCTTTGAGAGACCCCTGCAGCTGTTCCAGCTGCTCTTCGGAGGAATCCAGCTGGGCATAGAGGGTATCGACCTGTCCCTCCATGGAAGTGATCGAGGCCTCTGCCTGCTTTTTGGCGGCATGGATCTGGTCCTCGGCCGCCTCTTTTCCTGCTCTGGCGGAATTCACGGCATCCTGGGCGCTCTGCAACTGCAGCTGGGCAGCCTTGTCGTCAAAACGGCAGAGAACATCGCCCGCCTTCACCTTGTCTCCCACCTTTACGTTCACCTGTGTGACTGTCCCTGCTACCAGCGGAGTCACATTGACGGAATTGTGCGGCGCCACAGTTCCAATATAGGTGCCGGTGATCTGCAGTGTGCCCCGGGAGGCTGTCTGCGTCTCAACACGGGTCAGCTGCACTTTGGTCTCTTCCGCCTTTTTGCTGCAGCCCGTAAAAGATACTGCAGCGATCAATAAAGCCAACATGGCAGCGGCTGCATGCCTTTTCCTGTTCCTCATACGCGGTCTCCTTCATTTTTTTCTGCCGACTTGCTGCCGACCAACTTGTCCAGAAGACGGATCAGCTCCCGTTTTTCACTGACATTAAGATTAACAAACAGGGAGTCGACCACCTGGGTGATCTGCAAGAGCATGTACTCGGCGCGCTCTCTCCCTTTCTCCGTGAGTATGAGGGTCTTAACCCTTCTGTCTCCGCTGCAGTGCTTTCTCTCCACATATCCGTCTTCCACAAGCCTGTTGATCATCTCGGAAAGTGTAGACGGGCTCACACGTATTTCGTCCGCGATCTCCTTCTGCTTTGCCCCTTCCTTTTTGCACAGAAGAAAAGGCAGCACGGCATCCCTTTTCAGTACACCCGGGATCGTATTGGCATTCCCGTTCTCCGGCAGCTGTTTATCATCCTGTGAGGGGTCAGCAGACACACCGGGGACCATTGTTTCCGCGCACGGAACCGCTGCGACCCGCATCATACGCTCCACATGCCTGAATCTGTCCAGAATCTGAAGATTAATGCTTGTGCTCATAAAAACCTTTCCTATACTATCAATGACAGGGTAATACGATCTCATTTCAATAATATTCGTACCCGTATTATTCGTCCCCGAATATTATACAATACCCTTTCCCGCTGTCAAGACCGGAAAAGAAGCTCCGTGACCTGTAAAGGGGCGTGCGGAAAATGATCTCTCATTTTCCACACGCCCCTTGTAATTTCTTCAGCCCGGGTCCGCTTCCTTCATCCGGTCCCGGATCCTTTTACTCGGTCTGCCCGCCCTGTCCCGACAGCCGCGGCCTGTCCTCCGCCACGGTCATTCCGGTCAGTCTCTCGATTTCTGACGCCTCGAAATGATTGTCGTAATAGGTACTCATGCGGACTTTCTTGTCGTCCACTATATAATAATATCCCTTCTGGAGCTTTCCCTGCGCGTCATTGAACCCGCTCAGGTCACTGAAATCATAAGAGAACTCCAGCCTGCTGCCATCCGGCACTCTGACAGAGAAATGCCACGCATTCCCTTCCGGTCCGTATCCCTCCTTTTTCAGAAGTTCATAGAGTGTTCCGAAACTGATGCCGGCAAATTTTGGGCTTCCGATCACATCTTCAAAATAATCTTCCCGGGCAGGCACCGAAGGTGACTGCTGTGCTCCGTCTTCGGACTTCCCGGAAGTCCTGTATATACGGACAGAGGTCCCCGCATGGACGAGATCATATATTTCATCCTCACTGAACTCTTTGAGTGCATCCTCAAAGCGGTAATCCAGTGCGCAGGTCAGATAATTTTTCCGCATCAGGGAAAGGACGCTCTCATCGAGGTCTCTCAGCTCCCCTGAAGTATCGCCCTCGTCAAACTCATAATCGATCACTCCGCGGATCGGGTTTTCGTATCGCACGGTAAAAGGGATGCTCAGATCCGGATAGCCCGCTTCTGCCAGGGCAGCGCGGACGGTCTGCAGATCCTGATAACATTTTTCTATTCCGGCAAGATCCTTAAAGCTGCCGATCAGCTCCGCCTGTATAATGCCGGAGCTGTCTGTCTTTTTCAGGGCAAGGCTGTTCACACGGGGTATCTTTTCTTCACCGAGCAGGAAGAGAAAAACCGCGCTGTTGTAATCATCCACGATCTTGTTCTCAACCGCCTCCAGCGCCCAGTAGTAGTCATCGAGCACATGGAAGGTGACACCGCTGTCCTCATCCACGACGGTCCAAAGATGATCCAGGTAGCCTTCTTCGTCTTCCTGGATCTCCTGGTATTTTTCCGAAACTGTCAGATTATCGCGTCCGGATATTTTTTTTGCGTACGATTTAATATCACTCCGTGAATACTTTTTCACACAGCCGCCCAGCAAGAATGTCAGAATGATCAGGCCGACCATCGCGGTCACTGTCACCGGCCGCAAACTATACTTTTTTTTTGGCTGTATTTTACAGTCCCGCATATTTGTAATCTCCCGGAAAGGAACACAAGGCCTTTCTCGATCAGCTGCTCTTGCGAAGAGCGGACTGTTTATCCGGATTCACACTGCTCACATCATACTTGATGCTGATGCGCTGGCGTCCGACAATGAAATTCTTGTTGATACGCTGCTGGACAATACTGCAGTCTTCGCGCGTAGTGTTTACAAGAAGGATCAGACACTGTCCTTTCCCGTAGGAACAGATCGTATCACCGCGGCGGACGCTGGAGCATGCGCTCTCGATCAGACGCTCGCTGAGCCTGTCCAGAACAGTCCCCTCTTTCATGGGATTGCCCTTGCCGTCCAGGATCGTGCAGAGCATGAGATAGGAGGAAGTCCCCATTCTGTCGACGAGGCGTCTGTTGGCCCTGTAAATCCCCTGAAAAACCGGGTAAATGCAGAGATAGCCTCCGCCTGCCTCGCTGTCTCCGCCGTCGAGTTCATTCTGTATATCCTCAAGCAGAGTATACTGGTGGGAAATTCCTTTGCCCAGGTGCTCGAACCACTCGACAATCTTGCCCGACGGATGAATGCCGAGCTCATCGAGATAATAATTGACGGTGTGCTCGTAGAGCCTGACAGCCTCGTCATATTTGCGCATCTGGACCAGGGCTTCCATGGTCAGGGATTCCCAGTCCGAAAGAGGCGCGATGACAGAAGCATACTGGCCCAGTTCTCTCATACGGTCATAATCCTGTCTGTCACGGAGGATCCTGCTGGCGTTCTCCACGCAGTCCGCAAAAATCTTCTCATAGCGCATGGATTCCCGCACAGCCCATACATTATTGGTCTGCATGGGAAGGAACTCACCGCCGTACTCATAACTCGCCTTCAGGTAGCTCTCTAGACGCTTTGCCGAATCCGTCTCACTGCCGGCTTCCAGATAAAGCTTCTCAAATTCGTAAGCGTCCTCTTCGACCTCGATCTCCTTTGTCCAGTAAAAAGCATCCTTCTCAGAGATGATGTAATTCACCTTGGGAAGACCGGCTTTCTCAAGATACTTCTTGGCATTATAAATGACACTCCGCAATGAGTGATGCGCATTATCGACCTCCCGGTCTCCGAAGAGAAGCTCCTCGAGACGGTCCCGCGTCACTCCCTTGTCGCGTGAGTGGATCAGAATCTGAAGCAGGGCGTTATTCTGTGAAATAGAAGATTTAGAAGAACCTGCGATTGTCTTTCCGTTATAGCTCATGGAAAAGCCGCCCAACATTTTAACGTACAGGACGTTGCTGCGCTTTTCAGCAAAGTTTGCCATGATCTTTCCTCCATGTGGTAAAAAAGTACTGACTTTTCTATATTCCAGCCTTTCTCAATCGGATGAAACAAAAGATATGCTTTTTCAGATCGGCATTTTTATCAACTTATATTATATACTCCTTTTGCGGCCCTGCACTTATATTCACATCATTAAAAAGGCATTTCAGTCACAAAAAGCGTCAAAATAATATTAATTATGGGGCACATCTGCGTCAATTATGTATATGATTATATACAATTTTTGTTATATATAACAGTATTAAATCGGAAAATTTCCAGGGCTTGTCCTGAACAAAGGGCCTGAACGCGGCCTGAAATATCGGGACAAAAAGGCGGACACCGAAGATCTCTGTCAGAAATCTTCAGTGTCCGCTCGGTTCTCTTTCATCGACGGGAATATGCTGTTCCCGGTGTCACCGGATTGCTTACTGTGCCTTCTGAAGGGAGGGTTCCTTCCTGCGGGCTCCGAGTCCGTCGTAGGTATTAAATTCAACACTGTCCGCAACAACAGAATGCTCGTTGTCGTAAATGACAAAGTTCAGTCCGATCCGCTGCACGGCATATTCTATATTATTGATCTTTACCGAACATGTCAGATATCTTCCGGCGCCGCCGCCTGCTCCGGAAAGGCCTCCCTGGCTGATCACAGAGTATGCTGCGCCGTCAGGAAGCGTCCCTGTACAGCTGAGTTCTTTTTCGCTGATCTTCTCTCGCTTTTCCTGTCCCGGGATCAGAACAGTGTAATAACTCCATCGATAGTGTCCCGGCAGTACTTCCTCCAGCCCCAGCGCAGAGAGCTGGTTCTGCAGTTCTGTGCTGATCTCCCTGGTACCGTCATCCCGGATGGTCAGGAAAATGCTGTACTGGGCATTGTTCCTGAGAAGCTCCAGGTATTCATAGATGTTTCCTGTACGCAGAGTCATATCGCCCGTAATGCGGCCGCACTCATAGCGTCTGCCGGATTTTCCGTTTACATAAACATAGATATTACAGGATTTCAGATTCAGTCCGTCCGGAACATTGTCTTCGTCTTCAGAGGATTTTTCTCCGCCGGGGACTGCATCCTCGCTCTCCTCGGCATATTCTGCCCCGTCTTCCCGGATCTCGATGTGTTCTTCGATCTCTCCTCCGGGCTCCTGGTCTCCGGGTCCGGTTTCTTCAGCGGTTTCCTCCGCCTGAAGATCACCCTCCTCTGCATCCGCGTCCTCGTCTGTCTCTTTTTCCTTCTCCTCTTCGTCTCCCCGGAAGGTCTCTCCGGGAAGGGAATAGCCCGGAAGCACGCCTGTGTAATAATTCTTTTTCTCTTTGTTCATCTTCAGGCGGATCACTTTGTCCGGATTGTCGTTGTCCCAGGCCTCCACCTCAACAGACTTGATCTTCTCATAGACGTTTTTAAAATCCGATACCGACAGGGACAAAGTTCCCTGGTCCTCATTGATCTCAGTAACCTCGATCTGCGCGGACGGCGCAAGTCCCTGGGCCCGCAGCAGATCTTCGTCATAGAGATCGATATTTGCAAGTTCCTGCATAAAGGCACTCTTCTTGCTCAGCAGATCGGACAACTCCTCCATCCCATATGTCTCGAAGAGTGTATCTGTCGTGCCATAGAGGTTTGTTCCCAGACCAAGACGGTCGCCTTCGATGGTGACACCCATGGCAGCCAGTGTGGTCGGCATGTTATCCAGTGTCGTGTATTCGCGCTTCCTGGAAGGATCCGCGGGCTCACAGGCTGAATTGATAAAAGCCGTATAGGTACGGCGGTCGTAAGAGGCGGGAACATCTATGCAAAAATCACTGTCCATGGTCAGATGATCGCCGTTGAGGACAATGGTCGTGTTGTCATAGAAGTCCTGGTCCTGGATCCAGTGGATGAATTCACTCACCTGACGGCTCGAACAGGCAAAGGCGTTGGCATACTGGTTGCCCTCAAAGTCATCCGTGCAGAGTTCGCAGCGGTAACCGTCCTCAAAGTGGGTATCCACAGTGAGCATCGAGAAATTGAAAGGTTCCTCCTGCTGCGCGAGTTCCAGAACTTTTTCCTTGGCATAGGAAAACAGCTTCTGGTCCTCATATCCCCAGAAGACATAGTAGTCCTTGGGGATCAGCCCCTGCTCGATGGCCCACTTATAGTCGCAGATCTCATAATCGCCATGCTCGGTCAGGTAGAGCCTGCGCCCTCCGAAAGTGGCGTCCGAGCCGATCATAAAGGCCTGGTTGTACCCTTCTCCGTCCAGGATGTCTCCGAGTGTCGTAACCCCGGAGAAAAAAGAATCCTGGGTATTCATTTTATTGAAGGAACCTCGCGCGTCCGTAAACTCTTCCCCCAGGTCCATTTTAAGGGGAAGGGCTGCGGACTGTGTGAAAATTCCCGCCATTGTGTAGGTAGATCCGGGCATGACATGCCCGCCGTTGAGAAGGTCAGTGTTCCCGTTGAAATTGTCTCCCTCCTGTGCCAGCTCAGTGAGCTCCGGGATCACGTTCTGCGGAAACGCCCCTCCGTTCTCCCCGTCCGCAAAGGTCATTTCCACGGATTCCAGATAGATATAGATGAGATTTCTCTTCTTCTCAGGAAATGTGATCGCGGTCTTTTTGGGATCAATGTAGTTGTCTTCAATGAAAGTGGAATCTTCCATCTGATCCATCAGGAATTTAATGATGTCAAGCTTGATCACACCCACTGTCAGGGTGATGACCAGGGCGATCGAAGCTCCTATGATCGTATGCCTGACAAAGGTTCCGCGCGTCTTGGAAGCATGACGTGTATGTACGATCATGGCAAAGATACTGAACATGATCAGCACCGACGGCAGAATACACCTGAAGGCATATTTTTCCATCATCCCGCCGCCGGTACCTTCCAGAGGCGCACGCAGATGATAGAGGATCTCATCCATCTTCAGTCCGGCCCAGGTTGTAAAGGCCCAGAATTCACTGAAGAAGACCAGTGCAGAGATAGTGGCGATCAGCACTGCAAGGCCGGCAAAAAACCTGGTCTGCGAGCGCGGCCGTCTGCGTTTCTTCTTTCTTTTCTTTGCTCCTGTATTCAGCTTTTCTTCAATCTCTGATCTTTGCGGCATTTTCTTTCCTTTTTCCAGTGTTATAAAATGAATCTTGTCTGCTTTTTGCTTGCAAAGTCCGTTATTTCTGCTATAATACAATTTGTGCTCAGGCACAATCCCTTATGCAGGTGTAGTTCATCGGTAGAATACCAGCTTCCCAAGCTGGGGAGACGGGTTCGATTCCCGCCACCTGCTCTTTAAGACCGGTGTTTTCTGATATCCAGAACACACCGGTCTTTTTAATGGCAAAAACAAACAGAAGCAGGATGAAAACCGGGCATTGCGTCCCGTCCGATGCTTTCATCCCTGCGCTGTCTTACAGTTTCAGCTGTTCGCGGTACTCCCTCTCTGTCTCACGGCGAATCGCCTTCTTTCGGAGGTCATCCCGTTTGTCATAGAGCTTTTTGCCCCGCGCCAGACCGATCTCAACCTTAACCAGTCCTTTTTTGAAATAAACCTGGAGAGGCATGATCGTATAGCCCTTGGTCTGGACCTGTCCCTGCAGACGGAGGATCTCGCTCTTATGCAGCAGAAGACGGCGCCGTCTGAGCGGTTCGCGGTTGAAGATGTTGCCTTTCTCATAAGGGCTGATATTCATTCCCTCAATATATGCCTCTCCTCCTGATACAGCGACATAGGCCTCCTTGATACTGCACTTCCCCATCCTGATCGATTTCACTTCCGTGCCGAACAGTTCAATGCCGCACTCATATTTTTCTTCTATAAAATAATCGTGGTATGCCTTTTTATTGTTGGCCACCAGCTTGTAGGATTTCTGATCTGCCATTCTGACAGCCTCCTCCGGGCACAGCCCTAAATCACGAGAACAGCCGCGCAAAGCATGCCGGAATCTCACTCAACATAAAAGGCACCCTCCCGGGTGCCGCAAGCATTCGCAGTCCGTCAGCGGGCTGTGGGTATACATGATACTCTGTTCTCTCAATATGACACTATATACTCACAGCAGCGAATCCCCGTCTCTGACCGGGAAATCAAGGCACGGTTCGCGTTGCATCACACAGACAAACGGCCCGGTAAAGGACCGTCTCTGTGCAGTGAAAATGCGCACACTCAAAAGAGATGCATATTGAGCAGAATGGCAAGTACAAAAAAGATGACAACCAGAGCTGTCGTAAACTTGACAAGGAAACCTTCCATGGTCCTGCCCTTGTTCCTGCCCCAGTAAGTATCGCTGTTGGAGCCGGCGATCGCGCCAAGTCCCTGAGACTTGCCTTCCTGCATCAGGATCACAACAGTCATGATAACGCTGATGATGATCATGACAATCGTCACTAAAATTCGTACTATACTCATTCCTCCAATATCCTTTCTCTGCTGAAGCCGGTTTGCAGAGCATCCCGCCAGGCAGCGTATTATAATTCGATGTCAAACAGAAGAATTCTATCACACACTGTTTCGCCGTGCAAGAATCTTTTCAGTCTTTTTGTCTTTTTTGGTGTTCAGAGCTGACGGGTCCGGGATCAATACCATTCTCCGTACCATCTGTCCAGAATATTTTTGGCGATCGGAACAGCCCTGTCGCTTCCGACACCGCCGTTTTCGATCAGGACTGTGATGCAGAGATCCGGATCTCCGTTCTCCCCTTTGTCAGCGCCTACAGAAAAGCCCGTAAACCATGCGTGGGATCCTTCTTCCTGATCGTCCTCATCTTCCATGAACTCCGCCGTGCCGGTCTTTCCGAATGCAATATAGGACTGTGTTCCGTCGAACTCACTGGCAGTTCCCCAGACACTGCTGCCGTCTTCGGAATTGTAGGTTACTCTGGTAACCCCGCGCATGAGCCTGCGCACATAGTCGGCCGTCTCTTCGTCGATGAGTGTCCCCACCGGTGTCCCTTCATATTCCTGGAGAATTTTCCCCTCTGCCGTACATACATTTTCGATCAGATATGGACGTATCAGCACACCCCGGTTGGCAACGGCCATCGTGATCATATTCATATGCAGGGGGGAGACCTCTGTCCGTCCCTGTCCGATGGCGACCTGCATCAGGTTGTGCGTGCTGATCTCTCCGTCTTCCAGAAGCTGCGAATGGCTGACACTGCTGGGAAGGTCATAGGGGAGTTCCTGATCGAACATCAGTCTTTTCAGGGTCCTGCGGAAACGGTCCAGATCCAGTCTCTCCGTGACGATACTGGCAAAGGCACTGTTGCAGGAATGAGCAAAGGCCTGCTCCAGATTCTGGTTATAGTGATGTTCATAATCGAAGCAGTGGATGCTGTCCTCTCCGTTCTGATAGATTCCGTCTACGCAGTTGTAGGAGAAATTATTGAAGTTGGACGGATTCTCCTGCAGAAACTCGATGGAGTCCACAATCTTGAAAGTCGAACCCGGAGGATACAGTCCCTGTGTCGCGCGGTTCAGAAGCTGTGCGTCGCCGCTTTCGTTCGTTCTCAGGCTCTCCCAGATCAGCTCCAGTGTATTGGGATCAAAGTCCGGTTTGGAGACCATGGCCAGGATCTTTCCCGTCGACGGTTCGGTGACGATGACCGCGCCCCGATAGCTGCCGAGTTCAGAGTAAACGATATCCTGCATCCTGACACTGAGGGTCGTATTGATATCATTGCCCGGATACTTCTCTTCGTTTCTGTCGCACTCAAGTTTGCTTTCAAAGGGGATATCGGAATGCAGGAGCTCATACTTCATATATTCCTCAATTCCGCTCCCGCCCAGCATCGAGTAGCCGACCACATGGCAGAATTCCTCGCTGTAGGGGTAAACCCGCGTGTTGTCCTCCTCTGAATAGGCAAGTTCCTCACCGTCACTGGCCAGAATCCTGCCTCTTACGTTATGCTCTTCGAGCAGGGCGTCCCTGCTGTTGTAATCATTGTCGAAGAGCCAGCGTCTGTTGATAACCGCGTAAGTGCAGAAATAGACGGACATCACGGCAAAGAGCACGACAAATACGACCGCCGTGAAGACGATCTGACGACGTGCCTTCTTTTTGCCGCTCTCTACAATCACTTCATTTCCGCTGTCCGCGCTGTGTCTGTAGACAGCGGTATCCGGAATCCGGATCCCTCCCTCATCCGGTACCTGCTGTTTCTTTTTCCACATAATATAATGCTCTCCTGCAGGCAGTCTGAATTGCGCCGGATCCTGCGGCACGATTCACTGCAATGCTGTCCTGATATACAGGCCTTTATTTGTTTCTGCCGTCATACCCGTCAAAAATCCCCTCTTCAGAGATCCCATTGACCGGAAAGTTCTCCGGCAGATCGTCATCATCAAAAACAGACTGATCAAAAGGGACCGGCTCCACTTCGACTGTGCCGGCGTAATTTCCGCCGCTGCCATCAGGGAGATCCGCATACTGGACCGGGCTGCTGCCGGCATCTGCACCGTTCAAAATGCCGCCTCCGGTCAGGTCAGCATACTGATTTGAATTGCCGCCGGCATCTGTGCCGTAATACCCGGTCAGGCCGGCAGGAAAATCCGCATAGCCGTCCGGGCTGCCCAAAATGCCGGAGTGTTCCTGATCATAGCGCTCTTTAAAGCGCGCTGTCCTTTCATCATGAAGAATGAAGATCATCTCGATCATTCCGAACATGGTCAGAGTGGACAGCACCGAACTTCCTCCATAACTGACAAGGGGCAGTGTAACGCCGGTCAGGGGAATGAATTTGGTCTCACCGCCGACAGTCAGAAAAGTCTGGAAAATATAGCAGACCGCCGCGCCGAAGGTGAAAAGCTGGAAGAAGCGGTTCGAGTATCCTGATGAAAGGACAAGGATCCGAAGAAAGCAGTTGATGCACAGCAGAAGCAGGCATACTGCAAAAACAAGCCCCATCTCCTCCGAGATCGCCGAGAAAATAAAGTCTGACTCTACAAAGGGGATCCTGGTCGGTGCGCCCTGCGTCAGGCCTGCGCCCCAGGGGCCTCCATAGCTGATGGCAAACAGAGACTGGGCGATCTGATAGCCCATCGAGTCAATAGCGGCAAAGGGATCTCTCCAGATCTCAAAGCGGATCCGCACATGGTAAAACAGGAAATAGCAGATGACGGCACCTGCCGTTCCCAGTCCTGCCCCCCAGAAGATCACTGACCACCTGCCGGTCGCCAGGAAAAGCATCATCAGATAGACAATGAAGAAGATCAGGGCGCTTCCGAGGTCCCTGGACAAAACCAGGATCCCCACATGGGCGATCGCCAGCAAAGTGACGAACGCCGCCCTCTTTTTCGTGACTTCCCCGCTCAGAAGGCCGGCCAGCATCAGAATATACAGTATTTTCACAAATTCCGAAGGCTGGAATGTAAAGCCGAAGAGCGTGTATGTGATCTGGGCGCCGTTGGTTGCAGCACTCAGAAGGAGCACCCCTGACAGCGCCACGATTCCCAGGGCCGCGAAAACGATTCCGAGATGCCGGAGGGAGTCAAAAAACCGCCTGAAGAAGGGGATCACCAGCATGATCATCAGACCGGCGGAAGCCATCACAAACTGCTTGATCGGCTCTCCGGCCCTGTAGTCGATATCCTCAGGGCTCCCGTAAAAGGCTATTCTGGAGATAATGACAAAGCCCACCGAGAGCAGCATGCAGATGTTGTTGAAAAGCATCATGTTGGCCATCTCATGAACGATCCTGTACAGAACCATGAATGAGATCATGAACAGGATCTCCATCGCACACAAAAGAAACAGCATCCTCGATGCCGATCCTTCCACAAGCCAGGCAATCGTCATATTGGCGTTGACCAGAAAACCGGCAAGCAAAATGCGCTGCAGGATTTCCAGCGTTCTGCGCATACGTCCGGGACGCATGGGCAGGCCGGCATACGACAGCAGCGTAAAGAGCAGCAGAATGCCCGTATTCACATATTTTGAAAGAGAAACCGCATATGCATTCATAAATAAACCGCTTCCGGCACACTACAGGGCGCCGGTTTTATAGTGACCGTTGGTAAACTGGTTAAAGGGAGGCAGGGCGGACCGGCTTGTATCTCTGCCTCGGTCTTTCCCGGTGTTCCCTGCCGGAGACTTTCCTTTTTTCTGTGTTCTTCCCTTCTTCTGACTTCCGGAAATCTTTCCCTCGGGAACATGATCCCGCTCCTCCTTGTTCGCGCTCTGCAGAGCACCGAAAAAGCGGAGGATCCTGCGGGTCTCCTCCTCGTCCTCCGTGGTAAACATACACAGATGGACAGGAGCTTTCTTATAGAGGCCGCGCCCTGCGAACTGGTGGAGCGAGAGCGGCACAGCATTGTAGATCGTGTTTGCGCAGATTCCGCAGCGGCAGCGCACGGGAAGCTGCATACCCCGGCGGTCCTCCAGATACCAGAATCCGTCTTTTTTACTGCACAGATTCTCTGTTTTCCGGACACAGCCGGCACTCTCCATCATAGGAACCCTGCCGTATACCGGCAGGACAAGCTTTGCCATGATCGATGCCGCACCTGTTTCGGAATCCCTGTCCCCGGCCGAACGGACCGCTTCGAGAATACACGGCTGGTTCAGCTCCAGAGAGCATACGATCCTGCCGCAGTCCCGGCTCAGTGCAGACATGGAGCGCCCGTTCCAGCTGTAGAGGGATGAATCTGCGATGATTTCCCCCCTGTACCCTGCCTCCAGGGCAAGAGAAAGCTCCTCCAGGGTCCGCACAAGGATGCCGGAAAAGCCTCTGTCCTCGGCGCACAAAATATCCTGTCTGATCCTTTCTCTGTTATTGACGCGAAAAACGGGCGGCAGGACACATATATAACGTATTTTTCCGGATACAATCTGTCCCGACTGTCCCGGTTTCATCCATTCTACACCCGAGTTGTTTCTCTTTTGTGTCTTACGCGTGGATTTTGCACTTTCGGGAAGAGCAAAATCGCCGTCTACGAGAATACAGCTGCATCCGGCAGAAACGGCCGCCTGCATCTGCGCGGAGGTCGAAACGAGCGCCCAGAGCTCCTGTACTGAGCCTGCCTCCTGTCTTTCTCCCCCGCAGACCGATGCCTCCGGGGGCGGATTGCCGGATCTCTTTTCAGGGGATGCGGGGACAGGTCCGGGAGTCTGCTCCCGGCCGGGGAATGTTTCTTCCGCTTTCTTTTCTGCAGCGGCGTAGTGGACTGCCTTTTCATGCTTGCAGTTTCCCGCCTGGTGCAGGATCTTGTCCTGAAGCTGCGAGAGCACCTCGCGGCGAAGCGCGTTTACCGCGCTCACGGGGAGAAAGATATTGTCATCCATCTCTATTTCAAGAGAAGAAAACGTAAACAGACTGTCGCCGGTCCTGCAGAGTCTGGCGCGCAGTCCGTCTTCTGCAAGGGGGCTCCCTTCCGCGGTCTGCACAAGGGCTCCTTCAGCCGATGCACAGATTTCCGCTGCAGCTGCAGCTTCGGCAGGGTTTTCTGACCGATCCGCCGGCGCAGTCCCTGGAGCAGAAGCCGTACTGCAGGATGGACTTTCTTCCAGGATCGCGGTGAGCCGGGCCGGCTCTCCCGTGCGGAAAACAGCCTTTCCCCTAATGGCACGGGCAGGAAGTCTGCCAAGATAAAGGCTGCGGATCTCTTCCTCCAGGGCGGAATCGGTGCCTGCATAGCCCGGTTTGCCGATCGTCACGAGATTTCTGCCGTTCTTTGCGTGATAATACCCCGTCCCGAGTTCCGTCCGGATATAGAGACTTCTGAGTCTGTCCAGATCTGCCTCTTCTACTTTCCATGGCGTCGGTCTTCCGGCGTCTGTCCATTCATAATAGCGGTCGATGTATTTACGGTAGATCGCAGTCACGCCTGCGGCGTAGACCGGCTTTTTCATCCGCCCCTCAATCTTGAAGGAATCAATTCCGGCATCGATCAGCTCAGGGAGGATCGGCAAAACACACATATCCTTCATAGAGAGGGGATAGACCTCTTTTTTTCGGGCGTCCGGACCTGCATACTGTTTCTTGTCATCCAGGATCCGGTAGGGGAGGCGGCAGGTGCCGGCACAGCGTCCTCTGTTTCCGCTCCGGCCCCCCAGAAAACTGGACATCAGACACCTTCCTGAGTAGGAATAGCACATTGCTCCATGTATAAATGCTTCGATCTCGATCGGTTCTTCATACACTCGGGCATCTTCTGCCCGAAGCGTCTCAATCTCCTTCAGAGACAGTTCCCTTGCGGGTACGACACGGCTCACTCCCAGACGGCGCAGATAGCGCACAGCCTCCGCGGAAGTCACGGAAATCTGCGTGCTGGCATGCAGCGGCAGATCGGGGCATGCTTCATGAAGAGCTGCCAGGACACCGATATCCTGCACGATCACTCCGTCCAGCCCCGCCTGGTCCAGGGTCTTTACGAACTCAACAAGCTCCGGAAGCTCCTCCTCGCGGGTCAGGATGTTGGCTGTCAGATAGATCTTTTTCTCCAGTACATGTGCCTTTGCAAGCGACTGTATGATCTCCTCTGTAGTAAAGTTGTCCGCATAAGCCCGGGCGCCGAAGCGCTCACCGCCGAGATATACCGCGTCGGCACCTGCGCTGAACGCACCGATCAGCGCCTCCTTGCTGCCTGCAGGTGCAAGGAGCTCAACTTTGTGCCGGGAAAGGTTCTGTGCCATGGACTATTACTCCTTACGTGATGCCGCCTCCAGTTTCATCTGTGTGGCGACAAGTTCGTGTTTGAGGTCGGAAAGGTCCTGATCCCTCTCCTCTAGAAGCTTCTGCAGCTGCCGGATCTCACTGCGGGCTTTGAAATAATCATCCGCCAGATTCAGCTGCAGCAGGACATTGCGCATATCAAAGGGTACATTCCTGTAGTCCTCATCACTGCGAAGCTGGGCAATCTTGCCGTTCAGGTAGGAGGCGACCTCCTGAAGGTACTCTTCACTCTCATTTCCGCTCAGAGTATAGGTCTTTCCTCCGATGGTTACTTTGGTAGCGTTCTTGGAAGGCATAGTGTGGTCTCCTGTCTTCTAAAACCAGTCCTTTGCTGTGCTGTCCCCGTCTCTCATAAGGTATCCGCAGGAACTGCAAAGCCCATATGTTCATACGCTCTGGCGGTCGCCATGCGTCCGCGAGGCGTGCGGTTGATAAATCCGTTCTGCAGGAGGTAGGGCTCGATCAGGTCTTCAAGCGTGCCCGCATCTTCTCCAATCGAGGCTGCGAGCGTGTCGATCCCTGCAGGTCCTCCGCCGAAAATCTCGATCAGTGTCATCAGATACCGCCGGTCAGCCCGGTCCAGTCCCATCTTGTCCACTTCCATGAGATCCAGAGCAATATTGGCCACCTCACCGGTGATCACGCCGTCATAGCGGACCTGAGCGAAGTCTCGGACCCTCTTCAGGATCCTGTTGGCAAGACGGGGTGTTCCCCGGCTCCTGCGTGCAAGCTCATAGGCTCCCTCCCGCTCGATAGAAACATTGAGTTTCGAAGCCGAGTTCTCAATGATGGTACACAATTCGTCCGGAGTGTAGAATTCCAGACGGTGGATCTCGCCGAAACGGTCGCGCAGAGGTGCTGACAGAAGGCCTGCCCGCGTGGTAGCCCCGACCAGGGTAAACCTGGGAAGATTGAGGCGCACCGAACGCGCATCGGATCCCTTTCCGATCAGGATATCGATGGAGAAATCCTCCATAGCGGGATACAGGACCTCCTCGACCTGCTTATTGAGGCGGTGGATCTCATCCACAAACAGTATATCGCCCTCTCCCAGTCCGTTGAGGACCGAGGCCATTTCTCCCGGCTTCTCGATGGCGGGACCCGAGGTCACGCGCATTTTTACACCCATTTCATTGGCAATGATACCTGAGATCGTCGTTTTTCCAAGTCCCGGAGGTCCATAGAAGAGAATGTGATCCAGAGACTCCCGGCGCTGTCTGGCAGCCTCAATGGAGATCTTCAGGCTTTCCTTGATCCTCTCCTGGCCGATATATTCTTTCAGACTCTTCGGCCGAAGGGAATTCTCCACCTTCGCGTCCTCGGAGGTAAATCTGGTTTCAATCGTTCTTTTTTCCATCTTTTGAGTTATGCCCTCATTTCAAGACTCGCTTCTCTCTTTTCCCCCGTATGCGGAAACGGGAGCATCCCATATCTGTTCTGCAGACCTGCAGTTTTCCGGATCGCTGGTCTGTGCTATATTCAGGCAGGACAGAAGGCCGTCTACAGATAGCGCAGGGCCTCCTGCAGAATGGCGCCGGTGTCGTCTTTTGCACTGCATTTTTTGACCGCGCGGGTAGCTTCCGCACGCATATATCCGAGCGCTGTCAGAGCTTCGATCGCATCCGATACAGGGCTGGCTTCCTCTGCAGCCGCATGCGCGCCGGCCGCCGACAGCCCCGTAAGGCTGAGAGCAGCTGATTCCGTCTCCCCGGCGACAGCAAAGGCCGATGAGATCTTGTCCCGAAGGTCGAGTATCAGACGCTCCGCCGTCTTTTTGCCGACACCGGGAGCACGCGCGATCATTTTTGCGTCTCCGGACACGATGGCAAAGCGAAGATCGTCCGCGGACATGGCAGAAAGAAGGCTCAGTCCGCCCTTCGGTCCGATGCCGCTCACAGTGATCAGCTGTCTGAACAGTGCCAGATCATCCCTGGACCGGAAGCCGTAGAGCGCGATCTGGTCTTCCCTGAGATAAGTGTATGTATAGAGCTTCACGTTATTTCCGGTTCCCACGGCCGAAAGCGCGCCGGAAACCTCCGCTGAAATCTTCACTTCGTATCCGACACCGCCGACATCGATAATGACCGTGTCCGCATCCAGATATTCAATGATTCCCGATAAAAATGCGATCATAATCCCTGATAATACGCCATTTGAAGCGAAAAGGCGAAACTGCGCCTTATAACTTATAAGATAAATACTGACAGATTAGTTTAACCGAAAAATGACTTTCATGCAACTGTCAGAGGCTGAAGAAAACCCCGCATGGATACTTTCATATCCCTGCGGGGCAATTTCTGTTCTCTCATTCTGTGCAGAGAGCCTATGCACAGATTATCTGTCCGGAAGTTCCTCAGCCGATCAGTTGTTGATGAGCTTGTCCTCTTCCTTGTTCCAGCTGTACATCTTGCGGATCTCGTGGCCGATCACCTCAGCGGGGTTCTCTGCAGCGAGCTTGCGCATTGCTCTGAAGTGGACCTGCTGGCCTGCGCTGTCGGACATCTCAAGCAGGAATTCCTTTGCAAAGGTGCCGTCCTGGATGTCTGCCAGGATCTTCTTCATGGCCTTTCTGGTCTCGTCTGTGACGATCTTGGGGCCTGTGATGTAATCGCCGTACTCAGCGGTATTGGAGATGGAGTAACGCATTCCTGCGAAACCGGACTGATAGATCAGGTCGACGATGAGCTTCATCTCATGGACGCACTCGAAGTAAGCGTTTCTGGGATCGTAGCCTGCCTCAACCAGGGTCTGGAAGCCTGCCTGCATCAGGGCGCAGACACCGCCGCAGAGGACAGCCTGCTCGCCGAAGAGGTCGGTCTCGGTCTCTGTACGGAAAGTGGTCTCAAGAACACCTGCGCGTGCAGCGCCGATGCCTGCTGCATATGCCAGAGCCATATCAAGTGCATGGCCGGTCGCATCCTGCTGAACAGCTACGAGGGCGGGAGTGCCCTTTCCTGCCTGGTACTCGCTGCGGACGGTATGTCCGGGAGCCTTGGGGGCGATCATGGTGACATCGACATCCGCGGGGGGATTGATCAGACCGAAGTGAATGTTGAAGCCGTGTGCGAACATCAGCATGTTGCCTGCCTCAAGGTTGGGCTCGATGTCCTTTTTGTACATGGCTGCCTGCTTCTCATCGTTGATCAGGATCATAATGATGTCTGCCATCTTTGCAGCTTCTGCAGTATTGTAAACGGTCAGGCCCTGTGCCTCAGCCTTAGCCTTGGACTTGGAACCCTCATACAGGCCGATGATGACGTTGCATCCGGACTCCTTGAGGTTCAGCGCATGAGCGTGGCCCTGGCTGCCGTAACCGACGATTGCGATGGTCTTGCCTTCCAGCAGAGAAAGATTACAATCTTCCTGATAGAAAATCCTGGCATCTGACATTTCTTGTTCCTCCATTTGCATATAAAAAATTGTGTAACAAAGTTACTTACTGTAAAAGACGATCAAGCGGCCATGGGGATGGACGTGCTCGCACGGACAGACACATGGACATTTGATCGGCCCGCATGTATGAGACAAAAAGCCACGCGAACCCCTTTGGGCGAGCGGGGCGATTGTCGAATACATGAGGGTGCGGATTGCGGGAGTGCGACCTGAGGAGCACGGAGCAATCCGCAAACTTTTACTCCCCGGCAACGGCTGTTCACGCGCTATGGCAGTTCACCGTAAAAGACGATCAAGCGGCCATGGGGATGGACGTGCCTGCACGGACAGACACATGGACATTTGATCGGCCCGCATGTATGAGACAAAAAGCCACGCGAACCCCTTTGGGTGAGCGGGGCGATTGTCGAATACATTACTCCCCTTCGGGGCCGTCCGAGATGCCCGCACCCAGACGCATGTCATTGATATAGATGATATTCTTTGTGCCGCGGCCGAGACCTGCAACACCGGTCCTGGCCAGCTCGAGAATCTCGTAGCCGCTGATCAGGCGTATAAAAGCATCAACCTTGCCGGAATTGCCGGTGATCTCAATCATCAGACTCTCATTGGAGACATCGATGATATTGCCGCGGAAAATATTGGCAAGCGCAATGACATTTTCTCTCTGGGATGCATCCGCGCGGACCTTGATCATGGCCAGTTCGCGGTAGACACTCTCCTCGGGTTTCAGTTCATGAATGTCACGGACATCGACAAGCTTACTCACCTGCTTCTCGATCTGTTCCATAATATCATCATCTCCGGAGGTCATGATCGTGATCCTGGTGATGTTAGGATCGGCAGTCACGCCTGCAGTGATGCTCTCGATGTTATATCCCCGTCTCGAGAACAGTCCGGCGATCCGGCTCAGAACACCGGAGTTATTGTCGACCAGAATCTGAAATACTTTGAAGACTTTATTATTTTCAGATGTGCTCATTGTTCCTGTTGATTCCTTCCAAACTGCTGATAACACGCATGCAAGACCTCAAAATCATGACATACACGCCATTATAGCGCTGTAGCGCGTTAAAGTCAATGTGTACAAGTATACATTTTTTCTCAAATATCCGGCGGTAACCATTAAACCGGTTCATTGCATTTGGTCATGGCGAGGACACCGGTGCGGGTGATCTCAACAATACTGACCGATTTCAGGGTGTCAAGGAAAACGGCGACCCTCTCCGGAGTGTCACACATCTCGATCATCATCTGACTCCTGGACATGTCCACGATGCGGGCACCCATGATCTGGCAGTTGTCCATGATGTCCCTGCGGTTTCCCCGATTATATTTGATCTTCACGAGCAGAAGCTCGCGGTTGATGCTCTCCGATTCGTCAAAGGTCTTGACCTTGATGACATCCAGCTTTTTGTTGAGCTGTTTTTCTATCTGTTCCAGGGTCCTCTCGTCGCCGGAACTGACGATGACCATGCTGGACACTTCCCTGTCGACTGTCTCACCGACCGTGATCGAGTCGATGTTGAAGCAGCGGCGCCAGAAAAGGCCCGCAGTCTTGCAGAGGACACCGGCGCGGTTCTCGACCAGAATGGAATATATTCTCTTCATAACAGTAAACCTCCCTCTGCGCGTTAGCAATGCGCCGTGCGGGGACGAAAAAAGACTGCCCCGCTCCATTTATGCATGACCGCCTAGCAGAGCTCGTCGCGGTCGACAGTCACCTCGAGAATCATGGATTTATCTTCTGCGAGGAATGCCGCCAGCGTGCTGTCTGTCTTCCTGCTGTTGTCGAGCTTCAGATACCCGATCCCGTATGCCTGCGCGATCAGGGACAGATCCGGTTTTAAACCCAGGTCGATAACAGAATATCTGTCTTTATAGTTGTAGTGCTGATACTGACGGACCAGACCGAGCACGGTGTTCTTGAGGATGACAAGCTTGACGGGAATATCATACTGGGTGATCGTCGCCAGTTCCTGCATGGTCATCTGGAAGCCGCCGTCACCGCACACTGCCACGACCTGCCTGCCGGGTGCCGCCACCTTGGCGCCCATGGCCGCCGGAAGGGCATAGCCCATGGTCCCCATGCCGCCGCTGGTCATAAAGCGGCCGCCGCGGGCGATATAGTTGGAGCAGGACCACATCTGGTTCTGTCCTACATCCGCTACATAGACGGCATCTTCCTTCATGGCAAGGGAAAGCTGGCGGATAAACTGCACCGGGTTGATGCCGGTCAGGTCTTTCTGGTGCGCCAGGATCTCCTCCTCGCGCTGGAACATACGGCGGCGCTTGGCATCGCGCGCATCGTGCTTATAGCCGTCGAGCTGGTCGATCCAGTCGGAATAGTCCGCATGGAAATCTATCTTGTTGAATTCATCGAACACATGCTTGATATCACCGACGAGCGGGATCGTGGGACCGGCATTCTTGCCGATCTCGGCGGGATCCACGTCAATGTGCACGAGTATCTTGTTCTCCATAATGAGATCGGGCTGGCTGATGGAGCGGTCCGCAACACGGGCACCGACCATGATGACCATGTCAGCATTGTTCATAGCGCGGTTGCCGTAGGGCTTGCCGTTGTTTCCCACCATCCCGTAGAAGAGCGGGTGCTCGGTGGGAATGGCGGAAAGGCCCATCATGGTACTGACCGCGGGAATCTCATTTTTGTTGATAAAACGGATGACTTCCTCAGAGGCATTGCTAAGATGGACGCCGCCGCCCACACAGATGATCGGGCGCTTTGCGCGCTCGAGCTGGGTGATGACCTTTTTGATCTGCACTGCATGGCCTGACAATGTGGGTTTGTAGGTCCGCAGGTTCACACTCTCGGGATAAGAGAAGTGGCGGATCGTCTGCTGCTGAATATCGATCGGCAGGTCGATCAGGACCGGGCCTCTGCGGCCGGTATTGGCGATATAGAAAGCCTCCTTGACAATCCTGGGAATGTCAGCGGCATCGCGAACAATGTAACTGTATTTGACAAAGGATTCGCAGGCGCCGGAAATATCCGCCTCCTGGAATACATCGCTGCCCATCATTGTGCTGTCCACCTGGCCGGTGATACATACCAGGGGAATACTGTCCGCGAACGCGGTCGCAATTCCCGTGATCAGATTTGTCGCGCCGGGGCCGCTGGTGACAACCGCCACGCCGACCTTTCCTGAAATACGGGCATAGCCGCTGGCTGCGTGCGCAGCGCACTGCTCCTGACGGATCAGAACTGTGTGGATATCTGTCTGAAGGATACTGTTATAAAATGGACAGATCGCAACACCGGGATAGCCGAATACATACTCGACACCCTCCGCAGCCAGACTTTTTACCATAGCATCCGCACCGTTCATATGCCCTCCTTTCCGGCAGTCTCCCACAACTGCCTGATTATGAAAAAACAATCGCAGAGCCGGCCGTGCGGTCCAGGGCACGGCCGGTCTGTTAATCTGTTGTCTCTTGTTCCAAAGATCATTCCACGCGCAGGCGCTTGTAGCTCTTCTTGCCGCGCTGTAAAAGGATGCCCTTCTCCAGGCTCTCCCTGCTGATGACCATGTTGAAATCAGTCACTTTGCTGCCGTCGACACTGACGCCGCCCTGTTTGACATCACGGCGCGCGTCGGAACGGGACTTCTCCAGTCCGCTCTTTACAAGAGCTGTAAGGATACTGACTCCATCGTCCTCCAGCTCCTCCTGTGTCAAAAGGACTTCCGGAACGTTGGACATATCGCCGGCACCGCCCGCAGAAAAGAGGGCCTTTGCGCCTTTCTCAGCCTTGACAGCCTCGTCCTCGCCGTGTACCAGTGTGGTCAGCTCGTGAGCCAGGATCTCCTTGGCTGTATTGAGCTGGGCGCCCTCCCACTTGTCCATCTCGTCGATCTGCTCGAGGGGCAGGAAGGTCATCATGCGCAGGCACTTGAGAACGTCAGCATCACCGATATTTCTCCAGTACTGGTAGAAATCGTAAGGGGAAGTCTTGTCGGGATCAAGCCAGACTGCTCCCTTTGCGGTCTTGCCCATCTTCTTGCCCTCAGAGTTGAGCAGCAGGGTGATGGTCATGGCATGGGCGTCCTTGGCGAGCTTTTTGCGGATCAGCTCTGTGCCGGCCAGCATGTTGCTCCACTGGTCATCTCCGCCGAACTGCATATTGCAGCCGTATTTCTGGTAGAGGCAGAGGAAATCGTATGCCTGCATGATCATGTAGTTGAATTCGAGGAAGGAAAGGCCTTTCTCCATTCTCTGCTCATAGCATCTGGCGCGGAGCATGTTGTTGACAGAGAAATGTACACCGATATCACGGATAAACTCAATATAGTTGAGGTCGCGCAGCCAGTCCGCATTATTGACCATCAGCGCCTTGTAGGGTCCGAACTCGATAAAGCGGCTCATCTGCTTTTTGAAACACTCACAGTTGTGGTCGATCATGTCGACAGTCAT